>NZ_JAQOUE010000001.1:2017500-2690000 GCF_032191465.1 Candidatus Nitronereus thalassa | reverse complement strand
AACATCTGATCCGTGAACGATTGAAGTGGAAGGGAAAATCCGGCGGCATTAACATGCCCGCCGCCACCAAATTTGGCGGCAATCGCAGAAACATCCGTGGTGCCAGCTCTCGAACGCAAACTAAAATATCGACGCCCATTTTGTTGATGCCAAATAATGCCAAACGGAAAGCCTCGACATAATCGTTCACCAATTTGACTCGTCATGATCGGACTGTAAACCGCAGGAACGGTTTCACCCTGAAATGATACCAAAACAGCTTCTTCCACAATCGTCTCAATAAGTTTTTCCTCTAATTGAAGAATCGCTCGCCCTTCAATTTCCAACATACCTTGCTCCAGCCTATCCCACACTTCAAAGTCAAAAGGATAAGCCCCCAAGGCCGCGCTAATTTCACGACTCTTCGGCAATCGCCATTCCCAAAGATCTTTATCTTGGATGTACTGTAACAGCCAAGGGACAGGCTCCTCATGCGCCCATTCCCATGCCAACACGGCCCCGCTTTTTTTCATGTCAAAATAGGCATAGGGCAAGTCGGTTAACGCCGCTTGAGCCGTGACATGATGATCCAGGATTTGAAAACTAGCGGTAACATTATGGATCTTTTCAATCTCCTCACGCCCATAACTAAAATCAGCCATGACGACATGCTGGCCTTCAAGACCAGTGGGCGGAGGCTGACCATGCTTCACCGCAATATATTTCGCGCGCGGATATCGCTTCCATAAGGCCCAGGCGGCACCAAATCCATCGGCGCAATCTGCATGATACAGCACAATATTCGGTTCGGGTTTATTTGAAACAGACATATTTGTTTGGCCTCATTTTTTTTCACTGAAGGTACCATAACATGATTGCATTTTGAGACAAAGACCTTCGACTTTCCACGCGAAACAGTGGATCGATCATCAACAAAGCACAGCTCTTAAGAGTTCAGTTTAACGGCCTGCTGGAATGAGGCTCTTGCGGCAACCCATTTAACCAGTCAACCAATTGACGAAGGCGGCCAGCATTTCGTCGATGGTAGTTGAACGCCAAGCGGGGCAAATGCGAGATTCTCGGTTCACTCTGTTCTTGAGGAAAGGCTTCGACTTGCGTAAACGACCCCTCGGTGCAGAGGTCCTGAAAAGTCGATTGAACTTCCGCTAACTGATGAGGAGTCAGCGGCATACGCATCCTTATAACCATTTGCTGGCCAACAAACCGAGACGAATGAAAGTTCCGATAAAAGTTTTGAATTTCTTGAACAGCAGGCTCTTCGTGCTGAAACACTTTAAACAAACTTAAGTCTGATTCAGAAATCAACCCTCGTGGGAGGAGTTGACCGGCTACAAAATCCAGCCATCGATCCCAATAATCAGATCCCGGTGCCTGAAGGCAGACCACCGGCACAAGATCGCTTTTCCCCGTTTGCAGAAGAGTCAAAATTTCAAACGCTTCATCCATTGTTCCAAATCCTCCGGAGAAAAACGCTGCGGCCTGAGATTCTCGAACAAACAGTAACTTCCGGGTGAAAAAGTATTTCAGATACACCAACTTGGGGTCTTCGGCAATGGTCGCATTCGCCGATTGCTCAAACGGCAACATGATGTTGACACCAAAACTCATGTCTCGCCCCGCTCCCCGGTGTCCAGCATCCATAATGCCTGGGCCCGCCCCTGTGATCACCATAAAGCCCCGTTGACTGAGAAGCCGCCCAAACCGTTCTGCAAGTTGAAAGTCTGGATCATCCGGGGACGTTCGGGCAGATCCATAGATGCTAACTTTCAAACAATGTTCATAGGGCTGAAACACCTTGAAGGCATGGCGGAGTTCCTTCAGGGTCCGGTTCACGATTTTGATATCTAGGACATCAAGACGCTGCTCGTGATATTTCACGACTCCCGCGATCATTTCTCGGAGGAGCTCCATTCGCAAATCCGATGCAGGACCGGACAAGAGAGCCTCTAATTTAGGAAGAAGTTCATTGAAACTCTCCCCCTGCGCTTCCGAAGGAATTTCCGCAGAGGAAATTGGGTCAAAAGGATCCTTTATGTGGTTTTTCATTGGTGCCATTCTTGGGAAAAATACTTTCCACCGATAATTACGCTAGACAAGTGAATCTCAACCATACTATTTTGTTCTAAAAGAAAAAGACATAGCCCCGCACCAGGCTATTTCGGTCGGTTGGGCTCCAAAATCAAATATGTGAAGAACGATCGCATGATGGACATTCTCATTGTAACATCTCAATCCCTATGAGCTTTTGGCACTCACTCCCTCGTCCCATAGTTGGACTTTCCCCCATGGATGGGGTCACGGACGTCACCTTCCGTCACGTCATGGCGACCTATGGACGCCCGGATGTCCTCTTCACCGAATTCACCAATGTCCACGACATTTGCCACGGAAGCCGAGCGGGCTGGGAACCGTTGCGATACTCCGAATGCGAACGCCCCATCGTGGCCCAGCTCTATGGGAAACACCCGGCCTTATTTTACAAAGCCGCCCATGTCATTGGAGAATTGGGATTCGATGGGCTGGATATTAATATGGGATGCCCATCAAAAAACGTGGCCTCGTCGGGTAGCGGTGCCGGTCTGATTCGTACCCCAGATTTGGCTTTGGAAATTATGGCTTCCACCAAGCAAGGACTTGCCGATTGGGCACAGGGACAAACTCTTGAGGAAATTGGATTAAAAAAATCCGCCATCCATCAAGCCAAGGAACGAAACCAGGTTCGGTGGGGAGGATCAGAACCACCCCCTCGCCGACGACTGCCACTCACCGTCAAGACACGGCTCGGCTATGATTCGGTCGTCATCAACGAATGGAGTGATTGTCTAGCCCAAGGCCAACCGGAAGTCATTTCGATCCACGGTCGAACCTTGCAACAAATGTATCGAGGGGAAGCCGATTGGGAAGCCATTGCCAACGCCACTCAGGTTATTCATCGCCATGGCATTTTGGTTTTGGGGAACGGCGATATCCGGTCATTGAATGAGGCGGCAAATCGCATTCACACCAGCGGTGTCGATGGCATCCTGATTGGACGCGCCGCACAAGGAAATCCGTGGATCTTCCAAGGAAAAGATCTTATTCGAAACGCGACTCAGAACCTAAATTCCGGACCATTGATTCAGCCCAGGATTTCCCTCGAATCACGATTCCAGATGATGATCAACCATGCGGTGCTCTTTGAATCCTTTAATGAGACGCCTCGGTTCCCTCGCATGCGGAAACACCTGGGATGGTACTGCAGCGAATTCCCCTACGCCGCAGCCATGCGTGCCAATATGGTTAAAACCAACACGGCCCAAGAAGTACAACGCTTGCTGGATGAATATACCTCTCAGCACGTCCTGACCGAACAAGAAGCGCTGAGTGCCTCATATTAGTCGCGACGGCCTTTACACACACCGGTGAACATTATCCTCGCCTCCACATCCCCTCGCCGCCGCGAATTGCTCGCGCTACTTGGGATTTCCTTCGACATTATTTCGCCAACTTCACAGGAAATTGTTTCGCCAGGCGTTTCGCCGCCCGACCAAGCCAAACAATTCGCCCTGGACAAGGCCCAATCCATTGCCTCGCAGTATCCAAATGATTTGATTCTAGGGAGCGATACCGTGATTGAAATTGACGGCACCCTTTTGGGCAAACCTAAAGATATTAAAGAAGCCGAAATCATGTTGAAACAATTACGTGGATATTCCCATCAGGTGCACACCGGACTCGCCTTGATTCACCACATGACTAACCATTCAGTTGCCTTAGTGGAAACCGCCGAAGTCTGGATTAAACCTTTCACCGAGGAAGAATTGAAAACTTATCTCGCCACCGAGGAGAGCTTAGGAAAGGCAGGCGCATACTCGCTTCAAGGCGAAGGGTCAAAACTAATTGAAAGAATTGAGGGAGATTATCCGACTATTGTCGGGTTGCCACTTTGGCAAGTGGCCAAGTTGCTTGAGGAACAGGGGGTGAGGTTGGGGAGTTCTATTGAGGAGGTTTATAGATTAAGGCCTTATGCGAATTGGGCTGATTTTGGTTAGTCTTTTTGCAGGGTTTTTCCCCGCATAAGATCAAACTGGATTCCCGATAAAAACCTCGGGAATGAAAAGCTTGTAAACACAAACAAAAAAGACGCCTCTGGAAAAAGAGCCGCCTTTTTTGAATCCATTGAATCCAGGCTCACATTAGCTTTATGAGCTTTATCTTTTAACTCATTCATACATTGCCGTCTCACGATCAAGTGGGAAGGGAAACCGGCTGGCCTTTGAAGGATGGTCATGAACTACTTAAATCGTGCCTGGACCATCAAGGTTGCGGGGTAAACAAGGGCAACCGGTTTCGCTTATCCACTCACAGGCTTCATCGGGAACACCGAGAGGAGGAATGTTTGTTTTTGAGCGTTCGTCCAATGGTTAAGAGCATGTGATCTAAATCAAAGGGTTTGGTCAGGACTTCAGCGGCCCCGGCTTTGAGCGCCTGTGTTCGAAGAGTTTCGTCCGCTTGTGCGGTTATCATGATCACCCCCGGTCGGGACTCGCATGGTCGTTCAGCAATACTCTCAATCACCTCCAACCCGTTCATCAGCGGCATGGAATAGTCCACCAACACGAGGTCAAATGAGTGGCCTTCGACCAGCTCTATCGCTTCCAATCCATTTTGCGCTTCATCGCAACGGTAACCATAGGATTCCAACACCGACCGAAGCAGCATCCGAATATCAGGGTCATCATCTACGATAAGAATATGTTTCATACTTTCGGTAGTGGGTGTTTCGGGTTTTTTGTTAAAGTCCATTTTCTGATGCGGAAGAAACACCCGGCGACATTTTTGCTTAAATAAGTGTTGTGACACAGGTTTGGTTAAATAATCCTGCGCTCCGCTTTCCAAAGCTTCCAACAACGAATCCGTCATATCTACGGTCGCGAGGACAATGACAGGAATATCCGCATACCGTTGGCGAAGCTGAGTGAGCATGGCCAACCCATCCATGATAGGAGCCTTAAGGTCCAGCAGCAGGCCATCAATAGATTGATCCGCGAGCGCCTGCATCGCCTGCCACCCATCAGTTACGGACGTGGTCTGAAACCCCATATCATTGAACCAAAGTGCGTACAATTTGGAAGCGGTTTGATCCGATTCAACAATGAGCATGTGTTTGGGCATAACGGAATAGTCCTCATGCTGGTTCGATTCGAACTCTAGATCAAAATTAGATTCTCGACTCATAATTGGAAATCCATGACGCCTCGTGATCACATCGTACGCTGGCAAGATGAAGACAACATTAGAGGAAGATTAAAAATCTCTCATTAATTAAGGTAAGCTCAAGACTACACGTTAATTTCTGCCACACCGTGTGGATGGGTCTTGAGCCTGAAAAATTAAAAAATTTCTGGCATCACAGAGACAATCGCAAAGAACGTCAGGTATAATAAATACTGTTTAGGCATTAAAGAGGAGTGAACTTGTGTTAGGATTGACAAACCGAAAACTATTGAGTGGCCTCTTGGGACTGGCATTCCTATTAGGAAATGCATTGGAGGCGACGCCCGTCGCCGCCAGAGTTACGCCCACCGCACATTTCAAACATCTGTCGGTCCCAATTTTAGGTCTCGCTATTGGCCATGCTCAGCGTCCGGTCGGGGTAGTCAGTCATGTCATCATTCATTTCAAGGATCGATCCGACCAGGAAGGATTGAGAATTCGGTTTGATACCAAGCCGGGGAAATTCTCCCCATTGGCTCAGCATGCGGTCAAATGGGCCATAGAGCGAGTCGCCGCAGCAGCCCACCTTGAAACCCTATCCTGGACTGTCTCGCTTACATTTCCTAATCCTGGACAGACCATGTATGGGGAAAGCTTATCCGCGATGGTTGGCTTAAGCGTGGCCGCCCTGGCCAAAGGGGACGAACTCATCGATGGGCGATCAATTACCGGCACCATCACCGAGGATGGCCGCATCGGAAAGGTCGGCGGAATTCCACAAAAAGTCTATGCGGCCTACGATGAACATCTTGAGCGAATACTGATCCCTGAAGAACATGATGTTCGAGATGATGATTGGCAAATTCCATTTCTGATGCATGTTTCCCACGTGGACACGGTGGATAACGCTTATCTGGCATTAACCGGACACCGACTTACCTCCTCGCTAGAATCGTCGTTTTAATGCTTCGAGTGGTTGACCTTTTCTCCACCCTCAAGCTAGCCATTTCTCCCACCTTTCCCTTACACTGCAGCTAGCTCATAGAGACTCCCATCAGCGAATCAGCAGCACATTCATCTATGATGTCTTTTCCCATCAAGCGAAACAGTTTTGTGCACTGGTTGTGTGCCGTGCTGATGACAGGAGCCTTCCTCCATAGCAATTCAAATAATTCAGCACGAGCTGAGACCCCCTCACCCGGCGTTCATTGGGGCGCGATGGGTTTCCCCGATCAACAGGCACAAGTGGCGACCGGCATCAATTTTTTTCGGTTTACGGAGTTTAATGGCGAAGGCCAGCGATTCAACGACACGCGAGAAACTATTGGACTTAATTTCGGGTCCATCAGCTGGACCCAAAATTGGACGCAAGAAGAGGTTTGTACGGCATGCTGGCAAACCAACCTCACAGTAAGTGGAGGCCCAACCAGCGACGAACCCACGAAATTTTTACAAAATGAGTTTGTCCATGACTTTTTGTTTGACATTGCCAAGGTGCCGGTCGGGGGCGTACGAACCGAATTCGATTTTATGGTGGATGGTTCCCTTACCAAATGGGTCAAGGATAATCTCGTCTTTGCCGGACTAGGGTTCTCTACCGGGACGCTCTACCATGAAGTGTGGGGACGAGCGGGCGTGAAGCATTGGGCTATGTTAAAACCGATCGCCGAGGAATGGAGCCCTCAAGGTGGAACTCTCCACTCCATTGCAAATATGGTACGAGTGTCCGGCTTGGGCCGTTATGGACGCGTCTTTAATGGCGCAGCCTTTGAAGCCATCGCGCCCCAGTCATTTATCGCCCAAGGGAAGGTGAGTCTTGGGTGGTTTGATAACCATAATATTCCCATCTGCGTTCTGTTTGGAGGAATCACGATCGATTCCGGGATTTTTGTAGATATTGAAGGCGACGCGCTGGAAGAACGGTATTATTCTCTTGGCTTCCAGATTCACCGATTCACGTTTGAAACCTGGAACGATCAGATCAATAAAAAAGATTTTGGTCCCACGTACGGCACACGAGTGACGTTTGATTTTTATCCTGACTGGTTACAAGGGGATTGGATCGCCAAGACAATCACATATTTTCAAGAGACCACTGCATCGTTTGGGAAAGAATCATGAGGCGGACGTTAACACTTGGAACCTGGTGTGGTGCACTGCTAGGATTTCATTTAGCAGCGCCGACTTTGAGTTATGACATGACACAAAACCCCACACAGGATCCTCAGCCCCGCCAGGTCGAACGCGACCACATGGTACGGGAGCAAATCATCGCACGCGGTGTCACTGACTCCCAGGTGATTCAGGCGCTACGGCAGGTGCCCCGCCATGAGTTTGTACCGGAATCAGAAAAAGAGCAGGCGTATGAGGATCATCCCTTACCCATCGGATTCGGGCAAACGATTTCCCAACCGTATATTGTTGCGTTCATGACCGAAGCCTTGAAGCTTCAACCCCACGAACGGGTGTTGGAAATTGGTACCGGTTCAGGATATCAAGCTGCCATTCTGTCCCACATGGTGAACAAGGTCTTTAGCATTGAAATTGTCGAGCCTCTCGCCGAGAGAGCGAAAGACACATTAACCCATTTAGGTCTGACCAACGTAAAAGTTCGCGCCGGGGATGGTTACCAAGGCTGGCCGGAAGAAGGCCCGTTTGACGCTATTATTCTCACGGCGGCGCCCGAACATATTCCGCAACCGTTATTGGATCAAGTCGCCATCGGAGGGCGATTGATTCTGCCGTTAGGAAAGGCTGTACAACAATTGCTGTTGATGACACGCACACGAGACGGATGGCACAAAGAGAAACTCTTACCGGTCGCCTTTGTGCCGATGACCGGAAAAGCGGAAAGTGCCACTACCATAAAGAAATAAAAGACGAAGTGCTCAACGAGTACTTCCCAACCTTTGTGTAAGGAGATGGCATATGAAAAAAGGGAGACGGAGTATGAGCTCTACAACCATATACACCCCAATTCTCGTGTTGGCGGGAATCATGACACTTGGTGGATTCATGACCCTGGCCGGTGCCGAAGGGTTACCCAAACAATCCGTTCTTCCGCTTGCCTTAGCTGAAAAGGCCGCAGTGGCCGCGATGGAAAAATGTGCGTCAGGAGGCTACAAAGTCAGCGTGGCAGTGGTAGATCTTGGGGGTAATTTGAAAGTGTTGTTGCGGGATGACGGAGCCGGGCCCCATACCGTGGACAGTAGTTCGCGCAAAGCCTACACGTCGGCAAGCCTTCGGCGTCCGACCGAACATTTGGCCCAACTCCTGACCAAGTTCCCCAGCATCGAAGGACTTCGGGATATGAATGAAAAGATTTTAATTTTAGGCGGCGGCCTGCCTATTGAAATTCAGGGAGAAGTGGTCGGCGGCATTGGCGTGGGCGGCGCTCCCGGAGCACATCTGGATGAAGGTTGTGCCACTGCTGGCGTGCAAGCCATTGGCGGGGAAATGAAAGGAGTCCCGGCTCCATGAGTCATATTCTGACGAAATTCAACAATGTTGCAGTAAGTCTTTCAGTTGGCGTGCTCGGGTTATTCTGTTTTTTGGCAGTAGGGGTAAGCGGCTGCGTCACAGAACCGCCACTCAACACCGACGCGGAAGTCCCACAAGAAGCCACCCAAGAGAATCTGGGATTGGGCATTGTGTTGGGTACCAGTGGGTATCAAAAAATTGAAAAAGATTCTGTCTTGCCCGAGGCCTATGCGCAAACCATTGAAGGACAGGTCAGAAAGATCGAAGGCGCGGCGTATGTGGTGCAAGATATCACTGAACACGAATACAGAATCCCCTTCGATCAAAACACGACAATCGATCGGCCCGCCCATGTCGGTGATTGGATCCAAGCCTTTCTCGATGAACGAGGACGCTCCATTCACATTCGAAACATCGACAAGAAAATTAAAGCGAAGCAAGAACCATAAGAAAGCATGTCGGCCTGTTCAGTGGATTCGCAAGACTCCGGCCCCAGTGATGTTGCCGGCTTTAAGTTCTTGAAGCGCGAGGTTGGCCTTTTCCAGAGGGAAGGCCTGCGTATGTGTGCGGATGGGAATCTCTGCTGCCACTCGAAAAAAATCGAGTCCATCCTGCCGCGTGTTCGCCGTCACACTTTGTAAGGTACGCTCCTGAAATAAATCCCGCGCATAATCCAGCGAAGGAATCGCCGACATGTGGATGCCGGCGACCGCCACGGTTCCTCCTCGACCTACAGCCTGCAGTGCCGGAGGAACCAAGTCGCCGACCGGGGCGAAAATAATCGCGCTGTGTAATTTTTCTGGTGGGGAGTCAGTTGAGTTGCCCACCCATACTGCCCCCAATTGCCGCCCCAGTTCACGGTGTTCCTCTCGATGCGAAAATACATAGACCGAGCATCCCCAATGCCGCGCAATTTGAATGGTGATATGCGCCGAAGCCCCAAATCCATACAACCCCAAACGTTGGCCTGGCTGGATGTTGCTGCGGTGCAATGCCCGATACCCAATAATCCCCGCGCATAAAAGTGGAGCCGCTTCCTCATCCGAAAAAGCCGAGGGAATGGGATAGGCAAACTTCTCCGACACCAAGGCATATTCGGCGAAACCGCCATGCACATGGTAGCCAGAGAACGTCGGACGGTAGCACAGGTTCTCTCGCCCACTCTGGCAATACTCACAGTCTTCACACGTTCCTTGAAGCCAGGCAATGCCAACTCGATCACCTTCTTGAAGGGTGGTCACCCCTACTCCAATTTTATCCACCACGCCAACCGTTTGATGCCCCGGAATAATGGGACGCGTCGACATAGGCAACTCCCCCTCCACCACATGAAGATCCGTCCGACAAATCCCACACACAGAAATTTTGACCCGAACCTGGCCCGGCCCTGGTTGGGGGATAGGCATTTCCCGAAGTTGCAACGGACCCGTGCCTACATCGGCATCCTGCTTCAAAATCATGGCGTTCATGGAATTCATTAAGAAAAATATACCATGTTGCTGAAAGGCGAGTAAGCAAAAGAAATTTCTTCAAGAATTCAAGATCTCCCTCTCTGCTAGAAGAAGAGGGGGACGGAGAAAATTTTTTCTTTTCAAAAACCTATTGACAACCTCCGAGCGAGAGGCATAGGATTTTTCTTAGGCGAACGTAGAAATATCACGCGCCGGGAAAAGCTAGGGAATGGCGCAGTACAGATTCCCGGCATAGCCAAGAGGGGTCCACTATGGAAGACCTCAGCCCACCAAAACAGTAAGGCCCGCGGCCAACCACAGGTTGATCACGCAAAGCGGGCTTCCAGCGTTGCCATACAGCGGCCTCACGAAACCACGACAGTGCTCGTCAGCACATGGGTTCTTCGAATGAACCACAGGCATCTTGGAGAGGACCCTGAATCTAAAAAGGAATAGGGCGAAACCAACCGTCCGAAAATGGCAACCAAGCCAAGAAAAACCCGCACATTGGCCAGCGAGTCACTAAATAATTTAAAAGGAACATGCGTCATAAGCGCACCATACGCACGGGCCCTCGTTCAAAAGAACGAGGGCCCGTGGTTGTTTTGAGACCATATAATGAAATTTTCAAAAACAGTTGTTTTTGAACCAGGCCAAAACACAAAAACTTCCATCTTCAACACAATAATTATTGGAATTGGCCTACTTTTTGGAAAAAATATAGCCTTATGCGAGTGTTTCAGATTGGATTCCTGTTCATTTCGATTATTTTGTTCTCACTAATCACCTTGTCAGTACCAGAAAGCTCAGTGTAGGGGATATGATCCTCAGAGATCCCAAACCACACATAGAGTTCTCTAGCCAACCGGTAAGCGACAACTCCAGGGGTTATCTCTTCATTCCATTCAAGGTTAATTTTCTTAGAGGATTCTGGCGCATCATGTATGTCTGCTCCAAATATCGATTTAAAGGATCCCAAGGGGCCAGGAACCAGGCCAACTGGAAATTCATTGATGGTCATATTTCGTATTTCTAAATGAAAGACCACCACCTGTGGAGGCAGCTTTCCTTCCTTATAAACCAAGTTGGCTAATTTACTAAAAAGGTATAAGGATTCTACAAGAGCCAATGGGTTGATACGTAGACGACCTGGTTTGCTACCCCAACAGAGAAAATTATCTCCTTCCGAAGCAAAAATAAGCATTCCGTCTCGCCACAAATTAAGAGACTTATACTTCTTTATCATTACCCGACGACGTTCTCCTGCAATAATTCTATCCGTTTCATAACAAGAAAGATCAAAGCCCCGTGACCTGAGAGAAGGCGGGTCATGTAGTAGTTTTACCACATTAGTTTCAGCACCTTTAAATAGATCTGGAATATCTAGTGATTTGTGAGGTACTACTCCTAATACATAGAATGGGTTAGTCGTTGGCAATTCGAGTTCGCTCAACACTAGCCCAACGCGACCTTCAAGAAAATGATGTGGCTGCGTTTTCGACAGTGGGACTGTGATGCCCGTGCTCATCATTTCGACATTTTCTTGAAGAATATCTAATTTTTGATTTATGGGCCCGAAAAGCGAACCATCTCTAATCATTGTGTGTAGTTCTTCTACAGACTTGGGCTCCGCGTTTGCCCTTCGTCGCTCGGCATACCCAAATACAATCCGCCTATTTTTACCGATTTCTTCTATATTCTTAGTGATCAGGAAAGGCCAGAGAACTTGTGGTTGCTTTGGTATATAAATCGAAACAATTCCTTTACCTGGATTCTGGGCAGAGACAAACCATTTTATTTTAATATCTTCAAGCCTTGGGTAAACAAAGCTTTTTAGCACGTTGAAGTAACGTTCTATATCAACAAGATTCTGAGGGAAGGGGTGCACTTCTGTAACTTCATCTGCAATCAATTGTGCGAGGGTTTTCTCTGTGCGTGCGCCAATAATAATATACCCTCCTCGCACATTGGCTAGCGCGGAAACATCTTTTGCTAGTTCCAATTTTTGGTCTTCTTGATCGAGTTGATAAGGGGACTTCTTGCACTCTAGCAATTCATCTTCAGTTGCCCCGATTAGATTATTAAACTTGCCACTTTCGAGGATGGTCTGAATTTCATCAGTCGTCAGTGATTTAGCCATTTGTTTCCATCATTGAGGGTTTTGAAAAGAAACTAAAATTTACCCCCATGGGGAATGGATGGGACCCTACAGTAGATTAAATTGTACAGGAGGCTATAATAATGAGGAAAGAGGAAGGGTTTTTGGGTCAAAGGTAATTTTGAGAGTTTTAAGGAATGAAGAATATTAAAAGTTCCTCTCACTCGCGTTGGGCGCGGCTGGACCAGGGCCTCGAATCCTACTCTTGGGCGAAGACTGTCTGAGCGTAGCGAGTTTCTGAGCCATCTTGATTCGAGGTTCTGGGCCAGGCACCCGCAGAGACCCGCACTGGCGGAAATGGTTTTGGGTCCTTTTACCGAAACAAAAGGACCTCGTCGCGCGGGGACGAAACCCCGCAAAAAAATTAAGTTATGCCCAGCCACTTCACCAGCATAGGATTCCCCGCCGAGACGGTCGAGGACATCGAAGCCTTAGCAGTAGAGGTCATTGACGCAACCATCACCTTCAATTGCCCCAAGGGCCGCTACCTTCGATGGGCAGGCGGAGAAGGCGCGGAGTTATGGCTTCAGATGGACGAAGACTATAACCTGATTGGCGTCACCCCGTTTTTTCAAAAAAAGTCCGTGATGAATGTGGGTGTCACTCGCCAGTTCCGCCGTGAAGGGGATACCATGCTGGAAGGCGCGATCCGAGGATGGGTCAATCCCAAACATAGCAATCCTCAAGTTGGGACCTTTGAGTTGGTCTGTGAGATCGTGGACATTGGACGGTATCCCCACTTGGAGGTTCCCTTCATCAGTCCTCTTCGTCTCTCCGCCTTTGCGTACAATGTGGATGCGTTTTCTTCCTTCGAGTCCTTCCAGGCGTCGGAAGTTGGGCAAGGCAAACCTAATCCGGAAATGTTTACGCCCACCGGAGTCAGGAAACCTGGGGAGGGTGTCTCTCTTCTTCCAGAGTCCTCTGCGGAGATATCTGGCCATGTAGTGGAAACCGCGCTGCTGCGAAACCCACATTCTCAACAGAAGTATCAGTGGATACTCGTTCGCACGGATGGCGGACTGGTCGATATGGTTTGCGATCCAGCTATTGTGACCGATCCCATCACTGAGGGTGGAATTGTTTCGGCCTACTGTTGGCTGTGCGCTCAAATCCTGAAGCCACGAGTGCAACAAAAGAAGAGTTTCACTCAATTGCTGTTTGGCAATTAGACAGCTGGCTTTCCTTTGGCATTTTGGGTGGCCATTGTGTCATCGCTCCCTCCCCTGGTAGTCTCAGCCCGGCACACTAAAGTGCCTTCCCTTCACAGGAAGCTCCTTAAACCTAAGTCTAGTGTTGGAGAAACCATAGTCCCATGAAAATTCACTCTGCAGAATTTGAGCTGAGTTGCGTGAAGCCCGAACAGTATCCCCGCGAACGATTGCTTGAAGTCGCGTTTGTGGGTCGATCGAATGTGGGCAAATCATCTACGATTAACTCGTTATTGAACCGGAAAAAACTTTCCAAGGTGAGCGTCACGCCGGGGAAGACCCAAACGCTCAACTTTTTTCGGATCAAGACGGCGGACAAGATTATCCCGGACATGTTTTTTGTGGATTTGCCTGGCTATGGATATGCAAAAGTCTCAAAATCCGTGAGGCAGCAATGGGGACCGATGATCGAACGCTATTTGTCCGAGCGCGAACAATTATTTGCGGTGGTCCAGTTGGTGGATTCTCGCGGAGTAGAAGCCCATGATGTGACCACATACGAATGGTTATGTCATATCGGTCATCCGCCCATCGTGGTCACCACCAAAGTCGACAAGCTTAACCGCAGCCAGCGAAATCCTTGCCTGACAAAACTATGCCAGTCGCTTCAACTCCCAAATCCTGATGATGTGATTTTGTATTCTGCGAAAACGAATGAAGGCCGGCTAGAACTCTGGAAGGCAATCCGCGAGCGACGGGAAACCGCAGAGTAAACCGACACTCGAATATCAAAATCCCAAACAAATTAAAAATGACCAAATTTAAAAATTCGAATTTGTCATTTTGGAATTTTTTTCGAATCTCGAGTTTATGGAACTGTATTTAAAAGGATGATAAACGGGCCGTTTAATCCCTACTTAAAACGAATTTCAATGTACGCTTTGTCCTTTAAGTTCGACAACCATTCTTGTCGAACGTCGCGAGTCTTTCGTTGAAACAAATTATTTTTAATCGCCTCCTTCACGTCTTCAAAGGGGAGAGGTTCGCCTGGTTTCGTTTCTTCCAGCATAAGAATATGCACACCCAATTCGGTTTCCACGGGCGCGCTCACCTCGCCGGCAACCATATCCCCCACTGCCCGCGCTAAGGGGCCTAATAATTCTTCTTTTCGCATGAACCCTAAATCCCCACCAAGAATACTTTCTGTTCCTTCGGAATGATTCTTCGCCAAGTCTGAGAACACAGCTCCCTCTTTGAGTTGCTGTACGAGCGATTGCGCACGCTCCAACACATCTGCACTCGATTCTCCTAAACCAGGTTTCAGTAAGATTTGCCGGAGATGATATTCTGCGGGAGCCGTGAATTCTGCTTGCGACTTGGTGTAATAACTGCGGACTTCTTCTGGAGACACCATGAGCCGTCGCCGTACTTCAAAGTCCAGCATCCGACGCAGGACCAATTCTTCACGAAGACGCGACCTGGGAGTCGAGTCCGCCACCACCGGCTGGCTTTGCCGTAACTCCTCGATGGCTTGGTCGAGCTCCTCCTCTGTAACACGAATTCCTTTGGCTTTGGCTTCTTGCAGCTGTAACTTGCGCTCAATAATCCGGTTGAGGACATCGAACTCCTTATGCATCAACCGTTGCTCGAGTTCCTTGCCATTATACCGTGCCCGGAGCCGAATCGTTTCATCTCGCAATTCTGTTTCGAGTTCGGAAAGCGTGATAACTTCGTTATTCACGATAGCAGCAATGCCGTCGTTGATGGGTTGGGCCAGCACAACACCCGCCGGCCACACCAACAACCAGAGCACTCCCAAGAAATATCCTAAAAAAGAGACGACGGCTTTTCTCAATGTACAATCCCCATTAAACTTGCACCGATTCCTGTGGTGCATTGAGAAGACCTTGAAGAATCCTATTTAACTCCTCCACCTGCCCACCCCATTCTTCATGGCCGGTCTGAATGGCGAGCGATTGGGGAGAAAGAAACTGAATGGTGTCTTCCGTATATTGCATGAGCCAATCAAGGCTTTCTTGCGGAATGGTGGCCTTGGCGTCGAGGGTCAGCGTAATTTTTCCTTTGTTCACTTCCAACGATTCCAGTCGCAGTTTTTTAGCAAAGAGCCGAATCTGCATGACTTCAAACAACCGTTCGACTGCATCCGGTAATGGGCCATATCGATCCTGCGTTTCTTCGTGTAAAAGCGCGAGGTCGCCAATTTTTTGGCTGGCTGATAATCGTTTATAGAGAGAAAGACGTTGATGGGCATCTTCAACGTAATCATCTGGAATGAAGGCCGAGACATTCAAGTGCAAGGTCGGATCGAGTTCTTCTTCAACCTCTTGCCCTTTCATTTTCTGTACGGCTTGCTCCACCATCTGCATATAGAGGTCAAGGCCTACGGCGGCCATGTTTCCAGATTGCTGCTTGCCGAGTAAATTGCCGGCCCCGCGAATTTCCAAATCGGCCGCGGCAATGCGAAACCCTGATCCCAGCTCAGCAAATTCCTGGATGGCCATAAGTCGTTTCTGCGCATCCGTAGTCAGGACTTCCTCATTTGGGAAAAAGAAATAGGCATAGGCCTGATCGCCCGCTCGCCCCACGCGACCCCGTAATTGGTACAACTGTGCCAATCCAAACGTATCGGCACGATCCACCAGAATCGTATTGGCTCGCGGCACGTCTAGCCCGGATTGAATAATGGCCGAGGCGACGAGGATATCCGCTTCCCCATGGAAGAATTTTAACATGACGCCTTCCAGCACATGTTCATTCATTTGGCCATGGGCCATGAGAATGCGCGCCTCGGGCACCAGGTCCTGAAGCCACGTAGCAATCCGTTCCATGCTTTGCACGCGATTGTGCACAAAAAAGATTTGTCCGGCGCGGGCCAGTTCCCGACGAATGGCCTCACGAATCACGGTCGGATTGAACCGGAGGACATGAGTGCGAATCGCCAGACGGCCGGAAGGGGGAGTTTCAATCACCGATAAATCGCGCACACCGGAAAACGCCATTTGCAGCGTTCGCGGGATAGGCGTCGCCGTCAGCGTGAGAACATCCACTTGCGTGCGTAGCTGCTTCATCCGCTCCTTGTGTCGCACCCCAAACCATTGTTCTTCGTCGATGATGACCAGGCCCAAGTTTTTAAACTGCACGTTTTTTTGCAACACGCGGTGCGTGCCAATCACAATGTCGACTACGCCCGACGCCAAATCCGGCAACAACGCTTTCACTTCCTTGGGGCTTTGAAACCGCGAGAGAATACCCACGCGAACCGGGAAGGGTGCGAATCGGCGGCAAAAGGTTTCATAATGTTGTTGTGCGAGAAGCGTGGTAGGCACCAACACCGCGACTTGCCGATTATCTTGGACGGCTTTGAATGCGGCGCGCATGGCCACCTCGGTTTTCCCATATCCCACGTCCCCGCAGACCAATCGATCCATGGGTTTGGCCAATTCTAAATCCCGTTGAATATCTTCGATGGCCTTGATTTGATCAGGCGTTTCTTCATAATCGAACGCTGCCTCAAACTCATGAGCCAAGGTCGAGTCTTCCGAATAGATCCTCCGCGTGGTGACTTCACGACTGGCATACAATTCGACCAATTCGTTGGTCATGTCCTCGATGCCTTTTTTCACACGCGCTTTGGTTTTGGCCCAACTCGTCCCGCCCAGCCGGTCGAGCTTCGGCGCGGTGTGCTCGCCACCTCGATATTTCTGTACTTGGTTGATGCGATCGAGCGGCACATACAAGGTATCCTTGCCCGCGAATTCCAAAATCAAATAGTCGCTTTCGAAGCCCTGCACCGACAAATGGCGAAGGCCGTTGTACCGGCTGATGCCATGTTGCACATGCACGACGTAATCGCCGGCATTGAGGTCTTCGAGTGAAGAGAGAAAGGCCGCGGTTTTACTTTTGGGTTGTGGCCGATGCCGCGAGACTTTGGCGAACAAGTCGTCTTCGGTCACAATGGCAAAGGGCGTATCTTGAACCAAAAATCCTGAAGAAAGATATCCTTGCTGAATGTAAAATGGTTCGCGCTCTGTCGTAATTGATTTCAAGGGCGGTTTGCCTTCCATTGCTGGTGCCTGATGCTCTGCGAATAACGCCAGCAGTCGACCAACCTGGCCTGCCGAACGAACCACCACCGTCACCGGACCTTGCAGGCGCAGACGTTCGAGAATTTTTAAGGTCTCGGTAAATGAGGTGCCACGCAAACCCAGTCCCACGCTTTTTGGCGATTGAAACGAGACGGAAATCACCGGGCTCCATTCTCCCTCCACCGGTGGGACCACATCGGTGGCTATCATCGGACTCGAGGCCATCAACCCTAGAAACTCCTCCCAAATCAAAAAGTGCGCATCCGGTTCAGGATAAGGCGGACCGGTAGATGATTGCTCCTGTTGTTCCCATGCTTCCAACAACCCTTCCCACAGAGTTTGCGCTTCATGCGCCAGGTTCAATGGACGATCCAGGAACATCATGGGAGCTTCTGAAAAATAGTCCCGCAATGTGTCCATCGATGGATAAAGCTCCGGGGATCGCCATTCGGCATCAGGCGTCCAAATCGGAAGCTCCGCCTCCATTCGATCGGGAGGAACGAGATATTCTCGTGCCGGCAATATTTGGACGAGAGAGACTGTCTCCGTTGATTCTTGCGAAACCGGGTCGAAGCGTCGTGTGGATTCCACGGAATCGCCGAGAAACTCGATACGATAGGGCTCGCTTTCTGCCGTGGAAAAAATATCGACGATCCCCCCACGCACGCTAAATTCACCGGGAATTTCCACCACCGAAACCCGACGATAGCCAAGCCTGAGAAGCTGCGTGATGAATGGCTCTCGATCGATCACACTGCCAACCTTTAACGTCAGGCACGATTGTTGAAAGATTGAATGAGGCACGAGGCGTTGCAGCACAGCTTCCGGTGTAGTGATGACCAGCGTCGGCTTCTGCTCCTGAAGCCGGAAGAGGGTTCGCATTCGTTGGGCCACCAAATCCTCCGAAGGCGCAGTGTCTTCATAGGGCATGGTCCCCCGATTCGGGAAAAAAGCTAGCGTCTCGGCGGCGCGGCCAAACAAGGTATAAAAGAAACGCAGATCCTGATACAGCTGCGCGGCTTCTTCCTGAGTCGGCGTTAGAATAATCCAGGATAACGGAAGGGAATTCTTCAGGGGCATAGCCGAGGAGCCTGGCCCAGATAAATTGTTGGCCAACAAACTGATGGTGAATGCTAAACTTTCGCCATGAGGCCCAACTAGAAAGGGCTTAGCGGTCGAATCGCCTAAAGCTTCTACCACGGATTGGAAGGTTTCGATTTCTAAGGTGCGGATTGACATGGAGGTATATTTCAAACCAGCTGAGCCGGGAACACTTTGGGTTATGAAGTCGTGGTTGGATCAGGTAGGGATGGATTCACGGAAGCTTGTCGCGTCGCTGTCTTACGAGATTTATCAGCATTCATGTGCATTTGTTGAATCCGTTCAATGATTAACGTAGTGGAGACATCGGGGATCAGGGGAATGCTTTTTACCATTCCGCCTCGCCCCTCGACCACATCTTTTCCGACAATGTGTTCAACGGACCAATCCCCTCCCTTCACAAGAACATCCGGCTGAAGGGTCTCGATAATCTGAAAGGGCGTGGGCTCGTCAAACTGCAGAACATAATCTACACAGGTTAATGCGGCCAGCACCTCCATCCGCTGCGCAGCGGGAATCAGGGGTCGGCCTGGGCCCTTGGCCAAGGATCGCACCGAGTCATCACTATTGACTGCCACCACCAAAAGATCTCCCAATACTCTGGCGGCCTGAAGGTAACGAATGTGCCCGATGTGAAGCAAATCGAAACATCCGTTCGTAAAAACCACGCGCTCTCCACTCCGTTGCCGGCGTTGAAGAATACTTGGAAGGGTTTGGGGGGTTAGGATTTTATTTGCCATGGCAAGCCAACGAGCGATCGTAACAATTCTTGAGGCTATGATACCTCGTCAAACGCCGAAATCCTAGCTCCGTTTCGATTGCCCTCTCCAATGTCAGGACATTTTGGTGAGACATTCTTATTTCAACAAGCCAACCAGGAATTGACAACACCCTGAAAGACTTTCAGGCAACCCCGCTTTCCGATCCACATCACTGTCATTCCAGCAGAGGCGAGAGCGTGGCCTTAGAAGAGTGGCTATGCTAGGCTGCGACCAAATCCTGATCACTTTTCCCTACATGAGATAGGAGAGGCTGTTTATTGTGAATCGAAGACATAGGGTCACAGAACACAAGTCGGAATCAAAGCGGAAAGCCGGGCTCCTTGTGGCTCCCTCGCTCGCGACACTCGTCTATCTTGCTCCTTTCCCCAACTTGCCCAATCAAGCCCACCTGTTAGCTGCTATTTTGACGTGGGTGGTCATTTCATGGATCACCGAAGCGATTCCCTTGGCCATGACCTCCTTGTTAGGGGCCTCCTTTTGTGTCGTCGCGGGACTCGGGTCGGTCACATCCGTGTTCTCCGCCTTTGCCCATCCAATTATTTTTCTTTTTATTGGAAGTTTCTTCTTGGCTGAGGCCTTTGTCGTCCATCAATTGGATCGACGTTTTGCCGTGTGGTTGTTGTCGTTACCATTGGTGAATGCTAAACCCGGCCGTCTTTTCCTGGCCATGGGCCTGGCCACCGCGTTGTTATCCATGTGGATTAGTAACACGGCTGCCGTAGCTATAATGGTGCCAATGGCATTGGGGATTCTTTCCACTCTTCGACACGACCCCCTTCCCACACCTTATGAATCCGGGGTGATGCTTTTGTTAGCCTATGGAGCGGCGGCCGGAGGAATCGCCACGATGATCGGTACACCCCCGAATCTGATCGGTGTCGGGTTACTCTCACAACAAGCCGGAATAAGCTTGTCGTTTTTTGAATGGTTTTCGATTGGCTTCCCCTTAACCTGTGTGATGTTTCTCTTAATCTATATTGTCTTGACTTGGCTTCATCCACCACCAAGAGAATTCCCTGCCCTTTCTGGGAGAATTCACGCATTGACCCAAGAACAAGGAGCCTGGACCTCAGGTCAAAGAAATACTTGTTTGGCTCTGGGCTTGGCTGTTGGAGGCTGGATTGTTCCGGGTCTTTTAGCCATAGTGTTAGGCAGGGATGCCGAGCTCGTCATATGGCTCAATGCCCGCTTTCCCAAAGAATTGGTTCCCATTTTCGCATCAGGCCTACTCTTTATCCTGCCTGTGAACTTTAAAGCCGCTGAATTTACCCTGACCTGGGCTCAGGCCAAGAATATCAATTGGGGTACCATTCTGTTATTTGGCGGAGGGTTAGCCTTCGGCCATTTGATGGTGAAAACCGGCTTGGCTAACATCATCGGGCAGGAGCTGGTGACGGTCTTTGGTGGCCAAACCCTGTGGAACTTAACCGCAGTCGCCATCGGGGCCGCCTTGATATTAACGGAGATTGCCTCCAACACGGCCTCAGCGAGTATGCTTGTGCCCGTGGTTATTGCCATTGCCGAGGCAGCGGGTGTTTCGCCGATTCCCCCGACATTGGGAGTATGCTTGGCCGCCAGTTTGGCTTTTGTCTTGCCAGTCTCCACCCCGCCCAATGCTATTGTCTATGGGACGGGGTTGGTGCCGATTCAGCACATGCTGCGAGCAGGGCTCTTGTTGGATATTATGGGTGCAATACTGATTTGGACGACATTGTGGCTGCTCTGCCCACTACTGGGGTTAGCATGAGCTCTCTTCTTGAGATCAAAAAGAATTTGAAGGTGATTGCGGTGTTGCCTGCCTACAATGCCGAACACACCTTGGAACAAACGGTGAAGGAAATTCCTCGGGATTGGGTCGATGAGATTCTACTAGTGGATGATGCGAGCCAAGACAAGACCTGGGAAGTTGCCCAACAACTGGGGGTGGCCACCGTTCGGCACAATGAGAATCGAGGATATGGAGGCAATCAAAAAACTTGTTATGCCGAGGCGCTCAAGCGAGATGCGGATATCGTCGTAATGGTACACCCGGATTACCAATATGACCCTGCCTTAATTCCACGTCTCCTGGAACCTTTGCTACGGCTGGAATGTGATGCAGCCTTTGGGTCTCGAATGCTCGGGGGCCAATTTATCGAAGGCGGCATGCCGCTTTGGAAATTCTATGGCAATGTCATGTTGACCGCTTTAGAAAATATGGTGCTCCATGTGTTTCTTTCCGAATTCCATTCAGGGTTCCGGGCCTACTCCAAACGATACTTGCAAAGCGTGAATCTGCATGCGAATTCAGATGACTTCGTGTTTGATACGGAGATCATTGTGCAAGGGATCGATTTGGGATTAAAAATCCGCGAAGTGCCAATTACTACGAGATATTTCGATTCTTCGTCACAAATTTCTTTTTGGAAAAGTGTACGCTATGCCCTCTCGATCGTGGGGGTCCTCATACGATACCTACTCCACAAACGAGGACTGAGGCCGAGCCGATTATTTACCGCCTCCGGTTCGGTTGCTGAATAGGGACCTCCCTTTTTCAGGTCGATTTCCCAATTCACATTCAGATAGGGTTTCACGACTCACAACATTCTGACCTTGCCAATAGCTGACATTCGCCTTTTTATTGACACATACTTTGGCTTTCCTGATAATCCTCTCCTTCCCGGACAAATCTTCTCATGATGAAACCAGTTCATATTGTCATCGTTAGCACTGATCCCTCCCTTCACTCCAAAATTCAATCCTTGGGTGATGCCGAAATCATTCTTGTGAAAGATCTTCATGCAGCCAGTGAGTCTGCAACCACGAAGCGCATTGATGTATTGCTATTAGGAGAGGGATCAAGGCCAGAGGAATTGGCAGCATTACAGCCCGCCATGGACCTTACAAAAACGGTCGTCCTAGCCGGGCCATTACCCCCAATAGAGGCCGCGACGACCATTCGAGGCCTGTTGGAAAATGGAAACACCGGAAACTCGCTACCCGATTTGGCCAACGTAACCTTGGAAGATTATGTGGAGTCGAAATTCAGGCAATTCGTCCGCGCCATGAAAGCGAGTTCTGCCAGAAGTTTATATGCCACTTTGATTCAAGCCGTTGAACGGCCTTTGATAGAATTGGCACTACGAGAAACCCACGGCAACCAAATTCAAGCCGCCCAACTCCTAGGGCTCAATCGAAATACCCTCAGAAAAAAAATTTCCGAATGTAAAATATCAGTTAAAAGACGCTCTCGGTCACATAGGGAGAAAGAAGTAACCTGAAATTCTCTTCCCTTGAACAGCTTCTGAGGCTAGGTCGGGTTATTTTGGGGGTGAAACAGGGGGTAGGAAATCCCCACCGATTCCAGACTTTCTTCAACAAATCAATAACTTCTTGACATTACCGCCCAGGCTCCACTAGCATGATAAGCTTGCGAGGCGCTGTTCAAAAAGGTACGTCTATGAAGGCCGTCAGCCGTCTTTTTGACCAGAACCCTTGTCGATAGGCGCGTAGCTCAGGGGGAGAGCGCTACCTTGACACGGTAGAGGTCGGCGGTTCAATACCGCCCGCGCCTACCATTTCGTGGCTTTGTCCCTAAATAAATATCACCCTGAACATGAACGTGGGAAATATTTTTTTCGACATTAAGCGTTATGTCTGTTTCAGCTGAAGCTCAAAAGGCCGGTGTGGCCAACATAGAAGTGTCCGTCTCGGGGAACAAACCTAAGGCATTCCCTTCTGGAATCACCGCCGCAGAAGTTTTAAAGCAATGTGGTTACGACCACGAGGAGGTGTTTGCCGTATCCGTTAATGGTATCCCCATGGATTTGGCAACCTCGTTAACTCAAAATGTCTCTCTTCAACCCGTTAGTTTTTCCTCTGATGAGGGCAAAGAAATTTACCGTCACAGTAGCACCCATATCATGGCTCAGGCTGTGAAAGAATGCTTCCCTTCGGCTCAAATGACTATCGGTCCTGCTATCGAAGAAGGATTTTTTTACGATTTTGCCTTCGATCGCCCCTTTACTCCTGAAGATTTAGAAAAAATTGAAGCCAAAGCTCTGGAGATTATTCAACGGGATCTCCCAGTGTCTCGTCAGGAATTCTCCCGAGAAGAAGCCATGGAATTTTTCAAAGGCAGGGGAGAAGCCTACAAGGTCGAACTGATCCAGGGGTTCCCAGAGGGTGAACCTGTATCTGCCTATGCCCAGGGCGATTTCGTCGATCTGTGCCGTGGGCCCCATGTCGCTTCCACCGGTCAGATCAAAGCCCTCAAGCTTCTGACCAGCGCTGGGGCATATTGGCGAGGTGATGAACGAAACCCAATGCTTCAGCGGATTTACGGGACATCGTTTCCCTCACAAGAGGAACTCGATGCCCATATTGCCAACTTGGAAGAAATCAAGCGACGAGACCACAGGAAATTAGGGAAAGAACTTGACCTGTTTAGTGTGCAAGATGAGACCGGTCCTGGGTTAATCCTGTGGCATCCCAAGGGCGCGTTAATTCGTTTATTGATTGAGAATTTTTGGCGAGACCAGCATGTGAAACATGGATATGAGATGGTGTACTCCCCCCATGTTGCCCGGCTGGACCTATGGAAAACCAGCGGACATGTGGACTTTTACAAAGACAACATGTTCGCGCCCATGACCGTCGAAGCCAGCGAATACCAGTTGAAGCCCATGAATTGCCCGTTCCATATCATGGTGTATAAATCGCATTTGCGAAGCTATCGAGAGTTGCCGATTCGCTATGGCGAACTGGGAACGGTCTATCGGTATGAGCGGTCTGGGGTCCTGCATGGCCTCATGAGGGTGCGAGGATTTACCCAAGACGATGCCCATATTTTCTGCCGGCCTGATCAAATTGAAGCCGAGGTGCGGCAAGTGCTGGACTTCACCATGTTTGTCCTACGACATTTTGGATTTACGGAATTTGAGATGTACTTATCCACTCGTCCCGAAAAAGCCGTGGGGGCTTTGGATAAATGGGATCAAGCGACCAATGCACTAGAAGCCGCCCTGAAAGGAGGAGGCTTCCAGTATAAAATTGATCCAGGCGAAGGGGTATTTTATGGACCGAAGATTGATTTGAAAATCCGAGATGCTCTGGGAAGAGCCTGGCAATGCTCCACCGTGCAGATAGATTTTAATAATCCTGAACGATTTGGCTTGACGTATGTTGGCGAAGATGGGAAAACTCATCAGCCGATCATGATTCATCGAGCCCTCCTGGGATCGATTGAACGCTTCTTCGGAATTTTAGTCGAACATTTTGCCGGTGCCTTTCCTGCGTGGCTCGCGCCGGTTCAAATAAAGATTTTGCCCATTACTGATAAACAAGCGGAATATGCGGGCCAGGTCCGTGACCAATTGCGGGCCTCTGGATTTCGTGTTGAAGTGGATGACCGCAACGAAAAAGTCGGGCTCAAGATTCGGGAAGCCGAAACTGGAAAGGTACCATACATGTTAGTGGTAGGAAAACGAGAGAGTGAAGCCCATCAAGTGTCCGTCCGAAAACGAGGCGAGGGGGACCTTGGGGCAAAGACCATACATGAGGTTATCGATTTGATTGGAAATGATATGCCTTCAGAAGAATTGACCACTTCCTCTATTCAAGGATGAGTCGGACGGTCGTAGCGAAACATCGTGTCAATCACCTGATTCGGAATCCCGAAGTTCGGGTTATTGGTCCTGAGGGTGAACAGCTCGGAGTACTGAAGACCTCCGAGGCACTTAAGCAGGCCAGAGAGGCGGGCTATGATTTGGTTGAGGTGGCTCCCAATTCCGAGCCGCCGGTGTGCCGGATCATGGATTTTGGGAAGTTCAAGTACGAGCAAAGTAAAAAAGAACATAAAATTCGGCAGCACCAAAAGTCGACCCAGGTTAAGGAGATCAAGCTCAGACCGAGAACCGATAAGCACGATCTCGAAACGAAAATTCGGCATATCCGAGAGTTTATTGCCGAAGGCAATAAAACCAAGGTAACGGTCATGTTCCGTGGACGCGAAATGGCTAATCAAGAACTCGGACGTGCGGCCATGGGAAAAATCGTTGAAGAGGTGAATGAGTTTGGTATCATTGAAAGCCCTCCAAGGATGGAAGGGCGAAATCTCTATATGATCGTAGCACCTAAGCATTAGGAAGACGTGAAGCGTATCTCGTCGTTCGTATTTCGTGAAAAAACGGAACACCAATCCCTGATACCAATCAACATTTTTATGCAATTTGTAAGGGGAAACACATGGCTCGACAGAAATTAAAAAGTCACTCTGGAGCGGCAAAACGGTTCCACCGGACCGGCACAGGAAAGTTTAAGCGACGCAAAGCTGGATTGCGTCATATTTTGACCACCAAAAATGCCAAGCGCAAAAGCCGTTTGAATGACAGCGTCGTGGTTGCCAAGGTTGACCAGACCGCTTTGGCCAGACTGTTGCCTTATTCGTAACATAGATAGAATTCAATACGGTCGTTGCGTGGCCAACCACGACGGTTGGCATGGCGTGACGACGAAGATATGAGGAAGGAGAGCAAGAAATGCCACGCGTAAAAGGAGGCCCCCAAACCCGCCGCCGAAGAAACAGAAGACTGAAATTGGCGAAAGGGCAGTATGGGGGAAAGAGCAAACTATTTCGGACAGCTACGGAATCCGTTGATAAAGGCCAGGCCTATGCCTATGCCGGACGCAAACATCGGAAACGTGATTTTCGCCGGTTGTGGATTACCCGTATCTCGGCAGCTGTCAAGGCCCATGGCCTTTCCTATAGCAAATTCATGAATGCGTTGAAGAACGCGAATGTGCTTTTGAATCGCAAGATGCTCTCTGAAATGGCGATTCATGATGAAGCAGGATTTAAATCTTTGACTGATATGGCCAAGACTAATTTAGGCAAAGCTGCTGCATAAAAAATAAAATCCGTGAGGCGTGAGGGCTCACGCTTCACGGAAAACTCCATACCCCAATCTTTCCTTACCAAGCCAATTACCCTTAAATCTACTAATGGTCATTCCCGACGTTTTTAATCGGGAATCCAGGTTTTCTTCATTTTTTAGCATCCTAAGGAACGCGAAGGATCTAATTTTTTATATGCGGGGTTTCGCCCCCGCAACGACGAAGTCCTTTTGTTTCGGCAAAAGGACTCAAAACCATTTCCGCCCGTGCGCGTCCCTTCGGGTGAACTCCGCCCCGGCACCGAATTATATGGCTCGGGAACTCGCTTCGAGGTACAAAACCACCTCTCAACTCAAACAGCCCTCGCCGAATCGTTGAATTCGGCACCGCGGCTCCGCCGCGCCCAAGGGGGTGAAAGGAAAAATCATAATGAATACATAAATGAGGAAAAATACCGTTTTAAGTCTTAACCATTTCGAGCAATGAAAGAAACCTGAACTTTTCCGATTGTCTAAACCTTCTAGAGGATCAAAAAACTAGTAGTAGAGAATAGGTATCGCTTTTATTTTCTTGGGACAGGGGGTAGAATTTTAAAATACCTCAATAACTTGATCTAAAGTGGCTAGCCTACTATTCCAACAGACCTAAACTCCCGGCTTTTGAACAAACAGGATTCAGAATTTAATCAATTCGATGAGTTCTATGAATAGACAAGACGAAGATTTTGCAATCAGGTTTCTCAAATCGCATGAACTTCAGCCAAAGCGCTATCCAGGAAAAGATTCCAAGCGCAATCAAAACACGCCGGATTTCAGAGTGTCTGATTCAAATGGGTATTTCTTTTACTGTGAACTAAAGTCTGTCAAAAATGACAAGGAATCTGATGGGAAATTGCACTCCACTACCCATAATAACCTTACAAAGAAAATTCACAAGGCGGCAGAACAATTCAGGAGTGTAAACTCTAAACATCTTGTACCTAATGTACTTGTCTGGTTTTCTCACGATTGCCGAATTAATGATCAAAATCTGCGAGATTTATTAGATGGACGAATCAAGATTAACGGAAAGCCTTTGAAAAGTTTGCATCCATATCGCTATGGGAGAACCAATCAGGATTTTAAGGAAATTGATTTGCACATTTGGCTATACCCATGGGGAGAACCCGTGTATGTTTTTACACCTTGTTTCGACTTTGACACCACCATAAAATTGTGCAGGATATTCGACATCTACAATGTCAAACGGCTCTAACATTACAGTAGATATAGATAATGAATCTAATGGACAAACTAGATTACTTTGGCCTTGAAGGTCCTGAGGAACTTTTTAAAGAGATTCAATCTGCAGTCTCCGAATATTCTTCTCGGCCAAGTGAAAGATTATTTTTCTTTTTGATATTTTCTCTAAATCATTTACGGGAGTGGATTGCTGGATCAAGCTCTAAGGAAATGATGAAAAAAAACCCACAAAACGATTCATTGTCTAAAGGTGAATTGTTCTTTTTCGATATATGGAATTTAAATGAGTTTCAAATAATAAATTCGCTATGTAATCGGGGAAAACACTTTTTATCTAAGAGCACGGCTTTAAGGACATCTAAGATTCAAGGCCTTAATTGTAGAACAGGCAAGGTTTCTGATTCGCTAGATCAAGAGTATTTTTTAATTGATGGAGTTGATTCGAGAGATATATTCCACCCTGTGGTCAAGAAATATCACTTATGGTTTAAGAAAGATGTCTAGCAAGTTGAATCAGATTTGCTCGATTTCGTTGGGACGATTTTCCAACCAGGCGTGTGGATCGATTTATTGTTGAGAGTTTTGTGAGTCACAGAATATCAAAAGCTCATTTCACCCCGCGTTGGGGGCGGCGTAGGTGGAGTACCGAATCGACTTTTTTGGCGAAGGCTGTTTGAGCGGAGAGGTGGCTTTGCACCTCGGAGCGAGTTCCTGAGCCATCTTATTCGGTACGGAGGCGAAGGGACCCGGAAGAGAATGGGGAGTTTTTGACCATTCTCTGGAGGGCCGCGCACGGGCAAGAATGGTTTTGGGCACTTTTGCCGAAACAAAAGTGCCTCGTCGGCGGGGGCGAAACCCTGCTTAAATAAAATCCAAACCTGGATTCCCGATTAACAATGTCGGGAATGCCGGCACAGTAAGGCAGTTCAGTAATGCGGAAAGAGAGATTCTTCGCTTTGCTCAGAATGACAGAAGGAAGGAAAACTAATCAGCGTTCGCGTTCTTCTCTCACCAACACATCCACTTCGAGTTCAAACGCTGAGATAGGCATGGAGATTTGCCAGGCTTCCAGGACCTCAGGGTGAAGCTCGCCGATCAATCCGATCGATTGTCCTCCAACCATAATCTTCCCTACCCGGCCGTCTAAGAACGAGCGGTGTGTGGTGGGCTCGAGAGTGTAGTCCTGCAGCAGATAGTACATCAGGACATCAAGGCTCGTATGAATTTCTGAAAAATTGGCGTTGGGATGTGCGACCAACCCAGCAATCTTTATGATAGTTTTCGACCCCAACTCGAGGCTCAGATTGGGCACCGCGACTTCCCCGATTTCAAATAAGCGATGCGGGTAGAACGCCCGTGGAGACGCGGTTTCGATGCGAAGGAGCGAAGGAAGTATCCAGGATCGAAGACAGGAATAATTGAGTGACATGACATTATCGACTTCCACCACCGGGTGTTCCGAGGGTATAAGATTCATGCGTTCTACAAGATCTTCATGGGACATCAAAATATTCGAGAACATTTCCTGGAAGCCCATGCCAATCATCTGATCGCGAATATCGTCAGACGTTTGTTCAAGAACGGAGAGCGCGCCAACAGTAAATTGCGAGGGCATGATAGGCGCAAAGGTCTCATACCCGCGAGAAATGGCCACATCCTCTGCCACATCAATAGGATGCATCAAATCGCTTCGATAGCTGGGCAACCGCACCGCGAGGATATGTCGACTGGATTTCACTTGATATCCATAGGCCGTCAAGGCCTGGTGAACGGTTTCCGCTCCCATGGGCAGTCCTAAGGCTGATTCGATGGCGCAAAGCGGCACTTTTTGAACCTCGCTAATATCGCAAGGCGTCCGAAGAGTTTTCCCCCATTCGGTGGCATAGGGATACACCACCTCAATGGGTTCAATGTCTGCGCCTCGATCGGCCAAATTGGCAGCAAAGATGTTGAGCGTCAACAACACCATCCGCAAATCGGTTCCCGTCACTTCAACCATCAGTTCGGAATCCCCAATTTGGACTTCGCCAATTTCTCGGCTATTGATAATGGGAGGAAACGAAAGAATCTGCCCTTCTTTGTCCCACAATAAAGGAAGTGAAGTATGGTCGGCCAAGATAGGGCTGTATTCAATCCCTTTGGGATGAACTGTCAAAATTTCTTTGAGGGTTAACTGTTCAGAAAGTCCAAGAGGAGTAAATCGTGCTTCCTCCGGCTTGACCAATCCATAGGTGACTGGGAATTGAATTTTCGGTAGACGGTATAAACCGATGGAGACGGTCTGGCGTTTGTGACCATAAATATCCGCGAGTTTTTCTTGGACTTGGATGAGTTGAGTCAACCCTTCTTCCGTCACCTGATATTTTGTGGCGCAACATGCGGCCACGAATGGCCGAACGTTTTCCATGCCTTTAGTCACGGTGATTTTTCGTTTGGGCCGAGACTTGGTTTGGAGAAAGGGGTAGGAAGCCGGAGTTTTCTGAAGTTTAATTCGAATTTGTCGAGCAATACCCTCCACGCACCACAGATCGGGGCGGTTGCTGTCTTGCAGCTCCACCCGAATTTCACCCGTGGCTGGCGTGTGATCCTTGAGTTCACCTTTCACCAGGGTCAACCAGGTTTCGATTTGGTCAATCGAAGTCGACTGCCCAACAAGCGCCTCAAAATCTTTTTGGAAAATAGAAATCGTTGGCATAACGTCTTAGCTCATAAACATGCAGGCTCAAAAATACTAAGAGAACCGCCCACGCATGGTCCTAACTTTTTCCAAATCCACCGAGAATAGATCTCGAATATCCTGAAGCCCCAGCGCCATCATGGCCATACGATCCAGTCCCAACCCCCAGGCAATCACAGGAACAGTGACACCGAGCGGATACGTCACTTCAGGTCGAAACAACCCGGCTCCTCCCAACTCCATCCACCCCAGCCTCGGATGTCGAACGTGCAATTCCACAGACGGCTCAGTGAAAGGAAAATATGCTGGCAAAAACTTGCTTTCTTTTGCCTGTGCCATTTCTTTGGCAAAGAGGGTAAGAAGCCCAAGCAAAGTGCGAAAGTTGATATCCTCTCCTAGGACTATTCCCTCAACTTGATAAAAATCGCTCGCATGCGTGGCATCGACTTGATCGTATCGAAAGCACCGGGCAATCGAAAAGTATTTACCAGGCACCAAGGGATTGGCGGCTAAGGTTCTGGCGGAAACCGCCGTGCCTTGACTTCGCAACACAAGACGACGAGCTCGCTCTCGGTCATATTGATAACCCCACCCCGTCGATCCCGAGGTCCCTCCCTTTTCGTGGGCCTCGGCCACCCGGGACAGAAAAGGTTCGGCGATTTTGTCCGCATGCTGGGGATTCTTCACAAAGTACACATCGTGAATGGCGCGTGCCGGATGAAACTGCGGCATATAGAGAGCGTCCATATCCCAAAATTCGGTTTCCACCAACGGACCTCGCATTTCTTGAAATCCCATGCTCACCAACCGACGCTTGACGAGGTCGAGAAATTCCCGATAGGGATGCCGTCGGCCAGAGGCCACTCGCGGCGGAGGAAGATTGATGGTGTATTTCCGAAATGGTTTATTTCGCCAAGTACCATCCTTAAGCATCTCCGGAGTCAATTGAGAAATTTCTTCTGTAGCACCCGGGCGGCATAGTTTCGCTACGGCCTGCCCTTCAGCGGTTAACGTATAAGCCCGTTCAACCCGCTCCTCGATCCGGAAAGGCTCATTTGCATTTCCGCGCTTCACGGAAAACTGTTTTAGGAGTGCCCGATCCTCTGCGGAAAAAGACGAGAGCTCTTCAGTTGCGGTTTCAAGTTTCCTAAGCAGGGTTTTGAGTTTCTCGGTAGTTGGGCTGGGGGTGCCAGTGGTTTCAATCGCACCTCCAGAGACCATTTGAATGGCCCCTTCCTTTTTAAGCAGCCCAATCGCCCGACTGAGTTCGGTGGGCTGAAACAAGTCTTTCGCTTGAAGATCCTTAACGGTCAGTGACGATCCCTGTTGTGTCGCCTCTCCGCAGGTGAGAAGAATCCATTCCGCCGGCGATCCGCTTGTTAAATAGCCTCGACCAACATCAGTTAATCCCACTAAATGAGTAATGGTTTCGGAATCAGTTTGAATACAGGACTTGGCTTGGAGCCAACCTAGGGCCATGCTGATTTGCGAAGGTTCAAGAGGCGTCAATTCCACAAGTTTGGCGTCGGATAGGGCAGTCGATTGAGAAAACAACGCGGCCAGGAGGTGAACTTCCAAAGGGTGCAGACTATCGTACAGAGCTTTGGCACTCATGAGTTACAACGAGGCAGAAAGGGCATGGGCAGCGGATCGAAATGCCCGGATTGTTTCGGCATAATTGGAGCTATTAAAGATAGCTGAGCCGGCCACCAACACATCGGCTCCGGCTTTGACCACTTCCGCCGTGTTGTCGACTTTGATGCCACCATCAACTTCAAGTAATGCGTGGCTCCTTTTTCGAGTCATAAGATCTCTGGTTCTAGAGATCTTATCCAAGGCCGCAGGAATGAATTTCTGACCACCGAATCCAGGATTGACTGACATAATCAACACCAGATCCGCATCCGCGATGACTTCTTCAAGGGTACTTATAGAGGTCGAGGGATTCAACGTAATCCCGGCTTTTACCCCATGTTCCTTAATCAACTGAATGGTACGGTGCAAATGCGGGCATGTTTCCGTATGCACCGTGAGATAATTCGCTCCGGCTTCCGCAAACTCCGGAATAAAGGCATCAGGATTTGTGATCATTAAATGAACGTCCAGTGGTAATGAAGTCACTTTGCGAAGCGACTCCACAATGGGTGGCCCAATCGTCAAATTGGGGACAAAGTGGCCATCCATTACATCGACATGAATAAAATCTGCGCCCGCAGATTCAACTGCAGCGACCTCTTCACCAAGGCGAGCAAAATCCGCGGAAAGAATGGACGGGGCAATTTTTACGGAGCGAGCATTCACGAATCAGACCTTTTGAAGACGGGCGGCAAAAAATCCATCCATATCGTAGGGTGAGCCCAGGGTCATGAGATCCCCCTCGGGGGTCGTCAAGGCCTTGGCTCCGGACGGGAGCCAGGTGACTACCTCTTCATGCCGAAATTCTGGATGAGCGAGACAAAATTGCGTGATAACTTCCGTTGTCTCCTCCGGTTCAGCCGAGCAGGCACTATAGACCAAGACTCCGCCAGGTCTCAAGTAAGTACTTACCTGGTGAAGTATCTCTCCTTGAAATCGTTGATGATCTGGAAACTGGTCCACGGACTTTTGCCATTTTGCCTCCGGGTGTCGACGAACCACGCCTAATCCGGAACACGGGGCATCCACGAGAATCCGATCCAATCCTTTTTCACAGAAGGCTCTCAAGGGAGAAGCCGTTGCCCAACCTTCCGACCACGAACCAACGACGGGATGTATGCACGTGATCCCCAACCTAACTATATTTTCTTGCAAGGCCTGTAAACGCTGCGCACTGCGATCAACGGCAAGTATCTCTCCCTGATCTTTCATGAGCGACGCAAGATTTGTGGCTTTCCCGCCAGGAGCCGCACAAGCATCCAACACCCGATGGCCTGGTTGAACATCCAACAGAAAGGGAACCAATTGCGCGGCTTCATCCTCCACGTAACACCATCCCTCCTGCAAAGCAGTCAATGTCGTCAGAGTGCCGCATTTTCCCAAGGTGAGTCCAAGAGGACTGACGACTGTTTCTGTCACGGAATAACCCTCTGCTTGCAGCCGTTCTTTTAGCTTATGGCGTGAGGCCCGAAGCGCATTGGTCCGAAGAGTCAAGGGAGGAATGCTATTCGATTGTCGACAGATCTCCTCTGCACGATCGAAGCCGAAGCGATCAATCCATCTTTGGGTAAGCCAGGGGGGACAGGAATATCGAATCGAAAGGGCCTGCACGGGATCTTCAGTTGGATCAGGCCACGGCGGGTCGGCTTGTCGAGTCAGGTTTCGTAACACGCCATTGACCACCCCACTCCAATCCCGGCCCTTCACTCGCTTTGCCAACTTGACGCATTCATTCACAGCGGCTGAGTCCGGAATCCGATCCAAATACAAGAGTTGATAGGCTCCCAGACGAAGGATCATCACGATGATAGTCGGCAATCCAGACAGGGACTTTTTTGTCAGCGCATGAAGTCGCCAATCTAAATGGCCACGATGACGAAGAACGCCGAACACCAAATCAAACGCCAACCCTCTATCCACAGTAGACAGTGGGCTGTTCTTGGTTAATTGTTGGAACGCCTCATCGGCAAATACATGCCGCCGCTCCACCTCAAGCAGGACGTGCAATGCCACGGCTCGGCTGGACGATTTCGTGTGGCTTGCAGATGGCCTGGGATCAGAGTCAGAAGCTGGCATGTATCAAACCAAAGAGAGAGGTACTCGGGAAGGAATCTTCAGGGGCTCGAGAAGCCCTCGAACTTGAAATGCTCCCTTCAACCACAAATTCATAACGGCCTAGCCAACCGCGCAGCTAAGGTGATAGCTTGGATCAAACTTAGGGGGTCGGCTTTTCCCTTTCCAGCAATATCATAGGCAGTTCCATGATCCACAGAGGTTCTGAGAATGGGTAATCCCACAGTCATATTGATACATTGTCCAAAGGCAATGGTCTTGAGCGGGATCAGCCCCTGATCGTGGTACATAGCCACAACGACATCATAATCACCTCGGACCGCCGCGCCAAACAACGTATCTGCCGGCCAGGGTCCACTGACGCGCATGCCTGCATGTTTGGCTTTGAGAATGGTAGGGGCAATGATGCGCTGTTCTTCATTCCCAAACAGGCCATGTTCCCCGGCATGGGGATTCAACGCCGCGACTCCCACACGAGGACGCGCAATCTGGAAATGCTGTCGCATGGCCCTATGAGCCAGTTGAATGGCGTTAAAAATTCCTTTGGTTGTCAGGGCAGCAGGCATTGTTCGAATGGAGAGATGCGTGGTGACGAACAGTATTTTGAGCGGGCCTCCCATCAACATCATTCCAAAATTCTTAGTCTTGGTCAGAGCAGCCAACAACTCAGTATGTCCAGGATGCGTACACCCAGCTAAATGAATCGCTTCTTTGTTTATCGGCGCAGTCACGATTCCTGCAACACATTGGCTTTGTGCAAGATGAACGGCAGTATCGATACATTGCAAAGATGCCGCCCCTGTCTCCCGCCTGGCCTTTCCCATGGGAAACCGGCCCAGAGGTTTCTTTAATGAATCAAGAATTGGCAGTCGCCCCTTAACCACGAGTTTTTGGTTGTTAGAAATGTGGGCTCCTGAAAAAGACACGATTTTCAACGAAGAACCTAAACGCTCCATTTCCTTTTTGAAAACTGGGACCGATCCCACCACGATGGGCCTGCACTCTCTCCATACCATGGGCGAGGCCAGGGCCTTTAGAATAATTTCTGGCCCAATGCCTGCTGGATCACCCATGGTGATGGCCAGAAATGGCTTGGAACGTGTTGGGGAAATAGGCATGCTGGAAGATATTACGAAAGTTTTTGAAACACTGCTGCCATGATGTCTTGAACAGGAATGCCTGTCTTGCGGCTAATGGCTTGGCAGTCTTGAAACTCTGGCCGGTGTTTGAGAATGTCGCCCAGGTGAATCGTTTTCACTCTGACTGTGCCTTGAGGCAACCGAACGGTGCTCGTGGATCGGGAGAGGGTTACCCGGTCAATCACTTGCCTTCGCAGACCGATAGACGTTGTTTCACGAAAGATGATTTGCACCAACTCATCAACCTGCTCGGCTTTGGCCAACACGGTCAGGATAATCCCCGGACGATTGCGTTTCATGAAGGTCGGGGTAAGACTGACATCGAGGGCCCCTTTCTCAAATAAACATTCCATGACAGATTCGTACATTTGAGGATTCATATCATCGATATTGGTTTCCAATTGAACAACCTGGTCAGATTCATACCACTCCGGCGACTGGGTTTTGGCAATGAACACTCGCAAGACATTGGGCCAATCATGGGGGTTGGCCGTGCCCGCCCCATACCCAATTGCGTCGGGAATCACTGGGGGAAGTTGGTTAAATGTTTGGACCAACGTCGTCACCAGCGCCATTCCAGTGGGAGTCGTCAATTCTCTTGCCGGCCCATTGGAAAATATCGGATATCCTTTGGCTAACTCCGCGACCGCGGGCCCAGGAACGGGCAAGGCTCCATGAGTACATTGGATGGTTCCAGAACCCACATTCATGGGGGTCGAACTGAAGGTTGAAATCCCTAGTTCATGGAAGCCCAGCAGTGCACCTACAATATCCACCAAGGAATCAATGACACCGACTTCATGAAAATGGACTGAGGTAGCGTCTTGGCCATGCACCACGCCTTCGGCCTGGGCTAGCCGTTCAAAGACAGAGAGTGCCTGGTGTTTCACCCAGGGAGGGACTGGGCTTTTCGAGATAAGCCGTCGAATCTGCGGCCAAGAAAGAGGTTTGTCCTGGCCCTGGGTGATGATGACATCGACCTTGGTGGCATGGATGGCCCCACGGTAGACTTTTGAAACTTTGAGACGATAGCCGGAGAGAGGCAAGGCCTTGAGGCGTTTTCTGAGGATGTGCGGAGAAAACCCTAGATCTACCAGGGCTCCCAACGTCATATCCCCGCTGATTCCGGAAAAACAGTCAAAGTGAAGATGCATAGTTCTCTTTTTTCGTTTTTATTCACATTCGGTTCATCAAGCTGAAGCACATACGAGATTATACGGGAAATGACAAGGCTTTTCCCTTCATATAGGGAATGGGGGAGGTTCCAGAAACTTTTTCTTGTTTCCTGCTAGACTCAAGAAATGATTTGTGTACAATCAAGGAGAAGTGTCTTGGAACAGGGAAAAGACTGGCGATCGTGATGTGTGAGTACCTGTGTCCGTAATCTTTTTTTTGAAAAACTTGTTATTCTCCTTTATTTGTCTTCATATGCGTTGGAATCGTTTTATTATTCTCCTCGTCATTGCTTCGGTGTTCACCTCGTCCATCCTGATAGATGAGGCGGAGGCCAAACGTAAAAAACGACGGTATAGCCCGCCTTCCTTAAAAATTTTGGACATCTCCACCTCCCCCATGCCCTTTGCGCCAGGCAATGGGCCTCTGGAAATCACGGTTGACGTCGGGTTGCCCAAAAACCTTTCTAATGTGGATCTCCTGGAAGTGTCTTCCATGATCAGTTTTCCCTCAAAGCGTTCCATTCGATTCCTCTACAATCGCCACCCTATCGAGGATATTGTGGAGGCAGAAGGCACGCGAAAGATCAGCACAACATTGATGTGGGATGGAAAAGATCAAACCGATCAATTCGTCACCGCCGGAACCTATAAATACGAAATACGCGCCAAGCTCATGTCGAATAAGACTGGTCAACCCCTTGTCAAAGTCGTCTCGCTGCGGGCGCGGGGAAAGTTGGAAGTATCTCCATCGGAATCCTTAGCCAATCGTGAACCTCACTTAGAACATGTGCCCTTCACATCGGAGGAAGACTCTTCCGAAGACCTCGGCGATGGCACAGCGGAAGAAAGTCCTTCAGCAGGCGAGGAGGAACTGGATACCGATAATATTTCTCCTCAGGAAGAAAACCTCGAAGAGGTGACAACTGGGGATGTCAGTATTCCAACTCCTGTAATCCCGGAAGAACGTTGATTCGATGAGCCAGATGTCCCGCGCCAAAGCCATTATCGATATTCATCACCCCGATTCCCCCTGAACAGGCATTGAGCATCGTAAGCAAGGGGGCGATTCCTCCAAAATTCGCACCGTAACCTCGACTGGTGGGCACAGCAATCAATGGGGTTTTCACTAGCCCCCCGACCACCGTGGGCAGAACCCCATCCATCCCCGCAATCACAATCAGAACCCGAGCTTGTTGTAGGCGATCCAAATGATCTAGCAACCGATGCAACCCGGCCACCCCAACATCAAAGAGTGTTTCCACAGCACTGCCCATCACAGTGGCGGTGACTCTCGCTTCCTCTGCCACGGGAATATCCGACGTGCCGGCCGTGATAATAACGATATCACCTTGAGGCCGAGGAACGGTAGTTTGAATAACCACCATCCGCGCCTCTTTTTCGTACACAGCTCGGGGGCTTATACGAGTTAAGGCTCGGGCCACTTTAGGCGTGGCCCGCGTGGCCAACACAGGAACCTCTCGCTTGAGGAGCCCTTTGGCAATAGCGACAATCTGTACCTCGGTTTTGCCTTCACAAAGAATAGCTTCCGGCACACCTTGGCGAAGTGTCCGATGATGATCCACTTTAGCAAACCCAAGATTTTCATAAGGCAGCATGCGAAGCTGATCAAGAGCTTTTGGTACGGATAGATTCCCTTCCTGAACTTGTTGAAGCAGTTTTTTTATCGCTGAGGAATCCATATCTATGAACGACCCGCTGGAAATTCTGAAGATGAAGAAGGAGGATGCGCTAATGTATGAGACGTTTCTTCCTTGGCTGATCGAGACATGAGCTCTTCCACCGCCTGTCTGGCCGATTTCCCTTCAAATAAAAGAGCATGGATACCCTGAACAATTGGCATCTCCACATGGAGTTGAGTAGCCAGACTCATTGCAGCCCGGGTCGTCCGAATGCCTTCAGCCACAGTAATAGTGTCCTCCAAGATTCGTTCCAAGGATTTCCCCTGCCCAAGCTGAACCCCCACGGTGTAATTCCGGCTCAGTGATCCGGTGCAGGTCAGCACCAAATCCCCTAACCCAGAGAGCCCATAAAGGGTATGCACATCTGCCCCAAGCGCGACGCCTAACCGAATGATTTCCGCCAGCCCCCTGGTGATTAAAGCCGCTCTCGCATTGCCTCCAAGCTGAAGCCCATCCACCACCCCTGCAGCAATGGCCATGACATTCTTCAGGGCCCCGCCAAGTTGTGCGCCAAGGACATCACTTCCTGTATACACCCGAAACACCGAGGTCATAAAAACCGATTGCAATTGGGTGGTGAGCGCAGGATCTTGCCCAGCCAAGAGAATGGTCGTGGGTTTGGACTGGCATACCTCTGCGGCAAAACTCGGTCCGGTGAGGACGGTAATCCCATATGCCCAGTCGGAAGGCAAAATCTCTTGAAGCACCTGGGTCATAAACTTCAATGTGTCTTCTTCAATCCCTTTTGTCGCCACAACGATGGGCGCAGCCTTTGAGAGACTTGGTTTCATGTTCTTGAGGACCATGCGCATAACATGAGACGGGACCGCGAAAATGAGGAGATCAGCATTAGAAAGGGCTTCCGAAAACGACGTTGTCGCGATCAGCGATTTCGGCAAAGACACTCCCGGTAAAAAGACTGTATTTTCGTGAGTCATATTGACCGCCTCAACCACCTCGGATTCGAAAGCCCAAAGCTTGACGGTCAGATGATTTTCTGCCAAATGTCGCGCTAGGCATGTTCCCCAGGCTCCCGCCCCAATGACGGCGACACGACGAATGGTGGAATGAGGTGTGGTCATGGAATATGTCAGGGGATATTAGAGAAGGTGGGGGATTATAGGAACCGATCTCTAAAACTGTCAATTGAATTAGAAATGTGGAGACGAGTGAGCCCATGACAGAACTGCAAACTTGTCCGGCGTGTCGACATGCTGTCCCCTCGCGCGCCCAAGTGTGTACGAATTGCGGAAAACGGATTCCTGGCGCGTCTCTGTATGCCGAACGGTCCAAAGAAACACTCAATATTCGAATTCTCTACATCATGGTAAGTCTGCTGATCTTGGCCGTCCTCTTTCCACCCTGGGAGGCCGCACCTGGAGAGCCTCCCGCGTACTTGGGTATGCATTTTATTCAGTCGCCGCCAGAGCCGGGGGCGGTGATTAGTAAGATGTTGCAATCGATTGAACTTGTTACGATTGCGGTGGGGGGGATGTATTTAAGTTGGCTGTTTCGGGAGCGGCCTCGATAAGATGATTAAAAAAGGTTTCGGATTTTTTTAAAGCGGGCTTTCGCGCCCGCGCGACGAGTCCCTTTTGTTTCGGCAAAAGGGACCAAAACCATTTTTGCCTGTGCGCGGCCCTGCGGTTGCCTCCGCCTCCGTATCGAATTATATGGCTGCGCAACTCGCTCCGCTCAGACAATGCTCGCCAAAAAGTCGAATTCGATACTGCGGCTCCGCCGCGCCCAACGCAGGAGAAAAATTAAACGGCATACTTCTCAAGTGATCGAATCCGATAGGTTCGGCATGGTCCATTGGTTTCCCCTGCCGTCATACTCTATTGCGTTCAAGAAGAGGGGATAAAAGGGTAGCGCCCACCTTTTTTACCCCTTTCCTCCCTCTCTTGTTTTTTTCTCTAAAACAGCTCGCAACCCTTTCTCGAGCCGGCTTTCTTCTTGAATTTTTGAAAATACTACTACTACTCCAGATGCAGTTTCTTCTACCTCGGCAATCATACCAGATTGCACTGCTTCAAAATACAAACCTGCAAACCCTTTGGTTAGTCGCATATAAAGAGCAGATAGGAGAAGTTGAACTCTATTTTGTGTACGTTTTTCCCCTTCTAACCCCCACTTCATGGATGGGATCATTTTTTTCACCATTTTTCCACGAAATCCCTTAACAACAATGGAGAATGGCTCACCTTTTTGAATCGCTGCCTCAGTTTCTTCATAAACATCAGGGGCATCTAAGCTCAAAGTAACCATAAAAAGAGTTCTCCTAAAAAGCGGAGATTTATGGATGAGTCAACTAATTTATCATTCATAGATTTGAGGCTCACTAGTCGGTGGAGTTTATATTTGGCAATGCTTGGAGTACTAATGGCGGTACTCGGCGGACTTTTCCGGTTGAATCCACGGTCACGAGGGTGGCGGAGCCTTCTACTACGACGCGGTGGGTTTGTTGTTCTTGGATGGTGTGGGTGAAGATTAGGCTGGTTTTTCTTGAGGGGGTTACCTTCGTATTGATTTCTAGGGTTTCGCCGTAGTGGGCGGAGGAGCGGTAGAAGAGTTCGGCGTGGGTCACCAGAAATAAGGTACCTTGTTTTTGGAGTTCTGCTACTGACAACCCATGATCGGCTAGATATTCGGTTCGGGCTCGTTCGAAGTATTTTAAAAAATTGGCGTAGTAGACGACTCCGCCGCAGTCTGTGTCTTCGTAGTAGATTTTGATGTCCACGGTTGCTTGTGGGCTAGAGTGTCATGGATGGGAATCTTGGCAATGAGTTCTCATCGACTTTGGTCAGTTTGAGGACCAGGGCGTAGAGCTGCTGAAATCGCTCAGTCTTGGTGTTTTGAAATCCATGGCCTAAGACACTCTGATAGGCGGAATCCAAGAGCGTTTTCATTTTGGGCCATTCGGTGACGAAGGTCTGGCCCATGGGATCGCCGAATCCGGCTAGGGCACGGAATTGTGCCGAAAGCGGGAGTTTATATTTTCCATCGATATCGTCCAACATGGTCTGGCGACAGGCCTCTTGAAGATCCTGAGGCAATTGCTCTGCTTGGACATCCCAAGTTTTGACATGAAATTGTTTCATGAGCTGATGTTGGGCACAGGCTTCCAAGCCACGAAGCAAGGCCAGCGTGGCGATTTCCAATTGATGATCGCGCTCCGCGCGACGTTTGGCATGGGCGATCAGATCAAGAGCCACAGAAAATTTAACATCGTGAGGATCCAAGACAATGCCCTCTAAAAATGTGGCATTCGATTTGGCAGTTCCCAGCACAGAGGAAAGCCCGGCAGGCCCACCCCAGACCGAAGCCAGTTCCAAAGCTTTGAGCGAGGCTTTGAGTTTTTCCCACGCTTCCCGATAGTGAAAAGCCTCCCACAGGGCATACCCTTCGGCCATATCACCCAAAGAATGATAGAGTGGTTTCAAACTTCCACTGACCATACCCTCAATTTGGCGAAATTTTTTGGCCGAGGAAGAAAACGCGCCTTGGTTAAACAGTAATGAGGCTTCCCGTCTTGAAGAGGCTGCGCCCTCATTCCAGGGATTGCTGTCTTCCCAGATTCGAGACTCCCCTCCCACCATCACGGTTTTATTTTCCTGGACCGACCCATCGCTCTTTCTCAGTTGCACGACCTTTGAGGTAAACGGACCGCTGGCCAAGGCCACCGCTGCCGCCATGGCTGGAGTGGCGGCGCTTAGATCCACGACAAGTTCACCAGGCTGAACACCCCAGGTTTTCAAAATATCCGGAAGGCTTTTAGTGATGGCGAGATGCGACTGCGCAAAACTGTCAGAATCTGGCATCAGAATCCAGTCCCAACGCTGTGGCATCTTTAAGATTTGAGGCTGGACCTGAGATTCAATGGTCTCTTTTTCTTGTTCGCCTAACACAAAGCACAACAATTCAGGGGAAAAGTGGTTAATGCTGGCTACAGCGGGAGCCGAATCCCCACCCATTGCAATCAACAATGCCTTAGCTTGATAGTCATCAATCATGACAAGGCGATGATAGCATTCCCACTTAGGGGGTTCAACGAATGACCACGGTTGTGTTTTCCTTTAAATCTATCCTAGAATCCGGGCCGATGAACATTGAACAGGTGGCCCAACGATTCCGTGAAAGTGGCGAGGTCAAACAGGCCTTCGTGAACGCCTATGCCGGCCAAATTGTGAAGGTAGCAGAGCTCATTGTCGCCAGCCTTCAAGCCGGGGGCAAAATCTTATTGTTCGGCAATGGAGGGAGCGCCACGGATGCGTCGCATATCGCGGCAGAATTTGTCGGTCGTTACGATCGCGATCGCACGCCCTTACCCGCCCTGGCCTTAGGCACCGATATGGCGGCGATTACCTGTATTGCCAATGATTACGAGTACGCCGATATTTTTTCTCGTCAAATTATGGCGTTAGGACGAAAAGGCGATATCGCCATCGCCATTAGCACGAGTGGGAATTCCCCCAATGTGTTGAAAGCTGTTGAGACCGCCCAGGGACAGGGACTGACGACCGTGGCCTGGACCGGCAAAGGCGGAGGAAAACTGGGCAATCAGGTTGACTATCCCTTTGTGGTGCCGTCGAAGGTGACCGCCCGTATTCAGGAATGCCACATCACTCTGGGGCATGTGTTGTGTGAAATAGTCGAACAGAAAATTTTTGCCAATGCCACGTAAGACTCCCCCGCGATTGATTCCGCCCATTGATGTCTCTCGTTTGAAGACCTATCCCTTAAAATCCAGACATAGCAAGGTGAGGACATCCGATTTTTCTGTCCCTTGGAAGCGAGGGGGGTCATTGGCAAAATTTCTCTCTGGGCTCCCGGACATCCTGGCCGTCAAAACACTTCGATGTTTAGCCAAATCCATCGTTCAAGCTCGTCGAAAAGGACGGCCAGTCATTTTTGGATTGGGAGCCCATCCAACCAAAGTAGGGTTGAATCCCATTATCGTTGACCTCATGCGGCAGGATATTGTCACGGCCCTCGCCGTCAACGGGGCCGTGGTGATCCATGATTTTGAGTTGGCCCTCATGGGACATACGTCGGAAGAGGTCGAAGCCGAAATTGATTCCGGACGTTTTGGGATGGCCGAGGAAACCGGACGCATGATTAACGAGGCCATTACCGAAGGGGTTGAGGACGGATTTGGGATTGGCGGGGCAGTGGGACAATATATCTTTCGTCGTCGCAAACAATTTCCGAATTGGAAAACCAGTCTCTTGGCAACTGGCATTCAACAGAACATTCCTGTGACGGTTCATGTGGCCATCGGCACCGATATCATCCATATGCATCCGGCAGCGGATGGAAAGGCGTTGGGTGAAGGATCCTTGCGAGATTTTCGCCAACTTACAGCGGTGGTGTCGCAAATGGAAGGTGGAGTGTACCTGAATATTGGCTCAGCCGTGTTATTACCCGAAGTGTTTTTGAAAACGGTAACGTTGAGCAGAAATTTGGGCCAATCTTTGACAAACATCACCACGGCGAATATGGACTTCCTGTCGCACTATCGCCCACTAACCAACGTGGTCAAACGCCCCACCCAAAAAGGTGGCCAGGGTCTCTCGTTAACCGGTCACCACGAAATCATGCTTCCGCTCCTAGCCGCCGCTATCATCGAGGAGTTGAGACGATAACCCTGGCAACTGAAACACCGCGCACCACTGGGGAAAGAAATATGGCTAAGGTCATTCATATTCTTGACTCCGTTAAATAACCCCTCTAGGTTGGCCTTATAGAATCGCTGTCATTTTGAGTCTCCGATCAGATTGAAATCCCTATGCTGTTCACGATGAATAAAAAAATTCTGGTTGTTGACGATGATCCAGACATCGTTTTGATGTTGACGGACCGTTTAGAAAGTTTGGGGTATTCCACGATCGCCGCTCGGGATGGGGAGCAGGCCCTCGAATTCCTTGAAAGTGAAGAGCCTGGGTTGGTGTTACTCGACCTGGAAATGCCAAACCTATCTGGCATGCAAGTATTGGAGCGTTTACGGCAAGACAAAGGATTTGAACCAGAGACCGGAACAAAAAGTGGACTTTGGGAAGGGGATAGCCCACACCCCCCGATCATTGTCATGACCGCCCATGGTACGATCCAACGGGCTGTAGATGCCATGAAATGCGGGGCCTATGATTTCCTGACGAAACCCCTGGATGTCGATCACCTCACCATTGTCATAGAAAAAACGCTAGAGCGGGAATCCCTTCAACGTCAGGTGGCCTATCTGAGACATGAAGTGGAGTCTCGATATAGCACCATTGTGGCAACCACTCCCGAGATGCATTCCCTGATTGATCTGGCAAAGCGAGCCGCGAATTCTGATGCCACCGTGTTGCTCTTGGGGGAAAGTGGGACAGGAAAAGAATTATTTGCCCGATCCATTCATCAATGGAGTACCCGTCGTAGCATGCCCTTTGTGGTAATCAATTGCGTGGCCCTTACCAACACCTTACTGGAAAATGAACTCTTCGGCCATGAAAAGGGCGCCTTTACCGGGGCGACGGCTCTTCAAAAGGGCAAAATTGAAGCGGCCGACGGAGGCACTGTATTTTTAGATGAAATTGGTGATATGCATCCTGACCTTCAAGCGAAACTTCTTCGTTTGCTCCAGGATAGAGAATTTCATCGTGTGGGCGGAACAAAATTTGTTCGCGTCAACATTCGGGTACTGGCGGCCACGAATCGAGAGCTCACAAAAGCTGTCAAAGCGGGGCAGTTTCGAGAGGATCTCTACCATCGGCTCAATGTCGTCAGTTTTTCCATTCCTCCTTTGAGAGAACGGCCCTCTGACATTCCCCCACTAGCCGAACTTTTTCTTCAACGATCTGCGCGGGAGTTGGGGAAACTGAACATGCATTTGACCAAAGAGACAATAGAGACCATGCTTACTTACCCATGGCCAGGAAACGTCCGTGAACTGGACAATGCAATTTCCCGCGCCGTGGTATTAAGCACGGAACCCGCCATCAGCCCGGAGCACCTTCGCCTCAGCAAAGAACCTTCAAAGGACCTGCCCGTTTTGGAAAATCTGACTTATCATGATGCCATGGACCAGTATGGGACTTACTTTGTTGAGCAGGCCATTCGACGTGCGGGAGGTAATCAGACCAAAGCCGCAGAAGCCTTAGGGCTTCAACGCTCTTACCTTGCTCGGTTGGTCAAGCAAAAAAATATTGACATTACGGAGCTTGACGATTCTCGTTGACCTCTGCCTGTATCCCTCTTCCTTCCTGCTTGAAACAACACCCAACCAGCGGACTCTTCTCTTCCTACGTTCAATTTAAGATGTACCTTTATGATCTAACCTTCGAGAATGGGATGGCCAGAGCCCGTTCAAACATTTCCAAACGTTAAATCATGCGGAGATTGACTGACCGAGAGAAAATCTCTCTTACTCTTTGTTGGAAGCTAGGGGTACAACCTGGAGGCAATTTAGACAGAGACTTTTTCAATCTCTACTTGGAGACGATGTTGAATGGCCTGACGAACAATATTTTTAAGTTTGTTGCGATCAAAAGGTTTTGAGATATACGCAAAAGCCGGGCTTCCTTCGATCTTGCCTGTATAACGCTCCAGTGGAGAATAGGCGGTCAGAATGATAATTGGCAACCCTGGGTCACGACGGAGCATGTGGGTTAATACCTCCAATCCATCATAGTCGGGAAGCCCTAAATCTAGGATCACGGCATGAAATTGATGGTACTCGCTGATATCCAAAGCCGCCCGTCCGGTTTCAACCACGGTGACCCCGTAGCCTTCTTGATGTAATAAATCCGTCAATGCCAGCCCAATATCCGGTTCGTCATCAACGGTAAGGATTTCAGGGATGGTGCAGCTGCTGGAGGAAGGCCCATTGTAGCGATCAGGGGAAGACATAAATTTTTGGGTGCAGGAATGATTAATTTCCATTCAACGGACCAATTTATTAGATTCCTTATTGGTCGGGACGCTTAGGTTCACCGATCGCCATCATATAAATTGTCGAATGTAAAATACCGTCGAGATCCAAATAGGCATCAATATCACGGTCATAGAATCCACCAATGTTGACGCATCCCAATTTGAGCGCCGTCGCCACCAAGTTCATGTTTTGCGCAACATGCCCCGCTTCTAGTAAGGCAAATCGGTACCCTCGATCTCCATATTTGAACACGGTACGTTCAAACATTGCGGTAATAAAAATCATGAGGGAACCCTCCAGGGCCAGGTCAGGTTGGATGATGGCCTCAGCAATCGACTGTCGTTCATCACCTGCACGAAGGCGACGAACATGATGACCCGCAGAATTATAATGGTAGAGTCCAGGGAGAAGACCATCTACGCCCACGCAGTGAAAAAAGATTTCCAAGGGATAAAGTGCTCCACCAGAGGGAACCGCCCGGAATGATCGTGAAAGATTTGTCCCTTGGTTATTCCGAGTAACACCGTAGGAATAGTGCAGTAATGTGGCTACCTCGCCCAGCGAAAATTGACGAGAGGAAAAATTTCTAACCGACACCCTATTAAGAATTGTGTCTGACAGAGAAGAGGCCGGGGTGGCCAAAGGGACCGGGAGTTCCACCAAGGGAAATCCTTCAAAGGGTAGAGATTCATGAAGTTCTTGAGTTTTTTGCACAACTTGCTCTTCCGATAAGCCTTGAAAATACCGTCCAAGCTTTGAATTTTCATGAAACAGCTCCCAGGCCGCGTCTTCAGTTGTCGAGGAAAGCAACAATTCATTCCATGTGTCAGTACTCATCTGGGGACCTCATGTTTTGAACAACTTTCAGAGATGCTTGAAAATTGAAACTTGAAACTCCGCACCTGAAATGCCCAAGGCCGGGACCGAGTAACCTCTTACGGATACGGGTGGGGCGCCGGATTATCTCCACTCTCTCGGGTGATTCCGGGATATCCTAATCGTTGTGGAACCTCCCAAAGCCTCGATCCACCAAGAGCCCGCGTCGCATGTCCCATTTGTAATGGGTGAAATCCTGGAATAACGGACCTCACAACAGAAAGCCCAAGATCTCCAACATCGGATGTTGTGAGGTCTGCCAACAGGACCTTGTGATTCACCAACCGAATTTGGTTGACGAGTATATTAAGATCAATATTAGGTTCTCCTGTGAATGGGGATGGAATATCTTGGAACGCGACGCGTTTCTCTGAGGAAAAAATAAAATTTGCAAAGCGACCATGGGCTTGATCTCCGTAGAACCGGAGATGCGCATCCTGGTTGCTAACAGCCTCAAATCCAGGATTTGCTTCGATACTCGGTTCACTCGACTTAAGGCTTTGAGCCAGGCGACGTGTATGAGCAAGTTCCTCCAAACTTTTCCGTACAGCATCTTCCGGATCAAGGTCCGCGGAAGCTGCAAAGCATAGAGCAGGACCGTCTTCTACATAGCACCGAGCCACAGCCAACACGACGGGAACCTCGTAATCCATAGCCAAATGGAAGAGAAAAACCGAATTGCCCGTCCGCTCAAAACGCGAAACCAAGTCCTGGTTTTCAGGACTGAGTGTTTCAAGGTTAATGGCAGGAGGCGATATAGCAGCTTGCCAAGTGATCATGAAGGCATCACGTTCAATGACCTCACAAATCGCGGAAATAGCCGCTTCCTCAAAACTGCAGTGGCATGCCAATCCTGAGGAAATTGGTTGGACAATGGGAGTTTCTCCATTCTTTTCGTCATACCAATAAGGCATGAATACTGTGGCTGCCGGCAAGTACCAGGGTTCATTGTTAAAGAGATCTCTTGCCGGAGTCCATCGAACAGGGGTCGAAGACGTAAATGGCCTATACGGGAAATCCGGTCGACGATATTGCTCCTCACTGTAAAGCGCAAAATCCTCGGGAGCGATGCAAGAAAAAGGAGCGTCTTGATAGGAAATCAGGGGTAATTGGTCTTGGTCAAAGATGGCCGAACAATACCGTTCCACCGCCTCTCCGATGGCTTTGGCAACCGCAAGCTCTCGGAAAATCGAAGCCCCTCCGGTATTGGAAAAATTTTTATTTTTACTAAAAGCCAGAGTGTTGCAGGCCTTGGCGTAATAGCAGAAAAAATCCGGCATGCCCGACTCCCGACGGAATTCCTTGACATATTTCACAATGCCCACTTGCTCATCCACGATGGCATCCACAATGTTGGCCAATCGATGAAATGAAGGTTTCCGTGTGGTAATCACGATTGGGCCTTGGAAAATTTAAATTGTGAAAGAGGTTTGTCTGGAGTAATAGCGGAGCGTGTTTGCAAGGGACTACAAACCCGGCAACGAGGAATTTTGAGGACTTTTCTTGTGGTCATGCGAGTGGCTAACAAATTGACTTCAATAAGTTTCCCTACATTCCACAAAGGCATGGCTTGACTGTAAAATTTGGTCAATTCCATGGCTGCAATGTTCCCGAGAATGGAAGCCATGGAAGGGTGAAATCCAACCACCGCCTGAGAATCAAAAGCCGCTTCATCCACCGCTTGCCTGGCTGGTGGATTGGCTAAATGAGAATGTTGCCTCATCAATACACATTCAAAGCATGCCGTCTCCTGAGGAATGACAAATGGACCAATTTGACCAATCATATTGGATAAGACGATGGGGAAGAAATGAATGTTCTGTTGGACGCATTGTGCATTCCATTCTCTGAGAGCATGAGGGTTGCCAAAGTCGCACGTAGGAACCACGCAACCTTGAGAAGAAGGATCTCGAAGGGCTTCCCACGACTCCATGGCTATAGCCAAAGGGAGATTTGACGGCCACATGGATGTGGATATTTCCTGAACCGTATCGAAGAATCGAAGGTTTCGTAATCCGGGATCGTCAACTACATCAACCTGGGAAAATCCAGATTCCCTAAGGGAAATGGCCAGTTGTCGAGAAATATAATTGACTCCGAGAATCGTAATTTTTTTAGTGTGCAATAGTTCTTGAACGGCAGGCTGGGTTTGGTCAAAATGCCAATAAAAGATGTCGGCAGGTCCTTCAGTAGAACCGGAATCGGTATCGAGAGAAGCATTGGAGACTAAAAACCTTCGCTCAACTAGTTGATCGATCAATTTCGCCACAGGGGACTGAACCTCGGGAGAAAAGAATGACAAGAGCGTTACCTTGGTCATTTTATTTCTGGACGAAAGAGAAAAAATCTCTTTAATAATGGTTCCAACCTGTTCACCACGAATCTGGACTTCCGTACATCCGCGTTTGAGAATAGCGCCTTCTTGGGTAGGAATTATTTTGACCGGTAGGGAGGAAAATGACTGATCGCTATTAGCAAGATTCATGGTACCTAGTCCCTATGTGTAAAACCCAAGAACCTTAGGAGTGAAGAACTCACTTAACTTAAACAAGGGATATGGTGCAATCAATACTTTTAGTGCCAGGCCCTTGAGAAGTGGGAAAGTACCCCACTTCTCAAGATAACCTCCAGAAATTCCAGGACAAACTTACCCTCCCTTCCCCCTACACCAAGATCTTTAGAAAACAATGTAGTTTCTCAAAGTGAGTTTAGAGGAGATTTAAGAGCAGTTTGTACTTAATTACACCTTACTCTGAGAGAGCTTCACCCCCTGCAGCCGCACAACAACTACAGCAACAGGTACAGTGAGTTCCATGTCCAGCCTTCCAGTTTCGTAGGCCTAACTCATTGAGAGCCGGCTCTAAGGCTGTCGCAACTGAATTCGTGTCTTCCAACTCAATGGACATTGGAGAGGATGTTACTTTTTGCATGACGTGCCTCCAAAATAAATTGTGAGTAATAAATGAAAAGTGGCTTTTGTTTCTTTGGCTTCTTGCCCGGCCTCTCACTTAGGACTTTCAAGGCAGACCCTATACTATTCTTGAATTAGTATTGGAAGCGAGAAACCTCATAATTTCCTACGCAAAAATCATACCGAGTTTTTTAAAACCCTATTTATGTACAGAGGAAGAAAATTTCCTTGGGGTCTTAATCAGTTAGAGAAATAGGAATATTATTGGCACATAAAGTCATTATAAAAATAAGATGAAAATTTGTATCCAATTGGATACAAGGTTTATCTTTTTGGATACACAATATAGGAAAGAGTGAAGAAAGGGAAAAATGAAATTTGGATAAACTGCCGTGTTAATACCTAAAGGTTATCCATCCCATAACACGCGAGCCAATAATTTCTCCAAGTGGATGCTCTTTGTGTTTATCATTCAAAGCATTAAAGACGGAAAGGGCTAGTTCCAGTTGGTCATTCCAAAATTGGTATCCACCACGAAGATTGAGGAGCGTATAGCTGTCGACTTGGGGATTCGGAACATTAGAGGCGGGTATTCGGCCTTGGGCTACAAATGAATTAAATGTTGAAGAAATAGGATATGTGGCGCCCTCCACATGATGAAGAATGACTTCCGCGGTGAAACCATTCTCCCAGTCTCCTCTAAAACCTGTATTGACCTTAAATATTGGGCCACCTCGCTGGGAAGTCCCGGCAAAGGTCTGATCACTATTTTGATAAGAATAATTAGCAAAGCCACTTAACCAAGGCAGCGGCCAAAACTCAATCCCGGCCTCCCCCCCATAAATGTCTGCCTCCCCGCCATTGGCAAAGACCAGAGCAGTACCTCCGGGTGGCAGGAGGACGGAATTAATCAGGTCAGAGACTTGATTATAAAAGAGGTCGGCTCTTGCCCGAACCCGGTGCTTGAAAAACCAGCCTTGGTAGCTGATTTCATATGAAGTAATTTCCTCAGGTTTGAGGTTAGAAGATCCATTCAGTGAGCCAGTCACGAATGACCCGAATGCCGATCTAGAATCGGTATTGGTTTCAAAAATCGTGGGAGGGCGAAATGCCACAGCAATGGTTCCACGGACTGTGTGGTTGGGTAGAAATCGGTAAATCAAGGCAACACGCGGACTATAAGTGGGATTGATTTCCGTATGGAGATCAACTCGAATCCCACCCGTGGCGGTAAGTTTGGAGGTAGCCTGCCACTCATCCTGTATATAGGCACCGAAACGATCTTCCCGACTGAATTCGTCAAGAAAATTACTTGAGACTGTATTGTGCCGATAATCCATTCCATAGGACAGCCGATTGGTAGAACCGAATTCCAGGGCATGCTGTCCGGAAAAATTGTAACTATTCCATTTTCGGGTTTGGTTGGAACTGAGGTTTGGATCGGTAATGGCAAAAGGACCAGGAAGAAGCGGATTTGTTTGAAGCAAATTGGGCACGCTTGATCGGTTCCAGTAAGCTCTCAGAAAAAGGTTCGGTCTTTTATATTCAAACTTCGTATAGGCTTGTGACGGTTCTCCTTGGGAAATCACCAAATTGGTCACAGGCCCATCGTACCGGTTGGCATCCGCCAACCCGCCCGACACTGAAACCGTGGCAAGGCTTGAAAGTTCATACTCTGTTTGCACATTGAATTTATGGACACGGAACCCTAGCGAGCTCCTGGAATCCCATTGATTAGTTTGATCTCGTCCCAAAGAGAGTCGATAGCCAAGCTTGTCATATTTTCCTCCATAAACGGCGGAACTGGTGACGGAACCAAGTTCCCCTGCTCCCACCTGGACATGCATGCCCTTCATTTCTTCAGGAGACTTGGTAATAATGTTAATTACACCATCAAAGGCATTAAACCCATAGACAGCCGATGCTGGCCCTTTAAGCACTTCGATTTTTTTAATTTCAGGTAAGGTCACCGGAATCATTTTCCAGAAGACTTCACCTTGTATATCCTCATAGATCGAACGGCCATCGATTAACACCAGGAGCTTATTCGCTCGCAATTGATTGTCTCCTCGAACACTGACGTTAAAATCCGCCGCGGTCATCTGGATGACCTCCAAACCTGGGACTCGACGCAAAACCGTGGGGAGGTCAGTGGCGCCGGAAAGCCGAATGTCGTCATCGGTGATGACATAAACGTTTGAAGGAGCTTCGGAGATGGGTTGCTCGTGCAAGACAGCAATGCTGACGGTTTCCTCCTGAAGGAATCGTAAGTCATCCATCACCTGGTCAGATGAGCTTTCCAGAAGATCGTCCGTGATTCCCGGATTCGCCTCAATAATTTGCAGAGACAGCCCATGGATCAAGAGCAAGACCCACAATGGAATCAGGAGTCGACAAACAACACCTGGTTTTTGGCAAATTCGCAAAAAAGAAAAAGCGCGGTAGGCTTTCTTTACTTGATTAATCATGGGCAAACTTGTCCCCCGTTCTCCCACCACGCCTCAGGCTGCAAAAGTAACATCCTAGTGACCATGGGAGTCCGTTCCTGGAAGTAAGATTCGTCATTCTACTCAACGAATTTTTTGGGTTGCAATTAATCGAAATCTCACCGAGAAACAGAGCGCCACATGTGAGGCAACTGTGTCCCTAGATTCCGACCTGTTTGTCTCTAGCCTTTCACTCTTCATTAACCATAACCATGGCCGGCAACAGGAAAGGTGATAAAAAATTTTGACCCCTTCCCTTCGGTGCTCGCGACCCAGATCTGTCCGCCATGGAGGTCCACAAGGTTTTTCGTAATGGCTAACCCCAATCCCGCCCCTTTGGATTCGAGGGGCCCAGTCGGGCTCCGATAAAACCGCTCAAAGATGGTTTGGAGCTCTTCATCGGGAATACCGCATCCCGTATCTGCCACACACACTTCAACCCATTGGTCAACCTTTTGGACTATACTAATATTGACGAGACCGCAGGGGGGAGTGAATTTAATTGCGTTATGAACCAAATTGGTAAGCACTTGGCTCATCTTATCGCGGTCGCCCCGAACCAACGGAACGTTTTGACTTGGGGCCAGGGCCAGCGATAAACCACGCTCGGTTGCCATGGCTTGGAGATTCTCGATGACCTCTTTGATCAATTCGGGCATGGAAACAGAAACGGGAGTAAAATCCATTCGCCCGGCTTCGATGCGAGATAAATCCAGGAGGTCATTGATCATTCGAGTCAGGCGATCAACATTGGCTCGAACTCGCGTTAAATAAAACGTTTGTCGGTCGGTTAATTCCCCGGTTAAGCCATCAAGCATATTTTCCACAAGCCCTTTCACTGAAGTCATGGGCGTCCGTAACTCATGGGAAACGATAGAGACAAATGCCGATTTGAGCTGATCCAACTCCCGCAATTTCTCATTCGCTTCGGTAAGTTTTTGGGTTCGCTCATCGACCCGCTCCTCCAGCGTAATATTTAATTGTTCAAGCTGTTGATAGGCTTTGGCATTATCAATGGCGACTCCCACCGTATTGGCAATGGTGATCAACAAATCGAGATCTTCTTGTGTACAAATTTCTGGGGTGCTATCCGCAGCAATAAATCCCAAAATATTTTGCTGGCTTTTTAGAGGGGCACACACAAAGGAAGTGACCCCCAGTTGCATAATATAAGGAAAGATTCGCGGATCGAGGCGAGCACTTACCGTCTGGATCTCCGGAATTAAAAAGGCCTCACCACGAAACAAGAGATCAGCATGCAAACTGCCATCTTCTTGAATCAGAATTTCCAGCGATTGAATATGAGAAGCCAGTTCGTCAGGAATACCTGCTGTTTGCGCTTGATGCACCAGACCTCGTTCAGGGTCATAGAGCATGAGCAGCATGTGAGTAAACCCAACTTTTTCAACTAAAAGATGCAAGACCGTACTGAGGAGAGCATTGAGGTCCAAGTGCGAGGCAATGGCCGACCCTGTTTGATTGAGTGTGGTTAATTTGTTGGCATGTTTGGTGATCGTGGCGACCTGGGCGGATATCGCCTGCTCTCGGTCGCGAATGGCTTTGGTCATAGTGTTAAACGTTATGCTTAACTGACCGACTTCGTCTCGAGTGGTGGGCTCCAAGGATACAGAGAAGTCACCAGCCGAAACCTTTTTGGCAACGTCGGCCAAACTTCGGAGTGGATTGATGATCCGATTCGCCAATAATGTCGTGGCCACAATACCTAAGGCAATAATTAAAAACGTGATCAGCACGATATTCCACACGATATCATTGAGCTGTTGAATCATCGTCTCATTACTGACACCGACCTGAACAACCCCATGAATCGTACTTTGAGGTTGAGCCGAACGTTCCAACCCCCCGACGTCTTCTTGTTCCTCCAGGGCAAGAGGCCCCAGCAACGAATCAGAAGCCGCCCGCCGATCTACCGTGACCGCAAAGTCATAGAGGAGTTCAGTCTGGTCGATAAACCCAACATTCCACCATGGTGGCGAAGAGGTTCTGAAAGAAGAAGTGGATTGGCCCTTGCTTTTAAACGCCGTAATCACTGGATCGTTCTGTGGGTCTGCCAGCAAAGATTGTACGATTTGCTCATCTGGATAGAGTGGGGCATTGATCATTCGTGCTTGGCTTCCAGTTCCAAGGGCCCCCTTGCTTTTTGACACTAGGGGGGTGCCTTTTGAATCAGTCATGATCACATACACCACTTCCTCGGCATTCATCGCCCCATCGGATAACCGTTCTAGGGAAAGAGTGTCTTTGGCAATCAGCGGAAAACGGGTATTATACGCTAAGTTTTTGATGGTTCTGAGTCCCGTGCTTCTCAAGGATTCAGCCATGAATTGAGCTTGTTGATTCACGACATACCAACTCAAGCCAGAGCAGACGGCAATAATAATGACACTAATGAATACGATAAACTTCGTTCGTAAACTCGTCATTCGAATTGGTGTCCTGAGTTCATCGATACCAGGTGGCATCATTTTCGCTACCGCTGCACTCGGAGCATTGGGTTAAAACACCTCCTCCGCATCTCGTAATAGAAGAGGAGAAATGGAGATCCCTAAGTATTCTGCGATCTGCTTATTAATAGCCAAACTCACGCGCTCCGGGGGCAGCACGGTTCCTTGAGGGATCGATTGTCCCTGAAGAATTTTCTGCGCAAGACCCGCGACTTGCTTTCCAACCTCAGCATAATTGATATAGAGCCCGGCCAATGCTCCACTTCGAACGAGTCCGGAGGAAAATCCTACGACCGGAACTCGCACCTCAGACGTGGTATGCAAGAGAAATTCCAGAGAATCTTCCGTCAGAACGGTGCTGTCAGGAATTAGCCAGAGGACATCAATATTCGATACCAATGACCGCAACTTGTCTGGGACATCCTGAGGGGATGTGACCGGGCTGCTTATCAATTCCAAACCTTGCCTTTTAGCCAGAGGCATGGCTTCTTCAATCGTGCCATTGGTTTTCGTGGGATCAAACAGGACCCCGATTCGTTTCGAGTCGGGTACCAAATTTCGGATCAAGGCAAATTGGGTTTGGATGGGGATTCTTAGGCTGACCCCAGTCAGGTTCTGGCGGGCGAGATCGTACTTATTGGGATCGAGTACCAAACAGGAGATGATAGGGATATCGAGGACTTCCAGTTTGGCGGCCAGGGCCGCCTTGAGGCCAATAGCCACCACTAGACGGGCGGAAGTCGCTCGAATTTTCTTCCCAAGTTTTCGTCCCTGGGTAAGATCGCCCTGGAGATCATATTCCACAATCTCCACCTCAGGAGAAAGGGACTCCTTCAAGGCAGACGCCGCCGCATTATACGCTCCCACGTCCGCGGATTTCAGAACTACGACGTCTTGACCCCATACGGGTTCTTGGGCTCCGGTCCAGACTAGGCCAGCAAGAAAAAAAACCCAAACCAGCATACCCCTGCAATGGGAATGAGAAGAAGGGAGACTTATTCGGTGAGAGAAAAGCAAGGGTGACTCAGAATAAAGGAGGAGAAAAAGTCAAAACACTTTTTCCTATAGTATTTAAACTTTTAAAAAAGACGCTTACCGCCGGTCCATTAGTGGCAAGTTGAAAATTCTTTGGAAAAATATTGGAGCCGCACGATCTTACCAGCCTTCGCCTTAACAGCTTCGCGCGGAAAGGTCGTGTTCTCTTCGAAAATTGCCATGGGTCGGGAAAGCGAAAGAATAGGCGGCAAAAGATACCGCCGCTATAAATTCCATGCCATGAACAATACTTAGATCATAGCACCATAAATATTGAATGCATCAATGAGTCAACCCCCCCATCACTCTTGAAAAGGATTCACCAATATGCTTTACCCGCCACAACCTTCTTTTCTAGGACAATAAAATTAGAATGGGCTTATTCTTACGAATGAGAAGGTTTCAGGCACCCCATAAATGTTGGACTTTTGGAATGTCCAAAGGTCCCCCTAATCTCTGAAGATTTAAAGAGGACGAAACATCCACACGCTATCTTAGCCAAGAGACTCAGAGATAAAAAGGGGAACCATTACTTCTCACTTTTTGGAGGTAAGAAGAGAACATCATGAGGCAAGATGGAAGTCTGTGAGAATTAATAAAAAGACTTTTAAAAACCGTTTCTATCGGCTTTTTGTACGTTTCGAAAAATCAATTCGTTGAAACGATTCCTCAAGAGGTGTCGAAGGAAGATCGCTGGACATCCCCCCAAATAAATCTGCCGTAAATCGCCTTATGGAACGTGCCTCCTCAGTTTCTTGAATCACTCGCTGGCCATACTGTGGTTGCCATCCGCAATTCAAACATCGCATTTCGAGTTTTTTGGATAAATCAATTTCTTGCACCACGATCCAGCCTTGGCATTTAAGGCAATGCTCCACGACACCAGAAGGAGCCCTGGCGACTACCGGCCGAATGTGAACACGAGTGGCAGGTTGCCCATCGGATCGTTTTGCTTCTAACCTTGCCTTTCTTCGGGAAGAATTCACGCTCATTGGACCTCCTTGTGCTTGCCTTGAAGCGTGCAGAGTTGATCACGGATAAATCGGCTTCATGCCGAATGAGATGTACCCGCGCTCTTATACTTTTTAACTTGACGCAAAGTCTGTGACGAATATCACTAGATAGGTAATATGGCATGAAATTTTTGTGTATATGACTAGAATATTAACCCTAATGTCAATACCTGATTTTTCCTCGTCTTCCGCACTTCACTAGGATCGGATATCCCATCAACTGGCACCTTATCCGTCTTTCAAAAAAAGATTGCAGGGCAACCCCTTCCCCCCTTCTAAAGATATGTAGAGACACTCCTCTTTTTTACCTAAGGGAGCAATCCCCATGCCAAGGGAATAACAAAAATTCCTTATGCACGTTTGAAATATAACATGTTGTTTCTTTAGTGAAATGTTTCCTTTTTTGATAGATTGAAAGTTCCGGTGCTAATCAACAAAAAAAATAAAACGTATCCTTTTGTATACAGAACCGTATCCACCAAGATACAGTCTCCCCACACCCACAAGCGTTTTCAGAAAGTTTCTAAGATAGGGTTAGGATAGAAGAACGGTTACGAGGAACATGCCACTCGATAAATGCTTCGGTCATCGAGGCAAAAGGCCATCAATTCCTTGCCCCAAATGCAACCGCCATCAATGCCAATGTGCTTCTCGTGAACCAGTTCACCCAAGGCAGACCAATGCCCAAAGATAATCGTCTCTGTTCTAGGGCAATCTGGCGGAAGAAGATACCATGGAGAGAAGCCTGTTGGAGAATATTTTGGCTCGCCCTTAAACGACAGGTCGATTCGACCTTTTGAAGAACACACTCGCATTCTTGTCAACACATTCGTGGTAAACCCTAAACGTTCATAGATGGATAGATCTTCTCTCCATTTACAAACCCGACTTCGATATAGTGCGGCCAATGGATCTTGATAAAAATCGGATCGAAGCGCCCCTTCAACTTCATGGGCCAACTCCATGGCCTGCTCAATAGACCATTGAGGCAAAATCCCCGCATGGACCAAGACATAGAGAGACTCCCGATGCAGGAGTGGTTGGTGTCTCAACCAATGAAGGAGTTCCTCGCAATCGGGAGCATCGAGAATCGGTTGGAGGGTATCCTTTTTATGAAGCGAGGCAATGCCCGCATGAATGGCAAGAAGATGGAGATCGTGATTACCAAGCACCGTCACGCACGATGGCCCCAGGCTTTTGACAAACCGCAATACTCCCAACGAATCCGGACCGCGATTGACGAGATCACCCACTAACCAAAGGCGATCAGTGTCAGGGTCGAATGCGATTTGGCGAAGAAGCTTTTGAAAGGAAGCCAGACATCCTTGGATGTCGCCGATGGCGTAGGTGGCCATTTAATGAGATCCACTCCTCAGGAAAAAATCCTCGAAGGGACCATAGCGGGAACCCAAGAGGCATGCAACATATTCCAGTATCCTATGCCAATTTTCTTGACCCACTCCGACACTGTCGATAGGATTAGTAACCCATCTGTTTTTTATGAAAATTTTTTAGATGAATGAGGAATCATGCAACGAGTGCTTGAGCCAGAAATCATGGATGGAGAGGAGCAAGTCCGAGCCTACGCTCGCGCAGATTTTGCCCAAGAAAATCAATGGTTCGTTGAACAGTTTTTGGAAATTTTCCAAGATTTTCGAGAAGGGGTCGTTCTCGACCTTGGCTGTGGGCCTGGAGATATCCTCATCCGGCTCGCCCAGGCTTGTCCGTCACTCACGTTAATTGGAGTGGATGCCTCTGGCCCCATGATCAATCTGGCGCAGGCAGCCATTGATGAGGCGAACGTCGGTGATCGCGTTCGTGTCCTCTGCCAGAGATTTCAGGACATCAAGCTGCCGGAACAAGCGGATGCCATCATTTCAAATAGTCTCGTCCACCATGTGCCCAATCCATTTCAGTTTTGGTATGCCATGAAACAACTAGGCAAACCAGGGGCTCCAGTTATCGTGATGGATTTATTGCGACCCGAAACCACTGAAGAGGCTCAAGCCTTAGTCGATCAATATGCTGCGAATGAACCGGAACAGCTTCGTCGAGACTTTTACAATTCATTGCTGGCCGCCCTTACCGAAGACGAAGTGGCCGCCCATTTGGCCGAAATGAAGATGAGCCGACTGTTAATCGATGTGCCAGATGATCGACATTGGATAGTCACAGGCCGAGTGTTTTAGCATAGCAGACGTGAAGCGCCATGCGTGAAGCGTATTCCGTGATACGTCTTTTTGTGTTTCCTGGGGGACGAGTGACCAGCAACAAGCCACGGACGAAACTCTTGACGGAATAGACCCCAGACGGATAAGGTGTCGCCCTGGTTGGGGGATCGTCTAGGGGCAAGACAACAGATTTTGGATCTGTGAACCCAGGTTCGATTCCTGGTCCCCCAGCCACAAACATTCCTTACTAAAATATATGGTTTTGAATAGATCCTAAACACCTATCAAACTTCTAATCATAAATCTCCTCTTTTTGAATTTCTCCTTTCCTGAAGGCCTATCAAATTTTCGTTTAACTCTTTATTGAGCCCCACGTTTTAAGATCGCGAAATTTCTGTATAAAACCTTAAGGCAGAGGTGGAGGGAAAAAATTCCTTCTTGAATTTGAGGTTGACGAAGAGTACCTTGCAGACCACAAATAGATCCAAATTGCAAAAATTATTGAGGTCTCTTTTTTTTATGAAGAAAGGGCCAGGGAAGGCCCAGGGAGCGAAGAACTCCCTGGGCCTTTTTTATGAAAAACATACTGCTCACTGTATTTTTTAAGATTTTAAGAATCGTGCTTGCCTGAAGCACGAACTTTAGGCCTATTCCCGAAACACTAGGCCAAGAGGATGGTGGATTTTTAGGATAAGGGTACTGTAACCAAGGTTTACATAATTGTCATAGGAATCCGAAATGTTTTGGATTCGTTGAGACAATGAAATTTGTGAAAAGACTAAATATCATAGAAATGTAGATGTTTTATCCCAAAACGGCCACTGGCCAGCTAGGTATGAAAATTGCTTTTTCTGCTTGTTGAAGGCTTCTGCAAAACGCGACTTTTATGACATTGGGGGTATGCACAAAAAACGAAACAATTAAATTGGATGCATAGGATAAATAGGATAAAACAGTTCTTTAGAAAGACGGCAAGAAAATGGAGGAATTCAATGGGAACAAATGACTGTCCAGTAAACAGACTCTTTCTTTTTCTCCTTATTTTTATGACTCCTTCCTGCGGCTTCATCGACAACTATTTATATCCTGTGAACAAATTCTATAGCGCCAATATTGATGACGTAAATGAAAATGCGGAGTTCTTGCCGGCGAAGATTATTCTCAGTGAACCCCAAGTTTTTTCACGAGCTACCTTGCAAAATGATCGTTTGGAAGAAGCTCAGCATCTAAAGCGACTATTGGACGAGAGTCCAACATTGATATATGAGGCTCAATTAAGACGGGATCTCAGTGCCATCTCTATTTTGACTGGTCAACTGGGAATAAAATTTGATCCGACGAGCATGATGGCCTTTGAGCAAGAGGGGTTAAGGCATGAAATCCAATCAACAAAACTTCGAGCAGAATTACTTGGTGTACAACGACAACTTGATGACCTTCAGGCAGATCCCACCAAACAGGTAGAACCAAATCAAGCTGGAGGAGCAGGCGAAAATGGGGGTGGGTTGATCCCACCGAAATTTGAAGACCTCGCTGGCATGGAAAGCAGTTTAGGCACCTTGAGGACAAGGCTTGACGCCTTACTGGGAAAAATTGAAAACGGCGGTTTTGCGGCAGCTCGTAAGAGTGGCATCAACACTTCTCCGGAAGACAGGTATGCATCCATGCAAGCCTACCGGGCTATGGTCCAAAGTGATCTTTCTGAAGCCAAGTTAGATGACATGCATGACTTGGATGGAAATACCTTATACCGTCTTCAATTTATGGCCAGTGTGTTGCCGGGACCGGATAAGAATAGATGGGGATTTAGCCGAATTACTTTGTCGCCCCCGGATTATTCCGAACCTAGCCTCAAAAATCTTTATATTGAGTGGCTCCGACATTTGACCCTTAAACTCAATACATACGAAGAAAGAACCTTAAATCCTTATTTAGCCCATCTTGGGGATTATCGGAGATATTATACCGAGCTTGGCCAGGATACAGGACTCTTTAGGGTTGAATTGGACTATATGCCTCTGAAGGACGGTATTTCATGTGGATCTTCAGACGATGTCAAAAATAGTGAATACTGCGTATTTCTCTATTTAGCCCTTCTTCCTGAATCTTCAACTTCCCGAGAAGCACAGTTGGCTCGCGCATCCCCTAAATTCTTAGATTCGGAAAGTCCACCTACCGAATACTGTAATAACAGTTTGCCAGAAAAGCTAAAGGCATTCTCTCAATTGGAAGCATCAAAACGTCTAGCCCTAGAGGCATTACGCCAAGAAGGCCTGTTCCCGGAAAATATTAACAAAGCTTTGGAAAGATATGAGGCAAAGGTAAAAAATGAGACCCTACTATCCAAGTCCAACTTATTTCCTCATCAGCAGTCAAATAGTGCTCTAATTCTCGACAATCAAGCATGTAATGAACTAGCGACGAAAAACTCTCTGTCTATTCAGAGCTCAGGAGTCGTATCTGTAGATGGCAGCTCACCACTGCAGATTGAAGTTCCAGAAGGATTTAAGAATGACTTGACCTCCTCAGTTGGCGGTAAAGATATCTACAAGGGCAAAACTCATGTATATGCAACTATACCAAATCAACGCGACCAACGATTGTCCACGATCGCGAGTGCAGCAAATACTATGCAAATGGCTTTTGCACTTGCAGCCACAGTCCCCCAATATGGCGTGGGCATGAATGCGGGCCTTGGTTATTTGCGGAGCATGATGGGAAAAGTCGATTCGTTGGAGCGTGCTCCTTTAGTCATGGGCTTTTCCGGGCACAATGAAAACGCTGAACATTCTTGGCTTGGATGGATTTTTGGGCCCAAGGTGCGAGTGGACCCTGCAGGAAACAAGTTAAAACTCACTCATGTCGTTGCTCGACACCAAATCGGCGGAGATGTGTCAATCCCTGCTTGGTGGCTTGGCGTGAAATTAAACATAGAATCCGTATGGGTTGGATCTTGGTCTGCCTTCAACTTTCAGAATGCCGGGAAACTTCCTAATTCAACACCAGTATCACAGGAACTTTCTCTTCCGGTAAATGCTGCCGGGTTAGATGAATTAACCAGGAAGATTGCAAATAACCATGGGGTCTTTCTTCATAGAATCGCAAAAAGGATCAATACGAATATCGAATCGGTATTTCCGCCTGAAATTTCAGTGTGTACGCCTGCGAAAACCTTTTTAATTCACGGTGCCAATTTGTGGCGCAATCCAGAAGTATATTTAAATGGCAGCCCGGCCCCTGAAGTGAGGGTGCTTCCCAATATGGCTGGTCTTCGAGCGACATTCGGTAGTTACGGATTTCCTACGACAAACTCTACCAAACAGGCTGAATTGCGAGTCTACACTACTCATGGGAGCGGCGAGTTTCATATTCCCGTGATGGACCAAGGGAAAAAGGAGCGGTGTGGATCATCAGCCGTCTACCAACTCACTTTTAATCCTCCGCCAAGTTTTATTAATGATGGTCCTCTGGCGTATGACATTCTCGGAGGAACTCCTCCCAATGCCTACCATGCAATTGGACTGGGATTGAGGATAAAAGGCAAAAACAAGTGGAATAAGTTTGATGCATCTATTACAAGCGATCAAAAAAAGGTGGCCGCAAAAAGTGCACCTAAACTCGATGAAACTAAATACGTGGATGGTACTGTACTTGAGGCTGCGCTACTGATTACACCAAATGAGAATGCTCAAGATGAAGAATTGAATACCGGAGAAACCGTTGTTTTCTATAAGAAGAACAGTCCCAACTCAAAAATCCAGATAAATACGCTCAATATTGCGGACATCGGTCAAGGCAACACTGTAGGCATTACCCTGCCACTCAATTGGAAGGATGCTTACCCTGGTTTAAAACTCAAAGCCAAAATAACAAAAGGCGCGGACACTATTAACTTGTCAGTTCAACCCAGTGTGTCTAATTCCACCGTGCGTCAATTTGACGTTGTTCTTGGGCTGGCTCCACCCTCGAATCAAGCAACATATAATAAACTGCATAAGGGTGGCCCTTTGACCGTCACCTTTATCGCTGAGGGAGATACCCTGTACTTACCTGTATTTGAGGGAAAACTCACGATTCAACAAGGTAGTTAGAACATGTTTCCATTCATTTGCTATGGGTATGAAAATTCATTCTATGGGCTGCTAGATAGGAGACAGAAATGATTAAACATATTACACGGACTTGGTTTTTCTTGTGTTTAGCTCTTCTTCTCCTATGTTTCCCATTAACTGGATTTCCGGAAGATCAATGCAAACCAGCAAATATCAAACTAAAACTTACATCAGCCGGAATAGGGCTGGGCGCTCAATGGGGAGAGGGACAGCTTGACTATGAAGATGGTACCTACTTTTTTACTATGGATGGTTTTGGTCTTGCTGATGTAGGCATTAGCAGTATGAGTGGGAAAGCGACAATATCACACCTTCCCTCTCTTTCTAATTTCATAGGTACTTATTATTCTGTTGGTGCTGGAATTGCCATAGGCGGCGGCGGCATTGTTATTTCTATGGCTAACCAGAACGGGGTAGTTATGCAAATCACCGGTTCTACGATGGGACTTTGGACCTCAGTGGGTCCCAAAGGCTTTACCGTCAAGATGAAATGAAATTGCATATAACCAAAAAGAATTAAATCATTGGCTTGAAACCAAACTAATAATTATCAAGAAATGTATGGAAATAGAGAGGTCTCTTCAATGATTACCTATAAGAAATGGGGAAAACTCTTTCACGGAAGTTTGGCCATAGCTATTTCAGTTTTCTTCTTCGTAGGGCTCGGATTTTCCCAAGTGACTAAGGAGAATGAGGAATGTAAAAAAGTAGAAATAAGAGAGGCTTCAGGGATTGCCCGTTTAGGCGATAAGCTTGTTATTGTCGATGATGGAAAACCTGGGACCTACTATCCTTTCGATGCGCCAAAGGCTGGTACTGATATCATTCCTATACCTAAGCTCTGTGGAGTAAAAATTCCTGATGGGAAGCAAAGCCAACTCGGGATCGATCTCGAAGCCATAGACATTCTGGCTAATAGTCAGGTGGTGGTTCTTTCAGAAAGGCTTCGAGCGTTAATAGGAAAAGATGGAATTCTTACGGAATATGACAGCCCGTTGAGTGAATTGGGCAACCGTGGATTAGAGGGCTTGGCTGTCCGAACTCTTGATAATGGATCGTCTCGTGTTGCTGTATTGTGGGAGGGAGGGTACCCAGAAAAAAATGATCTTCCTCTTCAATTACAAGATCTTGTTGGAACAATTCCTTTTTTCCCCATTATTTGGGTTCATGATGTTGGTCGAAATGGAGAGCTGATTCAGAGCTCATGTAAGGAGAATCCAAATCCTTGCAGAAAGCTCAAAGAGAAGGACGCGCTAAAACATTTGCGGCTTGATGTTCCTAAACCCCAGGGAACAGAACCTTTCGCGCAACGTTTTCGAGCTCCAGACTTAGTTTGGCACCAATGGGATCAAATGCAAAACGGAAAAAAAGAATGGGGATTCATTGTTTTGCTCAGTTCGGAAAGTACTGATTCTCAGCTGCCACCGGATGAAAGATTCAAACATAAATGGTTGCAGCGTTTCACGATGGAGGGACGCCCTTTTAGTGGCCCACTAGATTTATCCGACGTGATCGAAAAAGGTTCAGCGTCGGATAAAAATAAATTAAAAAAAGCCAACTGGGAAGGACTCGGATGGTTTGAAGAAGGAGAACGTTTAGTGCTGGTTTATGATGACAAGAAGGCGACCCCAGTCGCATTTTTAGTGACAATTCCGAATGATTGGAAATAGCGGAACAAAAAATTTCTCGAAGACCTCGCCGATCGTTTATAGAAAACAAGAAAAAGGAATATTTTCATGAACCCTCTCTTTTTTTTAAAACAATTATGCTATGTGCTGATGTTAGGTGCATGTTTTCTTACACTCCACTCTGCTACCTCTCTTGCTGCTGAAAATGAGAGCTGGCTAGAAAATGCATGCCCAAGTTGGAGTAATCTTAGTAAAGTGCAACAGAAAGCATTACAGGACGGCCTCAAAACCAGGAAGGGCTTTGTCTTACTCTTTCGTCATTTTGAAAAAGATAGGGAGCACTGCAAGGACGATCAATGGATACCACTAACGACCGATGGTTTGAAGAAAGCCTATAATTCGGGAGAAATATTAAATCGAAATATGGAAATAGAACATGCCGTGGCGAGTCCTTGGAAACGAACAACCGACACTGCCAGTTTACTTGTCCTATTCAAAAAGAAAGTCGACCCGAGTGATGATTTTAAACCCAGATTTGGAGATTTTAATAATCTGGCAGATGAACTTTGGAAAAGGTCAAAACAAAATCCCGATACCAATGTTCTAGCGGTGGGCCACAGCGGGAAGATAAACGCTTTCCTCAGAAATAACGATGAAGGAAATCGTCAAGTGGGTCTAGAAGAAGGATGGTCAGCCATCCTACGTCCAGTTGTTCAGAAGAAACAATTCTTTTGTGACGTAATGATTAGGCCAGACGAATGGCCAGGTTTATTTCCAGCAAAAGAGTAAAAGACACTATGTATATGGAGAAAGAAATTTAAAAGAAGATAAATTTATGTCTGACTTCCTCGCTGCAGGTTCACCTAGTGTGGAGTATTAATGGGATAAGTGAAAAAGGGGTCTTTCTTAACTCCCTGCTGGCTCCATACTTGGATTTTAGGTCCTTGGCAGGGGAGCATGAACATGAGATCCCTGTTCATACCAGACCTTTGTTTGATTCACGATGGCGACGACCGACAACATGACAGGGACCTCTACTAGGACGCCAACCACCGTAGCCAGCGCCGCTCCCGAATTAAAGCCAAATAGCACAATTGCTGTGGCGACAGCCAATTCAAAAAAATTACTGGCTCCGATTAAGGCCGAAGGAGCTGCGACGCAATGCGCCACCCCGAATGTCCTGTTTAAGATATAAGAAAGGCCGGAATTCAAATAGACTTGAATCAGAATGGGCACAGCCAACATGGCAATGATCAGCGGCTGCGCCAAAATTTGTTCGCCTTGAAATCCAAATAACACCACAAGGGTAGCTAACAACGCTACCAAGGAAATGGGATGCATACGGGACAACACGTGCCCAAGTTTTTGTGTGCCGCCATGATGTAAAAGGCTGCGTCGCCACCACTGGGCAAAGGCCACGGGAATCACGATGTAAAGACCCACCGAAAGAAATAGCGTCTCCCAGGGTACGGTAATCGCGGATAATCCCAGCAAAAGGCCAACAATCGGAGCAAAGGCAACAATCATTATCAGGTCATTCAAGGCCACCTGGGTCAGGGTGAAATGAGGTTCCCCCTTCGAGAGGTGACTCCAAACAAACACCATGGCGGTACACGGGGCAGCGGCCAACAGAATTAATCCCGCGATATAGTCGTCTTGTTGGTCCATGGGAAGATACGGGTCGAACACGATCCGAATGAAAAACCACCCAAGCACCGCCATGGAAAATGGCTTGACCGCCCAGTTGATGAACAGCGTGACGCCGATACCTTTCCAATGATTGGTCACGTGGTGGAGGGCCGCAAAGTCAATCTTGAGCAGCATCGGTACCATCATAAGCCAGATAAGGACAGCTATCGGAATGTTTACTTGCGCCACTTCCCACTGCCCCAGAACATGAAATACGGAAGGGAAAAAGTGGCCAAGCCCAATGCCAACCAAAATACACAGTCCGACCCATACCGTTAAGAATCGCTCAAATGGGCCAAGGGGCGTGTGCTGAGTTTCCTGGGACAGTGGTTCACATGCCACGCTCATCTTATTCTTCCTTCATCAGCTTGTAGAGATGTGATTCCGTCGGTTCTGATTGAGCGTGCTCGATGGAAATCTGACCAATTTCATGCAGGGTCTGTTGGAGCTTCATGGAATCCAAGTATCGAATGGGCAAACTGGTAAAAATCTTGATCCGATTTTCCAGTTCACGAAAGGCTTGGCGGAAGGCTTGCATTCTTTGAATGTGATCCCCTCCAACCACAGCTGGATCAGCTACGCCCCAATGGGCGGTCATCGGCTGGCCAGGCCACACGGGACAGGTTTCAACCCTGGCGTTGTCACAGACAGTGAACACGAAATCTATTTTTGGTGCAGTTGGTTGGGCAAATTCCTCCCAACTCTTGCTGCGCAATCCGTCAGTAGGAAAATCCAAGCGCGTGAGCAAATCAAGTGCGAAGGGATGCACCTCGCCTTTAGGATGACTCCCCGCACTATAGCCTTGAAATTTTCCTTTCCCCCAAAATTTCAACAGCCCTTCGGCCATAATGCTCCGCGCTGAATTGCCGGTGCAGAGAAACAACACGTTGAATGGGCGAACACTCATGTGGTGCAACAGGCCTGCGAGGCAGGTGAGGGCTCACAACACTCAGCTTCATTCGACGTATCAGGTGTGGAACAGGCGTTTTCTGCATGATGCATTTTGTCGGAGAACACCTCCACTTCCTCCATTGTCCGATATGCTTCCCAGGGAAGGCCCGAGGGGTCCTGCACCCAGGTTTTATCCGACCGCGCAAAGCAACATACCGTTTCCCCTTCATCGAAGACAGACATGCCTGCATGTTTAAGACGTTCCCGCATCTCCTCTAATTCCTGAGCATCGTCCACCTGAATTCCCAAGTGGTCAACGCCCTGGGTAGAGACACGAGTCGAAATGGCAAAATTCATGGAAGGATCGTCGAGCAGCCATTTCGAATAGCCAGGTTTGATCTTCACGGGTGCAGCATTAAATAAAGCACTATAAAAACGAATCGATTGATCAAGTTCACTCACACCGACATGAATATGGAGACGTTTCATGAGACTTTCTCCTTGAGTTAAGGTTCACAGCAATGGGCAAGCTCAATAATGCTGCATTGTTTCTTCTTATTGTCTCGTATGCTGGCCATTTCAGAACTGCAACAATCTTCCACCATAAACCGGATGAGGTTGGTAAAAAACTCAAAGTTCGCGCTGTAGATGATGGAACGACCCTTACGCTGCGAGACAACAAGGCCCGCGTTGCTCATATGGGATAAATGAAAGGATAACGTGTTATGCGGAATGTCCAGGGCTTCACTTAAGGCTCCCGCAGGGGCGCCGCTCGAGCCATGTTCGACCAAGAGGCGAAACACCCGCAACCGGGTTTCCTGGGAAAGAGCATCAAAGGCAATGAGGGCTTTTTGTATGTCCATATGTCCAGAATAATGGACATATTATGACAAGTCAAGGCCTTTCAAAAAATATAGAAGCCCGAATCATCAAAGGGATGGGAGGTGTTTGATTAGCAGAACTTGATAAAGCTAGTTGCGGGATACGGTAGATCCGCCGGAAATTTAATGGTGCTTGAGACTTTCCCTGATAAATTCGTCGAAATTAGAAAGGTATTTGGAGCTAGAAAGGCAGAAGTTGCGAATCTGGTTGAGTCTGGCTAGCCAGTCTTTTGACTTTGACAACCCTAACCCCTCCAATTCAGCTATTTCTTCCAGCCTTACTCGTCCAGGGGAATGGTAATCACAATCGCGCCCATGACGTCATTCAACTGAAAGTCGCGTTTCGGACTTAATCGATGGGTATTATGGCATTCTACACAAGCTTTCGTAATGGCTTTATCTGCATAAATGGCTTGGTAATATCGAAGTTTGCCACTCGTGATGACTCCCGTAAAGGGCTTATTGGGGTTGTCACTCACCGCCTGTAATCCCTCTCGCTCAAATTCCGTGACCGGACCATTTCGTTCATAAATTGGCCACATGCTGACCAGTCGGTATCGAATACCTCTTCCTTTTTCCGCCACCAGTTTTCCGGCTTTTTGTAACAGCTGAGCGGGAAGTGGAAGCGCATCTTGGTTTTCCCAATGTTCAGACGCGTGCAAAATATTCTTTTTCTGCAAACGCTCTACAATAAACGTTGAATACACGGTTCGATCGGCCTCGACAATATCGTGCACAAAGTCGGCAACTCGTTCAGGAGAAATGCCCTTCATTTGATGATTCGATTCGCTTGAACTTTTTTCGCCATGCGACAAATTCAGGGACATCCCGACCAACATTACAACAAGCACGACTTCTAAGAATACTTTATGATTGAGCCATTTTTTCATGGTCGCCCTCCTCTCGTTTCACTTTCCCCTGAGTGGGAAAGGAAATGAGACACACGGTTCCTTGATGTTCAGGACTGGTCATCTGAATGGATCCGTGGTATCTCGAAATAATTCTACGGGCAATGGTGAGCCCGAGTCCCGATCCCTCTCCTTGGCGTTTGGTAGTAAAGAAAGGGTCGAAAATTTTGGACACATGCGCCTTGGGAATGCCGGGCCCTGAATCTTGTATGGAAATCGTAATAAGCTCATCCGAACAATGAGTTGATAGGGACAGGGACCCCTTTCCCTCCATGGCTTGGACCGAGTTGGTTAAGACATTCACGAATATCTGGCGGATTTCTTCTGGTTGTGCGCGAATTGCTGAGTTGCATTGGTAAGCCGTATTTACCGTGATGGACGACGGATTCAGACTTTCCTTAACGAGTTCCCAAGCTTTCCCAATTTCGTCAACCACCAGAACGTCCCGGACCTGCCCTTGGGCTTGTCCGCGAACTTGACCGGAAATGTTTCGAATGACGTTGGCCATTCGCTGCCCATGCTGAACAATTTCCTTGGCCAAGGTTTTCGCTTGCGTAAGGTTTTCTTCTTCCTGAATCGCTTCCCCCAATCCAATGACCCCAACCAATGGATTGTTTAGCTCATGGCCAATCCCCGAAGAAAGAATGCCTAAACTCGAGATTTTTTCCCTATAGGCTAATTGTTCCTGCACCAGGCTTTCTTCCGTCGCGTCTCGAAGGACCAGACCAATTGCCCCTTTTTCAGGAAATCGTGCTTTTATGAAAAACCAGTCATACCAGAACATTCGATCATTGATTTCAAGCATATTCTTTGGAAGCTCAGACTCCAAATCTAAATCTGCTGACAAAGGATCTTTCAGTGCGAATTTTTCCTTATGGCCATTGGCCATGTGATGGTTTTGGGCTTCCTCGGTTCCTGTGGATTGGGCATTGAGCTCTTCTCGAAGCTTTTGCTGAATGGGCTCCTTGACCGGGAGAAGATCGAAAAGTTTCAAACTCTCCAACGTGTCCATGTTCCACCCCAGCGCCTCTCGTCCGGCCTGATTGAGATAAGTCACCCGTTCCTGGGAGTCGAGAAGGATTACCGGAGTGGGTACGTTATGAAGAATTTTGGATGTAGACTCTTGCAAATCCAACATTTCTTGGGTTTTAGATTCCACTTCGCTTCGAAGGCCGCCCATGGCACTGACCAACTGTTGATTCATGCGATTCACTTCTTCCGCCAACTCTTGGATTTCATCGCCCGTCTGAATGTTGAGAGGTTCTACCAACTCACCCTTTCCAATAAGACGCGCCGCATCTTGAAGCCGACGAATCGGGTTCACAATGCGTTCGGCGGCCATCGCCCCTAAGGCAATAAGCAGGCTGATCGCAATGAGGCCAAATATCCCGTTCCAGATTTGGAGATGCTGAATCGGGGCAAAAAGTTCATCGGGATGTTTCCACACAAAAGTATGCCAGGAGGTTTGAGTTGAAGAAGTCGTGATGCGATTCGTCCCCTGTAAGGCGGCAAATCCGATGATGGACGTCGTGTGGCCATCATGGCCATCCCCCGCCGTCTGAGTCCACCCTGATTGGTCCGCCACCATCGAAGAAGGAAGTTCGGTTAAAGAAAGACGAGACCCAGTTTCCAACACGGGGCAATAGATGACCGTCCCTTGACTGTCGACCAGCATGACATGACCAGTCTCGCCAAATTGAATGCTCTCAATCGTTGGTGCAAAAAATTCGGTGACATCATAAACCCGATGAAGAATGCCGACGGCTTGATACCGAATGCTATCCAATATGGGAATGGAAAGAGCAATCGTGTGGGTCCCGAGGTCCTTGTGAAATGACACGGCTCCCAAATACGGCTTCCCCGCTCCACTGTGGAACGCCCCCTTCCACCACGGTTGGTCAGCATGCAAAAACTCTACATTGGTGTTCAAACTGGCGACGAGCCGTCCGGCAATATCGGTGACAAACAGCGCACGAGTGGATGACCGTGGCAAGGCAGCCGTCGCGCGGCCTGAACTCTGGAAGGTTCGCAGATAATATTGATGAAGAATCAACGCTAAAGGCCCTTGCGTGATTTCTTCGACTAACGAAGGAGTTTGGTGCCTCCATGCTTCATGGGCTTGGGCCGACAGCTGAATAAGCTGTTCCGGGTCCAAAGTGGAGAGCGCATCACGACGGGCTTCCAATTCCCGTATCATTTCCGGTTCAGCTGCAATGCGTTCGGCTTGCGCGACTTCTTCCATGAGAGTCAAGTCAAGACCTCGCGCCGTTTCTATGGCCAAGGCCTGAAAATTATCTCCATTCACTTCGAGAATTTCCTCGCGTCCTTTATAAAAAGACATAATTTGGCCAATGACCAAAGGAAGGATGCCCACGATCAAAATAGACAAAATGATTTTTTTCTTGAGGCCTTGCCGTCTGTGCGCAGCCTGTTGCTTATATTGGAAGGGATCCATATCAACATCCCTCCCGAGAAGAAGGGTTGGGAAATTCCAGGTGGAAACAGGTCCCTTGCCCCACTTCGCTTTCAACGAAAATTTTTCCTTGATTTTTGTGGACCAGCGTTCGCACGGAGTGCAGCCCTAATCCGGTACCCTTTCCAGGAGGTTTCGTGGTGAAAAAGGGTTCAAAGATCTTCGGCAGGTGCGTGGGAGGAATTCCCGGACCGGTATCCTGAATTTTGACGCAGATCTTTTCTTGGTGAGTAACGGAAGATAAGGTCAAGGTCCCGGAGCCATTCATCGCTTGAATCGCATTTAAGACCAAATTGACAAATATTTGAGTGAGCTCTTCGGCTTTGGCTAACACTCTGGCTTTGGAAGAATAGGATTTGAGGATTGACACCCTATTAAACGACGCCGCGTATTTTGCGATCTTCAACGATTCATCCAGTTGCTCCTCAAGATCAATAATAGAAAGAGGATGGGTCTGCCCGTGACGGGCATACCCGGTCAGGTGCTGACACATGGTAATGATCCGTTTAGCCGCTTGATGAATTTCTTTGGCCTGGTCGCGAATCTCTTCTGAATAAGCCTCGTCACACAGGTTTTCACTGAACCCGAGAATCACATGAAGGGGATTATTAATATCGTGCGCAATGCCCAGAACCATAGTCCCAACTGTCGCGAGTTTTTCGGTATGGGAAATTTGGCCTCGGACTTGATGTTCCTGCTCGGCGAGTTCCAACAATAACTTGGCGCCGTTGCCCTTCAGGACCTCGACAGATTGTTCGGACGAGTTTGAATTGGATTCTGACGACTGAAGGTGGCCGGTGGTATCAATGACCAGATGAGGCTGTAATAAGGCATTGGCCGGAGCCGATGAGTCGAGGTTGCCCAAAGCCCCTAAAAGGGAAGAAGGAGAAGTTTTCTCCACAGAGGAACCCTGAGGCGACAGTTCCACAATTTGGATATCGTGAAGATGCCCGAGTAACTCCATAAGAGGTTGGGTTCTTTGGCCCCCACCAAGGATGGCGACTTTCATTCGTCCAATGTCCGTCATGATGTATTCCTCCAATCATGCCGCCGCCAACAAAAAGAAAAATTCCATAGCCACGAACATACCCTCCTGGTGATTACTCTGACTTCTTGTCAGAACCAAGCCCTCGAAGGAGCCTCCCCAAGGAGGGAAGACTCCTCTTGTGGGTGGAAGCCGAAGGTTGTTCACCAATTTCATACGTGATGACCTACTCTTTGGCTTATTTACATAAAAGAAATTTGACGTTGTTCAATGGCCTTGGCCACCGTGGCTTTCAACTTTTCTTTTTCAACCGGCTTCACGAGATAGTCCACAATGCCGCTGGTCATAAAAGATGTTGCCATATCTAAATCCGGATACCCCGTGAGTACGACCAAGGGCATACTGGGGTACTGCTGTTGGAAATAGTTGATGGCTTCCACCCCATTGATTTTGGGCATACGAATGTCCGTAATAATTGTATCGACCAAAATAGGGTTTTCCCCGGCGTTGAGAACCTTGATGGCCTGGTCCCCATCTTCCGCTTCAATGACGTGATAGCCACTCTTTTCAAGCGTCATTCGAATGACCTTCCTGACATCAGGTTCGTCATCCACGACTAACACCGTCCCTAAGGTTTTTGAACCTGAAAAAATTGCTGAAGACCTCGGCGCGTTTTGAGGAGCAGACGACTTACCCGAATCAGACCCGTCAGCATTGGTGTGACCTTGAGGTTGTTGAGTTGATGAATGTTCTGTAACCATGGCTTCCTCCTTAGTGGGTAATGGATGAATAAACTAACTATCGCTATCGGAAGACCAATCTCCCGTGATTTTCTTGGAACCTTTCTCCGACCAAATACGCACAAGTACGAAGACGACGATGAGCGTGGTCAGTATTCCGGAAATAACAATGGCCCAAGACATGTTCACGATTGTGTTCTCCTTTAAAAGTGGGAAGTTGGTCTTCCTTAATTCATGAATAAAGCAACCCTTGTGCCAAGCATGGAAATACCGCATAAAGACAAAATGCATTGATTCAATCCCGTTGTTTTTGTTGATGAATTTTCGTGTAAAATCGAAAATGGCGACATGGGCTCTGGCCATGAAGACAAGCAGATACTGGAAACGTTGTTTACATAATGGTTGTAACTGTCTACATTGTTTTCTTCTGTAAAAATCAGCACTTAGGTTCACAAGACCATGGTTTCCTCTTAAGTAGGGACAAAAGAAAGAGGGAGGAGAGACACAAGTCGGTAGCCCATGAAGATGCAAATAAACAGCCGGGGGAATGCCCGTTTTAAACGCTGGCTACAGCTATTAAATTCGCGTGGGGTACATAAGCATCAGCAATTTCTAATGTTTGGAGAACGGGTCGTTCGAGAAATTCTTCACACACAACCGGATCGTTGCCTTGAATTGATCTATCCGGTCTTGTGGGCGAACGATTTATCCGTCCCCGAGACGGTAACTCACCATTGCCTTGAAGGCCCATTGTTTAAGGAATTAGATGTCTTCGGCACCAAGACGCCAATTGCCGTGTGTCGAACTCCGGAGATTGTCGATTGGAACCAAAAGGAGGCTCCCCAGGGACTAGAGTTACTGTGCCCCCTCGGCGACCCAAAAAATGTTGGGGCGGTAGTACGAACCTGCCAGGCATTGGGTGTCCAAAAGGTCATTTTATTGAAGGAAGCCGCGTCTCCCTTTCACCCTGCGTCCACCCGTTCAGCAAGTGGGGCCGTATTGAATGTAGAATTTGTCAAAGGCCCGTCGATCCACGATCTCAACCATGACCAAATACTCACAACGCTTGTAGCAATGGATGTTTCAGGAAAAAACCTAACCACCTATCGATGGCCAAAACATGTGCGCCTATTGATTGGGGAAGAAGGTGAAGGACTGCCGGAAAGTAGTGCTGCCGAGAAGGTTGCCATTCCCATGACGAAGGGCACGTCTTCACTAAACGCTGCAGTGGCGGCAGGGATGGCGATGTATGCCTACCGAGTGCAACACAAATTATGAGCGTTATTGTGTAATAAATAGCCCACGTATTCAAATTGTTTCTACCAATTCAACAACCAGCTTATTAGTCATCACCGCAGTTTTTAGCGGGGATCTATCTTGAATCCCGTGCTTTCCAGGTAGCTCTACTCTGGGTTTGCTATTGAAAATTCCCCTTTGGGTAAAGGGGGATTTTCAATCATTGTTATCTCTAATAATTACACCGTTGCTTGTGGTGGGGATCTTTATTAGGAGACTCGAGCACGACACAGCGTTGGATTCTCATAGCCGAATTGGTGTTGGGGATTTTGGGCTCCCGCGCCCCCTGCAGGGGAAGTAGGCGTTCCTGCAGGGAGTGGGGAGGTGAGGGAGGAGTCATGGGCCCCTCCTTCAATTAGCTCAGCCTTCATGTGCCATGGCAATTAAGGAGGAGGGTAAATTGCCACGCAGGCGCAAGGTGGGTGCTACACCTCGCTATGAACGGGTACGAAGCCTGAGCTAAAGATTTTGGTTGTGCTCACTAAAATTTTTCATAAATCAATTCCTCATTATATCCTGAGTTCTGGAAATACTATTTCAATTCCTATGCCAATTACTTAATGAGATCCCCTGTCCAGAAATTCCCAACAACCACCATACAAACCAGCTTTCGTCTTTGAGCCATTGTCCACAAAGTGGTCACTTTTCGTAAACCAGATTATGAAGGAATTGAAAGATAACCCTTTTTCTTCCCTGGATTTGAATAAAATTTCCACTTTACGCCAATTGGCGTATGGGCGGAAAAGTCAGGCAGGCTGGAATAACCAAGAATTTTTTATTTGGCGATCTTGAAAAAACAAACGAATAAAGAGGGGGATCGGCGAAAAGAATGCTCCCCCCCAACAGCAAAGAGATAGGGTACGTTGACCTAGGGAGACAATAATATTAAGGGTCCAACTTTTTATTGATTTTGCATTATGAAAAATTATTGCCATGAATTTTATACCCATAGCAAAGAGAAAATGAAGAAAGCTTTAATAGCTGTCGAATGTTTCCAATTTGGAAATGGCTTCAATTCAGGAGAGGAAGTTGAAAGAGAAGGTGCCAGAAAAATCTTTTTCATGCATCCCCATGGCTTTTTCATAATTTGTTAACACGGTAGACATATTCCTCAAAAATAAAAAGGATATACTATATTGCAACGACTTTCCCGCAGCAAAAGTCATGTCTTTCTTTCGACCAGTGCCACCTCAAAATCAGCAATACCATCACTAGTTTTCCAAGCAAGCTAGTCCGTTCACGTTCTAGTCGAGTAACTCGAAAGAGTGATCTCTATTGGAAAGTTCAAAATCTGGCATTCCTTTTGCGTGCTCAAATTACGTATTACAAAAAATTAAAAAGTATTGAAATCGGGGATTGAAAAGGCGCAACATGTCTCAAGTCTTACAATTGCGGAAATATAAGAAAAAGGTAATTCAGGCCAGAGATAGAATCTGGAATTTTTTAAATACCATCTATCTTTGTATCAGGTCTGAAGACCTAGGCCTTGCACGAGGTAAGGTCAAAGGCTTTCCCACAAGAAGTGGTGTCGGTTCCAAAAAGGAGCAAATTCCGATGGAACACCGAACACCAGAAAGTGCAGGGTACTTTCTATTCGGTGGCACTCACATGGCCCCGATAGAGAAAAATAATACTAAGCGACAAATTTTCGCTGACTTGCTACACAGTGCCCCTCACGAGGAGGAGGGAGGGAAAAATAATACCAAACGACAAACGTTCGCTGACTTTATATTAGAAAAAAAGTCCCACCCGACCCCTTTTCTTCCCCCATTCCCTTCAATATCCACCAAAAGTTTCTGTGGACCAGGGCCCAGCGTGAGCCATGGTCAAGACCGCAGCAGCGGCAATAAGGATGTCAATCTGTTTAGGGCTCCTCTAGTTCAGGCATTGCTCATTGCCCTTACCCTGGGAGTTCCTTCTTGGGCCCATGAGACTTCCATCACGGTAGATGCTTCTCTAGGTACCAAGGCAGGCCACCGATCAGGAAACAGGGAAAAAATTTATGGCCAAACTAAAAAGGGAACGACCCACTATCATGGGCCTCAAGAGTTCAGCATCAACATTGGGGAAGGTCACAAGGCCGTCTTTACACATGATCAAGCTGATGCTACCACTTCCGCCAAGAGTAGCCCTATGGCCCAAGTCGTAGGTGTTGGGAGAAATTCAACCCTAACTTCGGGAACCTTTCATGTAGCTACGAAAAATAATATTCAAAAGGCTAATCCGGTTAACAAACTTTTCGAAAAGAACTTAAACTCCGACGATTTAGTTCCCTTCTTTAGGCCAATAAACCTTAGGGCCTTTACTCGGAATGAGAAAATAACGATAGCGGAGACGGGATGTATCGAGACAAGTCGGTACGATTTCCCTGCTCCACCACGCGGGCCACCGCCGCCCCCTCAGCCAGCCCTTGAGAGTAGTGGAAAAATCGTCATTCAAGGCAGAGCAATAAGAATGGCGAACCATTTCCAAATGACATCAAGTCCGAGGGAGGGAACACTTCTTTCCCCACCGATGCCCCCTCAATGTGAACCGGAACCGCCGGAGCGGTTCCAATCATCGCAAAAGAATCGTTTACCAGGTCTAACGCGGATATTAACCCCAAGGGAATCTTTTCTTTTGGAGATGGCCCACCTAACTATCTCAATATCAGCACCACCTCTAAGTCCGGTTGATTCTTACCTGAGGATAACCGCAGAGGAAACGGAGAAAACGCGACATTTGACTGAGCCCAACATTGATCTAGGTGCGGGCAGGATTGATACAGCCACTGGTGCTTTAATCGGTACGACTGAAAGAATCGTTTTTAATGTCATGGATTTGAAAGATAAAGAACAACGCCCGATTTATGAACGTGAGAAAGGTTGAGAGACCTATGGAACACCGCACCAAACAGTACCTACCATTTTCCAATCCACCAAAAGGTTCGACCCTAACCTCGAGCCACCGTTTCGGCCATTCCGTAAATAATTTCTATTGGAAAATCAGAGTAAGTGAAAGGAAGAGATCCTGTTCTGGAAGGACCAAGTCTTGCCCGTTTGCAATATGGCTCTTGATACCCGGGCTTCATAAAGATGGGGGATTTAACATTGTTCAGAAAAATTTTTAAAAATTTATAATTTTCCCATTCTTCCCTAAATAAGACATTCAAGAAAGAGGGAGTAAAAGACTCCTTTAGAATTGTGGAGGGCTCTACAATGTCTATACCATTCATGTTTCAAATTTTTAAAGGGAACACAAGAAACTCAAGAAAGTTTCCTTCTAAACGGCAAGTAAGGATGTTGACATTGCTAGGTCTTCTAATAGGAGCGGGTGGATTGGCCTTTTCTTTAATGGCAAACGCCGGCGGGGGCGACAAAGTCCGGGTACATGCTAATGGAAACCTAGAGGAAGCAGGAATAGAGGTCTATGGGACTATTAAAGGAACCCCTGACAGGGAAGAGAGTATTAGACTATTCAAAAACGAATTACGACTTACAAAAAACTTTACCGGCCCCCCGGTGCGTATCTTTGGTTTTGCCAAACACCATCCGCCTACTCTCTACCAACCCATTCAGGGAAATTCCCAAAGCAAAAAATGGACACCTAGGGCGGATGATATTTTACCAATAACATTTCTGGAAGAATATTTGATTCCGATTAAAATTTGGATTGTGATCTTCACCGAGATTGAGAGACCTGGTGATGTGGAGTTTCTCAAGAAGAAAGCCATTGACGCAGTTGGAAACACAAATGAGATTTGGGAAAGAGAGCGGCAAGGTATCGCTCTCGATTTAATGTGGAGTCCCTCAAATCCCGAGGTCAAAACTTTATCTATGGGCGACCCGGCCAACGTAGACTTCCCGGCCAACAAAGAATTTTTGAAATTTGATTGCAACAATTTTTCTACCAACTCTCAGGTACGGCATCTCCAAAAGGTCGTAGGGTTCGAAAAAGACATGATCAATGTGTATTACATGCTCAAGGTACGTGGTGATGGAAATGACATGAGTGCGACGAGCGGAGTGAATTGCGACCGTCAGAAGGACAGCCACGCCGAGCGGGGTGAGAACATAAAAATCGATGATATTTTACCCGAGAACGTCCATGACAAACGAATTATCGCTTTGGGGGTAAAAACCGACCCAAATCTTTTAATCCACGAGTTGGGACATGCCTTTGGTCTGGTGCATCATCCCAGATGGAAGGATGAGCCCCAGAATGTCATGTATAACAAGGGTTCTGCGCGCAAATATTTAACCGAAGGCCAAACATTCCGCCAAGTCAGGAATGCTCATTCCATGCTTCAAGTTGTCTACAAGAAAACACTGTGCCCAGAAAACCCGGCACAGTGTTTAACCATGGGCGAACATCCGGTCAGCGAGTTCCCAAAGGCATGTCCAGTGTTTACGAAAGAGGACACTACAACTGATGAACTAAGCAAAATAAACTGTCCTCCGATTGATTATAGGCTTTGGGATGATGGGGAATGACTTAGTCACTCAAGGCCAATTGGGAAAGGGAGACAATAGTCATGAAACAATACATCGCATCTAGAAATTATCTTTTAATTGTGGTTGTTGTGGGATTGGTGGTTATCTGGAGCGCACAGGCGCAAGAACGGGCACACGCCACCGTTCAATTAGGTCCTGACTGCGAATTCAATGGGGGCTCGGGTCCAGAAAACCTCTCGCCGGATGAATTAATTAGCATTATTCAGGGCGCGGCAGGATCGTCGATTGTGCAACAAGCCACGATTACGAGAACCGATGAACTGAAGGCACAGTTTGCCGAACGCCGCGAATATCTCGAGGGAAGTCCCAAGGGTCTGAGTCAAAAAGAAATTGAAACCCGAAAGCTTGAATCAATGGATGAATTTTTAAAAAAAGGCATAGCGGACTTTCGTGAGAGATGTAAATACAGGGCCATTGACGCCATAGCCATTCATGCCAAAGACCCTTCAAGCAAAGCCAGAAAGGCATTGGAAGATGTCAGTAGCCAAACAAAAGATAAGTTACTCAAATTTTACATCGATGATGTATTGGCAAAGTAAGGTTTCCAATAACGTTATTTTACTAATTCATTTATGCTGAGTGAAAAAAGGAGGTTGCACATGTGCAAGGAAAGACCCTGTTTATCATTGTTTGCGCTCTGTTTGCTAGGGTTGTTACTGATCCCATCGGTCTCACAAGGAACAACGGCCAAGGCGACTATTGAAGGTAATTTAATACCTCCTACCACTGGAGATCCCCCAGAGGAACTAAACCTCAGTGGGATCTATACCGACAGCGCCGGGAAACAATACAAAATCGAAGCGCTTCCAAATTCGAGTAATAATGCCCGCGTCAGCGTGATAGATAGTAGCCCTGATAAGGTCATCCTAAGGAATATGAAAATCACGGCATTGGATGCCGGAGTAACCGGACACATAGAATTTTGGGGAGAGGACTTCGATAATTCAGTGCAAGACCAAGATGGAAAAGTCTATGTGGATGCCGTGACTTCCATGTCTGTTAAGCGGAAATTTGGGCCGAGCATACGAGGAGCCGTGGGGAGTGAAGTGCACGTAAGTGGTGCCTATGTGTTTCCTCCAACGGGCACTTGGCAACATGTTCATCCCACAGTCAAGACTCCACTCCCTCCCCCACCGACCACTAATTGGTATTACAACAAGACGGTAGGATATAGCCCTGTGGTGTGGGATGGCGGTTGGCAAGATAATCCAGTCATGGGGAGTAATACCCGTAGGTATAAAGGGATTTTTAATTTTTTATTAACAGACAAAGATGACTGGATTGAAATTGCGGAGGGAGGAGGAATCACGGTCACTGGTAAGTCCACGGGCGGTTCCTCGGCTAATGTGGAAGTTGGTGAATTTTGGGAGGAGCATGATTATTGGGGAGAGTTTTGTATTCAATGCCCCGAAGGCTCCTAATGGTAAGTAAGCCTTGGAGCCAGAAAAACCCGACAAAAGCTCTATCTGTTACGGAGCTTGACGAATGGCCACAACACTAGAAAGAACCGTAAAATAGGAAATTTGAATGTCTACTCGTCTTTTCGGTTTAGGCTTGGGAGAGGCATCCTGGGCTAAAGGGAAAAGAAAAGTCGAGTTAAAGAATCTTACATGAAACCAAAGAGGATAATTTCAGACTTGAGTAGGAATTGAACCCTCCATGTGCGTGTCACGACTAATCAGTGCTCGGATGAAACCCTCAGCATTCCCTAATTCTGCCATGGGCAGAAAGCTGATTCTGTTTTTGACCGGCCTCATCTTCCTGAGTCCTCTCATGGAATTAAAAGGTGAGGCCGTGGCACAGACCCCGCACATCACCATTGATGGAACCCTTCAACCTTTGGGGGGAAGCGGTCCCCAAGGTTTTACCGATCCTGATGTGACCATCACCGAGGGGATGGGTGTTGTGCTCGGGTCAAGTCTGATACATAGTTTTGGAGTGTTCAATATTCCCACCGGCGGAAGCGCCACGTTCACGGGAGCAACACCGGGAATTGCCAATGTCCTGAGCCGGGTCACCGGAGGACAGGTATCAATAATTGATGGGACCCTGAACTCCACCATTCCTGGGGCCAATTTTTTTCTGATTAACCCCTTTAGAATAGAATTTGGGCCGAATGCCACGTTGAATATTGGAACCCTGGGGCAACCAGGATCGTTCACGGCAACAACGGCAAACGTCATTCATTATGAAGATAGCACCGTGTTATATGCAGATCCTGCCATGGATGCGAACTCAAACAGCATCCTCCGAATGAATCCAGTGAACGAATTTGGTTTTGTTGAAGATTTTGCCGATATCGGTGATCCGCAGGGGTTTGAATTTACCACCGATACCCCAATGCCCATTCGAGTAAATGGATCTTTCTTTCTGAACGTACCAACCGGGGAAGATCTCACGCTCATTGGCGGGGACATCGATGTGAATTCAGGAAGTTTTTTGTTTGCTGGGGGCGGGAAAGTCAAACTAGCCAGTCTTTCTACACAAGGAACAGTGACCACATCTCCCGGGGGATCAACTTTGGATATTGATTCGCCGGGACAGAATAACGGACAAGTCTCGTTAACCGGCGGATCTTTTGTAGATGTATCCGACCTCTTTTTTGAGGCCAATGGCCAGAGCGGGACCGTCCTCATTCGTGGTGGCCAGTTCGTCATGGATACCGGATCGGTTGTCTTTGCACAAAACTTCGACGTCCAAGACCCTGTAGATCCTAGCGTCGACATTAAGCTTACTGGAACTATGACAATGGATAATGGGAGTACAATTTTTAGCGACACTTTGACCGAAGGCAATTCAGGGAACATTATCGTGGAAGCCTATAACCTCGAAGTGCAAGGAGGTTCCACCATTCAAACGAACTCTGGTAGCAATCCTTCTCCAGACGGGAATGCCGGAAACGTGACCGTCAACGTAGACCATGACGTACGCGTCTCAGGGGCTAATAGTGTAATCCAAAGCGCGTCAACTAGTGCGACAGGTAATAGTGGAATCGTATCCGTAACCGCAGGCCAAGATATCATCGTTGAAAACCAAGGTTCGATCAACACAGTCTCCCAAAGTGGAGGTTTAGCCAATAATGTTTCCCTCGACGCCAAAAACCTTGTCGTGCAGTCCGGCGGTTCAGTACTGACTTCAAATACCGGTTCAGGTTCCACCGGGCTTGTGAGCATTGAAACAGATAACACGACGACCATTTCTGGCAACAACTCACGTATCTCCAATCGGAATCTTGGCCCAGCTGCCACTGGTTCCAACCAAGGAATAACGATTCAGGCTGCCGATTTTGTTTTAGATACTGGAGCTCGTGTAGATACGGAATCGGTTAACGTGACGGGAGGAGCCATCTCCATCACAGGGACAAATTCCCTTATGGTAAAGGGGCAGTCTTTGGGTGAACCATCTCGAATTGTCAGCGATGCGGCTAACTCCGACGTCGCCCCCATCACATTAAATGCACCAACGATTCTATTTGATCAAGGAAGCGTACGAACTCGGACCGCTGGCACCGGCAACGGTGGAGCTATTTCCGTCAACGGCACCAATGTCACGTTTTCTAACGGCGCAACCTCTCTGGCCACCACCACCGGTCAAGGCAATGCCGGATCTACCACTATAAACGCCACCAACTCGGTAACCATCGCCAGTGGGAGCCGTTTTGATAGTAGTAGTGCGAATAACGCTACGGGTGAGGGTGGCCCCATAACGGTCGTTTCAGAAAATGATGTCACAATTACTGGCGCCAATACAGGCCTCTTTAGCGAAACTGAAACAATAGCAAAGGGAGGAAATATTTCAGTTACCGGCAATCAGGTTGTTTTTTCCAATGGAGCCACCGCTTCGGCCCAAAGTTCCAGCATGGCTGCGAATGCCGGTGACTCCGGGAGCGTGACCATTACTACCACAGGGGGCAATTTCCAAAGTAACAATGCCACCCTGTCCACGTCAGCCGTTGGAGCACAGGGTGGAGATATTTTAATTGATGCTGCCCAAAATGCCGAATTTACTAATAATTCCTTGGTGACAGCTCTTAATACGAATACCAACGCCCAAGCCATTGCTGCTGATCCGTTAGTAGGGACGGCAGGAGGAATTACTGTCGTGGCAGGAGATACTATTTTTGTCGATAACAGTACCTTCAATGTGCAGTCTCTATTGGGTAATGCAGGTAATATTAAATTCGATGCGAATATTCTCATCCATGTGAGGAACAGCTTGATTTCCGGTTCGACTGGAGGTGGTCCTACCACTCAAGGTGCCAACATCGATTTTGACCCTCTTTGGATCATTATAGAAAATAGCCGGATAGTGGCAAATGCTTTTGAAGGCACGGGAGGCAACATCACCTTTACTGCAACACAAGGGGTCTTCATTGATCAATTCACCACTGAGAACATTGACTTCTCTTCCCAGTTTGGCACGAGTGGGTCTCTGGATGTTCAAGCGCCAATTATCAATTTAAGCGGCATCATCACCCCCTTGCCACAGGACGCTTTGAAAGTCGCCAAGATGTTTGCCGCGCGTTGTGCCGCCCAACAGGGTGGGCAGTTCAGTAGCTTTGTTCAAGGTGGACGCGATGGTATCCCTCCACCTCCTGGTGGATTCATGACGAGTCCGCTTAACATGAGCCTGCCTCAATCATTTTCCAACTCTCCAAGTTTTATTCCTGAACCATCCGGGAATATGGTCAAACGTCTTGGTATGGAAGCCGCCGATGAATTGGCTAGGCACTCTCATTGGATGATTGGTGATACCATTCGCGGTTGTGCCGCCTAAGTTATTTTTTAATCATTTCTCAAATCTCGTTTATTTACTCCTCTCAACATTGCTATACTGGCCTCCCCTGTGAATTCTTCAAAGAAAATTTTTAGGAGGTAAGAATTATAGTACCTACAAGGAAGGTTCATATTGTCTTCCTGTTTTTTTCTCCTTGACTCATTTTCCTTTTTCAGAGGGCTGTTCGTTGAAGACCAGCATTCATACCAAGCCAATGCGAAACGAGAATGCGGTATCCCGGAACGGCGTTGTTGGCTTGAGCCTGGAGCCTTCCATTTTTCTCGTCTTCTTCGCCTGTTTGGAGCTGGTGCTTCCCCTCAAGGGTTTTTCCCAATTAGTCCCCCCAACGCTTGATCCTAGCGGACGATCTGGGGAACCTCCGGCCTTAGAAAAACAAATTCCTCCAAAGCCAATTCCTCCCCCAGAACGGATTCTTCCTCCTCCTCCAGCCATAGATCCCAGCCGCCAGCGGCTTCCTCTCATTCGGGTGTTCATTAAGGATATACAGGTTATTGGGAGTACCGTGTTTACTCAAGAAGAGTTGGATGAAGTCATTGCGCCTTATGTTAATCGGGAATTGACAACCGAAGACCTCCAAAAGATTCGGCAGGCATTGACGTTGCTCTATGTCAACAAAGGGTACATCAATTCCGGAGCAGTTCTTCCTGACCAAACCGTCCAAGATGGCGTGGTGACCATCCAAATCATCGAAGGCGAACTCACGGATGTTCAGGTTGAAGGAACAAAACACTTCTTTCCGTTTTATTTGGAAAGTCGGATTCGCCTCAGTGCCGGGACACCTCTCAACATTTATGAACTTCGAAAACGCTTGCAACTGCTTTTACAAGATCGCCGCTTCAAACGAGTCAATGCGGAGTTGAAACCAGGGCTCAAGCCTGGCCAAAGCATCCTGCTCGTCAAAGTTGAAGAAGCCAGTCCATACAAGATGTGGACGGACTTGAATAATTTTCAATCGCCCACCGTCGGTGCAGAGCGGGGTTCAGCCACAATCTCTCATCAAAATCTTATTGGGCTTGGGGATATTTTCACGGTGACGTATGGAAAGTCCGATGGCCTCGACCCGCAATTTGAAACAAGCTACCTGCTACCCCTCAGCCCTTGGGACACCACTCTGTTGGTGCAATACCGCAAAAACGACTTTGCCATTGTGGAAGCTCCGTTTGACACCCTGAATCTTAAGAGCGAATCAGAGATTGTCCACTTCTCCATTCGCCAGCCTCTTTATCGCACTCTCGAACAAGAATTGGCAGTATCTTTGGGGTTTGAGCGGCTGCGGAGTCAGATTTTCTTATCCAATGTGGGCACCAATATTTTTACTCCCGGGGCCAAACCCAATGGGGAGTCGGTCGTCTCGGCGTTACGCTTTGTTCAAGAATGGACCAATCGACAACGGCAAGATGTGATGGCTCTCCGCTCTCAAATGAGTTGGGGCATTGATATCCTCGATGCGACGAATAACGGGGGCAGTCTTCCCGATACCCAATTCTTCTCTTGGCAAGGACAGGCCCAGTGGGCGCACCGTTTTGATCCCTCAGGGATTCAGCTTTTGAGCCGGATGATTCTGCAGTATGCCAATGACCGACTGTTTCCCCTTGAACAATCGGCAGTGGGGGGACGGTATAGCGTTCGAGGCTATCGAGAAAACCAACTGGTTCGCGACAACGCTTTTGTGTTTTCTGTTGAAACCCGCATTCCCCTCTTGCCTGGGATGCTGGGGCCGGTGAATCTGCAGTTTGCTCCCTTTCTCGATGTGGGGCGCGCCTGGGTCGCCAAGGGTGTCAACCCCGACCCCGAAACCCTAGCTAGTGTCGGGTTGGGATTACGAGCGTCAATATTCGACCGAGCCCATTTCAGCATTTATTGGGGCCTTCCTCTCAACCATGTTCCCACCACCGGCGGAAACCTCCAGGATGACGGCATCCATCTGCAACTTGTGGTCAACGTGCTGGATTAATTTTTAAGGCTCTTCCAGGATTTGAATTGGCCAGAAGACTTGATGAGGAATCACGCACCCTTTGAGATGGCAGCATGAGATGCTGCGGCTACAAAATCCCCATTGTCCCTGGAAAGGTATCCCCGCCCCCACCCATGGCCAAGGATAATATCGAGGGCCACATCTTAAACCCACGCCATTTCCTGATGAGCCACTTTTAATTGCTACCAGTCGCCCCCGGCAGTCTCTAGCGGGGATCCGTCTTATAATTTCCTGGACTTCTTTCTCTATATCGGAATGCCGAAAGATGAGTGGAATTCAGAAAATCCGCTTCGTCTCAGTCAACTGCGTTAGTTCTCGAAATTTACCGTGACTCTGCGAGGTGAATTCGTTGGAGGAATGGCTGGTGAGTCGCGTGCTCAGACGTTACTTGTTCATTAATTCCCGGGGTTAATCGAAGTCGCGCCAAGCATCCTGACTGAGGGCGGTTCATAGCTAACAACTGGAACGCGTGGTCAATACGAAGCATGTCTTGCCAACAGTCCGATGCGCGACCGTAACAACGAGGTTGGTGGGAACCAAAAGAGATGGTTGATATTTGTGAAGATGGAACGCCGAGATTTTGTAAGTAGCGGGTTACAGAATCAGCTCGATGGATTCCCAACGCCACACTATACGCGGTCGTGCCGCGCTTATCGCAAATTGCCTCAATCTGAAGTTTGCGAGTGTGATCATGGGCCAAGAGCTTTGCACTTTCAACAATTATTTGGGCCGCTTCTCGTTTGAGGAAATAGCGTTTCGCATCAAAGTAAATTTCCGCCAGGACTGGTGAACGGTCTGCTCGTGCAGCTGGGGTTTTCAAGCGAACCAGCACTAACGCATCGCGATTGGCAAACGGGTCTGCCATGGCGGGAAGTTCAATGTGTTCCATGGCTACTTGGGTGTGTGCTGTTTCGATTGTCCCGGTTTCGCCAGGGTCCACATGGGCGAGGCCGTTAATTTCGGAAAGGTGCTCAGGATTCAAGAAGGCTTGGGAAAAACCGGAAGCGGGAAGGGTGAGACATACGGAAACCATGCCCAACAGAATAAATCCTCGCGTTCTTCTCTTCGCGACCATGTAACTCCGGAGGTTGCAGGGCAAGGAAAACCATGAATGAGTGCGTCATTCTTCTATCCTCCTGTTTTTCGGTTTAGGGAGAAGGAGACTTAATTGCTTCACAGAATATCGTGACGTTTTTGGGGTCATCAGGAAAAAGGAAAGAAAGTACCAGATAGAATCCCGCTAAAGACTGCGGGTATGACAACGGTGGGCGATGGCACTGTAGTAATAGGAATAGGGCTGGTTACCCGTGGAATTTCCCATCCGTCATGCCCGCAATACGTTAGCAGGCATCCAAGGGTTCTCCCCGAGGAGGAAAACTGCAAGCTGGCTTCCCACGGTTACTAGCGGGAAGCCAGAGGGATTAGTGAGGATTGTAATTAGGGACAGGACATCGCCTGATACCTGTTGGAGGCTTATTCGTCGTGCCCGCAAGCTAATGGCGGGAACCCATCCTTCTTAGCCGCCTCAGGCAAGAAAAATCAGATGGTTTCACGCTAACGACTGTTGGAAGGGTGAAAAAAGAATGTTCCCTAAAATTTCTTTTTGGCTATGCGGTCGAACCTCGCCACTTCTTCTAGGTTTACTTGATCCAACAGAGCGTTCCGAATCTGTTGCAAGCGGGTTTCCTCGGGAGATTCCTTAATGGCCCGGGATATGGCCGCGATAGCGTCATACCACAATCCTGCCTCGGCATGGATAAACGTGGCTTCTACGGCATCACTATGCTCTGAGACATTTTTCGGAACTTCCGAGGGTAAGGCCCGTTGAATTCTTGCACTGGCCACAAGGTCTTTTGAACGATGCTCGGGATCAAGAATCAAGGCCACGGACCATCGGTACATCTTTTCCGGCGACAGCCGAACCCCAAAATCTGAAAGCCGAATCCGTTGAATGCCAGCCTCCACAGGGGACGGGAGCCGAGTTTCAACCAAGGGTTCAATCCCGTCTTCGTCAATCAATGTAAACTCGATAGGCACATTGGTTGATTTGGATACATACCAATAGAGATCGGGTTGATCTTGGCTGGTTAATCCCCTGACTTGCCCTGGAGCTAAGACATGCGTCATCAAATGAATTCCGGCATCGCCCCGGGTCCCTCCCCCAACTCGACCGCCAGGCGCTCCCCGTTTCGGTGGTTTGTACACTGGCATCCGAGTCGCCTTTTCCATTTTGGCCGATTGAACTAGGTGTTGTTCTTTCTCTTCCACAGTGCTGCCTGATTTAGCTCCATTGCGGGCAATAAATTTATCTTCCTTGGTTTCCTTTCCAGGTAAAGGTTTTCCCGAAACTCCGCCTGCCATCAGTCCTAAGATAACCATCACGATTGTGAGTTGAATGTATCGCATGTCCGTCCCTCCTGATCAGAGACTACGGGAAATATATGTCTTTCCTGAGTCTAAATTAGAATATGCTCCTATCTGTTTCTCTAGCAAGTGAGGTGCCAACATTTTCCTCTTTGGTAATGGATTGTGATTCACTCGCCGAGAGGGAGGCCACTGTATACATTGTTTCAATTTCGATTACCTCGTTGACATAGCCTTTTTTATCATGACACACTAAGGGTCTGAGATGCGTTTCACTTTCCCTCTCCTCTGCAACTAAGGGTTTCGACGTATGAAGTCAGACTCCAAAACGTTGCCTAACTCTTCGCAGCTTCCAAAAAAAGAACTCACCGCCGTCCTTGATCTTTGCCGTAATCTCAATGCGCAAAACCAGTTTCCGGAATTCCTGAAAATGCTCTCCCAAGAGGCCGCCAAGATTCTTCAGGCGGAAAGTACCAGTATTCTGATCTATGACCGGGAACATTGTGAACTCGTGTCCTTTGTCACGCTTGATGGGGTGCCTATTCGGTTTGACGCACGTCTGGGAATTGCCGGTTCGGCCTTGATGAACGGCACCCCCCTCATCGTGGCAAATGCGGCACAGGACGCCCGATTTTATCCAGGGATTGATCGCCTATCTCACATTCGAACGCGTTGCGTCTTAGCCATTCCCTTACGGTCTAATTCCGGTGAAATCATTGGGGTATTTGAAGCCATAAATAAAAAGGGCGGCTCTTTTTCTAGACGAGATTTGGAATTGGGAACATTTTTGGTTGATCAAACGGCTCCGGCAGTTGAAACGGCACAAATTCTGCACCTGGTTACGCAGCAGCGGGACCAACTCTCTCAAGTCAATGCCCAACTCTGGAAAGAGATGGAAGGACGATTCGCCACTCAAAATCTGATCGGAACCAGTCCGAGGGTTCAAAATATCATTCGGCTGATCGACCAGGTCAGAGATAGCTCTGTCGATGTGTTAATCACCGGTGAAAACGGTACGGGGAAAGAACTCGTTGCCAAGGCCATTCATTACAACAGCTTACGCGCCAAGTTTCCTTTTGTTGCCCTTAATTGTGCGGCTCTCCCGGAGAATTTACTTGAAAGTGAATTATTTGGCATCGAAAAGGGAGTCGCCACTGGGGTCGAAGCCAGGATAGGAAAATTCGAACAAGCGAATGGTGGCACCCTTTTCCTCGATGAAATTGGCGACTTGGGAAAACGAGCCCAGGCAAAGATTCTGCGAGTTCTCCAAGAACGCCTGTTTGAGCGTGTGGGAGGACGGACGAATATTCCCATTGATGTTCGCGTAATTGCAGCGACAAATAAAAAACTCGAGGAAGCCATTCGGGAGGGAGAATTTCGAGAAGATTTGTATTACCGGTTGAAAATCATCCACATTCAAACACCAGCCCTCCGAGAAATTCCCGGTGATATTCCCATGCTAGCCAATTTCTTCCTCCATAAATATTGCCAGGAATTGCGAACCGATCCCAAACGATTTTCCCCGTCAGCGCTAAAAAGGTTTGAATCCTATTTTTGGCCTGGCAATGTGCGGCAACTTGAAAACGAAATTAAGCGGATTGTGGTGACGGTGCGCCGGACGACCGTGACCATGGATGATTTAGAAGACAACATCCGTTTTGGAAAGGTTCTCCACCAGAGTGGAACACTTACCCCCGGTCGAACCATTCATGAGGCCGTTGAGGATTTAGAAAAACGAATGATTCAGGAGGCTCTGCAATCTTGCCATTATAATCAAGTACAGACTGCCAAACTTTTGGGTCTCAGCCGTCAAGGACTTATTAAAAAAATTAAACGTTATGGAATCGGGGAGCCTTGAGGGATTTCCACATAGCTTGACCGAAAGGTCACCTGCGAACCTTCTTTTCCCAAGAAAGGAATGCCCATCTGGATACCCGCTCAAAGCTTGCGGGCATGATGAATTGAGGTTCCAGCAGACAAACGGTCCCTCCCCCATACTCACAAACCCACAAGCCTCTGTTGTCATTCCCGCAGTCCCTAGCGGGAATCCATCTTTTCTTCCAGAAATCCTAATATCCGATACACCTTGATTCGATGTTCTTTGCCTTTGAGCTTGATTTCTCCGCAATCATGGGTTTCCCATTGTCCGTCCAAGTAGGTCTTTGTCGTCTCTCCTATAAGGATTCGGCAAGGTTCCTCTTCGGTGAGCGAATCCTGAGGAGCATGGTCAAGGCTTTCTAACCGTGCTGCGATATTCACTGCATCCCCAACTGTGGTGAATTTTAGTCGCTGGGAACTCCCCAGGCTACCAGCCACCACGGGGCCTGTAAAAATACCAATCCGCAGGCGCACGGGAGGCAACGCTTGAGCTTTAAGATCCATGTTGAGTCTTATAATTTCATTTTTCATCTCTAAGGCACTCATGACGGCATTTTGGGCATCTTGGCGAATTTCCGAATCCGTGGTTCTGACAAAGGGCACGCCAAAGTTTGCCTTGATCGCATCCCCATAATAATCGTCAACAACCCCTTGGTGTTTCATGACCACGGTGGCCATGAGTTCCATATACTGATTGAGCCAATCCATTAATTGTTGAGGGGTAAACGATTCGGCGATGGGTGTAAAACCTTCAAGGTCTGCGAATAACGCCGTCACAACTTGTTTCTGAGTACGCAATCTTCCATCGTGAAAAAACTGATCGCGCTGTTGCCAAATCAAATTGGCGACCTCGGGGGAGACATGTTTGGAAAAGAGATCCATCAACAGCTGCCGTTGATCTCGCTCCATCTTCGAAAGTGCTGTCGATACAAGACTTCCTGTGACTAACAAGCCCAAAACCGGGGTCAACAAGGGAAGCCACCAGTCAAATTGAATGGCGAAATATGCGATTCCCACCAACAGAACTGTCCAGGCTACGAAAATGCTCAAAAATGACCAAAGGGCTCGGATCACCAGGGCGGTTAACCCCCCGATCATGCACCACAATACGATCCATCCCTGCTCCTGCCAATCTGATAGCACCTGTATAGGCCGTTCGCTCTCTAAGGCCATTCGAAGCAACTGGCTCGCCATCTGAGCATGCACCTCAATTCCTGGCATGGATTGTTCATGGTCCAACCCTCCGCTATACGGCGTAATAAAGGAATCTTTTACACTTTCTGCTGTGACCCCGATGAGGACAATTTTATTTTGAAATACTCCAGCGGGCACTGTTCCTGTGAGAATGTCGGAAATCGCGTAATGAGAAAAGGAGGGATTGCCATGACGATACCGAATGATGAATTGATAGCCGGAATCATCAAGATTGACATAGGCGCCATCATGGGACTTCAAGGGAGGAAGAGTGACAGCTCCCAGTTTGACAAAAGCAGAATTTTTTTCGTCTGGTTGAAGCACCATCCCTTCCTGGTGTAGGTAGCGAGTAACCAAGGCCAAGGCAAATGATGTCGCGCTGATTTCACCGTTATCTAAAAACAGCAGCCCTCTCCGTACCGTTCCTCCTGAATCTTCAAGTATGTCGTTAAAAGCCACCTGGTCTGTGTTGATTAAAACACGTGGCCCGGGAATTCCCATGTGAGTTCTCGAAGGAAATTTCATCACGGTCACGATGTTGGGATTGCGGGTAAAAATCTGGTTCAGTTGTTCGGTCCCAGGCGGGACATCAAAATCTCGGTAAATGTCTAGTCCAATGGCCCGGGTGCCGTATTGGGAAAGTTGTTCCAGTAATTGAGCCACGGTGTGGTCGATCAATGGCCATCGCCCTATGCTACGAATATCTTGTTCCGAAATAGTCACTAGGACAATTCGGGAGTCGGGAGTGGAGTTTGAAGGTTGTAGGCGTAGCGTCCAGTCGTAGGTGGCCAGTTCCAGAAACTCGAAGATGCCAAGGTGGCGAAGGCCAATGACGCCTATGGACGTAAAGACGGTGACTAAGATAAACAGGAGGATGGGAGTGCGAAAGAGTTTAATAGGAAGGCTCACTTCGAACAGGCCAGTTAGAGCCAATTATTCAGAAGCAAAAAGGGTGCCCAATATCCTGGATGCTGATAGGTCGGATCCCCTATGATCTTTATTTGCGCTCGTTGCAGCGCCATGGCTTTTGATAGGGAAGGATCTAAGAGTTGAGTGTAAAATTCTGAAACTAAGTCCGACGAAACTTTGTCGTTGATAAACCACAACGTGGCCAAGGCACTCCGCGCGCCAGCCTTAATCGCAACACCCGCAAGCCCTAAGGCGGCACGATCATCCCCAGCCGCTGTTTCACAAGCACTGAGGGTAAGAAGATCCAGCGGGGAATCCCTGAATTGGTAGAGCCCAATGATCTCATCGAGCCGATCCATAGTCAGCGGTTCATCAAACGCCAACACAAAACTGTCTTTCGAAGTGCTGGCAAAACTTCCGTGTGAGGCAATATGAACAATGGAAAATGGTTCTTTTTTCATTTCCTGTTCCAAGGACGACACCACAAATTGTTCATTCATAAGACCCTTGCCCTGAAACAGTTCGTCTAGTGTCTTCAATTCATCAGCCACGCTGGGGAGGGGGGGAAATCCCTGGACCGATTTGGTGAGACCCACCGATAATACCTTCAAAGACTCCCGGTTCAAAGGATGAGGGTCGGTGAGAGTCAGGCCAGGAGTCGTAGCAAGGGCGTAGTGCTGAATAAGAAATTGCTCCCCATCATATAAGGCACCGATAGGGATCGTACGAAGCGCCCCATCTGGCACGATGACTAATGTATCAATCCCCGCTTGTTTCAAGTCCGAGTTAATTGGCCTGATGAGCCAATCGTACAATTGTTGTGCATGAGGCCTGTATTGATTGGTGGTTCGCTTCTCCAGGAATCTCCGGAACGCTCTGACTTCATGGGTGAAGGTTTGTTCGTCAATAGGAACCGTCTGACGATAGAGCTGGCCGGCGACACTCACCAACAGTTCCAACCGATTAGGCAAGATGATGGGATAGAGAATTGCCGTTGTCTTTTGGGAAATTTTATCAACTTTTTCTATATGCGCGAGGGTGGCTTGAACACAATCATCACGAAAATAGTCTTGAAGTTCGGCAACCTTGAATGCTTCGACAGTCTCCCGAGCCTGCAAGAGCCATTCGCGTGATTGGGATATAGACGTGGCTACATCGGCCTGCTTCAGAATAAGATCGGCAAGTTGAAAGAAGAGTGGCCCCACCTTTTCACGAAAACTCAATAGAGTATGTTTGGGGCTAAAAGAAAACTCCGAACGAATCGGCTGCAAGGTGCCTATCGCCCTTTGATAGGCCTCTATGGCCTCTTGTGGTTGGTTCAAGGCACGAAGTAAGCGCCCGGTTTGCCATTCCCATTGATATAAGGACTCTGGCGCATTGGCCTGTTGGGCGGTCAGCACGGCTCGTCGTGTAAGCTGAAGCGCTTCCTGAACATGCCCTTCGGCTTCATACAACCGTCCAAGGTGCCCCCACGCGTATGAACTCATGCGATGGTCGCCGAGACGTTCCCCAATTTGCGCTGCTGATTCAAGAGCAGAAGCGGCTTTCCTTTTTAGATGTCTTTTCTGAGGGGAAATAGAATCACTTAAATCATGAAAAACCATGCCGAAATTAACCAGTAAGGCTACTTTTTGGTGTGAGTCTGGCAATTTTTGGATTCGGCTTTGGGCGAGATCGAGTTGTTGCTCTGCGGCTTCGTCATCTTTTTCCTGAACCCATGTTTTTGCCGAATTGGTGAGGGCGGTAATGGCTAGAGACTCGTTTCCAACCCCTTCCGATAATATGATCCCTTCGGTGTAGGCAGCAATTGCTTCGGCATTTCGGTTATCTGCAGCGAGGGTGTTCCCTAAATCATTTAACAAGGATGCCGTATAGGACGGGTTATCTGCTCTTCTGGCCAAAGTCAATGCAGACTTTAGATAATCAATAGCTGGTGTGGTCTGACCCATGGCAAAGAGCACATTGCCAATTCTGCCAAGGAGGATTGGCTGCTGTACGCAGCTTGTCACCCGTTTACAAAGATTCAATGCCGCCTGAAAGGTGACCAAAGCTTTTTGGTATTGACCCAAATGGTAAACAGATTCCGCTAAATGTGTCAGCGCCTGAATTTGATCATTGGGTTTTTTATCTTCCTCATAAGAACGGGCGGCATCTGAAAAGCTCAGCGCGGCTTGTTCAAATTTTCCATTCTGAAATTCAGATATTCCCTTCGAGAAGTGTTCTTGGGGATGTTGGGGGGTCTGAGCAAATGAGGGAACACTCAAAAACTCTAGAACAATGAGCAGAAGGACAGCGAGAAGTAAGATTTTAGCAGTAGCGGATAAATTTAGAAATAAAGCGAATTCGCGTTTTTTTTCGAAGGGAGGTGATAGGGAAAAGGTCAACATTAGAAATTTTTTGGACTAACCAAAAGGTACCCTTTATAGTCTGATATTTTTTAAAAATAAGTCCTTAAATATCCACCCATCACCTCCGGCCAGTATTAGAACCTCTTGACGGTGAATTGTAGGACCCTTGTTGGAGGAAATGCAAATATGTCAACTCCTGTTGTGGATCAATCTCCGTCTCTTGGGGAATCTGGACTTTCCCAATTGGAGTTTACCAACATTCCCTGTATAGGGAGGGAAATATAAACCGTCGTGCCAATGCCCTTGGCACTTTCCACCTTGATGAAGCCTCCGTGTTCCTCTATGGCGTGCCTGACACTGTTCATCCCCAATCCGTTTCCCAATGATTTCTTGCTGACTATTTTAGTGGAAAACAAGACATCGATTTCTTCCTGGGATATTCCTGGGCCGTCATCACAAATCTTTACGCAAATATGTTCACCCTCTCTAGAACCATAGATCCGAATGACGCCCCCCTTGTGAAGAGCCGTCACCGCATTGTGGAGAAGGTTGTAGAACACACTAAAGAGTTTTCTCTCATCGCCTTGCAGGAATGGCAGGGTCTCCAGTCCATATTTCTCGATGGTCAGATTTAATTTGTGAATAGGAATGGACAAGGCGTCCAACACCTCATCAGTCACCGATTGAATGGAACACGAGGTGAGTTCGTTTAAGGCGATATGGCCCATGAGGCAGTCCACCAGGTCCTTGGCTTTCCTTTGAAGGCGCCTGCCATTTCTTTCAATCATACCCAGGCTTTCTTCCCAAACATGGATACTCGGCTTCATAAGGAGAATTTCCTGGGACGGGACTCGATCGAGAATTTGCCGGGATTCATCTTTCAACAAATCCGTGCCATCCAGAATGGGCATTAATAAATTTTTCATATCATGGGCACAATCCTTGATAAAATTTTTTAAGTCTTCTCGTTGCGTCATTTGGTCGGACCATTGACGATGAAGGGCCATCGAGAGAAATGAGGACAACACTTGAAGAAATTTCTTATCTTCTTCGCTTAGGGCTTCCTCGTTCACATTAAGTATTTCCACAACCCCCATGGAATGCCCATTTGGATGCTTGATCGGTGTCGCAATGAGATTTTGCGTGAAATATCCGGTCAACCGATCGATTTCTGGCCAGTAGCGAGGGTCACGAGGGGCATCGGATACAAATTCGGAGATCCCTGAATGAAATACATAACCGGCGATTCCCGAATGCCAGGCCACCGTCGTGTTTCTTGGCACAGGATTGGATCCTTTGGAGAGAAAGAATTCTAGATGTTTATTTTTTGGCGAGGCCAAAAGAAGAGAACCTGCCTGGCCTCCAACGATATGAAAGGCATAATCCAATGTCATGCTGGCAAATTGGTATATGCCTCGTTCTTGAAACAAGGCTTGATTGAGCCCTTCCACCGCGGCCAGCTTCCAGTGGGTTTTTTCGGTAGAGGAAAGGCATGGCCTTTGGGAAGATCCCTTGATGCCTGATTTTCCAAATTTTTGGGTATCCATCATGCCCCCTCACCTGAATTGCTAATGTATTGACCAACGAGAAACACTTACGACAATGCTTAAGCCGCAACTATCGTGCCAATATGAATGGGGCGTCGCCCCAAAAATTTATTTGAAGCGGATAGAAAGACTTTCACTGCGAGGGAAACTCTCAATTTGTTCGAAAAAGTCCTGTAATTTCATTACATTATGATAGCGGATGAACCCATTCGCCTAGGATTCCCCTACAATAAATTGTCGCGAACTCTTAAGACCAGAAAAAAAGGACCGTCCATTCATGTCCTTCTTGAAGAACAGAATGGTAACTTAATTTACAGTGTTTTAGTTGTTGACAGTTTTGGAAATTATTGGAATGGCATGATCACTAGGGATGAAAAAAGCACGGGAAGACCTAGCCATGAAAGGGATTCCTTCCTTGACAATCATGAGGCAAGGAGGATACGCCTATTAGAGTTCCTTGTGGATTAAGAATGGGCTGTTTTGGTTAAGGAGGAATTCACATGCCAGTCAATGTGCTTCGGAAAGATTGCCCCAAAGGCGAAAAACCGCCAGAGTGGATCGCCACTCTTCAAAAGGTTTCTGGGAGACCCAGCGTGGAAGATCAACAAAAGGAGCAGGACCTGGCCGTTCAGGAGCAAGAAGCCTTGTGGGAATCAGAAGAAGTCGGGATTGTTCGTTGGTCCGGAGAAAATGGGCAACGCTACAACGATTAGACTACCCTCAGGTGTGCCGAAGTTCTCTGAGAACAGCTAGAGCCCCCAGCTTACTGACCTTGGTCCCCAACACCCACCAATTCTTGTTCAGTCACCCGTGTTGGGTGTTTGGAAATTTCCCGATCTTCTTGGCTCTTTGGAGGAATTCCAAAAGGACGGCGGGTAGGTAGGGGCTCTGGAGTCAATGCCGAATCATCAACCACCGCGTTGCGGCGATGAAGGGCATCATACACAGCAAGATAGGTGGGTATAGTAGAGGTAATCTCCGCCTGGTCAAGATCGCGGCGAACCGAACTTAAGGGACTGACCAAGGCGAGCTGTCCCTCACTCGTCGTAAAATATTCATGTGTAAATTTTAACAATCCAATAATGTTGTCACTGAGTTGATATACCGACGTGAGATTCACGACCACATATCGGCATCCTTCGGCATATACAGCTTCCAGGGTGCGCATGAACAAGTCATGATCCTGATCTTCAAACTTTCCAAAACAGTCTAACACCGTGGATTCGTTGATGTGTCGTTTTTCAAGATACATGGCGTTTCCCTTCCATCATGGTGGGTTTATTGGCAGTTAATGACTCCATCGGAAAAACATTTTCTAGACTTGAGGGTCGATATTTTCGATTGACGTAAAAAAGGACGGGCAATAATTTCCCCATGATTTTTTTCATTGTGACCATTGAATAGGAGGCCTCATCCGTGAAGACCGCAACATCAAAAAAACTTTTTGCCCAATCCCAACGGGTAATCCCAGGAGGAGTGAACAGTCCAGTCCGAGCATTTCGCTCGGTGGGAGGAAGCCCATTGTTTATCAAGCGAGCGCAAGGGGCGAAGGTGACTGATGTTGATGGCAATACCTACCTGGATTATGTCGCTTCCTGGGGACCAATGGTATTAGGCCACGCGAATCCCTCCGTAGTGCGAGCAATTCAGCGAGCCGCCAGCCTAGGAACCAGCTATGGAGCGCCGACAGAGCAAGAGCTCATCCTGGCGCAGATGATTTGTCGTGCATTCCCCTCCATAGAAAAAGTTCGTCTCGTCAGTTCCGGGACCGAAGCCGTTATGAGTGCCATCCGTGTCGCTCGGGGTTTTACCAAGCGTGATGCCATCCTCAAATTTGAAGGCTGTTATCATGGGCATGCTGATCACCTGCTCGTGAAAGCGGGGTCAGGCGCGGCTACCTTGGGGCTTCCCGATAGCCCGGGGGTTCCTAAGGCCGCTGCAAGCCAAACCCTCACGGCCCCTTACAATGATATTGACGCCGTGAAAAGCCTGATTCACAAACATTGGCGAAAACTGGCCTGCATCATTGTGGAACCTATTGCTGGAAACATGGGTGTGGTCTTGCCGAAAAAAGAATTTCTTCGACAACTGCGAACCCTCACAAAGAAGCATGGGATCCTGCTCATCTTCGATGAAGTCATTTCAGGGTTTCGCGTATCCTACGGTGGAGCCCAAACCTTGTACGACATCAAACCGGACCTGACCTGTCTCGGGAAAATTATCGGTGGCGGCCTCCCGGTAGGAGCCTATGGCGGGAGACAGGAAATCATGGATCTCATTGCACCAGTCGGTCCGGTCTACCAGGCAGGCACGTTGTCTGGGAATCCCTTAGCGGTCACCGCGGGAATCGAGACATTGAAAAAACTGAGTACTTCTGGCGTGTATGAAAAATTAGAACGACGAGGACAGCAATTAGCCGAAGGGTTGGGCAAAGCCGCCAAGCAAGCCAACATCCCTTTTTATCAAACCCGAGTCGGCTCCCTCATGGGCGGATTCTTTACAAATGGACGAGTCACAGATTATGCCTCCGCCAAAACATCAGATACCACACGCTATGCCAAATTCTTTCACAAGATGTTAGAACGCGGTTCCTACTTCGCCCCCTCCCAATTCGAAGCCGCGTTTGTCTCCACCGTCCACACCGCCGCCGATATCGATCAAACCTTAGAAGCCGCACATCAGGTGTTTAAGAAATTGTAGGATTGGAGAAATATTAAATGCGGGCTTTCGCGCCCGCGCGACGAGCCCCTTTTGTTTCGGCAAAAGGGGCCAAAACCATTTACGCCCGTGCGCGGCCCTGCTGGTCCCTGGTCCACCGCCCCGAATAAGATGGCTCGGGAACTCACTCCGAGGTGCAAAGCCACCTCTCCGCTCAAACAGCCCTCGCCCAAAAGTCGATTCGGGGCGGCAGCCCAGCCACGCCCAACGCGGGATATCAAGAGGAAATCATTTCTGCGAATTTGGAGAAGGAAAGAGAAATTCCAACGAAAATTTAATTCTCATGCCTTGAGCCTAACTCTCAACTTGGTTCCATCTTATAAACCCTCGACGAGAAATCCCGAGGCGTGTTATACGAACAGGAACTCAAAGCTCCCCATCTTATGTGAATATTTTAAATTATTACGATATCACAAATGGATACCATTGAAGATTATCTTTCCAAAACCGAGAGTGCGACGATAAAGCTTTTTGAGGGCATTCAGAGTTATATAAATATACTGAAAGATGCTCATTCACCAGCATTTGCGTTCTATGAATCCGAAGAAGAAAAGATACAAAAGGAATACCGTGAATGGGAAAAACTTAATAGAGGCAAAATTGAAAATGCAATTGCAGCACAAGAAAAGTTTGTCGATGAATCTTTTGCCCTAGCTACACTTTGTGGGACAGTTTTGCAGTTAGCTGCGATGGGAATTCAAAAGTATTCGAAAAATACGGATATTATCCCAGAGTTCAAAGGAATAATAAAACCTGGAACAAAACCAGTAAAATTTTGTGTTGGCAGATCCGAAAGAGATCTTCCCATTGGGCTAATAATATATGCAGGCAGAAACCAATACAATCACCTTGATGGGAGAAATTTGAACCCAATAAATACAGCTATCTTTAAAAAACTCTCACAGATTGAGAGTTTTAATAATAAGGGTACTTTTTATACGGACCAAGCCTTTGACTTAAAAAACGAACTGATCGTGAATTATTCAGATAATATCACTGCATTGCTAGGTTGGAGAGCCTACGACTCTTATTTGGCGGATATGAGATCAATGCTGGGGTAGGTGCCTAAAAAAATAGGGCGAGTCAAGAGAATTGAGTCCCATTAGGATTCGGCCAGATCCATCATTAGTTTGGACACGGGATTAATTTCTTGAGGGTTTCTCCGCCTTCGGGCTCGGCGGAGCCGCGGTTCCGAATTCGACTATTCTGGCGAAGGCTGTTTGAGCGGAGAGGTGGCCTTGTACCTCGGAGCGAGTTCCCGAGCCATCTTATTTGGGACGGAGATGGAGGCCCCCCGCAGAACCTGCTTCTTAGTAGGATCGGAGGGGCCGCACACAGGCAAAAATGGTTTTGGGTCCTTTTGCCGAAACAAAAGGACCTCGTCGGGCCGGGGCGAAACCCGGCTAAAATAAAAAATCAAACCGTTTTGAATTTGGATGAGAAGAGTATTTGTAAAGGAGAAGAGGAAGACTCTACCTCCCCTACCCCTCCTTACAAAGGAGGGGAAAAGGGAAGAACAGATTTCTAAGAATATTGAAGGAGCTGAAAAAGGAGGGATTAAAGGGAACGTTTAATCGTCATCATCATCGTCATCCTCGTCCTCCGCATCCAATGCAGCTTGCCGCATCTGCTCTTCCATCGCGTTGTGGATCAACATCCGAAGGAACATAGAAATAACCGAACCTTTTTCTAAAGTTCCACCTGGAGGAACTGCAATCCGGCCTTCCTCCACCATTTTATCCAACCACTTCTTTTGATCCGGTGTGACGTGGACCGGCATCTCTATAAGGGGTACTTTCCCAAACATATCCATGACTGAAACCTCCCAACTGTCTCGCAATAAAGAAATTAAAAAATTATAAGCCTAGAACATCCGCCATGCCATACAACCCAGGCGGTTGCTTCACTACCCATTCTGCGGCACGCAAGGCTCCCCGCGCAAATGGGTCTCGGTTGTGGGCGCGGTGCGTGATTTCGATCCGCTCTCCGGGCCCACCATACAACACGGTATGGTCCCCCACGATATCACCGGCACGAACCGTCTGAATGCCGATTTCTTTTGACGACCGCTCACCAATGATACCATGTCTGGCATAGACACCGGTTTCTTCTAAATCCCAGTTCTTCGCCGCGGCCAAGGCTTCTGCCAATTTTAAGGCGGTGCCACTCGGTGCGTCTTTCTTCTTGTTATGATGTGCATCGATAATTTCGAGGTCGTAGTCGTCCCCAAGGGCCTGCGCGACTTTTCCGATAATTTCGAGCAGCACGTTAATGCCCACACTCATATTTGGGGCTTGAACGCAGGGGATTGATTCCGCATGTCTCCGAAGTTGTTTCATCTCATCGGGAGAAAACCCTGTGGTGCCGATTACCATGGCGCGCTTATGCTGAACGGCGAGAGTGAGATGACCAAGCGTGACAGTCGGTGAGGTAAAATCGACAACCACGTCAGCCTGTTGCAACACCGTGGCCAGGTCACTCACCAATGACACCCCCAGAGGTCCACACCCTGCGATATCCCCGGCATCTCTTCCTAGACCCGGGTGCCCTTTCGCTTCAGTGGCTCCAGCGAGTTGAAGATTTGGTGATTCTTGCACAAGGGACACCAACCGTTTTCCCATTCGTCCGGCGGCTCCGGTAATGATGACTTTGGTGGGAGAAGCCATGATGAAACTTAGATCAACCCCGAATCTTTCATGACTTGACGAAGTCGTTCTTGGTTGTCTGCCGACAGTGGAGTGAGAGGAAGACGAATGTCCGGAGCAATTTTATTCATCATGGCCAACGCTTCTTTGACCGGAATCGGATTGGTCTCATAGAACAACGCACTGAACAACGGAGCAAGTTTAAAATGATAGGTACGCGCCAAGGCAAAGTTTCCCGCCTGGGCAGCATTCACCAAGTTCGCCATGTTTTTCGGGGACACATTCGCGGTCACCGTAATCACACCTTTCGCGCCCAAGGCCATCATCGGGAGGGTCAAGGCGTCATCCCCAGCGAGAACCGTAAACTTTTCACCGCATTGTTGAATGATCTCGGACACCTGCCCAAGGGAGCCACTGCCCTCTTTAATTCCAACAACATTGGCGAGCTTGGCGGTGCGCGCAATGGTTTCGGGCATCATGTTCACGCAGGTACGACCCTGAATATTGTACAGAATCAACGGAAGATCTACGGCCTTCGCCACAGCGGCATAATGCCGATACAGACCTTCCTGTGTGGGCTTGTTGTAATAAGGGGTGATGAGGAGAGCGGCATCTGCACCTGCCTCCTTGGCATGTTTAGTAAATGTAATCGCTTCATCAGTGGCGTTGGACCCAGTCCCGGCAATCACGGAGACCCGACGATTGACGACCTCTATGGTAAAGGCCACAACGCGTTCGTGTTCTTGGTGCGTCAGCGTAGCCGACTCGCCTGTCGTTCCACAGGGGACAATCCCATGAGTCCCATTCGCTATTTGCCATTCGATTAACTCGGCATAGGACTGTTCATCGAATTTGCCGTTTTTAAATGGCGTGACGATGGCAACGAGTGATCCAGAAAACATTGTCTTGATCCTTTAGGAGGTAAGAAACCCTGGAATGTGTTCCCCTCGAATGAGGTCATCATAGCTTTCGCGTTCACGAATCACAAAGCTTTCTCTCCCCTTGACTAATATTTCAGGGACTCGTGGTCTGGAATTGTAATTGGACGCCATGGTGAACGCGTATGCGCCCGCACTCATCACCGCCAACAGATCCCCTTCTTTCACCAAGGGCATGGTACGATTTTGGGCAAGGAAATCTCCGGATTCACAAATGGGACCCACAACATCAAAGACTTCTTCTTGTCTATTGGGAATTCGAAGGACCGGCAAAATATCGTGGTGGGCTTCATACAGGCTGGGCCGAATCAGATCGTTCATCGCCGCATCGACAATGGCAAACTTTTTCGTGCCGGTGTCTTTAATAAAGAGGACCCGTGTGAGCAGAATCCCGGCATTGCCGACAATCACTCGCCCCGGCTCCATGACAATCTGACATTGAGACTGTTTCAGCAGCGGGGTAATGGCTTCGGCCAAATCTTTGGGCTGAGGCGGCGCTTCATCAGAATAGGTGATGCCTAATCCTCCTCCAATATTGAGATACTGAATGGGAATGCCCTTGTCTTTCAGCGTTTGGATAAGGCCCAACACCTTGGTGAGCGAATCGACAAACGGACTAATTTTCGTCAGTTGTGATCCAATATGAGCATGAAGGCCCACCACCTGAATATTGGGCAATGCCGCCGCTCGTTCGAATTCGGCCAATGCCAGATCCGCCCCGATCCCAAACTTACTTTTTTTCATGCCCGTGGAAATGTAGGGATGGGTTTGCGGATCAATGTCGGGGTTGACGCGGAGCGCCACACGGGCTTGTTTCCCCATGCCCTTGGCCACTTCATTGATGGCCTGCAACTCCGCCGATGATTCGACATTAAAGAACAAAATGTCGGATTCAATGGCATATCGGATTTCTTTATGATCCTTGCCCACCCCGGCGAAGACGATCTTGTTAGAAGGAATTCCTGCTTTCAGCGCTCGAAAGAGTTCTCCACCCGAGACAATATCAGCCCCGCTCCCTAAAGAAGCCATGAGCCGAAGCACAGCAAGATTGGAATTAGCTTTCATCGCAAAGGCAATAATGTGCGGAACGGACGCAAACGCCTGATCAACCGCTTGGAAGTGACGAGTCAGCGTCGCATGGCTGTAGATGTAACAAGGCGTCCCTTGTTCCTTGGCGATTTGTTCGAGTGGGATGTCTTCACAGGACAGAGAATCTTGGTGATATTGAAAATGATGCATGGTGTAGGTCACTCACCTAGTCAAAGTTAAGTATTCATTCTTCTTACTGTGTTCCCAAGGGCTTGAGCGGTGGCAAAGACACTTCTTCCTGGTCTAGAGGAATGGATTGTGATTCATTATTTTCGGTTTTAGGTTCCGCGGCTTTTTTTTGTGACCGGATTTTTGCCTCAATCCCAATGTCCTCTGGCGGAAGTGGTGGACCAACCACACCACAACTTTGCATGGTCAAGACCGCCATGCCGATCATCAACATGAGCGCAATCCGTCTTCTTGATAATCGTAAAATGTCGTGCATGCCCAATAAAATTAGAGTCAGACAAATATCATTACATTGAAGGGCGTTTCTTAAGACGTTGCTCCCAAGTTTTCAATTGTCGAGCCACCTGTTTCCGAGCGGTTCCCCCAATTTGCGCTTTTCGATCAACCGCACCCTCAACCGTCAAAAAGTTCAGCGCTTTTTTCGTAAAGCGAGGAGAGATTGTTCGGAGATCATCCAGGGACACGTCCCCGAGTTCTTGTTTTTGTTTAATACAGGTCTGGACCAATCGTCCCACAATACTGTGAGCTTCTCGAAACGGTACACCTTCTTGAACCAAATAGTCGGCTAACTCGGTAGCGAGTAAGAACCCCGACCCCACCGCCTCGGCAACTCTCTCCTTCCGAACTGTCATTCGCTGAATCAACCCGGCATACAACGAAAGCGAGTCTAACACAGTTTGCAGAGCATCAAAAAGCGGCTCCTTATCTTCTTGAAGATCTCGGTTATAACTCAAAGGCAAGCCCTTGAGCGTCGTCAGCAATGTCACGAGGTGTCCATATACTCGACCAGTTTTGCCGCGAATAAGTTCAGGAACATCGGGATTTTTCTTTTGTGGCATCATACTGCTTCCGGTGCAAAATCCATCGGGTAATTCCACAAAAGAAAATTCTTGCGACGACCACACAATCAGTTCTTCGCTGAGGCGCGATAGGTGCATCATGATGAGGGAGAGGACATTTAACACTTCCACCACATAATCACGATCGGAGACCGCATCGAGGCTGTTTTGGCTCAACGCTGGAAAGTTCAATAATTTAGCGGTGAACGTCCGATCCGTGGGATAATTGGAACCTGCCAACGCTCCCGATCCTAACGGCATCACATTCACACGACGCAAGGCATCGGCGATTCGGGCCTTGTCCCGTTCCAGCATTTCCACATAGGCCAAAAAATGATGCGCGAGGGACACTGGTTGCGCTCGCTGGAGGTGGGTATATCCAGGAATAAAGGTATTAATATGCTGAGAAGCCTGCTGCACAAACGCGGCTTGCACGGCATGAATTTTTCCGTGAAGCACCTGAAGCTGCTCACGTAGATAGAGGCGCAAATCAAGGGTCACTTGATCGTTCCGACTGCGTCCCGTGTGCAACTTTCCACCTAAGGGACCAATCAGTTCCGTCAACCGTCGTTCCACGACCATGTGAATGTCTTCATCACTGTCAGTAAAGGGAAATCGCCCTTCGCGTAGTTCTGAACGCACGCGGGTGAGCCCTCGAATGAGCTGTTGACATTCCGCCTTGGAGAGCACCTTGGCCTTCTCCAGAGTCTGGCAGTGAGCCATGCTTCCCTGAATGTCATACTCGAAAAGTTGTCGATCAATCGGCAAAGAGGTCGTGAATCGTTCAACCAACGCATTGGTCGGCTCCGTAAACCGGCCAGCCCAAGCCTTGGCCGAAGTCGTAGAAGATTTTTTCGCTGAAATCCGTGTGGCCTGTGACGAGGAGAAGGATTTTTTTCGCCGAGCGGAGGAAGAGGCTTTCATGGCCATCCCTTCTTCTTGATTGATAAAAGCCCCTTTGCGGAATAGAATATCGGCGGTGGTGGCAATCTCATGACCAAGGCCTTCCCAACCATTCCGTCAGAATGGCTTTTTGCACGTGGAGCCGGTTTTCGGCCTGATCCAGCACGGCAGATTGTTGACCGTCAATCACCCCTTCGGTGATTTCCTCTCCCCGATGAGCCGGTAAGCAGTGCAAGACCATGGCCTCTGGCTTTGCCCGCGCGAGTAACGCTTCATTAAGCTGATAAGGGGCCAAAGCCGTCAAACGCTGAGCTTGTTCTTCTTCCTGTCCCATGCTGGTCCAGACATCCGTATAAAGAACATCCGCATGAAGAGCCGCCTCAGCAGGGTCCACCGTAATATCAATGGTCGCACCGGTCTCACGAGCCTCTTCCCGGCTTTTTTCCACAATCGACGGATCGGGTGCATAGTTCGGAGGACACCCAACGGCCACATGCATACCGACTTTGGCCCCGGCTTCAATCAAAGAATTCGCAATATTATTCCCATCTCCCAGATAGGCCAGTTTTAGGCCTTGGAACGAACCCTTTTTTTCAAGGATAGTCATCAAATCGGCAAGGGCTTGGCAGGGATGGCAAAGATCCGTCAACCCATTTATTACAGGAATCGTGGCATGGCGCGCCCATTCTTCTATTGTCGACTGCTCAAAGGTCCGAATCACCAGACCATCAAGATATCGGGACAACACCAAGGCGGTATCGGCAAGGCTCTCTCCACGGCTCAATTGAATGTTTTCAGAGGAGAGAAACAACGCTTGCCCACCAAGTTGATTCATCCCTGCTTCAAAAGATACTCGAGTTCGGGTAGAGGGTTTTTCGAAAATCAACCCCAGGGTTAAACCCTGCAACCATTGAGAAGCGCGGCCGGGACGTGGAGCAGCCTTGAGCTCACGAGCAATTTGAAGCAGTCGCAATATATCCGAACGAGGAATTGCTCCCAGAGTAAGGAAGTCTTTTCCCAAGCCTATAGCAGACGGGTTGCTTGAAGAGGCATGGTGAGTCTTGGGAATTGAATGGCCGAGAATAGTCATAAAAAATTATTTCATTCGTCGATCGTATTTTGTCATCCGTACTTTGTGAAAATGCGAACGACGAACTTTCAGAGTCGTTTGCTCAAGACCGCGGAGAGCACACCAATCAATTGGTCGACATCCTTCTGCGTTATGATCAGGGGGGGAATAAACCGCAAAACCCGGTCCACGGTGCAATTGATGAGTACTCGTCGGGCCTGACAATCTTGCACCACGGATTTACCTTCAATTGACAGCTCCATGCCCTGTAAAAGGCCGATCCCTCGGATGTCCTTGATAAGTGGAATCCGGCTTTGTAATTCCTGAAGACCTTTGGTTAGGTAGGATCCAATGGCTTGGACTTTTTCCAAGAGCTGACTGTCTTCGATAACCCGAAGCACAGCAAGACTCGCCGCACAGGCGAGCGGATTTCCTCCAAAGGTAGATCCGTGGGAACCCGGACTAAAAGCTTGGGCGACATGATCCGTGGCAATACAGGCGCCTATGGGCACGCCACCACCCAGACCTTTGGCGAGCGTCATGATATCGGGTTCAATTCCGTACTGTTCGTAGGCGAACATGGTGCCGGTTCGTCCGATGCCCGTTTGGATCTCATCCAATATCAAAAGGATTTGACGTTCCGTGCAAAGGGCTCGCAGCTCTTTCATGAAACTCTGATCGGCCACCACCACCCCTCCCTCGCCTTGGATGGGTTCCACCAGGATGGCCGCCGTGCGGGGGGTCATGAGACTTTTGACCGAGTCAAGATCGTTCAATGTGGCATAAGAAAAGCCAACCGGTAACGGGGCAAAGCCCTTGTGGACTTTAGATTGACCGGTCGCCGTGAGGGTCGCCAGGGTTCGCCCGTGAAACGAGTTGTGCATGGTAATGAATTCACAACGTTCCGGTCCAAAGGTTTCGGTAGAATACTTTCGAGCCAACTTGATGGCGGCTTCATTCGCCTCAGCGCCACTGTTACAGAAAAACACCTTATCACCAAAAGATAACTCCGCTAACTTCTTGGCGAGCCGCACTTGAGGCTCGGAATAATACAGATTGGACGCATGTATGAGGTGGCGAGCCTGTTTTTCAATGGCGTTTACCAGATCGGGGTGACCATGGCCCAGTATATTGACCGCGACCCCGGCCACACAATCCAAATATTCGCGACCCTCGGCATCATACACTTTGCACCCTTGCCCCCGGACAATGCTGATGGGCAATCGGGCATAGGTTGGCATCAAATATTCGGAGGAATCGTGTTCGAGTTCTTCAGTGAGCATACCGTTAGGAGTAAATGTTGAAAAAAGCGCGCCAGGAGAGGCGAATCTAGCATAGGGATTCTTAGGGGCGCAATATAAGTTAGAAACGTTGCTGATCGCTTGGGCCTCGTCGCTCGTAAGGAACTGAAACGGATCCGACCTCTTGATACGAGCGACCAGCGACGAGCAACAAGCGACGAAATATGGACCCCGAGCCTTGTCCCCTTGATGGAAGGATGTTATAAACCCGCGGCATGAAACAATGTGCCGCTTGTGAACAACAAAATCCCGACGATGCGAGTTTTTGCCATAGTTGCAAGCAGGTGTTCCCCGAAGAACCTGCCGCTCCGCAGCCATCGGAAGTTCCCAACGAGGATCACCTCTGGAAAACCTTCATTGGCCCCAATCCCACCGTCATGTTTTCCCCTGCCAAAGGATGGGTCTGGCGACCCGCCGCGCAATATTACCTCGCTAAATTTTCCGCATTTCGGTCGGCTCCGAGTCCACGGTTTGAGTTATCGTGGAACTGGGCCGCGTTTTTATTTGATTTTCTCTGGTTTCTTTACCGCAAAATGTATATGTATGCAGCATTGTATGCAGTAGGTCCGTTTTTGGCGTTGTATCTGACAGGGATTCCTACCGTTGGGGTGGTATGGAAAATCATGGCGGCAGTCACCGCGAACTATCTCTATTTCTGGCACGTGAAAGAACATTTGGATAAACTCAAAGCCCATGGCTTGGTTGACCAAGCCTCTCAAGAGAAGTTTTTACAAGAAGAGGGCGGAGTCCAAACCTATGTCATTTGGTTAAGCGCCATTTTGATGATTTTCGGCATGCTGTTTTCTAGCCAATTCGTCGAAATGTATGGGGATGGGTTTCCTATAGAACAATCGGCGCCTGATCCTCGAGTGCAGTTAGACAACCATTGATAGGCTTGTGAATGTCTGGTGAAATTTTCGATTGTGAGCCGATCCTTGAAAGGGCATGAGGTCATGAACACACAAAGCGACTATTGGACGAGTTACGCTTTTTCAGAGACCGAGAGCTGCCAGGCAAACCAGGTTTGAAACCATTGATAGTCGTTTTGATAAGCCGTGTGAATGCCGTGGGTGCCCTCGGCTTTTTCATTTAAGGTCGTAAAGGTCCGTGGCCAATTCTTCGTCCACCAGGATTTGAGTTCGCCGGCACTATAAGGCTGATCGTTAGGTTGGTAGATCCCAGCGGCGGACACGACATCCGCAATGAGCGGCCAATACCGATCCTTGCCCATGCCCAAGGACCGAAGATGCTCCCGCAGCAAAAAGACCACCCACAGTTCGGCACTATGCTTTTTGTTATGCTTAAAGGGCTGGGTCTGCCGGAGGGGAATCGGATGAAAATTCTTGATGATGGAGGTAAAGTCCGGGCCGCCATAACTTCCAGTCACCTGGGCAATTCCCTCTAACATGGTAGCCAACTCAACTTCCACCACGGGCGAACGTTGAGGGGGTTCTTGCTCAAACGGATTGGGTGTCGTCAGGAGATCGATGAGGGGCTTGAGCTCACGCAACCGTTCAACGGCTGCTTGCAAGATGTCAGAAGATTCCAGCCAGTAATCGGGATCGTTTTTCGATAATCGTTCCTTTCCCGGTGGAGGCAAGACGATAGGAATCCAGTTTCGTAATAGCACAAACAACAGATAATGGATGTCCCCGTTCACCTCTGCAATATGCTCAAGAACATGATTAGCCTTGGCATTGTGAAAAAATCGTTGCGCCTTGTCATCAACCCCAAGATGTTGGGATAACGCCACCCACCAATCTGCTTGCGGTTGTGGATTTTGAGGATCAGACATGCCTACCGTTGGTTGCGAGATAAAAGGTAGTGTGCACTTGGTCAGTTCTTTCAATGAGGGAGCATGGTACGAAGTGCCCGCTAGCAACGCAAGTCAAAGATGGGCACTTCGCCCTGATGAAGGGATGTATCAATATCCTTAAGGAAAAATGGTTTGCCACATGATTGAACCTGAGTGGAGGACAGAGGAATGAAACAGTTGGTGTTAATTCGGCATGGGGAGTCGCAATGGAATCTCGAGAATCGATTCACGGGATGGGTAGATGTCCCCCTGAGTCCTCGAGGGGAAGAAGAGGCAAAGGAAGCCGGAAAGAAATTACAGGCCTTTCGGTTTAACCAAGCCTTTACCTCGGTTCTGACGAGAGCCATTAAGACCCTCGAAATTGTCTTGGGGGTCATTGGCCAAACGGATCTCAAGGTCGAAAAGAATCAGGCGCTCAACGAACGGATGTATGGAGATCTTCAAGGGCTCAATAAGGCTGAAACCATTGAGAAACATGGGGCCGAGCAAGTGCATCAGTGGCGCAGAAGTTTTGATGTTCGCCCGCCTGGAGGCGAAAGTCTGAAAGATACGGCCGAAAGGGTCATTCCCTATTATGAAAAGAAGATCTGGCCAGCCCTTTCAAACGGGGAGTCTATCTTGGTAGTCGCCCATGGAAACAGTTTACGCGCCTTGGTCATGCACTTGAACCAACTGAGCCAAGAAGAGGTGCTGGAATTAAATATTCCAACGGGGGGGCCTTGGCTTTTTGAACTCGATGATGCCGGCAACGTGGTCAATCATCGATACTTATAGCGCCACGGGCAGGTCGTTAATAGGGCAGGCTGTCCGAACTCAACCCTTGTTCGATCTCCGCGGCAGCTTGTCCAATTTCTTCGATGGGAACCAAGTCCAGCAACACAACGAGCAACTGCTGTTCTTTTCCTCGGGGAATATGGCCCTCGGTTTCTAAGGCACTTGATGCCTCCGTCAACACCGCGATGGGCTCCCCGCCCTGCTGTGTGATATCGTCCCAGGCTTGGAATTTGGCATCCATATCCAAAAAAAATTGTTTGATGGGTCGGTGGACGAACCCGAATCGACTCTCCCATCGGTGGCGAACCTGCACTTGGACCTGCTCCCAAATGTCCTTTCCTGCCTGCTCAGGAATCCCGACCTGCAGGGCGGATTTAATCCAATAGGTTGAGAGCAGTACAATTTCCCACGTGATGGATTGTGCCTGTTCACGGGACACGGCGAGTCCATAGTCTTCCAGAAAATCTGGAGCCAAAGCAGGAGGAATTAAGTTAAATAAGGTCTCCGCTTCGTGTTGATAGGGTACCGTCATGTAGACACCATACATAGTTTGGTCATTATGAACACCTAGGTACCATTCAGAATACGAAGGCGACCCATAGGTTCGCAAGGCTCCGCCTTGACACTGAAAGTTTCCTAATGCCAGGGTTTCTTCTTAAGCAGGAGATTTATTTTCACTTAAAGCAATAAGCTGACGGCTTTGTTGATTTCGCTTGAGAAATCTGACTTCTGTTTTCGAGACTCCGATGTCATACCTTCTCATGGGAATTGCCGGGTTATGGATGGCTGATGGTATTGCCCTGCTGGTGGCTCCACTACAGATGATTGCCTTGCTCAAAGAATCTTTGCTAGCCTCCCCCTCTTTGATTAGGTGGTCGATGCTCTCTGCAGTATTTGGTGTCATTCTCCTACTTCAAGTTGGGGAATTACCCTATCATCCATTATGGCTGATCACCGGCATAGCCATGATCGCTAAGGGACTCTTTTTCCTATTGGCATCAAAGGATCAACGTCGTGTGTTTATCCAGTGGGGATTAACGCGAGAAGCCGTGGATTATCGGTTTTGTGGCCTCGCCCTCTGCACGTTATCACTGCTCCTGCTTGATGCAGTGGGAGCATTCCGAGGCAAGTAATGTGAGTCGGAGACAAATGGGAATTCAACTCCTTTTCGGCTTGGTTAGTTTTATTTGGGGCATGACGGGAATTATTCTAACTACGGCACCCACAGTGTGGATGGGCTTTACTCGTCAGGTTTTGACCAATTCCTGGCAACGGTTTTGGCTGGCACAGGGAATGCTTTTAATGGGCCTAGTACTCATCATTGGCACAGCCACCTTTCAAGGATTTTGGCTCTGGGTTTCTTGCGGAGCCCTTATGGTGGTCAAAGCATGCGTCCTTTTAGGGTCATCGGAGGCTTTTCGAAATCGATTGACGACCATGGCGACGACTCGTTCATTATGGGTCTACCGAAGTAGTGGCCTCCTCACATTGGCACTCGCGGTTCTTCTTGCAGCGGATACGATCATTCATGGCTGAACTCTCACCAAACCCAGCACCGGATTATGGCATGATTTCCACCTTGTGGCAGGTGCATCAAGACGCCGATTGGCCGGTCTCTGGCGACACCCATGAAGGCGAATTGATGACCTTGGATACGGTGGTAGCTGGATGCGTCACGTATTTTCTGGAGGAGCGAGAGTTGGATGCCCAACGGGTGGGAATTCTTCAGGATTGTCTTGCAGATCTGGAATCCCTCATGTCGGACTTGGATTCGGAAGCCCAAACCTATTTCGAACGGCTTCAGCAGCTTGGGGGCTGGATTCTACAAAGTCGGGCACGCACCTAAAATCAATAATTACAGATTACTATTTCCTCATTTGATCCTAGCTCAATTTTTTAGGGAACAGATTTCCTGTTCTGTGAGGAATACCAGCTAGCAGTATAAACCGACCCCATCCAAATCTTTAGATATTGATTTCCTCTTCTTCTTGAAGAACATGAAGGTGGCGAATTCCCAGCCTGCTGAGTTGCTGAGCCACGCGGTCACGAAACCGAGGTTTGAGATGGTAAGCGAACACGGGAAGTTCGGGACGCTCTAATTTCTTAAACTCTTGCATCAGAAGCGAGGGAGTGAGATGTTTGGTCAACACCGCGAAGTCATGCATTTCGTCTGGGAAAGAGGCTTCAATAAAGGCCGCCTTTAAATTTGGTATCTGTTTGGCAACTTCCCACAACCGGTCGGTTTGATGAGTATCTCCACTGAATACCCAGGCGGCCTCGTCATCACGCACCACATACCCTACCGTGGGCACCGTGTGGTTCACTGGGATGGGGACGAATTCTATTCCAGATAGCAATACCTGCTGTTCCTCGACCAACGTCAAGGCTTGCAAACTTGGCTTTTCCGTTGTCGGCAAGGCAAATAATTCAGGAAATACCCTACCATTAAAGATATGAGCTTTAAGCTCTTCCAGCACTGGCTCAATGCTGGCCACGGTGAGGGATTCCCCCGCTGTTCCTATACGATTATCTGCCAAGGCAGGAAGTCCCTGGACATGGTCCAGATGGACATGAGAACACACAATATACATGAGGCGTTGCTGCTGATCCCAATCGAGTTCAAAGGCTCCAGTTCCTGCATCTATCATCACTTGATCATTGACAAGGAGGCCTACACTTCGACAATGAAGTTCGGTCTCTTCGTTTCTGACCAATAAATCCGATCCATGGCACCCCAATACGTTGATCTTCAACAGAGTCCTCTTAGGTGAAATATGTCCCTCGGGCCACAAAAACCGACGAACAAAGCATTGACCATTTTCGCTCGAATGCTAAATGCCCCTACAAAGCCTAGGGTCACTATGTGAGGTCATACTCTTTTTTGGTGATTGGCACAAGCATCGAAAGTGGTACTGGAAATGTGTGAGTCAGAATAACCGAAAGTAGAGGAAAACCACGAAGAACGGTGTCACGCCTGGTTGGTGATATTGGTCACAAGAGAAATAATACCGGACCCCTCGCCACTTTTCTCCACAGTTAAGAGAGCATTAGGGGTTCTTGACCTCCCCCAATGGGATTTGTTTAAACAGGGCTTCAAAATCCTTTTATGAAAAAATCATCCAGGAGTCGGCAATTAGAAGCTCCCTTGTTGTCGATGGATGAGCATGGGGGTGCAAGGTGTTCGCGAGCCATTTATGGTAGTTGAATCTTCCCTGACGAAGAAACCGCGTAGAATCAGACTAGCTCTTTTTCTCCTCCTTAATTTTCTCTACTTCATCCTTACCCCATTCACCCCAACGTCTTCTCTTGTTTATGCCCAGGATGCCATAGCAGATGTCCTCGTCGCAGAAGTCATTCTTGCGATCGATGACCAGCGCTTTGACGAGGCTCTCACGTTGATCACAGAGGCCCTTGAAAGTTCCCCAGATCACTTGGAAGCTTTGTATTACAAAGGAGTGGTATTGATGGCCTTGGATCGCCTCGATGAGGCCATCGTTACGTTGGAGCACGCACAGGAACAAGCTCCCAACAATATTTCCATCGCCTTCCAGTTAGGGGTCGCCTATTTCTCCAAATCCGAGTACGACAAGGCAGAACCTTTGCTCTTACGCGTGTTTGAGGAGCAACCAGCCACAAAAAATTTAGGGTATTACATCGGCTTTATGCGCTATCGACACAAAAATTATCAGGGCGCCTTACAGGCCTTCCAAGTTGGGGCTTCGGACGATCCCCGCATTCTCCAACTGACACGGTTTTATTCAGGTTTGGCACTTGCCATTTTAGGTCTGCCCGAAAAGGCGGCGGATGAACTTGGGGAAGCCATGCGCGTTCGCACGGTTTCGCCAATCACGGGACCTGCAGATCGATTGCGGGATTCTTTGGCCGCAGCCAAAACCACTGAGGATCGTCTCCATGGCCAAGTCCAAGTTGGAGCATTTTATGATTCGAATGTGGCGGTGATCCCACAGTCAACAGGGGAGCCCACAATTGAGGAGTTAAGAAAACAGAAATCGGAGGCCTCGGGAGCGTTAGCGTCATTCCGTTTAGACTATTCCTGGTTGCGTCATGGGCCAGTGGAAAGCTCCCTTTCGTACTCGTTTTTCCACAATGGGAATAATCAGTTATCCGACTTTAATGTGGTCAACCACTTAGGTGCGCTGGGATTGTTTTACCGAGGGCTTATGGCGTCGATGCCCTTCCAAACCGGCATCCAATTTACTGTAGATAATACCGAACTTGGAGGAGAACAATTTCTCCGACGGTATTCAGGGACAGTGTTTGGAACCCTAGTGGAGAGTCAACACCATCTCACCACGATTCAAGGTGGCGTTCAAAGCAAAGGGTTTGAAGAGCTCGATCTTTCGCAGGTGGTTAGTCCCGCCCTTCGAGCCGCCTTGGAGCAAGATGTCCGCTCCGCAACGAATTGGATGGCAGGCATTACACATATCATTCGCTTCGAACAAGATAGACATTTAATCAGAGGAGGATTTCAAATCGATAGGGATGCCGCAATCGGCGAGAATTTTGATTACACCGGCTATCGGCTGCAAGCCGGAGGTCTCTATACCCTGCCCTGGTTTAACATACGACTTCGCTATGACTATGATGTGCATTTCCGGATGTACGACAGTCCCAATACCCGATTTTCACGAACCGGCCTGCTCCCCACGGGCATCACACCCCATGTCACTCAAACGGTCACGGAACAAACTCATATCGTTCGTATTGAAAAATCCTTTCCCAACAACATCACCTTGGCCATGGATTGGCAAAATACCTTCAGCCGTTCCAATATCGATATCCTATTTAATTTTGATAGGCAGGTAATATCGTGGACTGCGGCCTGGGCGTTTTAGGAACCTTCGGGAAGGTGGAAATCCAGGTGGTGAAAAAGGCGAAGGGAAATAAGAAAGAGTCGGTCACGACATTATGGCATGACCTCTCCTTCAACATGAATGGTTCCTCCGTCTGCACGTAATAAACTGCCTCCAGCAGTGACCGAAATGTCCGTCGTATTGACAAACAAGTTTGTTGATCCATTTCCTGTCGTAATAGTCCCGCCATTCGCAATGTGAACCGGATATCCCCCAATCGTATGAGTCGGAGCAATGTTATTGGTTACGGTAATGGAGCTTGTTCCATTCAGGCTCGCGAGAAGGCCGTGGACTGTCAGCGTACCAGACACATCTGCGAGCAACCCGTTTAAGATAGAAATTGTAGAATTATTAAGGTCGAGGAGATTGGCACTGGTGATGGCTGTCCCGATGGTCACATTTGTCATAGCGGCCAGGGTGAGCAAGTTCCCTGTGGTTATTTCCATGTTGCTGTTATCCAGACTCAACAAGGGCATTGTCGATGATGCTATTGCCATATTGCTTACGTCTAAAGCTCCACTCCCAACTCCCGGATCAACCGTCACATCGCTTCCTGCCAAAATTTGAAAAAGTGTGGCAGTCGCGTCAAGAAGAGCTTGGTCGACAACGAGGAGTTTCTTGGCCGAAACCGTTGCGCCAGAAGTCCTCAGCAATGTTTGGTCAACCGCCACGTCATTATTGCCGCCGTCTTTTTTCGTCAACGGAGTATCGAGCGGCCCTCCTTGAGGATCTTCTCCTGTTAAATTGAATGCCGCTGTACCAAGGTCATGAGTGCCATCTGGTGAAGTGATGTCCACAATCGCATCAGCAGTCCCCGTGGCGAGAACTATGCGGTCATCACCCTCGGCATGAATAATTCCGCTGCCCGTGGTCAATGTCCCAGCATCAACATTCACGACATTAGAACCCGAAGGGCCATTGATCTGGCCACCGGTAGCGTGAATAACAGAACCAGAAATATTGGCCTTAGAAGTACTCCCTGCCATATCAAGGACTGAATTTCCCATGGTGGTCGTTCCACCAGTTGCCTCGAGGACATGGCCGCCATTTGTGGTGGTGAGTTTACCATTGTCCAGTCTTCCCACTGACCGCTCGACCTCAACTGCCGCCGAATCACTGACCGCAAGCACAGAACCTCGAACACTTAATTCAGATTGATTGCTTACGACAGCAACGTCGTTGGAGTTGTCATTCATGGTGCCTGCTGTGTCGAGAGTTGCCTCTTCACGAACGACAACGGCGGTGTTCCCAAGAGAGACATTGTTACCATCCCCGCCCCCTACGTCGAGGATGGAGCTCCCTGTTCCTTTCAGAGTCACCTTACCGGCATCACTCCCTGTTCCACTGATTTCTAGAATTGATCCTCCTGCGGTCACTGTCCCGCCACCAGGCAAGGTCTGGATCAGGTCACCGGAAACCCCGTCTGTTGTAAGTTCTCCACCAGAAATGTCAAAGAGAGGGTTTAGGTTTCCAAACGCATCTAAAGAATGTGTTCCGACTTGAAGGGCATCAGAACCAGTATTCCCCGCTGATCCGATATTGGTGAAGCCGCCCGTTTGTTGAAAGAGAATGTTTTCAGTTTGAAGATCCGCAGATAATTCGAACAATTTTCCAGGAGTCTTTAATTCACCCCCAGTAACCCTCACGGTGCCTGGGCCAGATAATGATGATCCTGCCACTTCATTGATACCGCCACCGAATTCGAGGGTGCTACCGGTTCCAATGTTAAAGGTGTTTGTGTGGATAGCACCCGTAAATAAACGAAGAAGCCCCCCGTTGCTAATTGACACAGGACCGAGACTTGTCAGCGTTGCCCCAGCATTGAAGGTCAGAGTGCCCCCGGAAACCGTCGTGGAATTGCCCGTAACGCTGTAGGTCCCACCATTGACGTTCACGGCTCCCGCGCTAACTTCGACCGTCCCAGGACCCGTCACATCTCCGGTGAGGTCATGCGTGCCGCCACTAAACTCGAGAGTGGTATTATCTGCAGTTGTAAAACTCCCTGTGTGGGTGCCGTCGCCTTGCAAGGTCAACGAGCCTTCATTCACGTTCACCGTCCCTTGATTGTTGAAGGGATTGTTCATTGTCGTCGTGCCCGTGGTATTGAAGGTCCCCCCGGTCAGATTGACCGTGCCTAACCCTAAGAAGTCTATACCCGAAAGATCATGGGTACCACCGCCGAATTCGAGAGTGCTACCGGTGAGAATCGAAAAGTCGTTCGTATGGGTGGCATTGGCAAACAATCGCATGAGGCCGCCGTTACTAATGGACACAGGACCGAGACTCGTCAGCGTTGCCCCAGCATTGAAGGTCAGGGTGCCCCCAGAAACCGCCGTGGAATTTCCTGTAACATTGTACGTCCCGCCGTTGACGTTCACGGCACCCGCGCTAACTTCGACCGTCCCAGGACCCGTGACATCCCCGATGAGGTCATGGGTGCCGCCGCCAAATTCAAGAGTGGTCCCAGCGGCAGTGGAAAAATCTCCCGTGTGGGCCCCTTCACCTTGCAAGGTCAACGAGCCCTCATTCACATTGACCGTGCCTTGATTGTTGAAGGGATTGCTGATGGTCGTTGCACCCGAGGTATTAAAGGTTCCCCCAGCTAGATTCACTTCACCTTCGCCAGAGACATCAATCCCGTTAAGATTCTGGGTTCCATTCCCGAATTCCAGGGTAGTGCCACTTTTCGTATCAAAATTCCCTGTATGTGAGCCATTACCTAGCAATCGCAACGTGCCACTTTCTAGCGTCAAAGTGTCTGCATTGTTAAATGGAACCTCAATGATTTTAGTGCCGGATCCCGTCACCGTGGTGGGACCATTCGCGGTAACCGTGTCAGTTCCGCTTATGGTCCCACCGGAAAAGTCAAAAGAAGATAATGACACTGCTTCAGCGCTGAGAAAGTTAATAAGCCCGCCGCTCACCGAGAGTGGCCCAAGACTGGTCAGAGTGGAGGCCGCATTGAAGGAAAGGATTCCTCCGGTCACACTCGTGGAATTGCCGGTGATATTGTAGGTGCCATTGTTAATATTGACAGCACCCGCGCTGACTTTGACAGTCCCTGAGCCAGTCACATCATTGAAAATATTATGAGTACCGCCCCCGAATTCCAGGGTCGTTCCAGCTGAGGTGGTAAACCCTCCTTCATGGGTCCCACCACCTTTGAAATTAATCGATCCTCCATTCACATTGACCTGCCCTTTACTATGGTAGGGATTCTCAACAGTATTGGTCCCGCCAGTGACCGTCGTGGCACCATCCACCGTCAGGGTCCCGGCTCCTTGGGTGGTTCCACCGGAAAAGGTGACTGTGTTGAAGGTTCGAGATCCATTAAAGATTCGACTTGGAGGCACATTCAGGTCGATTTCAAGATCCTGTGTGCTAAGGACCAAGGCCGTCGTGGAAGAACCTCCACTAGACTCTCCGGATTCGGATTCTTCGGCTTGGAGTTCAGAGTCTTCTTCAGATTCTTCGGATTCCTCAGATTCGGAGGATTCGGACTCTTCAGACTCCGGTTTGCTGGCTTGTGATTGTGATTCCTTCCTTTGAGGTTGAGGAGCCAACGCTTCCGCTAAGGCAGCGGCTTGTTCGCTTTGTGTATTTGCCACGACATCACTCAACGGTGAAATTTCAGGAGCGACATTTTGGTCTGGCTGGAGATGTTGTTGAAGTATTTTAATTTCCCCCGCGGAAAGACTGCCAGCTTGTCCCAACCCCTGGTCTGTAGCCTTCAAAGCCGTGAGTTGTGTGAGTTGAATGGTTTGGGTGGGCGTCGCAATGCCAGCAATGTCGATGAAACCTTCCAGCACCGCCATATTCGTTAGTGAAGTGACTTGGGTCAGCACGGTGGTTCCACGCACGGCGGCAATGGCATGGGGTGTGCGGATTTCAATATACTCGCCAGGCTTCATGCGTTTCCGAGCAACCGACAGCCCGACGATCCCGGATTGAATATCAATGGTGGCGTGATCCACGTCCTCGGTAATCGTAAGCACCGAAAGCTCCCGCACGGTGACTAAGGCTTTCCCTCCAAGGAGGACACGAACAAAGGTTTTTTCTTGGGTGTGAATTTTGTCCTGCAAAAATACGCGGTCTTTAAATTTCACGGGGAGGGGCTCAGCCAACCCAATTCGATGAAGCGTGGCATGGCCAGCAACTTGAGTGACCACACCAGCAGGCTTGGGCACGCTTGCTGAACTTTTCGATGGAATGAAACACACTAACCCGAGAAAGGCAGGGAGAAGTAAAAGAAAAGATTTTGGAAAGCCTGGCATTTTTGCTCCAACGGGGGAGGAGATTGAAAAAAACGTGCTGACTGTTCTCACTCAACGGTGAAAATCAGACAATACGTCATTTGACTCATGAACCTTTTGGGAGTTGGTTCTTTCCCCGCTGGCGGCGAGACACCCTTTCATCATAGCGTGAATGGGGGGTGCAATTTCAAGTTGAGAGAATCCCATGGGCCAATGGTGGGATAAAACGACATTTCCTGGTCCTGATTTTGAGGGTCTCACTCTTTGGGAGCCCACCCTAACAAGATTTATCCGTAACCAAGTGGCCGGGAGATTTCAATTTGGCAAACTGCGCCAAACTGTCACGGTTCGCGAATTTGGCAGTACGAGGATGTCGAGGTTAAGCCTCCTCTAATATCGAAGAGGGTTTCCTGGCAGCAATGGGATTCAGCGCAGCGTAAATCCGTTCAGGGTGTTCTCGACCCTGAATTTCAACCGTACCTAAAAACTTGGTCTCATACTGTTCACGAATCCCTTCATAGGTGGATTCACTCATAATAATGGGCACGCGGTATTGTTTGGTGAGGGACTCTAATCGGGCCCCGAGGTTAATCGTATCGCCGATGGCGGTATATTCAAACCGTTGCTGTGAACCCAGGGTTCCGACCACCGCTTCCCCTGTGTGAATGCCGACCCCAAATTCTAAATCCCATCCAAACGCATCTTTCAATTTCTTGGCCAGAGGTTTGAGCCGCCGTTGAAATTCAAACGCGGTTTTCAGAGCTTGGTGTGCATGGTCGGGTTGGTCGAACGGTGCATTATACAGCGCCATGATGGAATCCCCCATATATTTATCTACGGTTCCACCATGTTCAAACACCACATCGGTCATTTCGGTTAAATATTCGTGAAGGAATGCCGCCACTTGTTCCGGCGCTATTTTTTGGGACAGGAAGGTAAATCCTCGAATGTCGGAAAAGAGCACGGTCACCACCCGCCGCTGGGAACCTAGGGTGCCTTCTTTTCTATGACGAAAAATATCCGTAAGCACTGAAGGAGAAAAGTATTGTGATAATTGGCGCTTTTCTCGCTGCTCGCGAATGAAATTTTGAATCACCGAAGTTCCATACCCAAGAACCAGACAGAGCGGAAGTGGAATGGCATCTACCCACACATTGGCAATCGAAAACCCTGCAAAGCCCACTGCCCAATAGATTCCAATAAGAACCAGGATCAGGCTAAGCGCGAACAAGGGACGGAAACGGTTGGTTATTCGAATCGCCAGCGGTCCGGCCAATAGCAGGACAAACACCGTCACCCCCAGAGGAATCTGCTCAATGGGGTCATTTTGAAGCATAGTTTCCAAGATATTGGCATGGATTTCTACCCCAGGCATGTCTCCAGTAGGAGCAAACGGGGTTGGATAGGAATCATGGAGAAGTGGCGTCGTGGATCCGACGAAGACAATCTTTCCGTAAAAATAAGCTGGAGGGATTTCTCCATTTAACACGCGATAATACGGAACGGTTTCAAACGTTCGAGGCCTTCCTCGAAAATTGATGATAAACTGGGTCTGCTGAAATGGGGACTCGGAAAGGCCAGCTTTTTGCGCCAATTGGTACAAGAGTGCATCAAATCCCTTGATTGCCGTACCTTGGTGCATGAGGTGGGTTTGCGCTCGTCGAATGAACGCGTCGTTATCAGTTGGAAGATTCACGGGACCATAACCCGCCGCATGTTTTCGAATCGAAGCCACAGGAGCATTCAAATCTGCTTTCCGGTACATGCCGCTTTCCACAACACTTTGGGCAGCAGCCAGGATCACGTTTCCCGCATCCCGTATCGCTTCTCCTAGTGCCACATCATCTTCCGGACCAAGCGCCGAAGGTTCAATAAAGAGGATATTCAAGCCAATCGCCGTCGGTCGACCTTGTTGCAGAATATTAAGAAACTCTGCGTGTACTGATCGAGGCCATGGCCATTGAAATTCCAGTTCATCAAAGGAGTCTTCATCGATAGATACGATGATGATAGGAGATTTTGGCGTAAGAGGGCCGCGAAGGGAAAATTGGGTGTTCAAAATCCACCCTTCGATTTTTTCGAACCCCCCGAATAACAGAATCACCGTCACCACGCCGGCCACGAGGACTCCCTCGAGGATGGTGCGGAAGTGCAGTTGTTTTTCATCCATACGTTAATTCTTGCCTTGACCTGACCTTCAAAGAAGATTTTCGGTCTTTGAAAATGTCATGAATAGCCGTCGTTGTTGATGGAGAGCTTTGATTCGATTCAGCCTCAGGTGAATCTACCCTAGGCTTTTTGAGATATGACTCTCAAGAGGCTTTTCACTTGGGGTTTCCCTCATCTCACTCACCACCAATTAGGTCAAACAATGGAGGTCTGAACAAGGATATGGGAAATAGAGACGGGGAAATCAGCCGCAGAGACAGGAGTTCTTGGGGAAAGTGTTATCGGGTAGACGGATTAGTGAAATTGGCCTTTGATCAAATGCCGGAGTTCATGGCCACAGGTTCGCAAGGATTCGACACTTTCATCATTAGGGCACCAAATTTCATTTCGGCTGGGGTCATAAAACCCATTGACCCGTTGGCCTGCATATCCACGAGCTCGCGCTGCCAAATTGATGGCATCCGTATCTGCATAAACCACGGTGGCAGAAATACGATGTTTTTCCATCGGCATGGAAGTGGTAGTGGCACACCCCAATGCAAGGAAGATCATTCCCAGAGTCCCAGCAAGGTAAAAGAGACGGGCAATGTTCAGCATGACCAGTTTAAATCCCTACCATCAAAGATTGATAGTAGAAAAACTCGGCCTAATTCCCTATCAACTTAAGATCCAGGCGAAGAAGGTGGTGACTTTTTCCCTCGCTCGAGCCCTTTAAAACATATGAAACAATTGAAGTTTCACGGTTTAAGAGTAGCTCCCTTTTGTTTGACCCCGTAAAAATGCCTATGTTATCGTCCCTACTTGGCTTGTTGTCTAATCCCTAGACCATATAAATCAAACGAGAAATCGACTATGGCAAAAGATCTCAAAGAAATTCTTGGAAAACTGAAATACACCGACGATGCGAAGGTGATTCAACAAATCACCGCCCAGACCAAGCAAGTGCACGATCGCATGGCCGGGATTAAGAATAAGATCGTCGTGATGAGTGGCAAGGGTGGAGTGGGCAAAAGCATGACCACCGTCAACTTGGCCCTGGCCTTTGCACGCAATGGAAATCGCGTGGGAATTATCGATGTCGACCTCAATGGGCCCTGCGTTCCTCAAATGCTGGGTATTCATGGGAAAAACGTCACGATGTCTCCTGAGGGTGCCATTCCTCCGGAAGGTCCCTACGGGGTAAAAGTCGTGTCCATGGATTTCCTGTTGAGTGAAGCGTCACCCGTCCGGTGGAAAGGGCCAATGGATCTAAGCCCGGTCTGGCTTGGACTCATGGAAATGAACGTGATCCGAGAATTTTTAGCTGATATTTGTTGGGGGGAATTGGACGTTTTATTGGCCGACCTCCCTCCGGGAGCCGCAGCCGATAAGCCACCGGTCATTGCGAGCTTCCTTCCAGACCTCGCTGGGGCCGTGGTGGTAACCACACCCTCTGAAGTCGCCTCAAACGTCGTGCAAAAATCCATTGGCTATGCCAATGAATTGGGTATTCCCGTTTTGGGTGTCATCGAAAATATGAGTGAATATCGATGCCCAGCTTGTGGAGTGGAAAGTGAATTATTCGAGGGAAATACCGAGGGCATGTGTGAAGCCCTCAACCTGCCCTTGTTGGGACGCATTCCCTTCGACAGAATCTTTGCGAAGACTTTCGATAAAGGCGCGCCGTTACTGGATGAACAATATCCAACCAACCAACGGTTTCAAGAAATCGTCGGACGCCTTCAGTCACTGTTGGATTACAAAAAAGTGTTGGCCGAGAAACTCTAACTGGGGAGAATCCTCGTCTTCCTGTATATCAATCTCTCCCATGTGAGGATGTTATGAAATTTGTCTGTTTAAATTGCGAAACTTATATGAGTTTTGAAAAGGTCGAAAAGCCCGCCGAAGGGTCACTCGGTGTATTTTTTGCCTGTCCATCCTGTGAAGCGAAGGTTTCGATGGTGACAAACCCTGGAGAAACTCAAATGGTCAGTTCCTTAGGCGTGCAACTTGGTGGACGCACGGTCGAACAAACACCATTGGAAATGACGAGAGGAACGTTAAAGGAAGAAGTCAGTGCTCCCGCTGCGCCAGGGTCCATGGCTGCTTATCTGAATGAGAAAATCAACGCTGGGAAAAGTGCTGCTCCCGCAGGAGCCCCTGCGACCAAGGAAGGTGAAGGCGGATGTCCATTTTCCACCATGGTTGCCCAAATGGGATTGACCAGTGGCGGGGCGACAACGAGCACCCCCCCATCAGATTTGCAATGGTCCCCTGATGCCCAGGAGCGGTTAGGGAAGTTGCCTTCCTTTGTTCAACCCATGGTGAAGGGAAGCGTTGAATCTTATGCTAGAAAAAATGGTTTTACGACCGTCACGCTCCAAGTCATGGATGATTCGAAAAATGCCTCGGATGGAATGACGTGGTCGGCAGATGCGAAGGAACGCCTCAATAATATCCCAGATTTCATTCAACCCATGGCGAAAAAAGAAATTGAGCGTTTAGCCCAAGAGCGCGGGGCAACATCTATCACAGCAGAGCTGATGGACGAGGCCAAAGACAAGTTTATGAAGTTTATGTAAAGCGGACTTAATAGAATCTAAAAAGGCGACTCATGAAAATGAGTCGCCTTTTTTATTTCTCAATATTGTCATTCATAACACCCTCAATTAAATCAAATCCTTACAGCTTGCGCTTCTTTTTCCCCAACCTGTGTCCTGGTACCTGCGAATCTTTTTTATTATCTCCCGTACTCCTCCTCGCCAAAGCCTCTTTTTTGAGGAATTGGTATTTCCTCGCGATGTAGGCCAGGAGGAGGCCGACTCCCAAAATCATCACCAACCAGTCCCACCAACCCCATGCCTGTTCAGGCAAATGAGGCTCTTGAGCCGTGAGCGCGGCTACGAGCATCATTCCTAGGGATATTCCACTATACACGCATACGGCATACCACTTACCCCGAGGTCCGGCGAGGTAAGGATACAGAAGCACGAGAAAAATCAGAGGGAATGCCAGGACTGAAATAATTGTGGCGAGGGTTGAGAGGCCTTGCATCAGGCGTTGCGGGTTCTCTGGTGAATATTTTCTTTGGAATAAAGGACTTTTTTTTGTAGTTATTTTTGTAAATTCAATTCTAATACACAGAGCTTATCAACAGTTTTTGTGGATAAGTTCAGAGTTTTCGAATTCAAAAACATATCTGCTTTGGCACACATTTTCCAAGTTTCAATTTATTAAATGAAATTCTATACTTGGGTTAAAAGTTCTACGTATGTAGCAAAGACCTACGACATATTGTGGTAATTTTTTCATGACTACCATGATTAAAATTTGTGCAAATTGGTGATTCCATCGTCTTGAAAACAAAAAAACATACTGGGGCTATTAATATTCACCAATTTGTCCACAGATTTTGTGGAAAAGAATTTTTCTTTTGGGCAAGGATTTTGCTTAGTCAAAAAAATTCACAGTTCATACCATGCCCTGTTCTTGGGAACGAATTGGTTGGAGAAATTATCAGGACCGAGTAAGGTGAAAAGACATGACCTTGCTGTCGGTCATTCCTTTCACCATGTGATCCCTTAAAAGGAAGAACTTTGAACGCCACCCTTGAACATTCCCGAACCTTGATCCAAGCACTTATGGATCCATCCGTCTACCCCCATCCGGTCACTAAAATCGAGGTCTTGGAAACGCATATTTCTTGGGTCCTACTCACCGGGCCCTTTGCCTATAAGATAAAAAAGCCGGTCAACCTTGGGTTTGTGGATTTTTCCACTTTGCCCCTTCGGCACCATGCTTGTAAGGAGGAATTACGTCTCAATGGCCGAATGGCGCCCCAACTATATTTAGATATCATCCCAATTTCTGGAACGCCGGAAGCCCCAACACTTGGGGATGGCACTGCGCCTATTGAATATGCCGTCAAGATGCGGCAATTCCCTCTGGATGCCACACTCGATCACGCGTTGCCCAAGGGGAAGGTCCAGAACCGACACCTCGATCAATTAGCCAAAGACCTTGCGAAGTTTCATGGTGGCCTTCTCGGGGCCAAAGAACCGGCCAATTTTGGAAATTCTGAAGTTATTAAACAGACGATCACGGATGTCTTTGATCATTTTTCGCCTGAGGCCTTGCCAGAAAAGGAATACGCTCTTCTTCACGCACTTCAACAATGGATGGAACAGGAACATGCTGCTCGCTACGAAACCTTTACCGATCGAAAACGTCAGGGGTTCGTTCGGGAATGTCATGGGGACCTTCATCTTGCGAATGTAGTGCTCATCGAGGATATGGCCACGCCCTTTGATGGGATTGAATTCAGCGAACGACTCCGTTGGATCGATGTGATAAGTGATGCGTCGTTTTTCATCATGGACCTTAGAGCCCGAGGACGGTCAGATTTTGCGTGGAGGTTTTTGAATGCTTACCTTGAACACTCCGGAGATTACGCGGGAATATCTGTTCTCCGATTCTATGAGGTGTATCGCGCCTTAGTCCGCACTAAAGTTGCCCGCATTCGTCTGGACCAAAGTCATCAATCTGATGAATCATCGAAGCAGCTTATGGAAGAATTTCATCGGTATATCCACGCAGCTCAAACCTTGGCTTTCCCTTCCCGCCCAAGCCTCATGATTATGCATGGGCTCTCCGGATCAGGAAAATCGACGTATTCTCAGTCATTACTGGAAACCATAGGAGCCATTCGCCTGCGGTCCGATATCGAACGCAAGCGGATGGTTGGTTTGACCCCCAACATGGAAAGTACACCGGAGTTGAAACCCAAACTCTACGGGCCTGATACCACCAAACGATTATACATTCAATTACGAGATGCCGCTCAACGGCTTCTTGCATCTGACTATAGTGTAATTGTTGATGCGACGTTCCTCCAACGCCAATATCGAGATCTCCTTCGTACGCTGGCCGAAGAGGTCAACGTTCCTTTTTTCATCATTGATGTTCAGGCACCACCCGAAACACTACGAGAACGGATAGTCACCCGTGCACAACAGCATTCCGACGCATCAGAAGCCGACCTCGCGGTACTCCAGCAACAAAAACGTCAACAAGAGCCATTAGGGGACGATGAGCTACGCATGACTTACAGCATCAATTCCGAAGAATCTTTTGACCCTCAGCCAATCATTCAAGCCCTTCAGGCGAGAAGAGAGTGACAATATAATAGAAACCTTGGAACTTGGAGTTTTTCATAATAATTCTCGGGACCAGTGTCGTTATTCTCGAAGCCGACGGAATTCTGCAATCAGCCGTACCTTTTCTTGTCTTCTTAAAGACTTGATGGCCTTTTCGCGTTTAAGCGCTTCGCCTTTGGTCTCTTTTGGTTCGACATATACCACCGTAAAAGGCCCTCGGCCTTTGGTGTATCTCGCTCCCTTGCCTTTTTCGTGATGAGCCAATCGTTGTTCAACATTTGAAGAAATCCCCGTGTATAGCGTGCCATCAGAACATTCCAACATGTACACCGTCCAGGTCATTTCTTTCATTCATGTCACTATTTCGTTGCGGGATGCCTGTGAACAGCTACAGGCAAGATTGTGGGAAATTACAAGGACAGTGAGCAAACTCGCAAAGAAAAATTTAAGAAGATAACGGAGAAGGTTAACGGGGGCGTTGCTTAACAATGTCTAATGCCGCGACTCGGTAGGTTTCAGCCATGGTGGGAAAGTTAAAAATGTTTTCGACGAAATGATCGACCTCGACTTCCGCCAAGAGCCCCATTTGTCCGATATGCACTAGCTCTGTCGCGCCTTCGCCTACAATATGCACGCCGAGCAATTTTTTTCCTTGAGCATCAGCAACTAATTTTAAAAGTCCTTCGGTCATCCCTGAGATCTGTCCCCGGGCGATTTCCTGGAATTGAGCCCGCCCAACTACAGCTCCTCCATGACGGGACACAGCCTCCTCTTCAGTAATCCCAACACTCGACATTTCCGGTACGGTATAAATACCCATGGGCACCATGTCCGCAGAATGCCCGGGATCGATGGCTAAGGCATGACACACCGCTCGCCGTCCCTGCTCCATGGAACACGAGGCTAACGACGGCGGCCCAATCACATCGCCGACAGCATACACATGGGAAACCGCAGTTCGAAAAAATTCATCGACAGGAATCAACCCACGGGGGGTAGGTTCGATTCCTACTTCCGAGAGATTCAGCTCTTCGATGTTGGCCACTCGCCCAAGAGCCATGAGCATTTTTTCACTCTCCAGGGTTTCTCCATTCCCCAACTTGGTCATGACTTTGGAGAGACCATCCCATTTTACTTCCTCGATTTTTTGCTCACCAAAGTAACGCCCCCCCGTTGCTTCAAACGCCTTCACAAACCCATTGGTAATTTCGGCATCCATAAAACGGACGGGCCGATCCGCTTGATCAACCATCATCACTTGGACGCCCAAAAGAGAGAAGAATGATGCATATTCACTGGCAATCACCCCGCCACCCAACACCGTAAGGGTTTTTGGAAGATAGATCATGGAGAGGATGGAATCGCTATCCAATATATGTTCATGGTCGACAGGAACATTATCTGGGCAGCGGGGCCGCGATCCGGTGGCAATAATAATGATATCTGCTGAGTAACGTTCGATGGTCCGTTTGGGTGTCGTGAACTCCACTTCATGGCTAGAGGCAAACTTGGCGCGGGCATGAAAACGAGTGACCTGATTGCGATCGAGCTGCGCGGCCATATAGACGGAATGGGCTTGTATCACTTCGTCCAGCCGTTGAATGAGGGCAGGGACCGTGAGGTCGTCTCGCAACCGAAAATCAAAGACATTTGAGGTTCGTTGAAACCGAACCATGTTGAGAGCACTTTCTCGGAGAGTCTTGCTGGGAATGGTGCCATGATGCACACAAGCCCCGCCTACATGCTTACTGCGCTCCACCAATGCCACGCGTTTGCCCACTTTCGCACCCTGAATGGCCGCTTTTTGACCGGCGGGGCCACTGCCAATCACTAAAATGTCAAAATGTTTGCTGGCACTCATACAACGATCGCCTCAACCGCCTGAAGAACCGTCTCACCCTGGCCATATAAGGCTTCCATATCTTCGGGATACAAATTCAAGGCTTCCACCACGGGAAGACTTTCCAGTTCGACGGCATCTTCACCGTCCAACCCCAAAAATCGTGAAGCTAATCGATCAGCTAAACAGGTGGCCATAGCAACAGAACTTAGTTTGGGAGCTTGGGTATAGTCGCCATAGTACAGAATGGCCTCTTTGACATGAGAGGGAAGTTTCCATTTTTCCACCACTAACGACCCGACTTGAACATGATGGACATCGAGGATCCTAACAAAGTCAGACCACGCAAAGGTCAGATCCATACTCTCCTGAACTTCTAAGATTGCTTGGAGCACGACCGGTTTCCCAATCGTATGCAGCAGTCCACACAAAAATGCGCATTCCACATTGCTTCGCCCTAATCTCGCAATTTCTTTGGCAAAGAGACCGGAGGCTAGGGCGTGACGCCAGAGACTCCCGATTTCCGTTTCATATCCTTTGACACGAAAGACTCCACTTCCAATCGAGACGGTCAGCGCCAGCTCCCCTAACATTTTCATGCCGAGCCAGGACACGGCTTGTTGCATGGAGACAATGGGAGAACGTGGCGCATAGGCCGCGGAATTAGATATTTTCAACACCTGACTGGCAATGGCTTGATCTTGTTGGATCAAGGTGGCTAACCGCGTCATGTCGGCATCAGGATCGCTAGTCAAATTCAAGACTTCGGTAGCCACATGCGGAAGAAGGGGGAGTTCGAGCTCATCGTTGGCCACACGTTCAATCATGGCCACATGAAGCTGTTCAAGGGGTTCCAGTTCAACCGATGTGGGAGATTCAGACATGAATGTTTCTCACAAAAGATCAGTCCAGGTGACTGAGAAGGATTCTCTTATCTGGCTTTCGTCTACTACCTCGGGCCTCTTTAGGGCAATCTTAAATTTTACTGGGAAGAAGACGCATTTTTAGCGTCTGCTGGATTTTTTAGAATTGTATAGATTGTTCGAAGAAGGGGTGGAAATGAGGGCCCACCCCTTTGGCGAATTAACCCATGGGGTTTGTGGGAATGAAGAAGGCAACATCCTGAAACAACAAGAAAATATACGAAGGGAATGGTGGTATTTAGTTTATTCCCGAGTAATAGCGAAGAATATCCGAGACAGAGATCAACCCGACAATTTTCCCACTTTCAGTCACACAAACGTGTCGAGTGGACTTTTCTTTCATCATACTAACAGCATCAACGACGAGGTCGCTGCTTTCGAGTGTCAGCAGTGGCTCTCGCATGCAGGTCTTAACTGTGGTGGTATTGGCATCGACGCCATTCGCAATCACTTCCCGAGTCAATTCCGTTTCGGTGATAGTGCCAACGAATTCATCACCAGTCTCAACCAATAGCGAACCGATTTTCCATTCTTGCAGCCGTTGAGCAGCTTCTTTTAAAGTTGAATCTTGGGGAACGGAACGTACTGTTTTGGACATAAAGTCTGATACTTTCGGCCCTGAAGCCTTCTTGGATTTTTTGCCGGACGTGGCCTGAGCCCGCCGGGCCTCAAGATCCGCAACGCAACTTTCCAGCACCCGCTGGCGCTGCCGCAAACTCTCGCGATCATCCTCAACATTAACTCCTTCCGGGGCTTCACCAGTTAAATTCACTAACCCCCCGGCTTCCCCGAGTTGTGCATATTCATAGAGTTCAAGGTTGGCGGAGGAACGGCCGAACACATCACCAAGAAGTTCTTCTGTGGCCAAATCAAATTCTTCGATAGAGGTCGTGGCCGAACCCATGATAAAAGTCTTGAGCGTGGCAATTTGTCGCCGGAATTGATCAATGTCACGATCAAAATTTAATGTGGCTGAAGATGAAGGTTTTTTTGTCGCGGCCATGGTTTTCCTCCCTTAGTTTTCAGAAGCCCATGATACTCTACGATGGCAACGGCAAACAACCCATCGAAAATCCAAGGTCCAGCACACAGGTTTCATTTTTTACCAAGGTATGTCACTCTTGAAAATAAAGGGCATGGGAGCAGGAATACCCACGGTCTCATGCGTGGAATCCTCAGGAGCTCTGCCTCATTTGTGACTCAGTAAGATTGGGATTAGAATAGGAGAGACAGGTCAGAAGGCATGTGATTACGCCAATCAGGAGGTCAGAATGGATTTAAAAACTGAATGTCGGAACGTCACCATGACGCCTCGGTGGCAGAGTGAGATCGAGGCCCGAATGGATGAATTGCACATCGACCACAACCACATTACGCATGGCCGAGTAACCTTAACGAAAAACCCACACCATAAAAAGGGAAGCAATATTGCTGAAGCGTTAATAGTCATCACCCTCCCCCCTCGTCACACTCTCACCGCTCGCAAAGAAGCTAAAACATTTGAGGAAGCCATTCGTATGGCCTTCAAGGCAATTGGAACTGAAATCAAAAAGTTTCGTGAAAAGCCCCAAAGTGCCAGACCAATCAAAGATGTGGAAATGTCTATTTCTGAATGATGGCTGGCCAACTTTCTTGACTTGCTCACCAACCACACCCAGGATCGCTGACTGTCAAACTTTCGGACACCCGTCAAAGTTTTGACGTCAGCGATCACATAATCCTTCCCTCTCTGTTTACACCTTGGCCGGCATTTTCATCCAAAAACCCATTGAATTTTAAGAAAAAATTTCGGAAATAGCTCTAGCCGGTCTTGCCCTGATCGGTAAATTTTGCCTGGCAACATTTTTGCGGAGGTGTCAATGAGTTGTCAGAGACGTTTTTATTTTCATACATAAATTTTGTGTATCAGGGAGGATATCATGTCACAGTTGTTAACCTTTCCGACCACAGCCAATCAATTGGCCGTATCGCCTGGAATCCAAAAACGATCATTTTCACCTCATCCTCCCTGGATTGTTCATCTGATTAATGACATTGCCCCGTATCAAGAACGAATTTTCAACTGCCCATTGGTCAAAGAAACTGCGAAGGGCTCCTTATCCCTGGAACAAATGCGGGGATGGTTGATGCAGCTGTATCCGTTCATTGAAACATTCCCTCAATGGATCGCCTTAAATATTGCCAAAGCCGAGGATGCTAGTGCCAAAGAAACCCTGATCGACAACATTCGGGTGGAAAAATGGCATGCCAAACAATGGATGGACATGACCGATGCTTTTGGAATCTCCCGTGAATCATTACACAGCTGCTCCATTCTTCCCGAAGTCGAGGCACTCACCCATTATATGTGGTCGATTAATTTGCGCGGAACGCTTGCAGAAAGCATGAGCGCCATGTCCTATGCGATTGAAGGCACGACTCAAGGAATCGCTCGTTCCGTCTTGCAAGGGTTCCCCAAATATGATGGACGAGACGGCATCCATTTAACCAAACGCGCCTATGCGTGGATGAAAAACCATGCACATTACGACGAAGCACACCCTTTGGAAGCATTGGAAATCATCATACGGTCCACTGATACGGAACACATGCAAGAAAAAGTGACCCATGCCGCCAAGCGCAGCATGGAATATTTTCATATCGCACTAGATGCTTGTTATCGAAAATTTAACCCCGTAGATGTGTCGGTGCACCATCGTTCTGCCCGCGCAGCTTAATTCTTGACTCAAAGTATGTGACTTCACCAAACCATTCCAGGTTTGGTGAAGTCCTCATCCTGACTGGAAACATTCCTAACCTTGGATCTAGGCCCTCACCCCAGTGCGATCCACCTTTTCCAAAGCATGGTGTTAATGTAGCATCCACTCTTTTTGAAGTTTGAAAAGGGGTATAGTTTGTTTTCTTTCCAAGAGGATATAAATTTCTGGATCCAAGAAAAAGGAATTGTGTCATGAATGAATTTTGCTCATAATGTCTGGGCTCTGAATTTTTCTGTGATCCAAACCCAATAGACTAATGGCCATGAATCCCTTTGCCCTTGCAGGATTTCTTACGAGCATCAGTTCATTCTGACTGGAAACATTCCTAACCTTGGATCTAGGCCCTCACCCCAGTGCGATCCACCTTTTCCAAAGCATGGTGTTAATGTAGCATCCACTCTTTTTGAAGTTTGAAAAGGGGTATAGTTTGTTTTCTTTCCAAGAGGATATAAATTTCTGGATCCAAGAAAAAGGAATTGTGTCATGAATGAATTTTGCTCATAATGTCTGGGCTCTGAATTTTTCTGTGATCCAAACCCAATAGACTAATGGCCATGAATCCCTTTGCCCTTGCAGGATTTCTTACGAGCATCAGTTCATTGGTGTTTGGATTTTTTGTATTTTCTCGCAACCCCACCCGTCGCTTCAACCAGCTCTGGTTGGCCTTTACCATGGCCGTGGCCTTGTGGGGATTGGGCTCTATTTGGATTGCACTCGAATCAGACCCTTCAAGAGCGCTGTTGGCTTGGCGTATAGCTTTCGCCGTCAGCGTGATTTGGATCCCCATTGTGTTTCTTCATTTCACCTGTGTCTTTTCCGGATTTTCACATCCGCGCCTTCTGATGGCCTCCTATTTCGGGGCAACGCTTTTTGTGCCCCTGATTCTTACTTCCCCTCATTTTTTCTCCGGAGTGCGATTCGTTTTTGCTTCTTTTTACTATTCCACCCCGGGACCTCTACTGTTTACTTTCTTCACCGTAGGGTGGTTGGGACTCATCTGTTATAGCCATTTTCTTTTGGTACAAGCCTTTCGTCAAAGTTCTGATGCAAAGCGAGCGCAGATCAAATATTTCTTTATCGCCACCGCGGTTGGCTATGCCGGTGGATCACTCGAATTTCTTCCCATTTTTGGATTTGACCTCTATCCCTGGGGACATTTTGCTATTCCGTTCTACCCCATCATCATGGCCTACGCCATTGTGAAATATCGTTTAATGGATACTTCCATCGTATTAGAGAAAGGGCTCTCCTATCTCACCCTCTTCTTTGTCGCGGCTATACCGGCGTTTGGCATTTTGCTATGGGCTCAACACCTCTATTTTGGTTCGATTAGTTATCCCTTCTCCGCCACGATGTTGGTGATTTTTCATTTCCTCGTGTTAGGTTCGTACACCATTAAAACACGTGCGGAAGAGGCGATTGGACGAAAGTTTTTTAAAGAACGATATGAAACCGCTCATACCCTCTCGCAATTTTCCAAGGCCTTGGTCAGCATTCTCGACTTTCGTACCTTAACGGAAGAAATCATACGGACACTCAAACGAGTGATGGCCATTCGCCATGCCACGCTCTACATCTGGGACAAACAAAAAAACTTGTATACCCTCGTGGCGCCTACACAACATCCGATCACGACATCAATCCAATTTGGGAATACCCATGAGCTTCCCATTCAACTTCGCCAACATCATGAACCTCTGGTGCGGGAGGAATTAGAAGATTTGGAAATCACTGACCACTCGAAACGCCTAAGCCAAAACCTGAAAGCGCTTGGTGTGGAGGTGTGCCTACCGTTTTTAAACATTCACAACCAACTCATTGGATTTTGCATGCTTGGATCACGCCACACGGGTACCGGATATTCAACTGAAGATTTGCAGTTGCTGACGACATTGGGACGGAATGCCGCCATTGCATTGGAAAATGCTTTGCTCTATGAAGATTTAAAACAATCTCAATCTCTGATTCAGCGAAATAACCAACTCCGCTCATTGGAAATCATGGCCGGTGGATTTGCTCATGAAATCCGGAATCCACTGACGTCCATAAAGACCTTTGTGCATCTTGCCCCTCACCGCATCGGCGATCACGATTTCCTTCGCCACTTTGGCCGAATCGTAACTGAAGACGTCACTCGCATCGAACGCCTGTGCCAGGAAGTTCTTCAATATTCTCACCACCCCGTTCCCCAATTTTTTGAAGAGGATATTCATGAAATTATCGATTCTTGTCTTTATTCCACCCAAGTCAAAGCCAATGGAAAACAGGTACAAATAAAGAAAATTTTTGCCGAGGATTTGCCCCCTATTCGCCTCGACCGACAACAACTCAAGCAAGTGTTTCTGAATATATTTTTCAATGCGCTCGAGGCCATGCATGGGGAAAACCAAACATTAACCGTCCGCACCTATTGGGTCCACACACCTACCGACGAGACCTGGGCCCAAATTGAAATATCCGACTCCGGACATGGAATTGGCCACAAAGAACTAGAACATATTTTCGATCCCTTTTTTACCACCAAGCACGAAAGCCAAGAACACGAGGGTACGGGACTTGGGTTGGCCATTGCCCATCAAATTATTCAGGCTCACGGCGGACACATCGAGGTCAATAGCCAAATTGGCCTGGGCACTACGTTTCTCATCACCCTACCTATCCCTGTTTCCTCAGATCCTCAACAAATGGCATTTTCTTTTTGATAGCCCTTAAAAATTGTGAAATGTGGCATTCCACCACTCTGCTTTTTTGCTGAATACCAAGGAAAAGCCCTATCTCATTTAACTCAAAAAAGCTCGAAGGAAAAACAACTGGTTCCATTATGGGTTTATTTCAATGAAAATTTATGTAAAAACCTGTATTTTTCGTCTTTACAATCCCTCTTCAGAGGGGTATTCTAAACAATCCACTATGTTGACCTTCCCATGAAGACCCGATTAGTCATCTTGTAAATAACGATGTCGATAATCTGAAGGGACATTTGAGTGTTTCGCGAAAACACCCAATTAAAAACACTAACGAAACCAGGCTTACAACTATGACCACTGCCACTCTCACACACATCGATAGCCCACAAACTCGGGCCCGAGACATACAAACCACCATTCTCTTTCTTCTTGTCACGGTCGGCGCTGCCATCGGCCTTCCTACCTATGCTTATTACTACGATTACTCCTGGCTAGATTGGACGATGTTTGCTATTCTCTATATTTATACAGGATTAGGCATCACCGTCGGTTACCATCGGCTCCTTGCCCATCGAAGCTTTGATTGCCCTGACTGGGTCAAAGGCGTTCTGTTGATTGGTGGGGGATGGGCGTTCCAAAACTCAGGGCTAAAGTGGGCCGCCGATCATATTCGACATCATGCCCGATGCGACAAGGATGAAGATCCCTACAATGCGACATGGGGATTTTGGCATAGTCATTGTGGATGGTTGTTTGTGCGCGATCCCCATCGTGACCCTAAATATGCCTCCCGCCTGAAGCAGGACCGAGTCGTAGTTTGGCAAGATCGTTATTATATTCCAATTCTTATTTCGGGATTAATTTTCCCATTTCTCGTTGGCTTTCTCTACAATGGCTGGGTTGGTGGACTGGGCTGCTTTCTTCTGGCGGGAGTGGGCCGAACGTTTTTCGTATTAAACTCCACGTTTTGTATTAATTCCATCTGCCACATTTGGGGCAAACAACCCCATGGCACCTCCGATTCCAGCCGTGATAGTTGGTGGATCTCTCTCATCACCTTTGGCGAGGGGTACCATAATTACCATCACATGTACCAAAGCGATTATCGAAATGGCCCTAAATGGTATAATTTTGATCCATCGAAGTGGCTCATTTACGGCCTTTCGCGAATTGGATTGGCTAAATCGTTACGCCGCTTTTCCTAGCCAGGTTTTCGATTTTCGCTAATAATCTTTTTTTCGCCTGTTCCCTACAGTAATTGCTCTATTCAGTTCCTACGTTATTATCAGTAGATAGCATTGCTCTTATTTCGAGAAACTGCTTGCATACATCTCCCGCCCCTTTTGTTTCCCACAGCTCTTCAAAATCTCCAAACCTCGCAGCTAGCCATGTTTTTCTCAATTTCCCATTTTCATTTGTATAAAATTTTCCAAAGATTATAGGACCAACTAAACCACTGTTCCTGAATTCTCCCCCCCTTTCGAGTAATTGACGGCAAAGGGGGGAAACATAGGACAATGGGGCGCTTGTAACCACCAGTATTTGAATGACTTGAGACGTTGAGAGAACTACTCATATGCAACGAGTTTTATTAGTCGACGATGAAGCGGCAGTAAGAGGGACCTTGCGTGCGGTTCTTGAATCGCAAGGGTACGATTGTGACGAGGCCGAACATGGGGCTGCTGCTTTGGCTTTATTGGAAAAAGAACATTTCGATTTAATCATTACTGATAACAAAATGCCTGTGCTGAATGGCGTTGAATTTCTCAAACAATACTCCCAAAAGCCTGACCCAAAACCTCCCGTTATTTTTTTTACCGGAGATATCAGTGATGTGGAAAAGGAACTTGCCTTAAAGGCCGGTGCTCGAGCTGTCTTACAAAAACCCCCCAATTTCGGAGAAATCATCTCCGCGGTTCAAGAGGCCATGAGTAGTTAGATATAAGAAAAGAAATTAAAAATTTCCCTCTTTTTTGTTTCCCTGCATCACAGAGCCGAACCTACTTGAATTGATCTTGTCCCCCTCCGACAGGGAGAGTATTCTATTAGTAAGGAGTGCTCCTTTTTAGCTGACTCTAGTTCTCCCCCCTATGGGGATTTGAAAGTTTCTTCCCCTTAAATTTCGCATCTTCTTTGTTTTTCAATATTCAAATATTCGCACCTACTTTGTGTAGGTATAAAGCGTTTAATTTATTCCCTCGTTTCCAATGGGCAGGAAGGGGATTTGAATTCGGACCACTTATTACTTTTGAAATTCTATCCCTAGACAGAAACCCGCTTAAGGAGCCCATGGGAAGAAACCGAAAGATCTGTATGTGAGAAAGATTTGTAGCCGGATTTACCCAATCTAAATAAAGAGACAAATTCCATAAGGAAAGCGACGAGCCTTTTTTTCTGCAAACAAACTAGATGAGGAAAACATGGAAAATCCCGTTCACAATTTTATTGGTGGGAAATGGGTTCCTTCTCGATCGGGGAAAACATTTGAAACTCGCAATCCAGCCACGGGTGCTGTCATAACCCAATGCGCCGACTCCAATGCCGAAGACATGAATGATGCCGTCGGCGCTGCGCATAAAGCCTTTGAATCCTGGCGCCGACTACCAGCCCCTCGGCGAGGAGAATTGCTCTTTCGAGCAGCGGAACGCCTTTTCCATGAAAAAGAAACCCTGGCTCGCTCTCTAACAAGTGAAATGGGTAAGGTCTTAGTGGAGGGACGTGGCGATATTCAAGAGGCTATTGATATGGCCTATTACATGGGGGGAGAAGGCCGACGCCAGTTTGGACATATTGCTCCTTCTGAACTTCCTAATAAATCCGCGTATGCGATCCGGGAGCCCCTTGGCGTGATCGGGTTAATTACCCCATGGAACTTTCCCATGGCCATTCCCGCATGGAAGAGTTTTCCAGCCTTGATTATGGGAAATACCGTGGTGCTGAAACCTTCGCCGGAAACTCCCTATACGGCTGCCTTATTTGTCAAATGCTTGGAGGAAGCAGGGATCCCTCCTGGAGTCGTGAATCTGGTGATGGGCAGTGCGCCGGACCTCGGGGCCACACTCGTGAAACATCCAGAGGTAGCTCTGATCTCGTTTACCGGCTCAAAAGTTACAGGGGGAAAAGTCGCGGTCGATGCCGCAACCCATTACAAACAAGTCGCTCTCGAATTGGGCGGCAAAAATGCCATTCTCGTGATGGAGGATGCGGATCTTGAATTAGCAGTAGAAGGCATTGTCTGGAGTGCCTTCGGCACCAGTGGCCAGCGTTGCACCGCATGCAGCCGATTAATCGTTCACCGCGAAGTGAAAGAAAAACTGGTAACCAGGTTACTCGATCGAATGAACACTCTGCGGGTAGGGAACGGGCTTGATCCAGAAATCGACGTCGGCCCTTTAATAAATCAAACACAAGTGGAGCATGTGCATGCCCTGGTGAAGGTGGGTCAAACCGAAGGCGCTCAACTCCGCGCAGGAGGCCATCCCTTAACCGAGGGACCTCATGCGAGTGGGCATTTTTTTGCACCTACCTTATTCGACAATGTCACACCCTCTATGAGAATTGCCAAAGAGGAAATTTTTGGCCCCGTGTTGAGTGTATTAGAAGTAAATAATCTTGAAGAAGCGATTAAGGTGAATAATTCCGTCGAATATGGACTGTCGAGTTCTTTGTATACGCAGGATGTCAATCGAGCCCAGCACGCCATCCGAGAACTGGACTCGGGAATTGTGTACATCAATGCGGGCACAATTGGTAGCGAAGTCCATCTTCCTTTTGGTGGCATTAAAAACACGGGTAATGGACACCGTGAGGCTGGGCAAGCGGCCTTGGACACATTTAGCGAGTGGAAATCTATTTACGTGGATTACAGCGGGCGACTCCAACGGGCGCAAATCGATACCAATTAATCCAAAGGTGAGCACCATGGGCAACTTCAAAGAGCTTGAAATTCGAATCGACTCTTACGTTCAGGAGTACGTCTCACGAAACCGCGCGGCGCAAATTGCTAAAACCATACTCGATACAGCGGGTATCGGAATGAAACCAATTCTTGATCACATCACCATTCGCACGAACAATATCGATGAACGCGCTCAGGAATTTCTTCCCTTGGGTTATGTCTATAGTGAAACATTGGAATACAGCGACTGGCATGCCAAGGTGTACCGTACGCCAGGATTTCCATCGTTGTTTGTGGACCAGGCCTATGATGATAAACGCGGTGCCACCAGTGTCATTCCTCGTTGGGTGAATCAATTTGGCGATCACACCCTGCACCATATTGCGATCCTCGTCGAAGATATCGAAGCGGCCATGTCACAACTTCACCACAAAGGTATCAATTTTTCCGGATCGATATTAGGGGAAAAGGGAGACGTTATTCGACAAATATTTAGTGTCCCCGAACAAGTGGAAGGTGCACCGTTTTCCGTCCTTGAACTGATTGAGCGCCACGCCGGCTACCAGGGGTTTTCTCCTCCTCAGGCCGATGCCCTGATGCAATCAACGGTCAACAACTGACGTACGGAGAAACCCATGCCAAAGATCCTCATATTAGGTGCCGGGAAAATTGGATCGCTCATCGGAACATTTCTCGCCCAAACAAATGAATATACGGTTCATCTTGCCGACATCGAGCCTCCAGCTAAACGGCAACAGATACCACAGGATCCATCCCTACCTCTTACCCATGTGGTTTTGGACGCTTCTAACCACAAAGCCCTCAAACGTTATGTGAGCGATCATCGCCCTGATGCCATAATCTCCAGTCTACCCTACTACTGTAATCCTACGGTCGCCGAAGTGGCCCGTAAGGTTGGCGTAAATTATTTCGACCTCACCGAGGACGTTGAAGTCACGGAACGTATTGAAGAAATTAGTCGAGGCTGCGAACAGGCCTTTGTTCCACAATGCGGACTAGCGCCAGGTTTCATTAGCATTGTCGCCAATGAGCTTATGCAACATTTTGATACACTCGAGATCGTGAAAATGCGCGTCGGGGCCTTACCCATCAATCCTAGTAACGCGTTGAAATACTCGTTAACCTGGTCCACCGATGGATTGATCAATGAATACGGGAACGTCTGTTATGGGATCGAAAATGGACTGAAGACTGCTCTCATGCCCCTTGAAGGGTATGAAACCATAGAAGTCGATGGTCTCTTATACGAAGCTTTTAATACCTCTGGGGGTTTAGGCACATTGGCTGATACTTTCTCAGGTAAAGTGCAAACGATGAATTATAAAACGCTCCGCTATCCTGGGCATTGCGAAAAGATTCATTTTCTCATGAACGATCTCAAGCTTAATACCCATCGAGAACTTCTCAAACATATTTTGGAAAATGCGATTCCCAAGACCTATCAGGATGTGGTGTTGATTTACGTGTCAGTGGTAGGAAGGAAAGCCGGAGAATTATTAGAAGAAAATTACGTCAAAAAGATTTATCCGCAGACTATTGCAGGCAGATTGTGGTCAGCCATTCAAGTCACCACCGCCGCAGGGATGTGCAGCGTAGTCGATTCCGTATTCGCAGATCCTCCTCGGCACCAAGGCTTTATAAAACAGGAGGCCTTTGCCCTACCCGAAATTCTCGCAAATCGGTTTGGCAGATACTACGCCTGACCTTCCTACATACCATACTTTGCAGGATACTCAAAATTCCTTTGGGTTTAGTATGAAAGTTGGATAACCCCAAGTTCATCCCAGGATTCTGCAGCTTCCAGATGCCCGCAGGACACACATCGATACCAAAAAAAATTCATCACATCCACGGAAGCGATAACTTCCCCGCGATCCTCAAGGATCATATTTCCCTTGCATCTAGTACAAGGAATAAAATCGCTCATGGTGTATTTTACCAAATTCATTCCCCCTTTGATTCTACCTCCATAACCATAGTGTTTTCCGCGCCTTAGAACCCTCAATTCCATACCCTTTGTATATGACGGATGTATTCCATCCGCATAACAATTTTGTAAAAACTCTGAATGGAATATTTTTCGAGAGAACAGTGAAGGAAAAAACTCCTTGACGTTGGCCAGAAAATAATTCTTGACTCCCAAATTTTATGGGAAGAAGGTTATCAAATTACGATGGTTATCCCATAAGTACAGCAGTGCTTTTGAAAGGAATAGGAACCAAATGAATGCACAACCATCATTAATCTTTAACAAATTTGATGAACTGAAAAATCTGGAAAGGTTCCAACTTATTTAGTCTTTATTTTAATCCGATAGGGCTTATATGTACTTATTGATTTCCGTTTGTCAGGACTTCCGAAAGGTACGTTTTGTCACTCTCTTCGAGTTCCCGCCCTCAAGAAAACAAGTACCATCCTTTCTTATTTTTTCACCCCTTTATGTAATTCTAATGAAAAAAAGTAAGGCAGGACTGCTCTTATTTAGGCAAGGGCCATTACACGGGAAAAAGCCGAAATGAACACTTGGAATATTTTTGGAAGATACTGGATCGGGTTAGTTTTCGTCGCATTATTCGGTGGACTGGCTTCTTGTTATTTTCAGTCCCTCTCCACAACTACACAGCCCATCAAAGTAGGAATTCTTCATTCCCTAACGGGGACAATGGCCATTAGTGAACGATCAGTGGTCGATGCCACTCTTTTGGCAATTGAAGAGATTAATAGTAAAGGAGGGTTACTAGGACGCATGATTGAGCCGGTCATCGTCGACGGCGAATCCAATGAGGAGCGATTTGCGGAACTGGCAGACCAATTGATTCATCGAGACAAAGTAAGTGTCATATTTGGCTGTTGGACTTCAGCAAGTCGTAGACGTGTAAAGCCAGTCGTGGAAAGTGCCAATCACCTGCTATTTTACCCAGTCCAGTATGAGGGACTCGAACAATCCCCAAACATTATCTACACCGGAGCTGCTCCCAACCAACAAATCATTCCCGCGGTTAAGTGGAGTTTTGACAATTTAGGAAAGAAATTCTTTTTGATTGGCTCAGACTATGTATTCCCAAAAACCGCTAACGCTATCATTAAGGCCCAGGTCAATGCCTTGGGAGGAGAAATCGTTGGTGAGCATTATCTTCCATTAGGCACCACCAATGTCAGTGAAGCCATTCAATCCATTATTCAAACCCAACCATCCGTCATTCTCAATACTATCAATGGAGATAGTAATCAGGCATTTTTTCAATCGCTCCAGGCTGCCAGTATATCTGCGCAGGTCACTCCTACCATGTCATTCAGTATTGCCGAAGATGAACTCAGAACCTTGGGCCCGCTGAACATGGAAGGAAACTATGCAGTCTGGAATTATTTCCAAGCCATTGAGTCCGAGGAAAATCGAGGATTTGTCTCTCGGTTTCAAAACCGCTTTGGGAAAGATCGCGTGACCGATGACCCCATGGAAGCCGGGTATTTTGGGCTTTATTTATGGGCACAAGCCGTGGAAGCAGCTGGATCCGATAAACCGACTTTGGTAAGGCAAACATTGCCCGAACGCAGCTTTTTGGCCCCTGAAGGCATTGTGTCAGTGGATGGGAAAACAAATCATACCTGGAAAACAGTTCGGGTGGGACAAATCAAAAAGGATGGTCAATTTAAGATTCTCTGGACCTCCGACCATGCCATACAAGCGGTTCCATACCCGCCCTATCTCTCAAAAGCAGAATGGGAGGAGTTTCTTCATCGCTTGTATGTGCAATGGGATAACCAATGGGCCAATCCTCACTCCTAAGCTAGGTAGATTATGGGTTTCCAATGGTGGAAAAAACTAAAACTCTCTACCCAATTACTCATTGGATTGGTCTTGACGGGTGCGACTCCATTTTTCCTAGTAACCGTCATCACCTATAACAACGCCAAAAGTTATCTAGAGACTGTCGTCACGAGCAAACTTTTGGCGATAGCCACTCATAAAACTGAAGGCATGAAGGCCTTTCTCAACGAAAGGGCTATTGACGTCACAACCCTGGCACGTATGCCTTTCATTATTGAAGCCATGGAAAAATTCGATACAGCCTATCAGGTAGGGCAGCAAATTTATTCTGTTGAATATATGACCATTGAACAGGAGCTAAAACACTTTCTCACGGATTACAAAGAATCATCCCGATATGGCGACCTGTTTCTGATTTCCCCTCAGGGGGATGCCATTTTTTCGGTGAATCGTGGGGAGGAGTTTGGGACAAATCTCCTCACCGGACCGTTTCGCCATACGGCTCTTGCTAGGGCAGTCGACCGAGCCAGAACGCTATTGGAAACCGGGATTTCAGACTTCCAACCCCACCATGCTCAAAATCGGGACGCGGCATTTATGGCCGCCCCGGTTTTTCAGGACGGAAAGTTTCTAGGAGTTGTTGCTCTTGAGGTCAGGGATGAAGACATTCAGGACCTTATCCAGGATTATCGAGGATTGGGGAAGACCGGGGAAGTGGTGATTGGTTATCGTCGACCTGAGGGAGCGCTACTGGTCAGTCCGCCCCGCCATCAATCCCAGACTAGCCTGAAGAAACTAATCTTTTTTAAAACTAATGAGACCACACCTTTGCAACTCGCGCTGAACGGGGAACGTGGTTCAGGGTTATCAAGTGATTATAGGGAGAAACAGGTGTTGGCGACATGGGATTATTTGCCCTCCTATCGATGGGGATTGGTCGTCAAAATTGATGCAGACGAAGCGTTTTATCCTATTGCACAACTGAAGCACCTCACAATTATCAGCGGACTGATTTTCATAGGGATGCTGATTTTTGGAGCCTTTGTGATTGGAAAGAACATATCCTCTCCATTAACCAACCTTGTCCAACAAACCAAACAAGTTCGCCGGCAAGATTTCTCCAAAAAGTTGGAAGAAACTGGGTCTCAAGAAGTTGGGGTGTTAGCCAAAGCGTTTAATGAAATGGCCCAAGAACTGGAGGAATCCTATTCAGCATTAAAAAATAAATTAATCGAGTTATCCAACACGAATACGGCCTTGGCTCACGAAATGGCCGAACGGCAGCGAGCAGAACAATCCTTAAGGCAAAAAGAACGGCAGCTTCAAACGTCCCGACGCCTTGAGGCCCTCGGGACATTGGCCGGAGGCATCGCTCATGATTTCAACAATATACTAGGCGCCATTTTGGGATACACCGAACTCGCGATAAGACGCATTCATGATCCTAGTCGTTTACAAGACCATCTCCATGAGGTCACCATTGCTGGACAACGAGCTAAAAAGTTAGTTCAGCAGATTCTTACCTTTAGTCGAAAAAATGATCCGGCCCGCGAGGTCGTTGATTTAAGAATTGTTGTTGAGGAAGTGCTCCATCTGATAAAGGCGACCTTCCCGGATACCGTCACAATCAACTATCAGGTGAGGGAAGATATAGGCTTGGTGTTGGGGGATCCAACTCAGATCCACCAAGTCCTGATGAATTTTTGCACCAATGCAGAACATGCCATGCGACCAAATGGCGGCATTCTAGAGATCAGCCTAGAGCCTTTCGAGGTCAGTGATGAGTTTTCCAAGAACTTTCCAGAACTCCAGCCAGGCTCTCATGTCCGTTTAAACATTTGTGATTCCGGCTGCGGAATACCTCCTGAGATCGCGCAACGAATCTTTGACCCATTTTTCACAACCAAAAAAGTAGGCGAAGGAACGGGAATGGGGTTAGCCGTCGTCCATGGCATTGTGACCAATCACCATGGTGCCATTACCCTTGCCAGTACACCTGGCATCGGGTCGACCTTTTGCATCTACCTTCCCTGTTGTAAATCCAATATGGAAACAGTACTAAAGGATGTGAAACCACTTCTGCACGGAACAGAGTCAATTCTTTTTGTAGATGATGAAAAACCACTGGCAGAATTGGGGAAACAAATACTGGAAGAAATTGGTTACACCGTCGTTGCGTGCACAAACGGTTTGGAGGCTCTAAACATATTTCGCGCATCCCCAAAACAATTTGCCGCTGTTATTACTGACCAAAATATGCCAGACATGATGGGCGAACAATTGGCTCAGGAAATATCCCACATTCGGCCAGGTCTACCCATTATCCTATGCACGGGCTACAGCAATTCCATAAATTTGGACAAGGCTAGAGCCTTCGGGATCCAGGCCTGTCTTATGAAACCTATACAGAATAAAGAACTTGGCCTCTTACTGCACGAAATAATTCATAGAAAGAAAGAAAAAACCAAGAATCAACCGGACGACGAACAAGAGGTGGAAACATTCTAATTTCTCAAATTGAATGGGATACCCATTCACCCCTAATAACCTAAAAAAGATACCCTTCCATTTGAAATTTTGATCCTCATTCTAAAGTCCAAAAAATTGCGAGATCACGAGATAAGCCCAGGCTGCGGCAAAAATAAACGTCATTTCTTTCTCGGAAATTTGTTTATACATCAGACGATATCCAGCAATAGGCACAACCGCAAGTAACGCGGCGGAAAAGAAATGGCCCACCACATCCCCCAACATCCCTCCAATCGTCGAATTGCCGGGTACGGCCAACATGGAGCTTCCCCCTACCATAGCAACCCATAACCATCTGACACTGACAAACGCTTTATCCATGACTTCCTATCACCAAGAACTTTATAAAATTTTTCGATTTGGACCCAACACACCCCCAGGATTTCACACATTCACCCAAGATGATTCTCTAAGAAAAACAAAAAGGCCCTGTCATTTGCAACAACAGGGCCTTGGGGGAAGCTTGAGAATCAAATATTCAAAACACCTTCATCCGTATCAATGATTTCAATTCTCTTTACCTCAAGAAATTCATGATTCCTTAGAACAATTTCCTTTGTAGAAATAAGTAGAAGTCCAAAACTGATATTGTATTAAACATTTAGACCGGCAGGGACCTATGCCTGGCGTGATGGGAGATGTTGTTGAATGGGTATTAATGAGCTAGCAAGACATTGATCAACCATAGCAAGAAAGTCCTGTAAGTGGAATGGTTTGGCCAACGCAGCCCTGACTCCAAGATCTTGTGCGATATCAGCAAGCGTCTCTTCAGGACCTAAGTAAAATCCACCCGACATAACCAAAACAATAACTTGTCCTTGTTGTTCCTTAAGTTCACGCAATGTATCAGCTCAACCTTTGTCAGGAAGCAATAGATCCATGATGACCAGATTAAAATGAGTTTGCTTGAATGCCCTGATCCCCTCGGTTCCGTTCGAGCACTCTCTGACCTCATGGCCCTGTTGCTCGAGAAACTCTCCCAGCAAGGCGAGGACTTGTGGTTCATCGTCGATTAAAAGAATACGGGCCATTAAGATCTCCGGGAGAAAAACATTTTCTGTGGACTTTGTGGCAAAGAATGGGAAATCCTAGCTAGGCTCAAAAGGAAAACCAGCCGAATTGACAATGGCCTGAACATTTCACATGGTGCTCTTCGTCCTGATAACAAATAGATGGTGAAGAGAGAAGGTGGGATTTAATGGGTTAAGGAGGCACTGGCCCTCATTTCATGCTTCCCAAGAAAGGATCCCCCCCCAGGGCCAACCTTGCAGATGCAATCAAACGGGGCCAGTGGTCTCAACTTATTTTTCTTTCAGGAACATTCGCAACAAGAGTGAATCATGGAAAATATTTTTCCCCATGAAACGAATGTGATTATTTTTTGCAAAAGCTCCGCTCGTAGGCCAGAACTTTCCAGCCTTCCTCTTCAGAAATCGTCGCTGGAATCATGGATACCATTCCCGTCCCGGGACTTCCATTCATCACCACCCACATCAATTCCCCATCCTTCCGTCTCTTGTGGAATTTACAGTTGGTGAAATCACGAGGACCTGGATTCAACACTTTACCAGCAGGCCCTTGGCCATCCCCGTCTTTTCCATGACAATTCACACAGGTCCCCTTGCCTTCAAAAATTTTCTTGCCTTCCGCCACGATTTCAGCTGGAGCCTCATCTAAATCCCCAAACGGCGATTTCATTTTTTTGGCTGTTCCCCTTTCCGCTTTGGGCACGCGTGGCTTTAAGGGATCGCGTTCACTCCCTGCCAGAGCTAAATTCCCAGTGAAAGCAATCATCATGGAGAGGAGCACCATTGTTTTAAGAGTACGTTTCATCATCAACTCCTTTGTAGAACGATGATATCCAAAAATTAAAAGGTCATACCAAACATAGAGCAAAGGCAGTGCCATTATTGACCATCTTCAAAAATATTATTGTTTTCAAACACTTACAACGTTGAGTTCATTGAGATTTTTGGAGAACACTGGAACTGTTCCACAAAGATGTTTCACTACCACAGGGTCAATGTGTCAGGTGACACAACCTGACACACAAATCAACTCGTCATAAAACCTGGCTTTGGGGAAAAACCCATGACCAAAATATGAAGGAGGGCCTACCGAAATAAGATTTTGGAGTTCCTGAAAGAAAAACTTTTCATGTGATATTTTAGAACCCATTTGTTACTTTTCAGTATGCCGCAATCGACCCACCTTAGCTCCACAACCAAACAACCCAGTCTCGTTGCCCAATTGGTGGGCTTACCGACACTATTCATTCTGACCCTTTCGGGAATTTTGGTGTACACCTTTTTGGTGATCAATAAACAAAAGAATGATGCCATCATCATCGATCTGGCTGGGCAAGAACGAACTCTCATTCAAAAAGATTTAAGCGAGGTGCTGTTGATCTCACAGGGTTCGACCCCGGAACAAGCCGCGACCAGAAAAAAATTACGAGAAACTGTAGATGCATTAATCAAAGGAGGACAGATCGTTTTAAATCAAGGCACCGGAGAAACATTTTTTATTCCCGGAGCACCAACACAAGAAATCAAACGACGACTGCAAGCTCAGAAATCCCTTTTAGATACCTACATTGCCGAAGCCGATGCCTTTTTAGAGATTCCCAAAGAAGACCCAATCTGGCCAGCCAAATTCCAGGAGCTCTTAGGATTACACACCGTCTTTCTGAATGGCGCCGATGAAACCGTCAAACTTCTCCGAGACTACTCGCGATCCAAAATGGCCGATACGCTCAAATGGGAAGCCGCCATTGCTCTAGTGGTTGGAACGTTTACCATCTTCATGACTCGAAAACTCTTGATCGCCAATCGCCATGTACACGTAGAAATGGCAGAACGTCGTCGTGCTGAGCAAGAATTACGACAAAGTGAAGAACGCTATGATATTGCGGTAAAAGGATCCAACGATGGCATCTGGGATTGGGATATTATCACAAACGGGATGTATTATTCCCCGAGGTTTAAAGAATTATTGGGATATCAGGACGACGAGATGGATAATGTCTTTTCCAGTTTCCAATCCAAATTACACCCAGATGATCATCAACGTGTCATGGATGCCATCCACGCCCATCTCCATCAAAGGGTTCCCTTTGACATTGACTATCGCCTTCAGACCAAATCCGGTGAATTTCGGTGGTTTCATGCCAGAGGGCAAGCGATCTGGTCGAATGACCAACAACCAACCCGTATGGCCGGTTCTCTTCGTGATATTACCCTACGAAAAAATGAACAAGATGAATTACGCCAAGCCAAACTCGATGCCGAGGTCGCCAATCAGGCAAAGAGTCAGTTTTTGGCCAACATGAGCCACGAACTACGAACCCCACTCAATGCTGTTATTGGATACAGCGAGATGCTCCAGGAGGAGGCCACAGACCATGGACATTCACAATATATCCCCGATCTTCAAAAAATTAGGGGGTCCGGAAAACACCTGCTCACCGTAATCAATGACATTTTAGATTTATCAAAAATCGAAGCCGGAAAAATGGACGTGCATCCGGAGACCTTTCATTTAGCAAATCTCATCCATGACGTAGAAACGACCATCCAACCATTAGTAGAAAAAAATGCAAATGTCTTAAACGTGCAATGCGAAGCCAATCTGGGGGACATGTATTCTGACTCTACCAAAATTCGGCAAGGTCTTTATAATCTCCTCAGCAATGCATGCAAATTCACGAGCCAAGGAACCATCAACCTTACCGTGACGCGAGAACGAAGTGATTTGCAAGATTGGGTTTCCTTTCGCGTAACTGATTCAGGCATTGGTATGACCGAGCAAGAATTAGAAACCATTTTTGATCCATTTTCTCAGGGCGACCTTTCCCCCACCCGTAAGTACGGAGGAACCGGGCTCGGGTTGGCAATAACCAGAAAAATTTCTCAGATTCTCAGAGGCGATGTTCAGGTTACGAGTGAAAAAGACAAAGGCTCTACCTTTGTGATGACCATTCCTACCCCCTGGTCACCCGATCTGAGTCTTCCCGACATTGCCCTTGCAGATCCCTCAGTACGCACCTAACCCGACCATGGCAACAATTTTACTGATTGAGGATAACGAACTGAACCGGGACATGCTCTCTCGCCGATTGAGCAGCAAAGGATTTCATGTCCTAGTGGCGGAGGATGGCAAAAAAGGTCTGGAAATGACCCAAACGGAACAACCAGACTTAGTTCTCATGGATATGAATTTGCCGGAAATCGATGGATGGAATGCCACCAAAACCATGAAACACGGAGAGGACACGAAACATATCCCCGTAATCGCACTCACGTCCCACGCCATGACCGGGGATAAGGAACGAGCCTACGAAGCCGGATGCGATGAATACGAACCCAAGCCCATCGACTTTTCATCCCTTCTCATAAAAATTCACCGACTCCTGCCTGAACCTTCCGTATGACCATCTCACCCAAAGCATCCATTCTCGTGGTCGATGACAATCCCGACAATCGCGACTTGTTGGTTCGGCACATTGAGCGCCAAGGGCATTCCGCCCGCACCGCGGAGAATGGTGAAAAAGCCTTACAACTCCTAAACACCCAACCGTTTGATCTCATGCTTCTCGATATCATGATGCCTGGCCTGAGCGGCTTTGAGGTATTGGAACAGATAAAGAGCAATCCTCAACATCAGACGCTTCCCGTGGTCGTGGTGTCCGCACTCAACGAATTAGACAACGTTGAAAAATGTCTGATGCTCGGAGCGGATGATTACCTGGTGAAACCGATTAACGCCAAAATCCTGAAAGCCAGAATTTCCAATTGCCTGGACAAGAAACGTCACCACGACTTGGAACAAGCCCATCACGAAGAATTGGCTCGATCAAAAACACAACTGGAAGACCTCTACGCACAACTCGAACAAAGTCGGAATAATTTAGCATCAATTTTGAACCAATTGGAGATTGGCACAATATTGATTGATAACCATGGCCACATCGAGTTTATCAGTGAAATTGCCGCACAGATCCTTCACCAACCAGCGGAAGACGTATGCGGCCAAGCCTGGGAAAAAGTATTTGGCTTGCCCAAGACTGAAGAAGCAGCTCTGCAATCAATGCTTCACCAACCCGTAAGTGAACGATCGAAAATTCACACCCATCTAGACTCTAGGGTGGGCAAACGGTTCTGGTTGGAAATTGATATCAAGGATGATCCTCAAGATTCCACCAGAAAAGTGTTTGTCCTCTATGACATCACCGAAATTCATGAGCTACGCCGGGAGGTGAACAAACAGGCTCAGTTTCAAGACCTCGTGGGAAAGAGTCCAGCCATGCAGGTGGTCTACCAAGCAATCAAAGATGTTGCCCCACTCGAAGTCCCTGTTTTAATCACTGGCGATACAGGAAGCGGCAAAGAACTGGTGGCACGCGCCATTCATACGATCAGTCCCCGCCATGATGAACCATTTGTGGCGATAAATTGCGCGGGGCTCACCGAAACTCTGCTCGGCAGCCAACTCTTTGGGCATAAAAAAGGGGCGTTTACCGGAGCCACCGAAGATCATCAAGGTCTGTTTGAAGCCGCCCATCAAGGCACGTTGTTTCTGGATGAAATTGGTGATATGCCCCTAACGACACAGGCCACCCTCCTGCGCGCCCTTCAGGAAAAAGAAATCCTTCGACTAGGAGAGTCCTCACCACGGAAAGTGGATGTCCGCATTCTGGCTGCCACTCATGCCAACTTGGAGGACCTGGCCAATGTCGGCAAATTCCGCTCCGATTTGCTATACCGCATACGAGTCGGCCGCATTCAACTCCCACGCTTACAAGAACGGCGGGAAGATATTCCTTTGTTGGTCTCTGTCTTTTTAGGACAGGCACGTGCCACAAGCGGAAAATCTGAGGGAATGGACTTGAGCCGCGATGCCATGCAATTGCTGATGCGATACCCGTGGCCCGGCAACGTACGGGAATTGAAAAGCGCCATAGACTTTGCCCTCATCGGGTGCCATGGAAAATCGATAGAACCGTCAGATCTACCTCCGGAAATCGCGGAGGTCGATCCTCAAGTGTTCTTGAGCAAGGAGCATGAACCCGACGAAAAAGAACGAATCACGGCCATTCTCAAATACACCAACAACAACCGCACCGAGGCCGCAAAAATTCTAGGCATGAGCCGCTCGACTTTTTATCGCCGTCTGGTCACCCTCGGATTAGCCGCAGAAGAATAGTCCCATTCCTTCTTTAAATGGTGAGAAATTGTCCTGCTATGCAGCCCTTCATAAATAAGATCAATCAAGGCATTCCCTAATTTTTCCCAAGAACTCCTCCTCCATACCCGTCAAATTGTCGCACGTCAATCTAGGGTTTCCTTCTTTAAACGAAACGTTTCCTCGTTCCTGTCATTTAATATCATTTTGTCGGAACAGGGCGGATCTCTGTTTCTAAGGCCCGGAATTATGCACTTTTTCCGGAATGGCAAGGATCTCGCGAGAAGGGCCGATAGTCAAAACCAAGGAAAGTTTTTTTGTTGATCATGGAGGAGGAAGGGAATTCGTTCAGGAAAGAGCAGAATGTGTTCATAAAGGCATTCCCTCTGGCTAGGCCGTCATGCATGTGCATAGTCGCCCTGCCTTTTCCAAAATGAGTCCCGTTCTTCCCAACAGTCAAAAGGAGAGACTACATGGCACTGGGTGTAATCAATCACGACAATGGGCAACGCTTTTCTTCGGGGATTCTCGAATCATCACGTCAATTGCCCTTTTTAGGAAAGAAACTCATCAAATCTGCCATACGAGCGATATTTCTTTCGGTGCTTTTCGGGGGAATGATGGCCGGTACCACGTATGCTCATGATCCGGTCCTGAATGGCTCACTCACTATTGATTTTCAGGCGAAACAAGATGAAATTTCTCAAACACCACTTGCTAGCGAATTGAAAATTCGAATTCCTAATCAGCGACGATTGGCCGGCATCCGGATTCCAAGAAGAATAGATGGACAACCATTTCGAGGACAAGAATTTTCCGTATCCCTCGTTCCCAATGGCTGCGTCTTGGATGGAGGCCCAGACCATGGACAAGCCACACTTCACTTGACTCAAAAATTGAGAAGGCAGCCTATCAAAGGAACAGTGTTCAAGGCTCAGGTGTTTGGTGGCCAATACGAATGCCTGTTTGGCGGGGCGTCTCAAGTCCTTCCCTATGATCCATTTGATGGAAACCATCAGGCCTCAGTTATTGGTGAATTGCTGGTCTGGTGGACGCAAATTCTTTCGAACCAAAATGCCAACACCGCCCTCAGTGTTGAAGAAGAAATGCATCAGTTTTTTGAATTTCCCAAATCGCACAAAGTGGATCGCCTCAGACTCTGGGGAATCGAGTACCCCTGGCTGCAAAGCAAAAGCTGCAATACAGACTCTGGCCAAATTCGTTGCAATCGAGGTGGTTCAGCGGAGGGAGTATTCAACGCGGATATTCGAGCAAGATTCGAGGAACAAGAAAATCCAGAACTTCAATAAGGGCATAAAAGTTTCTTCCCAATCCACAGACAGGCCCCCTCTTAACGATGGGGCCTGTCTCATTTGGGAAATTACCACTCTTACGAAGCTTTCGCTTCCCCTTGCCATAACAAATCATAGCCCAACTCTTGGGTCTCAGAACAAAGCGCTAACAAGGCATTGAGCTTCTGTTTGAAGATATCATCCGCATGGGATCTTTCATGATCCTCGAACGAATGCCAATAGGTCACAATGGCATAATGGTCATTCGCAGCTTTGGAATTTGAGAACGACCCTTCATCAGACACAAAACCTGAGAATTTGAAGACTTGGCCTGCAATAAATCCTCCCTTTTCCCCTCCGTACGTTTCCTTCACCACCATGCACATTTCTCCGACCGCTAATTCCACCTGATCAAAATTGACATCGGGTTTGAGCTTCACGGTATTAAACAGCATCTTGACTCCAAAGGGCACAGTAATTGGACCGAACATGATAACCTCCTGAGAGAACCACGCCTCATGGACGTGAGGTAAATACCTAAAATTCCGATCTGTGAACCATCCTCCGGATCGGTAACCCTCATTTGACGTAACCAAATGGCTAAACTATTGTGACAGCGATTTTTTAGGATGCACAACTTTTTCTGTAGGTAATATCCATGCCACATTCTTTTACGGCCAAGAAGGACCCCGGTGCTCAATATGGCGAATGAGCTTTCCCCAAAGGAACTGACTTCCCGTGCCGCAAGCGTCAAAGTTCGCCGTGCTCGGCTTGATGATGTTCCGACAATTTACGCATGCCAAGCTGCCGCGTATGCCAATTATGGCCCAGCGGGACTTTGTGACGAACGACTTCTCCGGATGCAAATCGAAGCCTTCCCCGACGGTCAACTCATTGCAACGATCGGAAAACAGGTCGTGGGATATGCAATGGCACTAATCGTCCATCTCGATGACGAATCCCCGTGGTACTCCTATGCGGAGATTACAGGTAATGGAACCTTCAGCACCCACGACCCAGCCGGCGATGATCTTTATGGCGCGGATATGGCCGTGCATCCAGATTATCGTGGGCTGGGCATTGCCGGAAAACTCTACGCAGCCCGGATGAATATTCTAAAGCGTTTTAACCTTCGTCGCATGGTGGCAGGAGGACGTATTCCAGGATACCGTGAGTACGCCGGACGCTTGTCTGCCGAACAATACGTGGACAAAGTTTGCCGGGGAGAGCTGAAAGATCCTGCGCTCACTGCCCACCTCAAAGCCGGGTACCAGGTGAAGGGCGTCCACATGAGCTACCTTCAGGACGAACAGAGTTTGGACTATGCCACCTTTCTCGAACTCAAGAATTCCGCGTACCGCCAACCAAAACGCATGATTGCCGCCTCGCCAATGAAACGCCCCGTACGAAAAATTCGGGTCTGCGCCGCGCAATACGAAATGCGTTCAGTCAAAAGTTGGGAAGAGTTCGAACATCAAGTGGATTTCTTTGTAGCCACAGCCGAGCAATACCATTGTCATTACCTGGTCTTTCCCGAATTGTTTACCGTGCAGCTCTTTAGCATGCTCGACCCGACGATGAAACCGGTGGACGGCATCAAAGAACTGGCAGGAATGGTGGACCGGTATCGAGACATGTTCATCACCAAAGCCAAACGCTCAGGCCTGTTTATCATTGGAGGTTCCCATCCGGTTCATGTCGGAAACGGTATTCGCAATGTGGCACATTTGTTTGACCCCAATGGCAACGTATACACACAGGACAAACTCCACGTAACGCCGAATGAACGGAAAGAATATGGGATAGAACCTGGCGAGGGCCTCAAAGTATTCGAAACCAGCCATGCCCGAATTGCGATACTCGTCTGCTACGACATCGAATTTCCCGAGCTGGCTCGATTGCTGACTCTGGCAGGCGTCGAAGTCTTGTTCGTTCCGTTTAGCACCGATGAGCGGAAGGCCTACTTGCGAGTACGATACACGGCCCAAGCGCGCGCAGTTGAAAACGTCATTTATACTGTACTTTCCGGCAACGTCGGGAATCTCCCCCAGGTCGATAACTTCCTTATTAATTACGGCCAAGCCGCCATCTGCACGCCGAGCGATATGGCCTTCCCCACGGACGGGATTGCCGGCACTGCCGACTTCAACAGCGAAACCGTCGTCATCGGCGATCTCGATCTGGTCGTGCTTCACGAAACACGAGAGATGGGAAGCGTGCGTCCCTTACGAGATCGACGGCTTGATCTTTACAATCTCGAAGCCAAAAAGCCAGTAGAAATCATTCGGGTATCGTAACCATCCTATGCGAAACATGATACGATTTGGTCTGGCGGACCGAACCGTCATGAGCGACAAACTCCAAGTCGAGGTGGAGTATGTGCTGACGCCCCTAGGACGTCGCTCCATGGGCATTCTTCACGGAGTGAGGCAACTGCGTGAAGTGGTGTATTAGGGAGCGATGCTGGAGGTTATTCAATAAGATTAAGGTTACCTTTTTACTGCGAGTGACAAAGGAGAACTTATGAACTATAAAACTCTCCTCTCGTTTATAGTCACTATAGCTATATCTGCCTGTTCCGGTGGTACTCAACCTATAAAATTTCAAGGCACTAATGTAATTTCAAAAGATACATATACCCAAGATAAATTGAATGGGGTTGTGTTATTGGATGTGAATTGGGGACGGCGTTGGAATTGTGGTACTCATGAGAATGCACAATTAATTAACCTTGCCTTTGATAAGCTTCCAATGCCCGTTATTAGCAACGAGGTTGAGCCAACTCTTGTGCTACATAGCCCTTCTCGACTTATGGTCGATTCGGTATTTTTAAATTATGCATTCTCATTGGAACCTGGTGAGTACGGGATAAGCGCGTTTAGTATTAAGATAGCTGATTCGATTTCTAAGATAGGCTTTCTAACCGCACAACGAGATATCCTATATAAAGATAAGAAACCAATAGGTGGGAGCTTTATCGTCAAACCAAATGAAACAGTATTTATTGGAAGCTTCTATCTAGATTGTACCTATGAACCAACGCTGTGGCGCTATTACCCTGATGGCAGGGTAGCTTTTCAAAAACTAATAGAAAGGTATAAAAAAAGCTTTCCATTCTTGGATCTTAATGATGTCAGGTTTCGCTTATTTAAAACAAAAGCATTCGGTGAAGACTACGAACTTGTTCCATAACGGAATAGCAGATCATAATAGATAGGACAAATCTAGAAAAACCAGATTCGTAGTTTTTCTCTTTGGTCCATAGGACATCATAGTTTTCCTATATTTTCAACATAATCCTCCTCCTAATCCCTAGCAGAAAGCCTAGTCAGTATGGTAGGTGTGTGATGTCATGCCTACCTCTTCCATTCTGTTAATCATTCCTCCGTTGACACAATTGAATACGCCCTATCCTTCCACCGCGTATCTCACGGGGTTTCTTCGACGACGCGGGTACACGGTGGACCAGGCCGATGTTGGAATTGAAATGGTGTTGGGCTTGTTTTCACAATCCGGGTTAACGAGGGTCTTTGAGGAATTGCGCTCACGGACCGATGCCGACCTTCCTGGTGAAGCTCGACAGATGTTGAGCTTGTCCCATACCTATGTAGAGACCATTGATTCCGTTATTCAGTTTTTACAAGGGCGTGATCCCACGTTGGCCACGCGTATCTTCCAGGGAGAGTTTCTTCCGCAAGGTCCGCGCTTTACCAATGAGGAATCCACGACCTCCCTCCATAAACGTTCGGACTATCAAACGGATCGCGCAAAGCATCTGGCCACGTTGTATTTGGAAGACTTGGCGGATTTGATCCAAGCGACCATCTCGCCACACTTTGCCTTGAGTCGATATGCCGAGTCGATCGCCATGGGAGCGTCATCGTTCGATCCTATCGCAGCAGCCCTGGCTTCCCCGCCAAGCCTTCCCGATGAGCTGATGTTGAATGCCATGTGGCAACATGTAGAGAAGTGCCAACCTTCTGTCGTCGGTTTGACCGTTCCGTTTCCTGGAAACCTCTACGGCGGGCTTAGGATGGGCCAGGCGCTCAAATCAAAATTTCCCGAAATTACCGTTGTGCTTGGCGGGGGATATCCGAACACCGAGTTGCGGCAGGTGAATGATCCCCGTGTGTTTGATTACGTGGATTTCATCACGATGGATGATGGCGAACTGCCATTTCTGTGTCTGCTGGAACATCTTGAAGGTCAGCGGGAAGAGGCAGATCTCTGCCGGACATTTTTGCGTACGGAGTCCAAGGTGGTGTGGAGAGATGGAGCCAAGGAACGCAACCCCACGATGGCTGAACTCGGCACACCTACCTATTCAGGGTTGAACCTCACGCAGTACTTGTCGATTTTAGATACTTTGAATCCGATGCACCGGCTTTGGTCGGATGGGCATTGGAATAAGTTGACCGTGGCACATGGTTGCTATTGGAAGCAATGTACGTTTTGTGATGTGGGTCTGGATTACATCGGGCGTTATGAAGCGGCCCCAAGTGAAGTGCTGGTGGATCGCATCGAAGCGATGATGGCCGAGACAGGCACGCGGGGTTTTCACTTTGTGGATGAAGCCGCCCCGCCGGCTGGCCTCAAACAATTGGCGTTGATCCTGTTGGAACGTGGGGTGACGATTTCGTGGTGGGGCAATGTGCGATTCGAACCGGCGTTTACTCCGGACCTGTGTCGCCTGTTGGCGGCCTCCGGGTGCATCGCGTTGACCGCAGGGTTGGAGGCAGCCAGCGATCGCTTGTTGGAAGAAATGAAAAAAGGCATCACGGTCGATCAAACCGTGCGTGTGGCCCAAGCCTGTAGGCAGGCGGGAATCCTCATTCATGCTTATCTCATGTACGGCTTGCCAGGACAGACCATTGATGAAGCCGTGGACAGCCTGGAACGGGTTCGCCAATTGTTCGCGCATGATTTAATTCAATCGGCCTTCTGGCATCGTTTCTCCGCCACGGCACACAGCCCGATTGGGTTAAACCCTGAACGTTATGGAATTCGACGACTAGGACCAACGTTTGGCGGATTTGCCGAAAATGATTTGGTCTATGCCGATGTGAAAGGCATGTTGCCGGATTGGGTAGGGCAAGGATTGCGCAGCGCGTTGCATCAATACATCGAAGGCGAAGCGTTAGAACAGGATGTCCGGGCCTGGTTTACCGAGCCGGTATCCAAACCACACGTACGGCGTGATTGGGTGAAGCGTATCTTAGCGACCCCATATCCAGAAGATCCATCGTTGTCCGAACGCCGGTTTGTCTGGATCGGCGGAGAGCCATATCAAGAAACAGTAAAAGGAAATCGGGTTCGCATGTTCCTACCAAATCGAACCATGGATGAATCCTGTACGCTACCGAAGGAAAACGCAGAGTGGCTGCTCGACCTAATTCACAGATCTACACCCCGTGGCGCTGATGGAGGACATTCCTATCCCACATTTAAAGATACTCGAGTAGCCTATCTCCAAGACGGACCAAATGGATTTGATTCCATGCTGCATTCCCCAGCGTTTGAAAAAGCTAGAGCCATCGGCCTCTTATTGGTGTAAAGTTGCCCAATCCTCAGTGAAAAACTTTAGCGGAACAGGGCGCAAAATCTCATGACATACGAAACCCCGGAATCAAAAATCGATTTCCGTCATATCCAGGGCGATCTCTTAGGAGGTCTCACCGCAGGGATTGTGACATTGCCATTGGCTTTGGCCTTTGGTCTTCAATCCGGGCTCGGCGCCATGTCGGGGTTGTACGGCGCCATATTTCTCGGAGCCGTGGCTGTTATCTTTGGGGGCACCCGCACACTCATCAGTACGCCCACTGGCCCTATGACCGTGGTCGCAGCTTTGACGATTTCGCAAGCCATCAGCTTTGCAGGAAGCCTAGAACTTGCCCTTGGCACGATACTGGGAATTTTCTTCTTGGCCGGGTCCGTACAAATTGTCTTCGGGCTCCTGAAATTTGGCGGCAATATCAAATATATTCCCTATCCGGTGCTGTCGGGATTCATGACAGGCATTGGAATTATTTTGATCTTATTCGAGATCTATCCACTAATAGGATTACCAGCACCTTCCTCCATTCGCCAAGTATTGACAGGGGGGCTACAAGCCTTACTTCACACCAATCTTCAAGCCCTCCTGCTTGGCGTGGTGACCCTGGCAATCATTTATCTTGCCCCGAAGGTCACCACGATCATTCCAGCGACCCTCACCGCCCTGATAGCAGGAACGCTCATATCCCTCGGTTTTGGTTTTTCCGTCCCTCTCATTGGTGAAGTGGCTCAGGGATTACCCACACTTCAATTTGAATCCTTCTTACATTTTGACTTTTCCCAACCATCGTTCATCCTTAGCGCGGCCGTAACCCTGGGAGCTTTGGGATGCATCGATACCTTATTAACGGCGGTGATCGTCGACAAGATGACCGAAACCAAACACCACAGTGACCGTGAACTCATTGGTCAGGGCATGGGCAATATGGTTTCAGCATTTTTTGGCGGAGTGCCGGGAGCCGGAACGACGATGTCGTCAATCGTCAATGTGAAAGCTGGCGGGCGCACTCGACTATCCGGCGTGTTTTCGAGTCTCTTTTTGTTGGCCGTTTTATTCGGATTAGGGAAATATGTGCAATATGTGCCCATCCCCGTACTGGCTGCAATTCTGATCACCGTTGGGTTTGACATCATTGATTACAATGGCCTGAAAGAAGTCATGAAGGTGGATCGAGCCGAAGGCGCCATCCTTTTTATCGTCCTGGGCATGACCGTGTTTGTTGATTTGATTACGGCCGTCGGCACTGGAATGACCCTCTCCGTGTTTGTGTTTATGAAAAAGATGGGGGATATCGGAGAAGAAACCATTACCCTGTTTCCGCTTCGGTCACTCAAGGTTCGCAAACCGATCGACCTGAGAGAAGAGTTCGTCTTACCACAGGAGTATTTAGACAATGTGTATATCAAATCGTTCACAGGCCCGGTCTTTTTTGGTTTTGCCCACTTCCTAATTGACAACCTCAAACAATTGCCCTCCGTCAAGATCATCGTCTTTGAGATGAATCGGGTCCCCTATTTGGACCAGTCAGCCGCGCATGCGCTGGAATCCGTGTTTGAATATATGCAAAAACGGAATATTCTCGTATTGCTCGCCAACATTAACGAGCAACCGTTGCAGATGCTGCGCGCCGTTGATTTGATCCCCAGACTCATTCCCGACCACCATGTCTTTCTGGATATTTTTGACTGTGTCATCTGGCTAGAGGATGAGTTCGTCTCGGGGAAATCCCCGTTCTAGCCTACGCGCATTGCCGTACTGACCATCCTTTGCAAAAAGAAATATCTCCCGGCCATTGAAAAACTCTTCACTACTTTCATACAGTGAGTAAACTTGAGAATACTGTATGACCCCACTTCCTGAAAAAGAACCCATGTTTTCGAAATCTTCCCTGGCATATTTAATTCTGATCGTCCTCAGTGCGGCCGTCATTTCCATCGTGGATGGCATGTTCCCGTTAGGGGTGTCCATCGGCGAAGCCTATACCATTTTGGTCTTGCTGGGCTTTATGGCGAAAGACAAGCGGTTGATTCTGGGTGGGGCGATCGCTGGAACTATTTTGACTTTGGAAGGCATCTTCGTCTCCGATCCTGGGGCAGCATTCTGGATAGCAGAAGTCAATCGAGCGCTTTCCATCTTCGTTATCTGGCTTGTCGCTGTCTTTGCATTAGCACAAGTACGATTCCTCGAAGAACAGAAGGAATCCGAAAAAATGAAACGGGCCTATGATCTCTTGAAGCAAGAAACGAGCGTACTGAAATTGAATCAAGAGATTGCGGTCATCTCCAACACCAATGACCCGGTAGAGGATGCGTTAAAACAAGCCATGAAAATCATTTGCGACTTTACAGGTTGGCCGGTGGCCCATCTCTATATTCGCGATGGTGATAATGACTTATTAAATCCTAGCAAAATTTGGATTTTGAAGGATTGGATCAAATTCGAGACGTTTCGTCAGGTGACCGATACGACGAAATTTGTTCCGGGAGAGGGTTTGCCAGGCCGGGTCTTGGCAAGTGGAAAAGCGGCATGGATCAAAAATGTGACGAAAGACCCAAATTTCCCTCGAGCCCGTTTGGCCAGTGAAATCGGTGTGAAAGCCGGCTTTGCTTTTCCCATCCTCATAGGCCCGAAGGTCGTCGCGGTCATGGAGTTTTTCTCGGAAGAAGCCATGGAGCCGGATGCGAGGCTCTTAGACGTCATGGAAATCATCGGATACCTGTTGGGGAGAATCTTTGAGCGTGATCACGCCGGGTTAAAAAAAGGCGAATATGAAGAGCACCTTCGACGTCTCTATGGCCGAATCAAAGCCGTACGAGAACAAGAAAACGAGGAGGGAGTTGCAACTCGAATCGCCGATGGCATTCACGACGGATTACATTAGAAAGAAATTTCAGGCCTCACTTGGGAATACTATTGATGGATCAACCGATCCAAAAACACCGTAATTAGCTTTGTTCTCGCCATCAAGGACTTCGTGGTCGTCCATTCTCTGGAGGAATGAACACCATCGCCATTAAGGCCTAGGCTATCCACCGTGGGCAATCCCTTAGCCTGCATCAGTGATCCATCGGTCCCACCACCGGCCCAATAGGTTCCCACGATTGGCTCGCCAATCAGAGTAGACAGCCCCATGGCTTCGGCAATAAGATTGTCTGTTGTTGGATGTATGGCCTTGGCCGGTCTGTGAAGTACACTCCACACTTCCGATTTTGGCAAGGCAGGGAAATCCGAATGGTTGGTATATCGGGTCAACGCTATTCTCTCCACTTGGGTTTTGAGCTCCAGCCCATCATGGTTGTCGGCAAACCGTAAATCGACGAAGGCGTCGGCGCAGCCTGGTCGCGTATTCCGCGTTTCTCCTCCCTGCATGATTCCAACATTCACGGTCGTTTTCTTTTCGTAGTCTGTTAACGCCTCAAGGGCGATCACTTTGTGAGCAAGTTCCAGGTTGGCCGATACCCCATCGACATGCGCTTCGCCGGCATGCGCTTCTCTCCCAATCACTTTGATACGCGCTTGACCCAGCCCTTTTCGCTGACGCGCGAGTTTATGGTTATGCGATCCCTCAAACACCAGTCCCACATCATGCTGCATCGCCAATTCTTCGATATAGGGTCGTGATCCCAGTGACCCCACTTCTTCATCCGTATTGAAGAACACCGTGATGTTGGAATTTTGTAACCGCCCATGCTGATGCAACGCTTTTAGCGCATAGGTCATGGCCACAATCCCACCCTTCATATCCAACACGCCCGGCCCTTTGATTTTCCCATCTGTCTCAATGACCATGGTTTGAAATTCATCATCCTTGGGGAACACGGTGTCCAGGTGGCCATTGAGCAGCACTTTGGTTGAACTCTTCCCAATGCGCTGCCCTAACAAATGTTGGGCAAAGGTAACTTTCTTTTCCTGGCAGGAAAGCAGCTCGATTTCCCCACTCGGCTTCAAAGTTGTTTCAAAGCCCAGCGATTGGAGCTCTTCATCCAGGAGATCTCTGAACTGATCAAGGCCATCACGATTCATTGTCCAGGTATTGATGTTCACATAGGTTTCCAAATCTTTGAGCATAATCGCTTGTTTAGACCCAACCCAGTTTACGAGCTGTTGTTCTTGTTCGGTTAACTGAGTAGGTGTGGTTTGAATTTCTCCACTGGCCATCGAGGGAAAGGCTATCAGGTAGAGAAAGGCTTGGAAAAATATGGCTGATTGAAAAATCTGCACAGGCCGTTTCAAACGTTTCACAGGATCGTTCTGGTTAAGGTAGGTCGTTCCGATACTTGGACTTGATGACCGGATTGTCCAATCGTCGAATGGGATTGGGGGAGATGGACGGTGACACAAAATTCCTGAGACTTATACTTGGCCAAGGTAATGTCCCCACCATGTTGTCGCACGATGGAACGCGCAATGGCCAGACCGAGTCCAATCCCCCCGGTTTCATGGCTTCGGGATTCCTCCAGTCGCACGAAGGGTTGGAACACGCGTTCTTCATCCTGTTCCGGAATGCCGGGCCCGTTATCCCAGATGAGGATTTGAAATTCCCCTTCGGCTTGCTGCAATTCAACCCGCGCTCGTTGACCATAGTGCACGGCATTTTCAATCAAATTGCGCAGGGCACGTTTTAGACTCACCGGACGGCAAGTATACGGCGTTTTTTCCGTGGCCTCACAACTCACTTCCATGCCCAAGTCCGCCAAGTCCTGGCAGAGGCTGTCGACTAATGCCGCCAGGTCCACGGAACGAGACTGTTCGGCTGAGGCTTCATCGCGAGCAAACGCCAACGTGGCTTCGGTCATGTGTTGCATTTCATCCAACGTTTTCAAAATCTTTTCTTTTGCGTCTTCATCCGTAATCAATTCGGCCTGGAGTCGTAGGGAAGTAATCGGTGTACGAAGATCATGACTAATCGCCGCCAACATCCTGGTCCGATCCTGGACAAACCGTTGAAGCCTGTCATACATGCGATTGAACGCATGAATGGTCTGTTGAATATCAACCGGTCCATCTTCAGATACAGGGGTGATGGTCTCCCCGCGCCCGACCAGTTCTGCAGCTTCAGCCAACCGTTGTAGAGGACGGGTGATACGTTTCACCATGAACACGACGATGATGCAAATACTTCCTACCGCCAACACCATAGAAAAAAATGTCGGCCACACCCATCGGCTGAGTGGGGGATTTATACCCAACCCCGCATTGAGCCATCTTCCATCGGCAAGATGCGCGGAGACCAGAAGGCCTGGCGGATCCACTTTAGAGAGAGGTAAGGAAGCCACCTGTTGTTGCAATCTCTTTGAGAAAGAAATGACGTCAGGATCACCAAAGGTCTGAGTGGTCTTTTCTTCTTTCATGAGTAATTTCTGTTGTTCGTGGGTCAAAATTCGTAACTGGTGAATGTCATGATCCCCCAATAATTCTTTGAGTCGTGCCATAAGATCGTTGTCTGTCTGCGGCGTATTCGCCGGGATGGGGCTAACATCCGAAAACCAAAAGTACAGTTTCCGAGAGCTCGCGGCTTGGACCATTTTCCCATGGATTCCTGGGGAACTATGTTCGATGAGTTGGACCAGCGAGGCAGTGCGTTCCAAAATTTGCGTCCGCTCCACCAGCCGATTCGCCGCCCGACGCTCATCCATCATGAAAATGAGAAAGTTGGCTACTTGCGCAATGACCAAGGCACCCAGAAGCAACCCAATCATTTGGCTCGCCAGCCTCTGGGGTAACCAACGTTGGAAGGATGCCACCAGAGGAATCATTCGGTTTGGATCTCTCCTGTAAAGGTATAGCCCCCGCCCCATACCGTTTTAATAAGCGTGGGATTTTTCGGATCACGTTCAATTTTCTTCCGAAGTCGGCTCACTTGAATATCAATGCTGCGATCAAACATTTCCGCGGCTCGATTGCGCGTGAGATCGAGTAATTGATCACGAGTCAGCACCATTTGCGGGTGTTGGAGAAATACCATGAGGAGCCCGAACTCACTGGTACTAAGCGGAATGGCAACACCATCGTTCCCCATGAGTTCCCGCTGCGCGACATATAACCGCCAGGGATCGAAGGTAATCGTTTTGGCGAAGACTAATGGTTCTTTTTTGGGCAAGCTGTTGGCGCGACGCAAGACAGATTTGATTCGCGCCAAGAGTTCACGAGGATTGAAGGGTTTCACCACGTAATCATCCGCTCCCATCTCCAAACCCACGATGCGATCGGTTTCCTCGGCCATGGCGGTTAATAAAATGGTCGGAATATCTTTCGTCTCCCGTAGATGCCGGCAGAGGGATAACCCATTTTCTCCAGGCATCATGATATCCAGCACGACGAGTTCAATGGCACTGGATTCAAGTACCTTCTTTGCTTCGGACGCATTTCCCGCAGTGCTAAGACGAAACCCGTTTTGAGTAAGATAGGTAGCGAGAGGGCCGCGAATCGTCGGTTCGTCATCAACGATGAGAATATGAGGTGAAGGGTCCATGGGGTTCCTGAACAGATTTTCGTTCTATTATGCCGGTAAGCGATCACCCGTGAAAAGAAAAATTGTATCAAAGTGTATCAAACCTAGGGATCGTTACACTTTCATACAAAAAAGTTTGAACGCACAGACCCTCAGGATGCACGTCTCCGTTATAATTCCCTACTAGGCATAGGCAGCTCGAACCACGAGACCCGGAGAGTTTTTAGAGGTAGAGCATGAACCAATGGCGCTGGTTTAACATGGTCTTGATTCTCAATAGTGCGCTGATAGGTGGATGCTTGTCCAATCCCACACCCATCACATTGCAGGCTCAGCTTCCTCCTCAATTTTCTCATTCGGGGAAGCATCCCCTTCCAGACAAATGGTGGGAAGCGTTTGAGGATCAGAACCTCAATACCCTCATCGATCTGGGGTTAGAACATAATCCGTCGTTATTGGCCACTTGGGATCGATTGCGACAAGCGGAGGCCGTGCTATCCCGTGAGGGGGCCGCCCGATTTCCGAGTCTAAACGGTACGCTGAATGCTAGCCGTAGTCGGGACAATAATGGCCGCGAGACTGACCGGTTTCAATTGGGGTTGGCAGCAGCTTACGAATTGGACCTGTGGGGACGAGTTCGGGCAAATACCACGGCGGCACAATTTGACGCCGAAGCCAGTGACGCGGATGTCCAGACAGCCGGCTTAACTCTCTCGGCGGAGATTGCCAAGGCTTGGTACAACATGACCGAGCAACGAGGTCAACTGGCCTTGCTGAATCGCCAAATCGCGACCAATGAAAAAGTCCTGCACCTCGTCACCTTACGGTTTCGGCAGGGAGTCGCGGGTGCAGCCGATGTCTTGCGACAGCGGCAACTCATTGAACAAACGCGGGGAGAAACCAAGGATGTGGTCGCGCGAATTGAAACTTTGAGTCATCAATTGGCCATTCTCGTTGGGCAACCGCCCCAAGCGATCCACCTCCCTCGGGAGGAGTCACTTCTTATGATTCCACCGCTGCCGGCGACTGGACTGCTCGTGGAATTTCTGCAGAGGCGGCCGGATGTCAAAGGAAATTTTTACCAAGTGCAAGCCGCGGATGCCCGCATCGCCGCCGCCATTGCGGATCGATTTCCCCGAATTGATCTGACGGGATCATTGACGACAAACTTGAGCTCCACCCTCACGGGCGGGTCGTTCGCCACCGCCCCCGCTGGGTTGTTTTCCAGTTGGTTGGCCACTGTGGCCACGCAGGTCGTCGCCCCGTTGATTGATGCCGGGGCCAGGGCCGCTGAAGTAGAACGACGCGAGGCCCTGCTGTCCGAGGCACTCAATAATTATGAATCGACCGTGCTTCAGGCGATTCGAGAAGTCGAAGACGCATTATCCCGTGAAGCTCAACAACGGGAAAAAACCGCCAGTTTGGAACAACAATTCCATCTCGCCACCCAAGTGATCCAACGTTTGCGGGGTCGATATATCCAAGGGGCAACCGCTTATATCGACGTGCTCAATGCCCTCGTGAGCCAGCAAGTGTTGGAACGACAAATTCTCACTGCGCGACGAAACTTGATTGATTTTCGAGTCGACCTGGCCCGAGCTCTCGCTGGGGGATGGGAATTGAAAAAACCGGAAGTACGGGAACTGACTTCATCGGCAGGCTAACCAAATGTTCAAACTTATAAGAAACCTTTCATGTCACTGACGCCTCCAACCATCAGTCCCAGATTTCGATGGGGACTCAAAATCGTTCTCCCCCTGGGAATTCTGCTGCTCGCAGCGGGAATTGCATTTTCACTAGTTAAGACCGCTCCCCATCCTGAACGCAAAGCCAAATCCCGGCAAGCAAGCCTGGTCGATACTATAAACATCACCCTGGCTACCCATCCGGTGATGATTGAGGCATGGGGTAGCGTTCAACCCGCCCATCGCACCACCCTTCGCGCCCAAGTAATTGGGGAGATTACTAAGGTAAGCCCGGAACTGTCTCCTGGGGGTCGTTTTTCCAAAGGGGAGACGATCCTGCGCTTAAATCCAGCAGATTATGCCTTGGCGGTTCGACAACGACACACCGACCTGGAAAAAGCTCGCGCTGAACTGTTACTGGAACAAGGCAATCAGGTGGTAGCGAAACAGGAATTTGATCTGTTGGGAGAAGGCATTTCCGAACGAGAAAAAACCCTTGTGCTTCGGTTGCCTCAGTTACAGTCCAGTCAAGCCAATATCGATGCCGCAAAGGCCGCTCTAGAATCAGCCAAACTCGCCTTGAGCCGCACGGCGTTGAAGGCTCCCTTTGATTCCACCGTGCTGGAACGTCATGTGGACCTGGGCGCCTACATCACCACGTCTTCGGACATCGTCACACTAGTGGGTACGGATGAATATTGGGTCGAATTATCAATCGCGCAGTCCCAGCTCCGCTGGATCAAGATCCCGGCCTCACCGGACAGAACAGGGTCGCCGGTAAAACTTTATCATGACGCCGTCTGGGGCAAGGGAACATTTCGAACCGGCAAGGTTATTCGGTTGTTGACGGATTTGGAAACTGAAGGACGGATGGCCAGGGTTCTCGTGGCGATCGAAGACCCCTTGAATCTTCATACAGACCATCCCGAAGGTCCACAGGTATTACTCGGATCCTATTTGCGAGCAGAAATTCAAGGGCATGAGATGGAACAGGTGGCAAAGGTGGACCGAAATTTCGTCCGCGATGGTGATGCCGTCTGGCTCCTCACCGAACACGAGGCTCTGGAGATTCGTCAAATCACTGTCCTTTATCGTGGCCCTAGTCATGTCCTGATCTCTCAGGGTCTTCAAGAAGGAGACCGTTTGATTGTGACGGACGTTCCTTCGCCCACCGAAGGAATGCCTCTTCGCCCCATGCCGCCAATCGCCACCGAACCTCAAAATGAGTCCAACAATGGACATTAAACTTTCCAGGTCCAAACGTTCGAAGAACTCTGGACCTTTGGCATGGATGGTCCACAACCGAGTCACCCCCAATCTCTTTATGTTGTGTTTATTATTGGGCGGGTTATTCATGGCCACCCAGATTAAACAGGAAGTCTTCCCGGAATTTGAAGAAGATACAGTAACTATCAGTGTTCCATTCCCGGGAGCCAGCCCCGAAGAAGTTGAGCAAGGCGTCATTTTGGCCATTGAAGAGGCCGTTCGCAGCCTTGAAGGTGTCAAGGAAGTTCGAGCCACGGCTTCAGAAAATCAGGGAACGGTCGTCGTCGAGTTGCTGGCACATTCCAACAATCAAAAAGTGTATCAGGACATTCAACAGGAAATCGGGCGAATTGTGACCTTTCCCGAAGATGCTGAAGAACCCCAGGTCACGCTGGATACGCATCGTCGCGACGTCTTGAATCTCCAGTTGTTTGGCAACGTCTCCGAGTGGGATCTCCGCGAAGCCGCCGAACAGGTTCGCGATCGCCTTCTCCAAGAACCGGGAATCACGCAAATCGATTTCGAAGGAGCTCGGCCCTATGAAATCCATGTGGAAGTGTCCCAGGAGGATCTCAGATCCTACGGACTCACGTTGGAACGGATCGCACAAATTATTTCGGCCACGGCGTTGGATCGGTCGGGGGGTAGTGTAGACACGTCGAGCGGCGAAATCTTGCTTCGCGTGCAGGAACGACGAGATTGGGCATCCGAGTTTCGTGATATTCCCATCATTGCCACCCAAGCCGGCACCATCTTGCGTCTTCGTGATATCGCCCGGGTATCGGAAGGATTCGAAGAGAGTGACACCTTCGCCACGTTCAATGGTATGCGCGCTATCGGAATCGAAATTTACCGGGTGGGAGATCAAACACCTATCGGGGTCGCGACTAGTGCGAAATTGGCGATGAATCGGATTGTCCAGGATCTTCCCCCAGGGATTGAGTATGCCGTTCAAAAGGATCGTTCAGAAATTTATTACCAACGACTGACGCTTCTACTCCGCAACGGATTTCTGGGACTGTTCCTGGTGTTAGTCATCCTGACCCTCTTTCTGGAATATAAACTCGCATTCTGGGTGACCATGGGAATCCCCATCTCCTTTCTCGGCGCATTATTGTTTCTTCCGGTCATGTCGGTTTCGATCAATATGATTTCGTTGTTTGCGTTTATCATCGCCCTGGGAATTGTGGTGGATGATGCCATTATTGCAGGGGAAAACATTTATGAATATCGGCAACGGGGCATGACACTCATGGATGCAGCCATCCAAGGAGCCCGAGATATTGCCATCCCTATCGGGTTTAGCATTCTCACCAATATCGTGGCGTTTCTTCCGCTCATGTTCGTGCCCGGATCCTTTGGCAAAATATGGGCGGTGATTCCCGCGGTGGTATCCACGGCCTTTATCATTTCCTGGGTCGAAGCGTTGTTTATTCTTCCATCCCACTTGGCACATGGAACCACCCAGCCACCCGGAAAGGTGGGGGCGGCCCTTCATCACTTCCAACAACGATTCAGTCGCACCTTTACCCATTTTGTTGAAGACATCTACGGTCCTTTTCTGCGGCGGGCCATGTATCATCGCTATGTGAGCGTCTCACTCTGCTTGGCTTTTTTTGCCATCATACTGGCATTTCCTCTCAGCGGACGTATGGGATTTATTCTGATGCCGAAGGTGGAGGCGGATTTTGCCAGCGCCACCGCAGTCCTACCCTTTGGTAGCCCCCTTCGGGAAATCATTCGAGTTCGAGATGTGTTGGTAAATTCCGCGCAAGAAGTGATTCAGGAAAATGGCGGAGAGGCACTGACCACCGGCATCTTTACTCTGGTTCAAAACAATACCATCAATGTACGGATCCATTTGCCGCCACCAGAAACCCGCCCCTTGAATACGAATGCGTTAACCAATTTGTGGAGAGCGCGCACGCCGGGAATTCCTGGTGTGGAATATGTTCGATTCGAGTCAGACAGCGGTGGACCGGGTCGAGGCCCTTCCATCAGTGTGGAATTGAGCCATCGTGATATTGACCTGTTGGATAAGGCCAGTGCGCGGTTGGCCGAACGGATTGCCGAATTCTCCAGTGTCAAAGATGTTGATGATGGGTATTCCCCAGGGAAACCCCAGCTTAACTTTCGTATTAATGAAGAAGCCCGAAGTTTGGGGCTCACGGCTCAAGAAATTGCCAGGCAGGTGCGTCACGCGTTTTATGGTTCCCAAGCGCTTCGACAACAACGAGGCCGTAACGAGATAAAAGTGCTGGTTCGACTTCCCGAATCGGAACGGACGAGCGAATATCACGTCGAGAATCTCGTGATCCGAACTCCGGGAAGGCAAGAAGTGCCCTTGTATCAAGTGGCCACGGTGAAAAGAGATCGGGCGTTTCGGGAAATCAATCGGCGTGACGGACATCGCACCGTGACCGTCACTGCAAATGTGCAACCCATCAAGGAAACAAACCTCGTCCTCAACACCCTCAAGACCGACATTCTTCCCCAACTCCTGAGCGAAGACCCAGGCCTGAGCTACAGCTTTGAAGGACGGCGTGCGGATCTACGAGATGCCATGAATAGTTTTCTGTACAGTACCACGTTGTCTTTAATCATTATCTATGTCTTATTGGCCGTTCCCTTTCGCAGTTATGTGCAACCGGCCATTGTGATGATGGCAATCCCATTCGGATTTGTTGGCGCCGTGATTGGTCACATGATCATGGGATATAACATTAGTATCATCAGCATGATGGGCATGATCGCACTGGGGGGGGTGGTGGTGAACGACTCACTCATCATGATCGATTATGCGAACAAGAAACGGCAAGAAGGCGTGGAGCCTTTCGAAGCCATCAGGCTGGCAGGCATTCGGCGATTTCGCCCGATTCTTCTCACCACTTTGAGTACGTTTGGTGGCTTGGCCCCCATGATTTTCGAAACGTCCCGTCAAGCTCGCTTTATGATCCCGATGGCCATTTCCTTGGGATTTGGCATTTTGTTCTCCACTGCCATCATGCTGATTTTAATCCCCTGTTTGTATTTGGTTGTTGAAGACATTCAAGGCCTGTGTTTGAGGAAAGGACAAGAGGCCTTACACCATGTTCAAGTGCAATCAGATTCTGAATCTTAGCAAGGTGGAGCACCAGTGTGAGTGATATAAAATTCCAAAAGAGATGGACACGGGCTCGATTTGTCATATGGCTAGACATCAACTCGTCTTTACCGGGCGCCAAATCAATTTGTGACAAGAGGGACAATTTCCAAACACCAAGAATGGTTTCACTCGAAAAGGTTTCGTTTGAAGTTTTTTGACAAGGTCTCGAATTAAGCCTCCCCTAATGGAGAAAATTGAAAAATTGCATCGTCCATCACCAAACAAAAGGAGAAAATCGTCATTTTAGAAAAACTGATTATCGCCGTGATTCTCATGCTCTCTCTTGTGGGCTGTTTTTCAGAGGAGAGTACGGACGCGGGGCAGGAGGGGAAGCCCACCCCTTTACCGGAATCACAAACGCTCGCGGGTCCGGACCAGGAAACCATTTTAGAGACCGCACATTCTGACATAGTCTCTCCTGCTGTCAAAGTGTTGGTTCAGCCGGTTATCCTGACTTCCAACGATCATGTATTTGAGGGAATGGGTACAGGCCGCGCAAGATTGTCCGTGAAAATATTTCCGGCGGTGGCAGAGGAAGTCACCACGGTGCTCTTCGAGGCACAGGATCGTGTATCTAAAGGGGATGTGCTGGTCTTGTTGGATGACCGGGAAGAAAAACTGGCCGTGCGGCTCGCTGAAATTGAATTGAAAAACGCGCGAAGCCTATTAGGTCGTTACGAACAAGCGGTAAAGGAAGGGGCCGTTCCTGAAAGTGAGGTCGATACGGCGCGGGCCGATTTCGAAGCAGCACAGGTCGCGTTGGATCAAGCCTGGTTGGACTTGGAAAAACGAAGGATAAAAGCCCCTTTTGATGGTGTCGTTGGTCTGCCAAAAATAGATCCTGGAGATCGTGTGGATACCAATACTCCGATCACAGACTTAGATGATCGGGAAATCTTGCATGTAGATTTTGAAGTGCCCGAGGCCCTGGCTGGAGCTTTGAGAAAGGCACAGGCGGACCAACAAAACATCACGGCAACCACGCCAGCGTATCTTGATCACACTTTCTCCGGACATATTTCGGCTCTGGAAAGTCGTGTAAATGAAACGCGACGGACCGTGTTGGCCCGAGTCAATCTTCAGAACAAAGCGGATCTTCTACGTCCCGGCATGTCATTTACAACCCGATGGGAAATACCAGGAGGGCAGTATCCCACCGTCCCCGAGATTTCCTTGCAATGGGGTCGTGAGGGTTCCTTTGTTTGGATTGTTCGGGACAACAAAGCTGAAAAGATTCCCGTTCAGGTGATTGCACGAAAGTCTGGCAGTGTTCTTGTGAAAGGTGAACTTGCGAAAGGAGAACCTGTGGTCGTGGAAGGGTTGCAGCGATTGCGTCTTGGGATCAACGTGGAAGTCCTGGGAGCTTCCGATTCATGAAGAATCTTGGCAATGACCTCGTCGCGTTGAGTGTACGACGGCCTGTGCTTATTGCTGTTGTCAATCTGTTGATCATGTTGACTGGACTGGGAAGTCTCATGGGAGTCGATGTGCGCGAACTGCCGGATGTCGATCGCCCCGTGATCAGTGTCCGTTCGATTTACGAAGGCGCATCGCCAGAAACCATGGACACCGAAGTCACGAGTATTCTCGAAGGAGCAGTCGCTCGTGTGTCTGGTGTCAAAAATATTGAAGCCTCCAGCGAAGAGAATAACATGCGTCTGCGCGCGGAATTTGAACCGGAAGTGGACCTGAATGATGCGGCCAGCGAGGTACGCGAGGCGGTCAGCCGGATTGAGCGAGAATTGCCAGATGATATTGATCAACTCGTAGTCTTGAAGGCAGATGACGATGCCAATGCCATTGTCCAGCTGTCCGCATACAGCGACACCCTCTCAAAGCAAACCCTGGCCCAACGGATCGAGAAAGATGTGACACCTGAGCTACTTTCGATTCCCGGAGTAGCTGATGTACGTTTGAATGGGGACCAGCCGCGCGTCCTGCGCGTCCTGTTAGATCCGGCCCGCATGGCCGGTTTCCGCCTTTCGGCTACGGACGTGGTGGAAATTCTCACCAATGCACGCTTCGATGTACCGGCAGGTAGTTACGAATCCGAAGATCAGGAACTGATCGTTCGCGCCTATGCCTCTGTCGTCAAGCCGGAGGAGGTGAAACGATTACATATCCGCGATAACATCCGGATCGAGGATATTGGGGATGTATTTTATGATTCAAAAGAAGCTGAATCCTATTCCCTGCTGAACGGCCGTATGGTGATTGGTCTCGGGGTAGTCCGGCAAGCTGGTTCCAACACAATAGAAATTTCCGATGAAGTAGCAAAGCGAATTGAGCGGATAAACGCGCGCGCGCGCGACTTTTCCCTCGTAGTCACATCTGATGATGGGGTGTATATCCGAGGCGCCTTGCAAGAGGTTCTCTTTACCCTCGTCTTCGCCACTCTGATCGTATTGATCGTCATCGCCGTGTTCCTGGGACAATGGCAAGCCGTCCTTATACCTGCCGTCACCATGCCGATCGCGTTAGTCGGCACGCTAGCCGCCATCTGGTTGTTCGGCTTTTCCATCAACCTGTTAACACTCCTAGCACTTGTCCTTGCCACTGGTTTAATCGTGGATGACGCGATTGTCGTGCTAGAAAACATTCAGCGCCTCCGTTCCCAAGGATCTGAAAATCTGGCCGCGGCAGTGCTGGGAACGCGTCAGGTGTTTTTCGCGGTGATTGCCACTACGATCACCCTGGTCTCGGTGTTTTTGCCTATTGCGTTTCTGCCCGGACAAACCGGACGGCTATTTCGGGAATTCGGCTTGGTTCTCGCGATCGCAGTAATCATCAGTTCGTTTGTGGCTGTAACTTTGTGTCCCATGATGGCTTCCCGACTGCCTCAGGCCTCAAATAAAAATTCGACAATCATGTTCTTCAGAAACCGTTTGAATGCCATCGGCCAGCACCTGAGCAGTTTCTATTATCACTCTCTTGATGCTCTGTTGTCCCATTCCTATCTGGCCATTCCCATCACCCTTCTTATCGCCGGAGGCGGCGTGGTCGGTTTTTCTTTATTGAATCAGGAACTCCTGCCTCAAGAGGACCGAGGCTCTTTACAAGTCATCTTGACCGGTCCGGACGGAGCGTCATTGGTCTATTCCGGACGCCAATCCCGAAAAGTGGAAGCCGTGTTGCAACCCTACCAGAGGAGTGGCGTCATAACTGATATTTATACAATTGTCGGGCGTTGGGATAAAAATAGAACCTATACGAAGGCGACACTAGCACCTTGGGATGAGCGGGAAATCAGTCAAATGGCGCTGGCCAAGGAAGTCTCTCGAGCGCTCACGGATATGCCGGGTGCACAGGTCCGGATTCGTCGTGAAAATAGTCTCAACGTGCGCGGCGCTGGATCGGGATTAGAGATCGCATTGGTGGGGAATAATTACGACGAGCTTTCTGCCGCAGCCGACCTCATGTCCGAGGGGTTATTGAATCAGGTGCCAGAAATCGAGGATGTACGCATTCAATTCGACACATCCCAGCCGGAGCTTTCCTTTAATATCGACCGTGAAAAAGCCCGCGACCTAAACGTGCCGATGGACCGCATTTCCCAGATGCTCCGTGTGATGGTGGATAAGTATGAGCTGATCGATCTCAGCATTGAAGACCAGGCGGTCCCGATTATGGTGAGCTCGTCCCAAGGCACGATCAATGATCCCGGCGATCTGTTGAATATTTTCGTGACCAATGAGAACAATGACCTTGTCCCTCTGAGCGCCATGATCAGCGTGAAGGAAGCAGGCGTGGCTGCGGAGTTGGACCGCCACGCCCAACGCCGGGCTATCGAACTAGACCTCGCGGTTCCACCGGGAACGGCACTCGGGCAGGTTCTGGACAAAGTGAGGACTGTCGCGGATGAGGTGCTACCTTCGAACGTCAACATTCTGTTTCTAGGCGAAGCCGCAACTCTGGAGGAAACGAATTATGACGTGGCTGTCACGTTTGTCATTGCGTTGGCAGTTGTGCTCCTGGTTCTCGCCGCCCAGTTTGAAAGTCTGGGCAGCGCTCTCATTGTCATCTTCACCGTACCGTTCGGTCTGGCCGCCGCGGTCTTTGCGCTTCTGGGTACGGGACAATCCATCAACCTCTACAGCCAGATCGGGCTCGTGATGTTGGTGGGATTGATGACGAAAAACGCCATCCTCCTCGTCGAGTTCATGGATCAGATGCGAGACCAGGGTATGAATGTGCACGACGCCATTATGGAAGGAGTTCGGGTGCGACTGCGCCCAGTAACCATGACCGTTTTGTCCACCGTATTCGGAAGTCTCCCGCTTATCCTCAGCACCGGACCAGGTACAGAGGCTCGCGAAGCGATCGGTTGGGTTGTCTTCGGAGGGCTTGGGCTCTCGTCCTTATTCACACTGTATTTGGTTCCCGTGGGGTACTACTGGATCGCTCCACACATTAAACCTAGGGCCCATGCCGGGCAAGAGTTGGAAGCCCAGTTGCAACGGACGGAAACCAAGGGAGTAGTCGTCGAGGAATCTTCATGATGGTTACGTGGGTCTCGATGGTTTTGATCAACCTGTTTCTGCTCGGAGCCTGTACGGTGGGACCCGACTATCAGGCCCCGGTAATCGACACACCGGAAGCGTTTGTGTCCCAAGATGTGTTGAATTCTCTGAATAAAGGTAAGCGAGACAGTGCACTTGCCGAAGATTGGTGGACAGAATTCTCAGATCCGATTCTCAATCAACTCGTGCGGACCGGGCTCCAACATAATTACCAGGTGGCTGCAGCCCTGGCGCGGCTTAAGGAGGCGGACGCTCGTATTGTTCTCGCCGACGCGGGAGATAACCTCAGGATAGGGGCCGTATTGGACAACAATCTGGAAGAAGAACGCTCCCTAAACAGCAGCGGGAATACCACAGGCAGTGTATTCGGCGCCCTGGGTGCCGTATTGCCACTCGATGTGTTCGGACGGTTTAGGCGAGGCGTCGAAGCTGCCGAGGCAGGGGCAAGAGGGGCACAGGCGGACCTGCGAGGTATCGTCCTTAGTACCAGTTCCGAGATTACCCGCGAATACTTGCGCCTGCGTGGGAATCAGCGCCAGCTGAATCTGTTGAAAGAATCCGTAGAGTTGCAGGCCAAAACGCTTTCCATTGTTCGGAGTCGCTACAAAGCTGGTCTGTCACCGGAACTGGACTTACGTCGAGCCGAAACCTCCGTGGAAAATTTACGCGCTGGCATTCCTCCGCTGAAGCAGGCCCTCCTTAATTCTCGTAACCGCCTGGCCAGCCTGACTGGTCGGTACCCTGGCGTGTATGAAGCATTGCTGCAGGAGCACCAAGAGATCCCGGTCTATGAGGGAAAAATTCCCGAATTGGTGCCGGTCGAAGTCCTCGCCATTCGTCCGGATATCCGGAGAAGTGAAGAGGCACTGAAGCAAGCCGTGGCACGCATCGGCGTGGCCGAAGCCGATTATTATCCTACCTTTCAATTGATTGGGCAGATTGGCATCGGGGCCACGGGTGTCGTCGGTTCACCAACCATGGATATCCTGATCGCGTCACTTGGCACATTGATCAACCAAATTGTAACTGCCGGTGGTGCGCGTGGAGCGAATGTTGCGATCGCAACAGCGCAGGCAGAGGAAGCCTTGGCCAATTATCAACAAATCCTCCGCGAAGCCAGCGAAGAAGTTGAAGCCTCACTGGCTGCCATCAACGCCTCGCGCGCACGGCAACAGTCTTTGCAAAAAGCGGTCAATGCCAGCGAAGTCAGTTTTTACCAAGCTGAAACATTGTACAAGCAGGGGTTGATCAGCTTTATCGACGTAGTCGATGCTCAGCGCGTGCTTGCCAACGGCGAACAACAACTAGCCGCTGAACGGACCAATTACGCCACGCAGATCGCCATTCTATTCCGTGTCTTGGGAACGAAAATTAAAATGGAAGCTTAGGATTTTGTGTAATTTGAACATTTTATATGATCTAAAAATTTCAAAACCAATCACTACCGAAAAATTGCGCGATGTCACAGGCGTTAGTTGACCAAGCTAGTGATGGTAAAACTCCCTCCCAAAACCATTCCCGAGCAGTTGCTGATGGGGAACAGAAATCTTACACTTTGCTTAGCTTTAGCTGTTCTTTTAAAAGACCCTTGATTCAAGAGCGAGAGGAGACCACACCCCTACATGACGTTTGATCAACTCCTGTTGTTAGGACTGTTGGGGGGAGCGTTGGCACTCTTCATTTGGGAACGATGGCGCTATGACATTGTCGCCATGGGGGTTCTACTGGTGGGAACCACGATCGGTGTCATTTCCCCCAGTGAGGCCTTTACGGGATTCGGACATCCTGCCACCATTACCGTTGCCGCGATATTAGTCATCAGCCAGGCCTTGAGTAACACTGGTGCCATTGATTTTGTCGCCAAATATGTTCGGATGGCACTCTACTCTCCCTCCCTCCACATCGCTGTACTAGCTGGACTGGGTGCTCTCCTTTCAACTGTGATGAATAATGTTGGAGCCCTGGCTCTTCTGATGCCAGTGGCCATTCAAACGTCGATGGAAGCCAAGCGCTCCCCGGCCATCGTGCTGATGCCACTAGCGTTCGGTACGATTTTAGGTGGCATGGTCACTCTGATTGGCACACCTACCAATATTATTGTTTCGGCCTATCGTGGGGATGTATCCGGAACTCCGTTTAGCATGTTTCATTTCACCCCCGTGGGAGTTACCGTGGCAATCATAGGACTGGTATTTGTCACCTTTATCGGATGGCATCTGATCCCATCCGCAAGAAGAAAACAGAGCCCGCCCCAGGAATTATTCCATATCGGGGACTATGTCACGGAAGTTCGAGTCCCTCAAGATTCTACTGCCATCGGGAAAACGTTTGCGGAGCTGGAACAGGAAACAGAAGAGACGGATACCCTTATTGTGGGACTTATCCGGCGAGATCAACCGGTTCGAAATGTGAGAGGAAACGAACCGATTCAAGAAGGAGATATTTTAATTCTGGAAACCGATCCTCCTGGCCTTAAAAAACTTATGGAAACATTAAAGTTGGAGTTCGCGGGCACGCAACCCAAGGAGGACGCCTCTGAAAACCCTGATACCACAAGAATCATCCCAAGTGATGAAGTGCTCATGGAAGCAGTGATTCTACCCAATCGTTCCTGGTTAATCGGACGCATGGCCCATACGCTGAGATTACGGTCGAGGTATGGCATTACTTTATTGGCCGTCTCACGACAAGGGAAACCCCATCGGGGGAGATTAAAGTCATTTCGTTTTCAAACAGGTGACGTGTTGTTGCTCCAAGGTGAAAAAGAGCAGGTGGTTGAAGTAATTTCCACATTAGGGTGTCTTCCCCTTGCCGAACGCGGGTTGCGAATCGGGGGAAAGACCGGGGCTTGGTTGGCTGTCGGAATTTACTCCCTTGCAATCATTAGTGGATCATTGGGTATTTTGTCTCTTCCCATTGCACTGCTCTTAGCGGCAGTCATCATGGTTATGCGAAATATGGTTCCTCCCCGGGAGGTTTATGATTCCGTCGATTGGCCGGTAGTCGTGTTGATTGCAGCAATGATTCCCATAGGAAACGCCTTGGAGACCAGTGGCTTAACACAAATGTTCGCTGAATCTATCGTGAACGGGTCAGCAGGACTTCCTCCCGCAGCCATTCTCGCCATCTTGATGATTCTGACGATGATCCTTTCGGACTTCATGAATAATGCCGCGACCGCCGTGGTCATGGCACCACTAGGATGGGCTGTGGCTCAACATTTAGGGATGAACCCCGATCCCTTTCTCATGGCTGTGGCCATCGGAGCTTCCTGTGCGTTTCTCACTCCGATCGGTCACCAAAATAATATGCTGGTCATGGGGCCAGGGGGATATCGGTTTGGAGATTATTGGCGAATGGGGCTCCCGCTAGAAATCCTTATTGTGCTAGTCTCGGTTCCCACCCTGATCTGGATCTGGCCATTGAGCCCATAGTCATCAACTGGTGGTTAGTTGAATGAGGACTCCATCGTCACCATCCGCCATGCATTATCGAGCATGACCAAGAGTCCGATGAAACCCACAAGGATGGCAAAAGTCTGTCTCAATGTCTGTTCGACCATCATCCTTGCAATTTGAGCACCCACCATCATCCCGGCCAAACTCCCTAGAATCACGAAACCCGTGAGTGAAATATCAAGATGATCGATATCTAAATGACCGACAACGCCCCCCACAGAAGTGAGGGCAATAATCAAGAACGACGTACCCACCGCCATGCGTATAGGAAACCGAAGGACAAACATTAGCGCAGGCACCATAATAAAGCCTCCCCCAATACCGAAAAACCCGGAAATCAACCCAACACCAAAGCCAATGGTGATTGCCTCCAGAAAAAACCTTAAAGAAAATTGTATGTGTGGGACTCCGTCACTTTCACCGTTTTCCCCATGAGGTAGATGATTCGCAAAAAGGGTCCAAAGGGAAATAGAGACTAAGAGCACTCCAAGTAAAAATAGAATCAGTTCGTGCGGGAACACCCGATGACCTTGTGCGCCCACCCAGGCCCCAAACGTTCCGGTACTGCTAAAGATGAGGGCAACCCATCCTTTCACCAGCCCCTGACGACTGGCCTGCCATGCCCCGAACAACGCCGAATACCCGACCACCAACAGAGACATGGCAGTGGCATGTTGAACCGGAATCGCAACCAGATAGACTAAGAGGGGAAGAGCAATAAGCGAGCCTCCTCCCCCAGTCGCCCCCAGGAGTAAACCGACCAACCCCCCGGAAAAAATAGCCAAGATTGTTTGAGAAATCACAAAGAAGATACTCTAGTGAGAGAGGCTTCGGCCAAGTCGGAAATCCTACATGGTTACGGCAAGTCAAAGTATTGCACGAGATTCAAAATTCAAACAATACCTTAACCACGGGACCGGTCTTTCATGGTTTCATAAACAAACAGGCCCTGTCGACTAGTCGACAGGGCCTGTACATTGTGGGATTTCTTCTTGGTTGCGGGGGAGGGATTTGAACCCCCGACCTTTGGGTTATGAGCCCAACGAGCTACCAGACTGCTCCACCCCGCAGAGGGATAGTAGCTAAGCGTTATAAGTTAAGTCAAATCACCGTCTAAGTGAAATTACGCCTTCCCAGCATTGGGTTCTGTTGTGTTATGTTGCAGACGATATGATCCTGGCTAGTGTCTTTGGCAGCATACTTTTTTTATTACTTGTAATTGGAGATTGGTATCAATTCACCAGTCTTCGACCTCTTGCCGCCCTTTATGGCTTTGGTATTGCTCGACGAACAGATCCCCTCGACGACTTCACTGCGGAAACGGTGATACAACGTTTTGGCAAACAAGCCACTATTGAATTGCCACACGGAATCGCACGTTGGTTTGAGGACCAGAAGGTGATTACCCTTCGTCCCTATTACCAGTTGTTTACATTGCGATTTCGTACGGCCTGGCCGCTGAAGGGGACAATTGAACTCCATTCCACTGAGACCGGTGTGGAGTTACGATTAACCAAACGGATGCCATGGTCTTCGAGCATTATTACCATGGCGTGGCTAGCTCTGGTCATTATTGGCACCGCGGCGTTTCTGATTATGTTTGGGATTGATGGGGGATTTGGGACAGCCGGTGGGTTGTTGATGGCGTTGGGGGTGGCGGGGTTAGGGGTGCTGGTCTTGCTGTTTGGTTTAATTATGATTTCCCTGGCCTATCGGCTCGAAGATTCGCGATTGATGCAGGTGTATCAGGAATTGCAGGATGTCCTACTTAAAAAAAGTAAGAAATCTTCTGAACCTTCAAAAGAAATCACTCCGGCTTAAAAACTCTTCCCCTTCTACTTAGATTTATTTATATGCGGGGTTTCGCCCCCGCACGGCGAGACCCTTTTGTTTCGGCAAAAGTGACCAAAACCATTTTTGCCCGTGCGCGGCCCTCCGGGTGCCTGGTCCACCACCCCGAATCAAGATGGCTCAGAAACTCGCTCTGAGGTACAAAGCCACCTCCCCGCTCAAACAGTCTTCGCCAAAAAGTCCGATTCGGGGCGCCGGCCCAGCCGCGCCCAACGCGTTGAAATACAGACCTCAAAGAAAGTAATCCGAGTTTCGCCTTAAATTCAGTTTTGCGTGAAAATGTAACAGTTCCCTAAGGAAACGGTGTTATGCCGCCCCTCATAAAGTGGCCATGAAAACTGGGTGGACGGGAGGTAGTCGTTGAGTATTAAAAGAGTTCACAAATCCTCGATGAGGATTCCCGATGCATGTTATAGTGACAGGAACTCAAAGATCCGCATCTTATTTGGATCCTTCTAATCATTGTTAGTTACCACGAAAAATTAGGAAATAGTTTTGGATGAGTTAAGTCTAATTATAGGAGTTATAGTTGGAGCCCTTACGATATTCGTTTATCTGAAAGGCTTTCTCGGTTGGATCGCTGAAAAAGCAAGAAATATTTTTAAACCTTCTGATGCCATTCATAATATTCCTAGAAAAACTCTTGTTCTCTTACCGAAGTCCAACCCAAATACAACATGGTGGCACATGGGTGCCTCTGGTGGTGAGCCAGCTATGCAAATTGTAGGACATTTTACAGTAACTAATATATCAAAATTTAATGTGCTTCCTACTCTTGTAAAAATGAAAAAACCAAAAATTCTTGGACATGTCATGTGTAGAAAAATGAATGAGAATATCTATGGTAGCTTCATGATCCCTGGGGGTGGAACCACAGATCTAAGTTACGATTTCTGGATTTTTCCACCTGTACAAGAAAAAAATGAACCCTTTAAAGCCGACATTGCCATTGTTGATCAATTTGGTAATGAACACTGGATAAAGGGTGTTGATTTTCCATATCACTAAATTTCAACTTAACCAAGAGCTTCCCCTTCCTATTACAGTTTAAAAAGTAGCTTTTTAAAATGTCTTCCCGCCTTGGGCGCGGCGGAGGCTCCTTACCGAATCCTACCTCTCTGGCGAAGACTGATTGAGCGGAGCGAGTTTCTGAGCCATCTTGATTCGGTAAGGAGGCGGAGGAACCCCGGAGAACCTGCTCTTAGCAGGATCGGAGGGGCCGCGCACGGGCAAAAATGGTTTTGGGCACTTTTGCCGAAACAAAAGTGCCTCGTCGTGCCGGGGCGAAACCCGGCTTTATAAAACTTCAAAACAATTCTGTATTTGAAGGTCTGGGGAGGGTAGGGAACGGCTAAGACTTCTTAATCAAATCTTCAGGCTTTTTGAGGATCGTATCTGCGCGGAATTTGGGGATGACATAGACCCAATCGGCAACTTTTTTATTTATAGTTTCGATTTCGGTTTTGACGTCGCCTTCTGGTTTGATTTTCGGTGGTTTTGGTTTTTCGGCTTCTCTCTTTTCGATCTCGCTGGCCTTGGCATTCTCCTCGTTTTCTGGTTTTTCTGATTGTGACTCTTCTTCAGGTTTAGGTTTCCAGATGAGATCAGCATTGAACACTGCTGAGACCTTCACGTAATCCTTTTCGTCTTTGCGAAAGAGCTTCACGTTTCCTTCGAGGCCATCGAAGGTTTGAAAGAGGGCCGTGACCACCGCTTTCTCATCAAAAGAAACTTCACTGGCAGGCTTGACGTCTTCTAGCCCCAAAGACGTCACCGTTGCGACAATATTGTTCACGGCGAATTGCGATTGAACTTCTTTTCCCTTGGGAAGATTCACAACGGTAAAATCCTGATCGTCGGGACGTTCCTTTTTCAGGACTAATTTTGTGTTATCCTGATGTTTGATAGTCACTTGTCGTACTCGCTTGGGTTCTACTTCCAGAAAATCCTTGTCCAACCATTCGCTTGGAACCTTTTCGACTGAGAATTTCCCAATGGCCAACCACGTTTGAGGATCTCCTGGTTTGCGCACATAGACTTCATCTTGACCGAGACTGCCTTTGGAGGGTTCCTGCTTACCGACAATGGCCTCCGCCATAATAGCTCCAGCTGCATCCTTGAGCGTGAGGCCGGTGGAAAACGATCCTTCAGCCTCAACATCTTCCAATCCGAGTTTATCGTATAATTCTGGCTTCTTGGTTTTGGCCTCAAGAATTTTTAATTCTCCCAAGCCAACAACGGCTTCGCGAAGTTTTTCCATGTTGGCTGGGTAGTCATGTTTCTCTTTGACGATCCACGATTCCCCAGTTCGGGCAATGGTGATGGTCTCAGCCTGGGTTTTCACCGACAGTTCGGACACCTCGTTGATTTTTTCCATGAGTCCAGGGAAAAGATACTGGCCTGCTTTTGATTGTCCGGATGTGTCCGGTTGCGACAGGAGGAGCGCGACTCCAATGAGCACAATCGCAAGACCCCCGAGGATAGTTAAGGATTTGGTCGTCATATTCTTTTAATTATCGAAGCTGGCAGGATTTTAGGTAGCCACCATAAAGCAGCACCAAATTTTAATTTCTTGCTTTGTTAGAATTTAGGGGAAAAATTTTACACTTTGGTTTTCCCTCGTCGGCGTACTTTGTACGCACTGAACACGACTCCCCCGACGATAATAATCATAGGCATGAGCCCTATGTTGAGAAATTTTACGATCCCTTCCAGTGTTTCGATGTTTTTTTGTAATTCATGTTGAACGCCACGAAGTTCTTTCCGGGTCGAAACCAATTGTTGCCGAAACCCGTCAAGCGCAGCCTGCTGCTCGCCACTCAGAATAATGGTCGTTTGATCTTCCTTTTTCTTTTGTAACTCTTGGATTTTTCGCTCAGTGTCTTTTAAGCGTTGTTGCAGCGCTTGCTCTTTTTGACGGTACTGCATTTCCGCTTCTTGCTGAATGGCCCTGACCAAAGTAAAGGGACGAGAAAAACTTCCTCGACTTCTCACGGTAATTAAATCACTACTTCCGGTCAGGTTATCTAAGGCATTGGTCACAAAACTATTGTTCGCCGACGTGGGAATCCCAATCCGCTGCCCAAGGAAATTTTGCACCTGCACCCAAAACCTGTCTTGCAGCATATCCGTGTCCGCTACCACGATGACATTGATGGGGTCCGCTGATTCTGAAAGATGCGGCTGGTCTGTTGCCGCTGGGTCTTCGCTATCGATTTCCTCATCTTTATTGTCAGTTTCTTTGGCTTTAGGCCTGCCTTCCGGAAATGCCGTTTTGACCTTCCCCGTGAGACGCGCGGCCATGGTTAGTTTTTTTCCTTCAGGACGATACGTCTGCAAAAGACCTTCGACGTCAGGCATGAACATCAAGCGAGAGGAATCGATTTGCATGGCCTGGTCATCCGTCTCGACCAAGGGGATAAAATTAATCTCGCTGCCTTCCTTCTTCTGCAGGATGCCTGCCGATGCAAAGGTTAAGTTCGGAAGTTTGGCAGTGACCACATCCTCGGCATTCAAATGTTTTGGAGTCAGATCAATCCACAGAGGGTAGTCCGCTACAAATGTGCGAGACTCTTTCTGAAAGTTCACTTTTTTGGCCAGTGGCAAATCACCCACCACCTTGCCTTTGACCAGTTCAATGCCCCACGCCTCAAACACTTTTCCTAAATCCGAATTGCGCGGGCCTTGCATCCCCATGGGATTTCGTGGGTTGGGGGGAACACGATCGGCTTCACTGTGCGGATCGACAAACACCAGGGCCCGTCCACCCCGCAGGACAAACTGATCGATGGCATAGAGGGTGGGATCACTTAATCGTTTGGGATGCACGACCATGAGAATTTCAATATCCTCAGGGATATTCTTCACCTCCTTGTCCAACGACTTCACCTGCATGATTTCCCTGATGGTATCCAAAATCATCCATGGGGCACTTCCCCCTTGCCCCGGCATCATTCCCATGGGAGGACGACCGCCCTCAATCGGCAAGGTGCTAAGAAGCCCAACGACTTTCGGTTTAGGGTTAGACAACTGATAAACCAACTTGGTGAGATCGTATTCCAAAAATTCTTCACGGTCCGGTTGGAAAAAGGGAATGAGCTCTTGATCATCGGTGGAACTTGTGCCAATCAACCCAAAATAGAATTGGACATTGCCATTATTCAGCGGCACCCCTTGAAGACCATAACCCACGGCACGATCTTCTTCTTCAGAAAAAGGTTCAGGGTCGATGATATGAAGATTCAGATTCCCGCCAGCAGCCGCTTCATACTCTTGCAAAAGTTCCATCACGCGGTTGGCATAGCTATTGATGCCTGGTAATCCCGTAGCGAGTTTCTTCGACAGGTAAAATCTTAGGGTGATAGGTTCCTCGAGGCTTTGTAAAATATTTTTTGTGCCTTCGGACAGTGTATAGAGTTTCTGGTCGGTGAGATCAAACCGGACCGAACGAAGCGCGACATTGCTCAACACATTCACGGCAAAAAACAACACCACCGCAATGAGTAATCCGCTTCCTGTTAAAAGTCGTGCATTCATAGGATTAAATTTTTACTCTGCTTTTTTCCATTCCAAAATAAGGGCCGTCGCAAACAGCCAAAACCCAATAAGTGAGAGGAAATACACAATATCTCGAAAATCAATGACTCCTCGACTGATATCATTGAAATGGGTAAGAAAACTAAATGAGCTAATGAGTTCAAGGAAAATTTGAGGTGTCCATCCACTGAAGAAATCCAGCACCAAAGGGAAGCCACTCAGGACAAACCCCAAACCGACCACGACGCTCACCACAAATGCGATGACTTGATTTTTCGTAATGGCGGAGACACAGGAGCCAATGGCCATGAATCCACCCGCCATGAGAAAGCTTCCGATATACCCGGCCAAGATCACCCCGTTATCTGGTTCACCTAATAAATTCACTGTGACCCACATAGGGAAGGTCAAGGCCAAGGCGATTCCGGTAAAACACCAGGCTGCCAAGAATTTCCCAACCACGGCTTCCCATAAAGTCACCGGAAGCGTAAATAACAGCTCAATCGTCCCTCCACGCCGCTCTTCCGCCCAGAGGCGCATGGCCAATGCCGGGATCAACACCAAATACAACCACGGGTGAAAATTGAAAAAGGGAAGGAGGTCGGCTTGGCCTCGGGTGAAAAAGTTCCCCAAATAAAAGGTAAAGGTCCCAGCCAACATCAAAAAGATGACGATGAACACCGCCGCAATCGGCGTGGCAAAGTATCCAGCTAATTCACGTTTAAAGATAACGCCGATTCTTCCCATAGGTATTCTTTTATCTAACCCCCTGAAATTCGGATTTTGATATTCGAGTTTCGAATTTATGTATCTCTATGTTAATGCTTGTGCCGGCATGGTCAGTGAACGAAAGACATCATCCAATTGCCCACGGTCAACCGAAACCTCGGCCACGGACCAATGATGGTTCTTTGCACATTCGCTAATGGCATTGAGAATAGGTTGCCCGCCTTCTGGCAACACACAAAACCCCTGGGCAACCTCCCCTTCTTTGAGTTCTTCGACACCTTTCACGCCTGAGACCCCACGTAACACATCTACCGCTCCATCGGGAAGTGCACCTTGAAACCGAAGAATGACAGCATTGTGGTATCGAGACCGCGCTTCAAGGTCAGCTGGCGTACCATCGGTAATGACCTTTCCCTTGGCGATAATTATCGCCCGAGTACACACCGCGTGCACCTCTTCCAAAATATGGGTAGAAAGAATAATGGCCTTTTCCCGGGCCATTTCTTTAATCAGCTCGCGCACTTCATGTTTTTGATTGGGATCGAGACCATCGGTCGGTTCGTCTAAAATTAATACCGATGGATCATGGAGAATGGCCTGGGCCAAACCCACACGGCGTTTAAACCCTTTGGACAAGGTCTCAATAGGTTGCCCAATCACGCCTTCGAGATTGACCTTTTTGATGGTATCCGAGACACGTCGCTTGAGATCTTCCCCCTTAAACCCTCGCATCTCTCCGATGAACAGGAGAAACGTCCACGGCGTCATATCGCTGTAGGCCGGGGCGCCTTCCGGGAGATAGCCTAAACTTTTCTTCGCATCGAGGGGTTGCGCCTGGATATCGAATCCATTGACCTTGACCGTGCCGCTGGTTGGCGTCAGAAAACCAGTGATCATTTTCATGGTCGTGGATTTTCCCGCGCCATTCGGTCCAAGAAACCCCAAGACCTCGCCCTGGCCCACAGTAAACGTGACCTGATCGACGGCCACGATGGAACCAAAGGTTTTTCGAAGCTGCTGTATTTCAACAATCGAGCCCACAGGTTTTCCTATTCAATTTCTAGCTAAAACGGAAAAAGGCAAAATTTCGCCCCTTTTTTCGTTTTTTTTAATCATTATTCTTTTCAAGTCAACCCCAAAAAAATTCACGATGCTTCGGTCAGATACAAAGGAGGGAGCCCATCACTGGAACCAGAAGACTTCTGCTCGCACTGCTCCATGGCGCTCGAAACGACTCGGTTACAATCCTGGCCATTCCAAGTACCACCTTCTGAAGAATATAACACACGGTCTAGTTTCCAGACCGCTTTTTTGGCCTCGGCATCGGTCAAACGTTGGGCCACACCCTGTAAACCCAGAGGAGGATGGTGACTCCACTTTTTACCAGCCCAATCTAACAGAGCTTCTTTGGCCTTCTTGGGATTATTGGCATGGCAGGCTTGGGAAAAGGCATGACGGGCATAACGTAAACTATTCGCTTTTACCAAATCCTTGGTCTGTCCGCCTTTTTTGGGATTGACTCGACGATGGTTATACCACCAACCAAAGCCCGTGCCAAACCACAGCACCATGAGCACGCCCGCAATGACTTGCCACATGACCACCGTTGAAGAAGAACCACCGCCCCCACTTCCCGGAACCATGCCTTGATCGAACCCGGAAGATTCTTCCTTTGCCTGCTGCCCAGAAGCCACTGGCGCCAACGTTCCTGAATTCGGTTGCTCACCCGAACGAGTGATTTGACTCCCCGGTTCAGGAAGAATATTCACGATGCGAGAGGGCAACACAGCAACTCGCTGTTGCTTGGTCTTCGAATCCCACCAAGGAATACGCACTTCTGGCAAATGAAGAGGGCCAGAGGCGGTCGGAACAAAGGCCATTTTTTGTTGTCGAATCCCAATAGCCATGGCATCTTCCACTCTCGTTTCGGTTTTGGGTTGATCGGGATAGACGTTCACATTCGGCTGATCGCTCACTGGCAGATCGGGTAATTGCGTTCCCGTTAATCCCTTGGCCACCATGGTGATAGTCCGGGTAATCGGTTCGCCGACCTTGGCCTCTTTTTCAAAACTCTCGGGAAGCCAGCTTTCTTGAAGGATAAATTCTTGAGCCGGCAACCACGTGTCCCCCTGTATCGTTGAAGGAATTGGCTGAACCGTAAGTGTGAAACTTTCACTTCGTGTCCGGACCGTTCTCAACGTTCCAAAGGGATCCGCACCAAATAACCCGGGCCGGTTCCCCATCATGTCATCAAACAATGACCGCCGATGCTGCTGATCCTGAACTTTTCCCGTGAATGTCAGCGAGGGAATGGTGACCTTTCCACTCTTTTGCGGGAACAAGGCATACTGCCGTTCAATCACTCCATAGCGCCGACCATCAAGCACCGTTTCATACGAGCGATCTTCCCCAAGTTTTTGCACCAGCACATCGGGAGCCTTGGGTTCATCGAGACTGCCTTCCCGAAGGGAAAGGGCATGAAACAGTTTCATCGTTACCGTAACCTGACTTTGTACGTAGGGATTTTTCGGCTGTACTTGAACGTCCAGAAATAAATCCCGAGCCTGACCCGTCTTCCCTGGTTGTCCTGCAGGGAGAACTTTTAATGTTAAGGGGAGGCTCACTTCCGCACCTACAGGAATGGGTGGAATCACGATCGACCCTTCACGTTTTGGCGCCAGCGTACTCACCCATTCCGTCGAGGATTCCATTTTTCCATTGATAATGCTCGTGCGGCTGCTTTGTGAAGTCCCTAAAACATCAAAATCTTTGGCTAACCCCGAAAGATCTGGCGTGCCATCTGGACTTCCTCCGTTATATTTGACGACGAGTTTCACAGTTTCTTCGATGGTAATGGGATTTCGGTCCACATAGGTCGTGACAGACTGAGCCCAAGAAGTTGTTTGAAAACCGACGGCCAACGTCCCCACGAGCCAAGCCAAAGACCAAAGAATCTTCACCATGATGGCCCCTCCGCTTGCTGAGTATTTCCACGTCGTCGATGCTCTAGTAAAAACTTACGCCGAAGCAGGCCGCCAGGATCATCAGGGATCCGGCGTAACCACTGCTCCGTCGCTTGGCGTTCTTCGAGATCTTCCTCCTGTTCCGGCTCAGCTTTCGCCACTTGCGACTTGTCGGCTTCCTCATTTTGGTCAGGCTGAACGTCTTTCGCAGGACTGTTCGATTGTTCCTCTGCCACATTAGCCGCGTCTTCTTCTGAATTCTGGTGGCCTGGCGAAGACTCGCTTTCTTTTTTATCAGATTGGTTTTTATTTGAAGATGGGACGGAATTTTCCTGATCAGAGTCCCCTGGCCTGTTCTCTTTATTTTGTTGACCTTGGGCATTCTGCTGGTTATTCGACCCACTCCCTTGGTTCTCCGAACCTTGCGAAGACTGTTGATCGCCTTGGCCGTTTTGGGATTGTTGCTGTTGTTGTTCTAATAACTTCTTGACGAGATCGGCATTATGCTTTGCATCTTCGTGACTGGGATTCTGGTGAAGCGTTTGTTCATAAGACTTCAAAGCGTCTTCATATTTTCCCAAGCGTGCGAGCGCATTGCCTTGGTTATAGAGACTCTCAGGATTGCTCTGATCACCAAAGGCTTGAGCCGCTTCCTCATATTGCCCCGAACGATAATGGGCCACGCCTTGCCAATTTGGGTCTTGAAATAATTCAGCGGCTTCTTTGGGCTTCCCTTGTTGCAGCTTTCGAGTGGCTTGTTGATCGGGACGACTCCACAGATCTTCCCAGGTCCACGCATAAGCCGGCATTGGAATCAGGACACCAATCAATAACACGACGCCAAACCAACCCCGACGAAATGCCAGCACGCCAATCATGAGTACGGCAAGAACGAGCCATGGTCCTTCTTCTTGCCATTGATCAGTGTTTCGCTCGGTATCTTCTGCTTCATCAATCGTTGGAGCCTTGAGAGATGCATCCAAAATTCTATCAAGATCGCGATCATCAGGTTGCAAAGTTTCGAACAGGCCTCCTCCCAATCGAGCCAACTCTTGCAAGATTCCTGGATCGAGTTTAGGAATCACAATAGCCCCGGATTGATCCGTCAAAAACCCCCCACTTGGTAATGGAATGGGCGCACCTTCTTCGGAACCCACTCCTAGCACCGACACCACCCGACCTTTATCACGAAGTGCCTCTGCCGTATTCTTTACCGATGACGATTCAGCGCCATCGGTAATAAGTAGAATGGTCCCTTCGGAGACTGTGCTTTGCACCAAAAGTTCATCCGCTCGTTCCAAGGCTAATTCAGGACGACTACCTTGAACAGGGGCCAAGTCCGTCGACAATGTCGGAACCATAGAAGCAATCGTTTTCGCATCATCGGTCAGAGGGGAAACCACAAATGGATCATAGGCAAATACCACCAATCCGGTTTGCCCTTCGGTCCGCCGTTTCAGAATGTCCAACACTTTGTGCTTTGCCCGAGTCAGCCGTGAGGGACGAAGATCCTGCGCATCCATTGAGCGGGAGATGTCGAGCACAATAACAAGGGCCGACTCCGACCGGACCACTGGCTGCGGCAGTTTTGACCACACCGGACCTGCCAATGCCAGAAGTGCCAGACTCCACCCAAGGCCCAACAACACCCAGGCGCTTTTTCCGCCGGTCTGATCATTCCCTATTAATAAATGTGGCAATAGATGGGGATCACAGACCTGTTGCCAGGATCGTCCGGCTTGGATACTGCGCATTAATCGCCACAGGACCCAGGCTACCGGGATCAAACCAAACAACCACCATGGTCTGAGAAAATGAAACGCGTCGACTTTCATCCAATTGCCACCTTCGACAACGATGCTCCACTCAATGATTCGACTTTTTCCCGTTTCGAAAAAGGATTGCGCAGACCGAGATGCCTTACCGACATCAACATTGACAGCATCATCGCTACCCCTAATGGCCACACATATAAATCCGTAATAGGGCGAAAATACTCTGTGTCTGTAATCACCGGCTCAATTTGATCCAGTTGTTGATACACCGTCTCGAGCCCTTTCGTATCGCGAGCACGGAAGTAGACGCCTCCGGTGAGTTCTGCGATGGTACTCAACGTCTTTTCATCCAGGTCACTGGCTGGATTGACCACGCGCGTCCCAAACATCGTGTCCATTTCCATGTAATCCGATCCCACGCCAATGGCATGGATGCGAATACCTTCCTTAGCCGCCAGTTTCGCAGCTTGGATGGGATCCACCTCTCCCGCGGTGTTGGATCCATCCGTGAGCAAGATGAGGATGCGATGGTCTTGGGATTGATGTTGAAACCGCTTCACCGCCAATCCAAGCGCATCGCCAATGGCTGTTTCTTTTCCCGCCAAACCGATGGCGCTCTCTCGCAACATTTGCTGGACAGTCTGTCGGTCAAAGGTCAGTGGTGTTTGTAGATAGGCTTTCGATCCAAACAAAATCAGACCGAGGCGATCGCCCTTGCGACGTTGAATAAATTCTCCGGCCACCTCTTTCACCACCTGCAAACGATTGGCTTTTTCCCCATTCAAGGCAAAGTCGGGAATTTCCATGCTGCCGGAAAGATCCACCGCCAACATGACATCTCGTCCACTTACTGGTAAGGCAATGGGATCACCCACCCATTGCGGTCGAGCCCCCGCGATCACCAGACAGGTCCACACCAAGAAGGCCATCCAAAATATTCCAGATTGTAGGGGAGAGGATTTCTGAAGAACATGCCCGCCCTCCCCCTCCGTGACTGCTTGATAAAATGGAACACGAAGGGCAGATTCGGATTTCAGGGGTGTCGCACGAGGAAGCACATACCTCACCACAAATGGAAGCAACAAACCGACTAACACCCAGGGCCAGGCAAACTCCATCATGGTTTCGGCCTCCGGTTCCCTTGGAGCCAATGTTCCACGGCAGCGATCAACTCTTGTCCTTGAACCGGTTCGTGACTACCATAGGGTACCGAGACCAATACCCTTCCTGTGCCATCCGTAAATTGGTTCGTTTGTCCTTTTTCATTGAGAAAAGTTAGCCATTTTTCACCCGTGAGGCCAGCGACCCGTTCTCGTCCATAGACCGCGATAGCATATCGACGCAGAAGACGGGACACCCCAATCGTAAGAGTATGATCTTGTTGATTCGCTGCGTAGGATTCGCGCAATCCTTGGAGTTCATGACGGGCGGTTCGCAATGCCTTGGGTGTTCGAAATTTTCGAAAGGCCCATATTGAAAGAGGGATCAGACCCATGACGAGGATCAAAGCGATCCACCATCCAAGCGCAGGAGGCCAAAACGACACGGGGTCTGGAAGATGAATATCCCGCAAGTCACTCAGCGGATCCGAGGCACCATTCATCATTCAACCCATCTTGCTGTAGGTCCCGGCATGGTGATACCAACGCCTGGCACTCACTTGTCTCAAGCCATCACGCACGCCGTCCGGCACAAATTGGTTGGTCGCCAAGGTGAAAAATCCCAAGCCGGACTTGAGACACAAGGTTTGGATCTTGTTCTGGCGTTCCTGAAACTGCTGACGATATTTGGCCACGGTCTGATCATGGCCTGTATCTAGCCACGTCGACCGTATACCATCACTGACCTTATACATTCCCGGAGGAGGAGGTGTTGCTTCCAATGAATCGAAGGGCATGATACAGACAAGTTCGTTATGGACACCCAAGCGAGCGATGGCAGATTCACATTGAGCATCCAAACCCGCAAAATCGCTGACAAGAAAAATTTGGCTTCCTGGCCGAGTAATTCGAATGATCCGTTTCAAGGCCGAGGACAATGGCGATTCAGAATTTAGCCCCTGCTTTCCCGTAGATCTCGCCACGGTATGAAGAGCCGACATCGTATGAATGAGTCGAAGCACACTTCCCCGACCACCAGCCGGACGAAGTTCTTGGTGCCCTGATTCAGAACATAAGACCGCCCCGACCCGATCTCCTTTTTTCATGGAGACCCAGGCTAATAATGCTGACGCTTGGGCTGCCACAACGGATTTAAACGCGACTTTGGTTCCAAACAGCATGGAGACACTAAAGTCCACGAGAAATAACACCGGACGCTCACGTTCTTCGCGAAAGAGTTTTAAATGCGGATGTCCGGTTCTCGCCGTCACTCGCCAATCCATATGGCGAACATCATCACCAGCTTGGTATCGGCGAACTTCTTCAAAGTCGATCCCTCGCCCTTTAAAGGGAGACAGCTGGCCCCCAGCTAATAACGACAGTGCCCGCTTGCGAGACGTCACCTCCAAGGCCCCCACCTGATGGCGAAGGCCAATAAGTTCTTTTACATCAATGTCGATACCGGGGAGGGTCATGGGGGAATTTTCGTTGTCTTTCGTATTTCGTATTTTAACAAGATACCAGATACGAACGACGAGATACGCCTTACCTCATTTAAGGAACGGCCACCCGCGCAAGAACTTCTGACACAAATCGATCTGGAGTAATGCCGTCTGCTTCGGCTTCAAAGGACAGGAGCACCCGGTGGGATAACACATTATGCGCCATGGCCTGAATATCCTCGGGGGAGACATAGTCACGGCCCTGCAGCCAGGCATGAGCCCGGGCACATCGTTCTAATCCAATGGTCGCACGAGGGCTCGCACCAAATCGAACCCATCGACCCAGATCTTCAGAATATTTAGCCGGCTCTCGAGTTGCCATCACCAGATGCACGATATACTCTTCAAGCGCCGGGGACAGATGGAGATTCAACACGGCTTGCCGAGCGGCCAGTACAGTTTTTTCGGGAATAGGAGTGAGGTCTATCGGCAATTTGGAAAATTCTGTTTGCGCCTGTTGCCGAACAAGTTTCGCGATTTTCTTCTCTGATTCCACATCCGGATAGTCCACACGCACGTACATCAAAAATCGATCCAACTGGGCTTCGGGTAACGGGTACGTGCCTTCTTGCTCAATTGGATTTTGCGTTGCCATCACCAGAAACAACTCCGGCAGAGGATAACTGGTTCGCCCAATCGTGACCTGCCGTTCTCCCATGGCTTCCAACAACGCAGACTGGACCTTGGCGGGCGCACGATTGATTTCATCCGCCAATACTAGGTTATGAAAGATCGGCCCCTGCTGAAAACGGAACGATCCATCCTGGGGACGATAAATATCCGTACCCGTAAGATCGGCAGGTAATAAATCAGGCGTGAATTGAATGCGATGAAAGTTGGCTTCAAGACCCGAAGCCAGAGTTTTAATAGCCGTGGTCTTGGCCAGACCCGGGGCACCCTCAACCAAAAGGTGTCCATCAGCCAGTAGAGCAATGAGTAACCGGAGGGTCAGCCCCTCTTGCCCAATGACTTGTTGGTTCAGGTACTGCTGAAGTTGATGAAATGCTGAATGTTCAGATCCTGACATCGGTCTTGATATGAACATTAATTGAGGCAAATTGACAACATCATTGGGGGACCTTGTCTAGTTTAAGGTTTCAGCCCCCTTTGGTTTACCTTTTTATAATAAAAAATTGTTTCCCAGAGTCAAGTGGGCGATGGGGAAAAGGAACAAAATTTCTTACTGGAAATTGACGTCGAGGTTATTGATTCTCACATGTCTACAAAAAGGAACCGGAATCCTAATTTTTCGCTTTGAGGCTGACAAATAGATGCTTGGGATATTAGACTTTATTATTTTTCAAAGCCTTCAAGGTATAAAAGGTCTCCCTCCAGTAAATGCCTCCTTGCCAGAGAGTCAAAATGGTCGCTCGGCACTGGATATACACCAACAGACTAATGGTCAGGGGAAGGAGTAACCCTTGCCAAGGTTTGACTCCGTGTGGCGCCATGGCAATCCCAAAGCTTCCGACCATCATGAGTACTGTGAGCGCATACAAGATTTGCGGGACTCCTGTGGTCACCCACATCCCGATCCACGGCCAAATGTGAAACAGTAAAGAGCCAATGGTCGCCAAAATCACCAGCGACAGGCGATACTCCATTCCGGCGTACATGTTTTTCATCAAACCCTGAATCAATTCGGGTACGGATCGGTACCATTCCACTGTAACCATACTTTGGCCATTGAGCACATCCGCCCGAAAGCCGTTCAGCTTCACCAATTTTCCCAACTTGAGATCGTCATCAGGCCTCAGTGCAATGGCCTGGTGGCCACCGATGGCCCGATAGACCGAGGTTCGGACAAGATTGAACGCTCCTATGCCCATGTACCGTCGGCTTTTCGGATTTCGTACCCTCCAGGGTTGAAACAGCATAAACATGAAGATCCCAAAGGTCGCGGAGAGCGATCTGAGAAAAAACCCGGGCATGGTGTCTTCCGGTACCACCGTGAGATGATCCAACCGGTTGGCTTGAACATGGCTCATGGCTTTTCTAAGTGCCAAAGGATGAAACACGATATCCGCATCGGTGAAAAGAATAAACTCTCCTAGCGCCTGCCGAGCCGCCATGTGAAGGGCATGGGTTTTCCCCAACCACCCGTCCGGTAACGATTGAATATGCATGAGCGTTAGCCGGGGATCCTGTTCCGCCAATTGTTTCAAAATGCTTCCGGTTCCATCCGTGGACCGATCATTCACCACCACAATCTGCAGGTCAGGATAATCCAGCCTTAAAACTGACTGGAGCGCTTGGTTCACATTGCGTTCTTCATTTCTCGCCGGGATAACCACGGTGACTTTCGGCCAGTTCTGAGTAGGCCCCTCATCCAACGAGGCCAACACAGTCAAGGCATGTCTCTTCAAAATTAGAAGAATGCCGATCGGCAGCCAAAACCCCGCGCTGAGAATGGCAAGAATGAAATTAATGGTGTCGGTGTCCATGACTTATGTTGCCAAAATTATGACTCTTTTTTGTCGCGCGAATAGCCGATGAATTCCTGAGCGAGGAAAGGTCCTCTAGGCATCATAGTTTTTGGTGTAGCCCAACTACCGCGCTGAATTAGGAATTCTGGTACGACCCTTGCGTACCTCGTCAGTGAGAACCATTTACTCACCCACGGCCCATGGGGGCTTACACACACAAAGGCATTATGACACTCGACCCACGAGCGCAACTGGCCCAGACCATGCAGATAGGATTAGCGAATCGGAAGAAACCCACAGCGAGCAAGAAACTTCACCCCCCTCGGGAGCGCCACCCGCATGAGACTCAACACGCCCAGCAAGCCATGGACGCCTTGACCAAAGCCCTGTTAGACCCCTGTACGACCGTACAAGAAGCTATGCTTGAGTCTCGGGTAGAGCGATCCAAAAGAGAGTCATCATAGGACGAAATTCGATCAGAACATTATTTAGGCTGGCTTTCTTAATTGTCTCCAACTACTCCACCGAACGCCTTCAGGATACGGACAGGCGTTTCACCAGTTTCTCCATAGTTAATCCTTGGACCACAATGGAGAACACGACTACCGCATAGGTGATCGCTAGGATCACGTCTCGTTCCGGGCTCGTTGGTAACGATAAGGCTAAGGCCACGCTGATTCCCCCACGTAGTCCGCCCCAGGTCATCAGCCAGATCGCACCAGGCGAAAATGTGCGCACCCGACGAAGCAGGGTCATGGGCAATCCGATGGCCACCAAGCGACAAAGCAAAATTAAGGGAATAAGCGCTAAGCTTGCGAGCAGATATTCTTGGGTAAAAGTGAGAACCAACACTTCCAGGCCGATCAGTACAAAGAGAACCGCATTCAGGATTTCATCGAGCAGTTCCCAAAACACATCCAGATGTTCCCGAGTTTTTTCAGACATCGCGAAACGGCGCCCTTGATTCCCAATGACCAGGCCCGCTACCACAATGGCAATCGGCCCCGAAAGATGTAGGGCATCGGCCAGAGCATAGCCACCGGTGACCAGCGCCAAGGTGATAATGACTTCTACCTGGTATTGGTCGATGCTTTTAAGCAGGCCATAGCCTAGCGCCCCCAAGGCTAAACCAAAAAGCGTGCCACCAATGGCTTCTTGGGCGAAGAGTCCTGCCATATGACTCATGGTGGGTTCATGCGTGCTTGTAGCGATTTCCGCCAAGACGAGGAAGATCACCACCCCCACACCATCATTGAACAATGACTCCCCGGTAATCTTTACTTCCAAACTTTTGGGTGCTTTGGCATTTTTTAAAATCCCCAGAACGGCAATAGGGTCGGTTGGGGAAATGAGGGCTCCGAACACCAGACACATGACTAAGGGGAGCGCGACGCCCAACAGTCCAAGTACCCACCAGGTTATTGTCCCCACTAAAAAGGTCGAGACCACCGTCCCCACCGTAGCTAATATTCCAATAGTCCATTTGTGTTCATGCAAATCATCGAGTTTGACGTGCAGGGCTCCCGCAAAGAGAAGGTAGCTGAGCATGCCATGAAGGAGCGTGGCATTGAAGTCAATGCTAGAGAGCCACCGCGCCGCATGATCCCCGAGGTGCAAGCCGGCAAGATCAATTATTTGAAGAAGTAACGAGGCTAACAAGGCAATGACCATCACGCCGATGGTGACGGGCAGCCCAATGAATCGATGGTTGAGGTAGGCAAAGCCAGCGGTCAGGCTGATAACGATAGCAAGAATGTCAAACAATTCCATGAGAGAGAGGCGGGATCAAACTTGAATGTAAGAAGGGCACCATTTAGGGGGTCAAAAAGATTTCATCAAAAAAAAGTTGCATATGTTTCCATGATCGAACATCCGCGGCCTGATCATATTTGAGGGCATCCATGCCACGCGCATCCGCACCGGGGTCAGTGAAACTGTGCCGGGCACCGGCGTAGAATACCATCTGCCAATCAACGTTGGCTTTGTCCAAGGCATTTCTGAATTTTCGAATGTGGTCCTCTTTCTGAAACGGATCGGCATTGCCATGTGCAATTAGAATCTTGGTTTTCACCTTAGTCGCTTGCTTCCCTATTGGCAATGGCAAGGCTCCATGGAAACTGACCGCCCCCTTGATCTCTTCTCCACTATAAGCCAACTGGATGACCGTCGCCCCACCAAAACAATACCCGATGGCGGCAATGTTTTTTGGATCCACCTGCTCTTGGCTTCGTAACACCGCCAATCCTTTTATGGCTCGAGCCTGCCATTGGCTTACATTGGCTTGCACCTGCTTCATCCAGGCACCTGCTTGATCCGGATGAACCGTGATCTTATCTTTTCCATACATATCCGCGGCAAACGCCACATAGCCCAGTTGCGCAAGTTGTCGAGCACGGTCGCGCGCGTAGTCATTCAATCCCCACCATTCATGGACGACTAAGATGCCCGGACGCTTGCCGGTTATCGAGTCATCCCAAGCAAGAATACCTTCAAGCTGAACTTCACCATGTTGATAGGAAATGGCTTGGGTTTGAACCTTTGCCAAAGCAAAAGCAGAAGGCATGAGAATCAACACGAGTGTGAAGATAACCGTTCGCATATTGTCTCCTTGAAATTACCACCCATGCCACATGAATTTATGGCGAAGTACACCTGAAAGGGAAGAACTATTTGAGAGGGTTATACCGAAAAACGAGGTTTGTCACAATGACTACAGGTCAGAGAAGAATCAACTATCTCAACACTGGTTGAGGCGACGCTCCCACAGATATTCCCACGGCAGAGGGGAAGTATCCCGTCACTCGATGAGGGCTCAAGTATTCACGGACGGCCCGGCTCAATTCCTTAGGCTTTAAGCTTTTCTGAATCGTCAAGCCTTCTTCCTTTGCCAAATCCACAATGACGGCTTCGTCATAGGAAACATTGGGAACGTAGAGCATTATTTGAGGTTTGGTTCTAGTATTGGAATTAATACTCACCACAACACCCACGGAACCGTCGCTCAATTCGACCACCGTTCCTGGAGGATAAACACCAAGCGCCTTTATGAGAACAACCAGAATATTGGGATCGAATTCCCCGGTTTGGTTGACAGACGCATTCTTATACAGCTGAGAAAGAGCTTCGTACGGAGTATGGTTTTGCTGGCGATTGGGGTTATTGCAGAGATCATCGTATTCATCGACAGCCATGACGATTTTAGCTAACAGGGAAATCTCATCCCCAGCCAATTGATTGGGATGACCACTCCCATTGAGCCGCTCATGATGTTGAGCAATAATCTTGATGCTGGCTTCAGGAAAATCCTCCATTTTCAACACGCTTTTCAATCCTTGCTCGATATGGAGAGAAGGATCAGCCGCTTGATGCACAAATCCTGGCTTGGTCAGACGGAGTTGCCTCGGGAGATTCAAAAACCCGATGTCATGAGACAACGCCCCCAGTCCTAAGTGCATAAGGTCTGCTTGTTCGAGCTCCAATTCTTTTCCTACAAGGAGGGACAACACGCAGACGTTCATCACATGAAAATACAACGGATCGTCAATTTCTGTTGAGTTCATCACTTCGAGAAGTGCCATGAGTGTTCGTTCGCTGGACAAAGATTTCGTCAAGTTCGTTAAAATTTTTTCCGCACTTTGTAGGCCCCTGGGATCCCCTGCCGACAAATTCTTGAGCGCCACTTTGGCCTGCTTGGTGGATTCCTGATAGGCCTCTTCCGAGCGTTTGATCTGATCACGCCGTTCCTTAAACGCCTTTGTGCGTTCTTTCCTATCTCCAGGAAGTATATCCGAATCCTCTTCTCTCTCTACTTTTGCCTCCACAGGACTTTCTGGAATTGGAGCTACTTCTGGAACTATTTCTCTGGCTGTAACGGAACTGTCGGGATCTTCTTCCGAGGGAGGTAATACATCGGAGAGGTTGGGATCATAAAACAGTTTTAGGTTAGTAATTTTTTTTATGGTTTCTAAATCTTTTTGAGAGGTGACCTTAAACTTGTTCGTGGCAAAGGGATGCCGCCACCAGGAACAATCCAGCTTCACAAACATTCCTTGAGCAAGGTCTTCTGTTTTCAAAGGCTTAAAAGGCATAGCGGATTAACCCATTGTCATAAAAGCGGATCGAAAACCTTGTTACATAAGGATTATTTCGGTTTTTTAAGAGGTAAGCTAAAGAAAAAGAATGGAGTTATATTAATTGGGTACTGTTTAAGGTTCTTCTGAATGTTACCCAAATTTCACATTGGCGATGACACTTAGTTTCCGACTCGCTCAACGGTCCAATCAGGAAGGAGCCAAGCCACTGAATGGATGGTTAGGAAACTGCCTGTCTGGCTTGTGAGAAAAGTGAAATTTCAGATGAAGAAGGGAAAAAACCTGTAACCCGATTTGGGCAAAGATAGTTTTTTGCTACTTTACTGATCTCCTGAGGACGAAGACTTTTTTCAATGGATAATTCTTCATCTTGAGATAGATCGACAATGACGGCTTCATCCTGCGGAACATCAGACTCATAAATCATAACCTGCGGCTTTGTTCGGCATTGAGGATTGATACTAATGACCACCCCGATCGACCCGTCATTCAATTCCACCAATGTTCCTGGCGGATAGACTCCCAGGGTTTTGATGACGAGAATCAGAATTTCCTCATCAAATTCTCCCGTTTTCCTTACCGTGGCATTTTTATACATGAGGGAGAGTGCTTCGTAAGGAGTCAACCCTTCCTCGTCGTCCTGACCGTTACACAGCTCATCGTACTCATCGACAATCATCACAATTTTGGCTAAAAGGGAAATTTGGTCTCGGGTGAGTCCATGGGGATATCCCCGACCATTAAGACGTTCATGATGTTGCGCAATGATTTGTATCCCGGGTTCCGGAAACTCAGGAATTCGTCCAATTCCGGAAAGACCTGCCTCAATGTGGAGTTTTAAATTTGCTCCTTCCCTCGCAAATCCAGCTGTGGTTAAACACACAGCTCGCGGAATTTTGAGATATCCGATGTCATGGGCCAACGCGCCCAATCCTAATGTCGTCAAATCTTTTCCTGATAGTCCCATGATTTTTCCCACCAACATCGAAAGGACACAGACATTCATGGCATGAACAAAAAGCGGATCTTCAGTATCCTTAGAGTTCATCACCTCGAGAAGGGCCATGACAATTCGGTCCTCCCCCAACGACTTGGTCAAGTCCGATAGCAAATTTTCTGCCATGCGTAACCCGGCTATATCACCGGATGCCATATTTTTGAGAGCAATTTTGGTTTGTTTTGCCGCGTCTTCATAAGCCCGTTCCGTTTTCTTGAGTTGGTTTCTCCGTTCTCGATAAGCTTCGCGCCGCTTTCCGCGATCCTCCGCCAGAACCCTGATCTTATGTTCTTTGGCTTCTTCCTCTCTATCTTGGCGCTCTGCATCAAATAAGTGAACCTTTTGATCTCCACTCACCTGCGCAGAAGATCCAGGAAAGGAATATCCTTGACCCTCTGGTGGTTTTTCTTCTATTTCCGAGCCGGTATCCGAAAGCTCAGGATCATAAAACAACGTAAGTTTTGATATTTTCTTTATAAGGCGGAGTTCAGCTGCGGTGGTAACTTTAAAAATGTTTTTGGCGAAAGGGTGCCTCCACCATGAACACTCTAGCTTGACATAGTGTCCGATTCGCAAATCTTCAATTTTTAAGGGTTTGAATGGCATGGACCTGTTCCAACTACGGAAATATTCGGACCAAGAAATCATGGGCTAAACTATTTTTTCCACCGAGGCCCCTAAGAATGAGGAGAGCTCTATGAAATTTTGCTTCCTTAATGTTCATTGATTTGAGTTCGTTTTAAATGAGTGGTTCCACAGATTCTTGGAAGTAGGATGAATTTGTGCCAAAAAATTTCTAGTGATCCGCTCTCCCCAAAAAAGGAGCCCCATTCCCTACAGAACGAGGCTCCTCACTCAAGGACGTTTTCTCCAGGTTAAGGATCTAGGGAAACCAAATACGAACCTAGCCCAGGACATATGGACGGTCTGTGGGCAAGCATACAAAAAAGATTTACTAAACATCGTGAATTTCTTATGATTCCACTCCGAATTCATTGGTCATTCTCAAGACCAGGCTGACAAGAGGTTGGCTCACGGGGACGAAATGGAAGAGGAATTTCCCAAAACGCCCCAACCATCGGCCTGATGCCGACTCCTCTCTCTTAACCCTGACGCCATCTCAGCCTCATTTGAACTCGATGTATCATGACACGTTGTTATCTATTGGTGATTAACCCATCTGGAGAAATTTCATGAAGAATACTTCTACTGGTCGCTCGTTGCTACTCGCATGCATATTACCTCTTTCCCTTTTGTTCGGATGCGTGACCGATGGGAGCCGGAAAGAAGAAAAAATTTCTCTAGAGAGCTGCAAGGGAAAACTCGTCACCGGTGTTCTCACACTGGCGAAAAAACGGGAAAACCGATTCCTGGGAAAAGTCTCCGAACAGACCGCTTTGTGTCGCGGCGGAACCGAAGCGGCAGCGCAACGCGACACCCCATGGAACGACTGGGCCAATTACTATGCCGTGGGCGACGCCACTTCCAAAAGAGAAGGGATTATAAAAAGCACTGGGCCGTTGAGTCCCAATGGACGAGGCATTAACGGCGCCCTCCTTGATCTGGAACTTCAGCGGATCGGATTAATTAAATTTAACCTCTATGACAATAGCCGTACCTTTGAACATTATATTAAAGGTCGTGAAGGGATTGACGGTCCTGCCCTCAAAACTTGGCCTGAAATGCAACTGCCCGCAGGGCATCCCCACTTTCAAGATGTCTCCACAGAAAGTGGTCAACTATGCCAAGGGGAACTCATTCGCCAGCGAACACTTATGGGAATTTGTAACGATATCAAAAATCCCTTGATGGGCTCGACGGGAATGCTCTTTGCCAGGAATGTGGAATTCGATGAGACCTTTTCCGAATTGAGCCGCACGGAATTGATCCGCAACCGACATGGCGAACGCATCGGACTGTTAACGCCTGATCCTCAAATCATTAGCAGAAAGCTTTTCACCCGCACACAGTCTGACCCCTCGAAATGCCAAGAGGGTTCGGGCTTGGAAGGATATTCCAAAGAGGCCAATTGCGATTACAAGAAGGCCCCGTTCTTCAATGTACTTGCGGCATATTGGATTCAATTTATGACCCACGACTGGTTCGCGCATTTAGATGAAGGCAACAACCATCCCGAATCAATGACAGTTGGGTGTAGGACGGATCTCGGAGGAAGGTCCTTATCGGACAAGGACATTTCCCAACTGGGATGCCGACCCGGCGATGCCATCGGGAAAACCCTAGTTGCTGAAGACAGCGAACCTGAAACTTTTACCCATAATCAGAAATCATATCTGACGCGAGCACCAAAGACTTTTCACAACCATGTGACGGCCTGGTGGGATGCTTCCCAACTCTACGGGTACGACCAGACCTCTCTACAAAGAGTGAAACGAGATCCCTCCGACCCCGCTAAACTATTGTTGGTTGAAAGAAATACACAAGGAAACCCATCCAACGAGTTGGGCTATCTTCCATTGATGGACTCCTCCGATCCTATGCATGACGCCTGGCAAGGTCAAGAAGCCGCAGCCTTTCCGGATAACTGGACCGTGGGCTTGAGTTTTCTTCATAACGTATTCGCTCGTGAGCATAATCTTTTTGTGGAGAAGTTCCGGAAACGCGCAGCAAACACTCCAGATGAAGATTCCGGGCTACGAAATCCTGTGAACCCCAATACGGTCATTGCTTATAAAGACGTCACCCCGGAAGAACTCTATCAAGCCGCACGCCTTGTGGTGTCAGCCGAGATTGCGAAAATTCATACGATCGAATGGACCACCCAGCTACTCTACAACGAGGCCCTGTACAAGGGCATGAATTCCAACTGGAGTGGCCTGTTCGCCGAGCACCCTCTGGTCGCTAAAGCCTTGGAACAAGTCGTGGTGAATAATTTTGGGGAATCGGAAAATTCGAAGAAACAAACTACGTGGTATTCGGTTTTTGCCGTTGGCCCAGGAATTTTCGGTCTTGGAAACGAACGCTACCGAGGGAAGACGGTCCTGTCAGGACTGTTTCCGCTCAAAGAAGATGTTTGGGATCTGACGAATCCCGATCATGTGAACGGAGGCGTGAATCACTTTGGATCACCCTTTAACTTTCCTGAAGAATTTATCTCCGTGTATCGGCTGCACCCCTTAGTACCGGACCTTTTAGAATACCGAGAACTTTCGAACCCCAATGTGGTCAAAGAAAAAGTGCCAGTGGTGGACACCTTTCGCGCTAAGGCGACGGAAGCCATGCGGAGTCGGGGATTGGCCAATTGGGCGACAAGTTTAGGCCGTCAACGATTAGGCCTACTCACACTGCAGAACCATCCACAATTTTTGCAAAATTTGACGATCCCTCATCTGAACTCTTCGACACACAAAATCGACGTGGCCGCGTTGGACCTCATTAGAGATCGCGAACGCGGGATTCCACGATACAACGAGTTTCGAAGACAATATGCTCTCAAACAATTGACGAGTTTTAACGACTTTAATGATGAACGATTGCCTGCAGATTCACCCGCGCGTGAGGAGCAGGAACAACTCGTGAAAGCCTTGCGCGAGGTTTATGGCCAGCACCGCTGTGATGCCTCGAAGATCATTACCCAATCTCAGGTAAACGATGATGGATCTCCCATCAATGATTGTTTGGGTCATCCAGATGGTACGGTTGTGGATAATATTGAGGACGTGGATACGATTGTGGGCTATTTGGCTGAATCCACACGCCCGCATGGATTCGCCATTTCCGAAACACAGTTTGTGGTGTTTATTCTCAACGCCTCTCGCCGGTTGTACAGCGATCGGTTTTTTACGTCCAGCTTTCGTCCCGAGTTTTATTCTTACTTAGGGGTGGATTGGGTCAATGACAATGGACCGACCGGAAAAGTCATGGAAAAGGGCAAGCCCAATGATCATGAGCAAGAAATGTTGCCGATGAAGCGCATCCTTCTCCGAACGATGCCTGAATTGAGCGGAGAGCTGGAACACGTCGTCAACGCCTTCGATCCCTGGGCTCGGGATCGTGGAGAATACTACTCATTAGATTGGAAACCACGACCTGGAGCCGAAGATGACGAAGCATTTTTCAGAAACGAGTAGCGTCTAGGCATTCGGCTGGATCTTATTATGGAAAAACGAAATTGGTTTGGGGATTTGCTTTCTCACCCCAAGGAGGTCGTTACCGTACATTCGGTCGATGATATCGTTCGAGTCCTCACTGATTCCTCGAAGTATCCAAGCCCCGTTCGCGCCACGGGGTCCAATCATTCCACCACTCGGTGCGCCGTGGCGAATGAGGGAACCAATATCGACATGACCGGCATGAATAAGATTGTGTCGATCGGCTCGGATACCGTCACCGCCCAAGCCGGGGCTCTTTATATTGACGTGGCCAAGGAACTGGAGAAACAGGGCCTGCAATTTTATGTAAACGTCGAACTTGGCAATCTATCCATAGGAAGCGCGGCATGTGGTGGGACCAAGGATTCCTCCATGCCTGGGGAATGGGGACAGGTGGCTTCCTATGTCGCAGGGATGAAACTCGTTTTACCATCAGGTGAAGTGCTTGAAGTCACGGAAGCCCAGCCTGACCTGTTACAAATCATGCGCTCCAGTTATGGATTGTTGGGTGTTATCTTTGAAGCGACATTTCGCATTAGACCCCTACAGTCCATGGCCGTCTATCATGAGACCTTTGATCTTGAAGATTTTGCCCAATCGCTTCCCGCCATTTTTGGTAAACCCGAAGCCATCATGATGTACTTATGGCCCTTCGATAACAAAATTACCATTGAATTTAGAAAATATCATGACCGGAATGACCGGGCCCCATCTCGATTCGTCTGGTGGGCGAGGAATATTGTGTGGAAAAATTTTTCACCGCTGTTCGCGTTTCTTGTCACGAAATTGGTTCCCATAAAGGGGCTCCGTTATTTCATCTTGGATACTTTTGGAATACTGCTTCGATTTTCCATGAATTATATTCTTCGAAGTCCGCATACGAGCCCCACGGATCAAATTATCCGATATCCCGAAAAATCTGGAATGAGCCGCTATACCTTCAGTATTTGGGCATTTCCAGAAAAGTCCTTTCTCCAAACCCTGCGGGACTACTTTCAATTTTGCCGGGCCTATTACCGATCAAATAGGTATCGATGCAATATGCTTAATGTGGGATACCGGATTGCCCAGGACCAACAGTCCCTATTCTCGTACTCGTTTCATGAACCAGTGGTCAGTATTGATCCCGTTTCAACTGGCGATCCAGGGTGGAAAGAGTTCCTGCTGGCTTACAACGAGTTTTGTAGTGACCATGGAGGCGTGCCACTCTTTAACCAAAGTTATGGCATTACCCAAGGCCAGGCCAGAAAGGCCTTTGGAGACAGGCTGAACACCTTTGAGGAAACCCGAAAGCGATATGACCCCCAGAATCGACTGTTCAATCATTATTTTCAGGAACTTCTATCCATTGGAAGCGAATAATGGTAGAATAGTTTTTCATTCATCTTGAGACCCGCCCCTCTTGATTCTTCATGACCAATTCGTTTACTTTTTCAAACCTTGTGACTTTTGTGAGAAACACAGGAGTTAATGCATGTCCTTCTTAAGCCGTCCAAAATTCGTGACGTCCATTATTCGTTGGTTTGATGCCCACGCGGTTGATCACAAACCCACGTCTAAAGAGCATCATCAGATAGACTGGGTACAGTCTGCTCCGTTTTTCATCATGCATTTCATGTGTCTTGGTGTTCTATGGGTAGGATGGAGCGGGATTGCCGTGGCGGTAGCCGTGGCACTGTATGGAATTCGAATGTTTGCCATCACCGGATTCTATCATCGCTACTTTTCTCATCGCGCTTTTCGGACCTCTCGGACCTGTCAATTTATATTTGCCCTAGTCGGAGCCACTGCCGTCCAACGGGGTCCCCTGTGGTGGGCAGCTCATCATCGCATCCATCACCGACATTCGGATAAAAAAAATGACCTGCACTCCCCACATCAAAGCGGATTTTGGTGGAGTCAAATTGGTTGGCTCACCTCCAAACAAAACTTTTCCACCAAGCATGACGTGGTCGGGGACTTTTCAAGATTCCCCGAGTTACAGTTTCTCAATCGTTTTGATACCTTGATCCCATTCCTCTTTGCCGTGGGAATTTTTGGACTTGGAACATTACTGGAACATTATGCGCCCGGTCTTGGCACCAACGGGATGCAAATGCTGATTTGGGGATTTTTTATTTCTACGGTGGTCTTGTTACATGCCACCAGCACGATTAACTCTCTTTCCCATTTGATCGGGAAGAGACGCTATGAGACAAGTGACCAAAGCCGAAACAATGTGTTCCTTGCCCTCCTCACCCTAGGCGAAGGGTGGCACAACAACCACCACCATTACGCCTCATCTGCCCGTCAGGGATTTTTCTGGTGGGAAATTGATTTGACCTATTATGGACTCGTCCTGCTCTCGTGGCTTGGCCTAGTCTGGGATCTCCGACCCGTCCCCCACCAATACCTCTACGCCCACGAAGCCAAAAAAGAAGCCGTGTAACCTTGCTTATTAGAACCACAGCAAGACCTGCCTTTTTCACACCTCTTTCATACCTAATCGCCTATTCAACTAAAACTTCCTTGATATTTTTTTCCGACGAACAAGCCCCAAAAAAGAATAATGCGGTACTGTAAGGCCTGAGGCGGCCTTAATTTCCAACCCCACCTTGTTTAGAGCACTAAGAAGTAATCCAAGGGAGGAAAAGGGTAGGCTCCCATCGCTACAAGGGCTTATTTTCCAATGGGGTAAATGTATGCAACACTGACAGGGGAAGAAAGGGAGGAGCGGTTGCTAGATCTTTAATTCTTCCAAGTGGTTATTCAAATGTATGACATGGGCTACGGTGAATTCCTCTTTTGACAACTCACCATACGAAAAATGTGGCTCTAGCTTCCCTTGGTAATCTTGAAATTCCATTAAAGCTTTCCGTAATCGAACCAAAGCGCTTGTCGAATCTTCTTTGATTTCTATAGGTGGCGCTCCGGGAACAGGAGCGGTTAAATCATGAGACATTTTCCCTTGTAAAGAAAAATATGAAAACACGAGTGTCCCCACGGTGCTCTTAAAGAGATCAGAATCATGTTCAGGGTAGCCGGACATGGAATATTCTACGCTTTGGGCGCAATGCGTAAAAATTTGATATGGACTCCATTGGCCAAGGTGGACAATCGTTGTGTTAGTAAACTTGTCTAGTTTTCTTAACGCAGAGTCTACCGTGAGCTCTTCCTTATTCTTTCCTACCAGCAGCCCCATGCATCCGCCTCCGCTGAAACTGACAAGTATCCCACCCATGAGAGAAAGTTTTAGGAACTGTCTACGTTTCATGGGCTTACCTCCGATAGATGTGCCTAGAAACAGGAGAAATGTTTGGAAATCGATCTTATTAATTTGATATCGATTGAGAAAGGATAGACTGGCGCGCCATCAAATCAACCACTTGTGAAGCATCCTTCCTACTTTGCAATCCCTCACTCCCAGTTTTACTCCCAGTTCGAGATTCCAAATTGGCTAAACTGCCCAATTGAATGGCTTCCTTGAGGTGGCTTGGGGCAAGATGGGTGTACTTCAAGGTTGTCCCAATGTCACGGTGACCAAGGATTTCCTGAATGGTTCGTATCGGGACGCCAGCCATGGCAAGGCGTGATGCTGTGGTGTGCCGTAAGGTATGCCAGGAAGCCCCTTGGATGGCGGCCTTTCGCAGGGCCGGTTCAAACGCTCGGCGCATGAAAGCGCGACTATCCATAGGTTGAAGCGGATCTTTGATGCCGGCAAACACAAACGGTGAATTAAGAATGGAATCCAGAGATCGAAGGATTTCTAAGGCTTGGGTGGATAAAGGAACATGCCGGGTACGCCCTCCTTTGGGAAGAGGAATGGTGAGGGTTTGGGCTTCAAAGGAAATGTGGTTCCAGCGGAGGTGGAATTGTTCTTCTCTCCTGATCCCCGTTTCCACAGCAAAAGCCACCAGTTTCCATTCTTCTTCTGCCAAATGTTTACGAAGGTTGAGTAATTCCTCATCGGTAAGAAAACGCACCTTTTCGGCTTCGGGGAAAAACTTTACGGAGCTCACGGGATTCTGACTAATCTTTCCTTCCTTCAAAGCCACCATAAGTACCCGTCGCAGAAAGGCCATATAACGGTTTATCGTCGCTGGCTTCCATTTTCCCTTTGCCCGAATTTTGGCTTGAGTACGCCGGCAATCTTCGATGGTAATTTGGCCGAGCGTTCTTTTTCCCAGCAATAGCTTCCAGAATCGACCATGTCGTTTTTCATTGACAAGGTTTCGATTGGTCGATCCCTCTAAATAGCGATCAATCCAGGCTCGAAGGGAAATGTCTTTCTGTTTATCAAATTTCTCAGGAAAATATTTGCCCTCACGAATATCCGCCCTAAGTCGTCCATACAAAGCCTTGGCCTGTGTTTTATTTTCTGCACGAAACCACTTTTCTCGCCCATTGATGAACAACCTAACCCACCACTTCCCATCTTTAAAAACAATCCCTCTATCTTTGCCTCCAAGCCTTGCCATAACTAAGACTCCTTTCCTTTATCGCCTAATCTTTTTCTATGACGCATTCTCTCCTTTCTTCTAAAACGTGCTACTTTTGCAGCATTTTGACATCGGGGTGAGCAATATTCAGAACGGGCATGTACGGCAAGAAAAAACCTTCCGCATTTCCCACAAAGAAGGTTGCGACCTGGGCTTTGAAGATCAAATGCAAGCATCAAATACATTAGGCCGCATAGAGTTAAACTATCCCACTGGGTTACCCAGCGCATCTCCCTTTTATTCCAAACAGGACGCATCACTACTTTTGTAAGTTCCCCAGCAATGCGCATTGAGATTTTTTCTTTTGCCGCCAGTCGAGTCCGTGCGTTCTTAGCATTTTCGCATTCGACCAGGAATTGAAGAGTTTCCTTCATTGCATTTTGCTCCCTCTGAAATTCCCAAAGCGTTGTTGTTGAACAAAGTTTTTGATCAGGAAAAACACTTCCTCTTGTGTCTTTTTGCTCAGGATCCTCTATTTCCGGATCAAAGTCATAGAATGTCTGATTTCCAAAAGCGGTCTTGTTCAAGGGAATCCATATTTTGTGGGGATTTCCCAAGACCCCGAATTTTTGGCAAAAATCCTTCAATTTCATTGGGTCATTGCCGTCCAAATCTGCAAACAGATGATAAAGGGAACGCGTTCTTCGGGTCTTGGTCGCTTTATACGGATGGTAATAATCAAATGGATTGTAAGGCTTAAGGTCCCATGGAAATATAACGTCCCGATCTATTCTCACAGGTCCGTGCCACCAAATCCCTCTATGATTTATATGTTTCCTCAGCAATTTTGTACCCTATAATGTAACTATTTACTAAATGATAATAGTGTACATAAAATATTCCTATTGGAGATACCTGTCAACCAAAATCGATCAATAGTGTAGAAGGAGGAACCATGAAGTCAGAAAAACTGATCAGCGTTTTTGAGGCAGAGGAATTGACTGGACGAAAGGCTTCAACGTGGCGGAGGGACATTTTAGAAAGAAGAGTGCCCAGCGTAAAAATTGGGCGATTGATTCGCATTCCGATCGAAGCTGTTGAAGCATTGATTAAGACGGGGTGGCGAGACGAGGTTAAAACTCCTTTGGGAAGATCCGGGGAAATGTAAACGCAATGATGTCTGACCTTCACCCCGAACACCTAACCGATCTGCAAAAAAGTGGCTTGAGTGATCAAACCCTTAGTCAGTTGGCCATTCAATCTGTAAACCCACATCGCTTACAAAAACTGGGTTCTAAGTATAATGCTGTTTCCAGTGCCTATGAGATTTCCTATTGGGATCCGGATGGAAACAGGAATGGTTTCTCCCGATTGAAGTTATTCCCACCACTCAAAGATGCCAAGGGACACACAATCAAATATTATCAACCGCCTGGCTCCGATCCCCATCTTTACTTACCCCCCTTGGTGGATTGGCGTTTAACGGCAAGTGATCCAAGTATCTTTGTCTATATAACGGAGGGAGAAAAAAAGGCGGCCAGTTTTTGTCAGCATGGCAAGCCCTGCATTGGAATCGGTGGGGTCTGGAACTGGCGAGTCAAGATAGATTCTGGTGAAAGATTGGATTGTCCTGAATTAGATCAGTTCATATGGAGAGCGCGGCAGGTTGAGATTATTCCCGATTCTGATGCTTGGACCAAAGACAAACTCTTTGACATTTTGGGTGGGGTTTTTGCCCTGGGGATGGCACTCATCCAACGCGGCGCACATGTTCAATTCGTCAAACTGCCTGATACGTCTGGGATAAAAGTTGGCCTGGATGATTGGTTGGTCAGGGAAGGCTCACTGTGGGGCCATGTTTGGTACAAACTGGAACGAATTAGTCTGGACGATCCAAGATTACATAAGCTGGCTGGCTGGTGGCAACGGTGGACGAGGCGACAAGAAGAACCTACCATCATGCTTCGCAAAGTGTTTCCTCTAACCGACTATGGCAATGCTGAACGTTTAGTTGCCCTTCATGGGGACTTCATTCGCTATTGCCATCCGTGGAAGAAATGGCTCGTATGGAATGGGCAGCAATGGATAGTGGATGATACTGAGGAAATTGTGCGGTTAGCCAAGACCACCGTTCGCGGAATTGTCAATGAGGCTGAGAAAATCGAGGATAAGGAAGACCGAAAAAAAGTTATTCGCCATTCCTTGCAATCTGAAGCCACCCCTCGACTTCGGGGGATGATTCATTTGGCAGAGTCTGAAGCAAAAATCCCAGTCGCTCCGACAGAGCTTGATAATGAACCTATGCTTTTGAATTGTCGAAATGGCACGGTTGATCTTCGCACAGGTGAACTCCTTCCTCATGATCGCCGAAAACTCATCACCAAGCTGGCTCCCGTCGATTTTGATGCTAACGCCACAGCCCCTCTTTGGGAAATCTTTCTGTGTCGGATCATGCAGGAACGCCAAGACTTGGTGGACTTCCTACAACGAGCGATCGGTTATGGTCTCACGGGCCAGGCAAACGAACAAATTCTATTCATTCTTTATGGTACGGGGGCCAACGGAAAATCCACTTTCTTGGAAACCATTCGGACGTGCCTGGGTGACTATGCTCAGCAAGCGGATTTCTCCACGTTTTTGGCAAAAAAACAGAATGCGATTCCGAATGATCTAGCGCGCTTGGTTGGGGTACGTCTTGTCACGGCCACGGAATGCCAGGAAGGGAAAAAACTTGATGAAGCCTTAGTAAAGCAAGTGACAGGCGGAGACAAAATCACGGCCAGGTTCTTGCACCAGGAATTTTTTGAGTTTACCCCAACATTAAAATTATTCTTAGCAACAAACCATAAACCCAATATTAAAGGCACCGATCATGCGATATGGAGGAGGATTCGACTCATTCCCTTTGTAGAGACAATTCCTGAAGAAGAACAAGATAAGGAATTAAAGCAGAAATTGAGTGAGGAAGACCAAGGCATTCTGAATTGGGCTATACAAGGCTGTTTAAAGTGGCAAAGTCATGGTCTCGGAATGCCAGACGACGTGAAAAACGCCACTCAATCCTATCGTGATGAAATGGATACACTGGGTGGGTTTCTGGCGGATTGTTGTATTCAAGAGCCCCAATCTTTTGTGCCCTCTAAGGGCCTCTACGAATCGTATAAAAAATGGTGCGTAGAGAACGGAGAAAACCCTATATCACAAAAGGCCCTGGGTCTTTGTCTGAAAGAACGAGGCTTGATTGATGATCGCAAAGCCAATCGGCGGGGATGGTGGGGTATTGGGTTGCGCGAAAGTGCACGCATGTCATGACGTATTTAGGACAGATGACGGATTCTGACACGTATTTTCAGTAATTTATATTATGCCTATAGGTTATAGCGAAATTACCAGAGATATGCGTCAAATCGTGTCATTCACGTAAATGCGTCATGATGTCTTAATGGCTAATGCAAAAATATCTTATTCTTTTTAAAGACCGAAACGGGGAAGGCTTTGAAGCCTTTTTTATATATATTAGCAGTGACCGAACAAATATAATGCCATCATGGACCATTGAATTGATTATCCCAATCTCATTTAATCTTATTAAATATGATCCGAAAATAATTTACATTCATTTTCAGAATTAACAAACTTAACGGACATTAGCGACACCATATTTTCTCTTCTTTTGTTTGTCTTTGGTGCCCTGTGTGAAGGCATCAAGTAGTCAAATTCCCGTGGTTAAGCCTATCTTGTGATCTATCCCATCAAGGGTGTACGGACATGAGCGTATATTATTCATGACGTTTCCATGCTTACTTTGTCCTCAAAACAGAACGAGAATAACATGATAGCTTGGTTTATCTTTCAGTATTATTCCTTCTTTTTTAATCACTATTCTTCATCCTAAATCTTTCACTAGCGTTTTCTCTATTAAAAAGGTCAAAATTGCGGATATTCATTGTTGAAAAGAATACTTCTTCTAAATCCCTCAACTAAGAATGATGGCAAGTTTGATGAAGGATGATTGGAAAACTTATGCGACGGCTTTCCTAATTGGCATCGGATCTTTATTCGCTCTTAATTATTTCTACAGTTCTGATGGATTTGGCATCTGGCTCGTCATTATGGTCATCCTGTTTGCAGGGGTTATAGTTCCATGGGTTGCAGAGTGGATTCCCTGGAAGCACTTGCAGAGAATAAGGGATAACATATTGGGCAATATGATTCCTTGGAAAGATCTGCCATTAAAATCCAAAGTGTTGATTGTGTGGTTAGGAATGGTATTGATTTTGGTATTATACGTGCCTTGCTATAAAGAAGTAGACATTAGGGGAACTACACATACTATTTCTTGGGGTTATAGGTTCCTCCCACTACTGGGAGCAGATGCCAACCTAAAGATAAATTTTTCTTTAGTCTTTATGGAAATAATTGCAGGCACCGTGATGTGTAGTTTGGCCTATGTCATATTGCAAGCCAAGAAGTGAATAGTTGGGTTATGTGTATTTCTGGCACCCCAAGACTCGTGAATTTTTTTATATTAGGGACGTTCCTAATTTTATTGACTCTAGATGTCTCTGCTGAAACCGGCCCTCAAAGCTTAGATCGCTTTTATGCGCAGGAATTCAGAAAGGTTAGTGACATTCTAAACGAACATATTCATCAGTTAGATAGGTGCGAAGCAGAGATGACGAAATTTGAAGAAGCTGAAGTAATAGGGGATCTGGCTGAATGCAAGAAATATAACGTCTTGTATGAGAAGGTTCCCACTATAATGAACAATCATATGATCCTGTATGACTCCTATGGAAAGTGGTTACGGACTCTTACTGATGATGAATCAATTAAGGAATCTGGACCAGCCAATTCTCATGCCATGTCATTGCTTAGGATATTCGATGTTAAGTTGAGACAAGGTGTGCTCCAAGCCAAGCGAGTACAAGAGTTAGGCATGTCACTTTCTGACAATTTAAAAGCCTTTTCCCAATTCTTGGATGGTTTAGTCGATAGAGGGGGGATAGAGCAAGGAGGATCTAATAGTGGAGAGCCTTCATCTCCTTTAACAGGCAGCCTTCAACTAGAGGAAGAGAAGTTTAAACGAGACCCGCGATTTCAGAAACTATCCCCTGTGAAGCAAAAGGAAAAACTGGAACTATTCAGGCGGAAATTACGGGAAGAGTTTGAAAATCCCGACAGGGCCATTATGCAAGATTAATCGAGGTTTTTATACAATTTTAGAATAACACCAGCGTAAAATTAATGTAGTACAAGAACCAATGAAGCACGAGATACAGGCAAGCCATAAAAGCTATATCTGTTTGAGTTTTAAACTTTATAGGGTATTTTGAAGAAATGGTAGATAAACGAGCTAACCAATTCACCAAAGAAGACGTTGACCAAATAATTAAGGATGAGATTCAGGAAGGAGAGGGGATTGAATTTAAGGGACAACTTCCAACGAAAAAAGGAACCTCAGATCCATGGCAATCGGGTAAAGGGAATATTAGCGAATATGCTAGAGATGTGATCCTAGAGGAAGTCATTGCCTTTGGGAATTCCTATGGAGGAACGGTTTTTTTGGGGGTTGCTGAATCCCGTGATCATCCCGCACGAGCAAAAGAAATTTTTGCCCTACGGGATTGTCATGATCTTGCGGATCGTATCAGAAAACAATGCAGAGATTGTATCGAACCTCAGATTCCCATAATAGAATGTGCTGGTGTTGCAACTGAAAAAGACGGTTCCGGCGTGGTAGTTATTAGGGTAGAGAGGTCTTGGTTAGGCCCTCACCGCCATAAAAGCACTAAAGAATGTTACGTGAGAAGGGCCGACCGATCCGAGAAACTAACGATGCGGGAAATTCAGGATCTTACCTTACAGCTAAATCGTGCTTTGACGACTGTGGACAATAGGCTCAAGGATCGCCAACTTCTCTTCTCTGAGAATTTCAAAATTTTTTCAAGTGCCTCTGAACAAGCGTTCGGGATCAGGGGAACGGCGTTACCGTTGCATCCAGTAAACGTTGATCGGGTCCATAATCGAGAAGAAATTCGTCCAGAATTAAAATCCTTCAATGCTAGCGTAGGTGATTTAGGCACATATCCTTTGTGTATTCCATTTCACCTTCACAGTTACCGACCCATCTTAAGGGGCACACGTGGTGTGGGAGGGACCGATCATTGTTTAGTTTCTTTTGAAACATATTCAGATGGGATGATCGAACTCACCCATCTAAGGAAAAAGGATGAGTATTTTCAACCTTTCCATTTAGCGGCTTCCTGGGCTTGGTCCCTATTTGCGAATGTCCTGTTTCAGGTTGAAAAGTATCGGGCTTTATTGGGTTCGGAGTCCCTAGAATTTGCATTTGACATTGAGATTGACGCCAAGAACTGCCAATTGGGAGGTCTTATTAATTTTGGCTATTTTGATTCCGTGAGTCAGAATTTACCCCAAGGTACGACTATCTTCCCACGTTATCCAATTGGGCCAAAAGAAGAATTTAGGTCATTACATAACATTTTTATCAGGGATTTTTTGAATTCCGCAGGGCTGAATTTAAACGCGGATATTAACATTGATTTGAATGCGCCTTCTTGACCGATACCGTTTTGTGTGGCAATCGCTATTGTGAAAATCCATTATGCTCTTAAGCAGTCCACCTTTCATGGGTCTTTCCCAGTCCAGTCGGGGCAAATAGAACAGAGGGAAAGGAATGTAAGAGTTGAGGAAAACAAGCGATCCAAAATTGCCTGTAAAGCCCCAATAGGTAACTTTGTTCAGACTCAAGCATGATCGGTCACTACGATTTCTCTTTGTTGTTCCGTTTTTTCCTGATGAGTTACAGTCTTCTGCTTCCAAATTCCGACACTAAGGTATTTTTAGAAAGTAAATGCCTAGCATTCTAAATCAAGAAGACTTAATTGCTTCGAGAAGTCCGAGAGAGCTCCAATCTTGGATTGACGAAAAGATAAGTGAGTTTTCAAAAACTCCAGAATTAAAAGAACAAGCTCTTCTAAAGAAGGGGCTAGCCAAACCCTTCTTTGAAGAAATCCTCCCTTTGTGTCAACTAGCTATGAATTTATATGGAAATAGGAAAGATGTCGCATGTATACCAAATTTGGACAATGATAATTATGATGCTACGATCCTTGACAAGTCCTACACGCCCCCAAAAGAGTTAAAGGTTGAATTTACGAGAGCAGTTGATGGGAAAGATGATTACCTGCGAATGAAATACTTTCTTGAACATGGGCATGTAAATTTAGTAGGTGACTTGCGCTATGAAGGATCAGAAAAAAGGGGGCATAAAATTCAGGTAAAGGATGAAGCGGTTAGCGTAAATGATACCAGGAAAAAAACTTGTGAGTTAATAAGAAAATGTGTTGAGGGAAAATCCAATAGGCAATATGGAAAATCATACATGCTTGTTATCACATTCGATGATTATATAGGTTTTCGCTTTGATGATAATGAAACTTTTCCAGTGCTAGATAAAATGCTCAATGAGATTGTCTCAGGGTTTAACTTGGATTTTGAAAAGCTTTATCTGCTTGGATTTTCTGGGAAAACTATTTTGAACTGTTCTATTCAATAATGGATGACTAAAGGAGCAGCCTATGAGGTTCTTTCTTATTGCTTCCATCCTCTTGCTCTCTGCGTGCGCCCCCAATCCCTTTGCGAAATTTTATTATGATAATACGGGTGGTGCTGATCTAAAAGCACTTTCGGCACCCCCCAAATCTTCTGTGGTTGAGCCAACCCTAATTCGTGGAGGTGACTTTGAAAGTAAAACTCTAGCCATGCGAGAAGAAGGCTATGATTTAATCGGACATTCACGTTTCAATGCCGCCAAGATTGATGAATCCCAGGCATTGGAGCAAGGGAAAGCCGTTGGCGCAGAGGTTGTTGTATTGCATTCAGAATATACAGAGACACTCTCTGGATCCTTGCCACTTAGCTTGCCCAATACGCAAACCCAAACGACAAATTTATCCGGAAATGTTTTTGGCTCTGGTGGATCCGGCAGCTACTCAGGTACAGCAACTACCCAAACTACGGGGACGCAAACAACCTACATTCCATATAACGTGCGTCGTTATGATTACACGGCAACCTTTTGGGTGAAGGGTAAGGAGCCAGTATTTGGTGTTAAAATTAGAGATCTTAAAGAGGAAGAACGCCAACTCATTGAGAGTAATAAGGGAGTTGTGGTGGTGGTGGTGGTCAAAGGTTCACCTGCATTTAATGCAGATGTTTTAAGGGGGGATATTATCAGGCAGATTGGGGAAATTGAAATAATTGACCGTTCTACGTTGCCCAAAGTGGTAGAAAAGTATGCTGGCAAAGGAGTTGACGTTTTGCTGCTGCGGAATGGGGAAAAAATAAGTAAGCACATCACCTTAAATCTCCGGAAATAGGCTTGCTAAAATATCTTTATTCCCCACTACGGTTTCTGTCGAAATCCACTCATCGAGGGGATGTTATTCAATGGCAAGGTATACAAGGTTTCCCTAAAAGTCCCCCCATGGGGTCGCCTTCTTTCAAGTTCGGCGCAGGGACCCAATCCACTCCCAGTTTTACTCCCGGTTCACTCCCAGTTATACTCCCAATTCTGAATCCACCAGGATCACACTTGTTCACACATAAAAGGAGCGAAACGCTTGTGTTGATACGGAGATTGGAATACTCTATCCTACTCAATCATTCTTAGTCTTATCGTGATCGGTTGGGTCTTCGGAACCGAGGGTTGGGGGTTCGAGTCCCTCCAGGCGCCGCATATCGAAAATGAAGGGTGCCAATATCCATGCCTAAAAACTTGGTATAAACATTGGCGAGGGCATTCAGGGCGGTTTTTTGGGTGCTTGGTGACCAATGCTCCTGGAGCGTCTTTTCAGAGAGAAAAGCAGCGATATCCTCTGACCCCAAGGTTTCGGGATGCTTCATACCATGAAAACGAATAAATTTGGCAACCCACATAATGTAGTGCTTTTCGGTTTGCCAGGCATAACCGTTGAGCCTTAACCAAGTGCGGTAACGGTCCAGAAACTTGACGGGTTTAGAATTTAGGGGAATCGGGGTGTCATCGTGACGGTAAATATTCATAAGCACTCCATGCTGGTTATATGTACAGTAATTAAAATAACATAAAAAATCAATAAATAATGTGACAGCAATATAAACGGCGACAGTCGCAAAAACTCCGGGATTATTTGAACCGTAGTTAATACAAGGTATTGAAAAATAAGGGAAAAATAAAACCAAAGAAGGTAAGGTAAATTTCAGGAAAAGCGACAAGTGCCGCTTCTCCTGATAGATTCTTTGTTAATAAAAATAAGTAAGTGCTTGTTTAATAGGTAAAAAAGCATTAGTTTTTGACCTTATCAAACTAAAAATAAAGCGGCACCAGCTTTTGCGACAGGTGTCGTTTAATAAACTGTTATGCGGCACTCATCGAAATGGAGATTGAAAATGAACAGACTAACTAAACTCATCTTATTCGGGGCGGCTCTAGCTGCGTCTGTAGCTCACGCACAAGATCCGAAAGACATCCCACAAAAATCTGGGGTAACACCTACGGATCTCATAGTACGCGGAGTGGACGGCACAGCGAATCTGGACTTCACAGTCATAGATGTGAAGTACGAGCCAGGTGGTGTCAACCGTCGCCATTTTCATCCGGCGGCGGTCACCTTCTATGTAGTTTCTGGGACACCAGTTTTCCAGCAGGAGGGCAAGGAACCCATTACCCTAAAACCCGGTGACAGCCTACTCGTTCCGGCCGGCACCACTCATTCCCATTGGAACCCTAGTAAGACTGAAGGTGTTCGATGGCTGGAATTCATCGTGGCTGAAAAAGGTAAAGGAAGATCCATCCGAAAGCCTTGAATAGAAAGTTTCGCCTCATAATCACGAAAGGAAAATGTAACCGCGACCAGCCGCCTTTGGTCGTAAGCAGAAAAGTAGAGGCCCATGAAGTACACAACCAAGTGCCGCATAACCATGCGCTGCAGCGAACCCGGCATGACGTCGTGGTTTGCAATCCACGCGTCCCGTGCGCCGGGTCGCTGAGCTTGGGTCGTTAGCTGCCTTTGATACTTTGTGCCGCGTTGGTGAAGGGAAACCTTGATGGCTAAAATTTTTCCATGTCTCGAAAACATTGAACGGCTCAAGGTGCCTCCAACGCCTGGCGAGATAGCACTTGCCACGTCCTTGGCCCAGCGGCTCTCAGACGATTACGAGATCTTCTTCCAGCCGTTTCTGAATGGTGACATGCCAGACATCATCTTGATGCGGAGAGGGGCAGGGGTCGCGATAATCGAGGTAAAGGACTGGAATTTAAGCTCATATAGTGTTGACGATAAGAATCAATGGCGAGAGCGTGCAGGGAATCATGTGGTTCGATCCCCTTTTAAACAAGTCTTCGGCTATAAATCCAATATGTTCAATTTGCACATTAACGGGCTGGCCGAGAAGAATGCGCTCAATAATAATTTTTTAATAGAGCCCCGGTGGCCGGGAAAGCTGAAAACCTGGCTAAACGGGCGGGAATTGCCGTCTGATAAGCTGGATTACGTTACCGGACTGGACTCAAAAGGGCTTTTGTCCTACTTATACTCTACTCGTTTTTGCCGATCAATCACTTGCCGGGCGGCTCATTAAGTCTCAGTAAAATTAGGTGTTTAGACGACCAAAAAGCCTATGGTATAACTGATTCAGATATCGGAGGAAAAAATGAGCGAAAAACCGAGAATTCCTAAAAAAGGTGCCGGCAGAAAATGGGCTGAAAAGTTAAAAAAGCTAGGCCGGCAATGGCCGCCGCAGGGCCTGGTCGATAAGATAAATCGGGACGACAAGAAGAAAGTGGCGTCTCCTCCTCCTGCGCCGAAGGATTTGGAAGCGTAATGAAGGTTCTGAGGAGTTTGGACGACCTTGCCCGGCATTTTCAAGGTTGCGGCAGTCCGCCGAGATATCTCGCCGATACCGGATTCTTGTATGCGCTGGCCTACGACGATGACCGGCTTTTCAACCAAGCGAACGACGTTCTCGATTTTCTTCATGAGCAAGGGGCTTCGCTCTACGTCAACGTGATCAGCCGAATGGAATTCATTGATCTGATTTTTCGCAAACAGGTGACTCAGGGATGCATTCAGCTTTTCGGGGTACTCAAACGTGAATCCCAACGTGAGCCGATCTATGGTTTATTGAAAGACATCCGGGATAAGGACACGGCTGCGCGAAGACAGAATCACTCTTTCAAAATCGATGAACGCCGCCTTAAAAAACTTCGGCAGAACGTGGAACAAGCCTATGGTGTCGATGACTGGAGGGACTTCTGCAAAAAGTTTGTCGGCTCCATGCTGGTCAATGAATGGACATTGCTTGAAGAAGATCTCGGTCTCAATTTTGTGGAAGTCATGGAAGATGGAGTTTCAGATTTGTTTCACAGCCCTTTGCGATGGAATGATCTAGTTCAATTGATGGGAGATCAGGGCCTCCGGGGAGCAGATGCGATGATCGTGAACCTGTTTTCTAAAAGCAAGTTTCCGGTTCTAATAACATCCGACAGCGACTTTGAATCCTGTCTTTCTGATCCCTTGGTTTCTTCATCCTCCGAGAAGGCGATTTTCCTTTTGGCCTATGGGTAGATTTGCCCAGGGATGCATGCGGCAAAGATTTCCCCGGCTTCAACGGCGGCTGACAGAGATCAAAAAAGACCACCTAGCCCCTTTTCATCCGCCCCAAATGCCACTGAATGGTCTCCGGGCTTTTGCCGAAATGCTCTGCCAGCCGCTTGACCGGCCAGTTTTCCGTCCATCTCAAGCGCGCCAGCTCTTTGAGATTTGTCGTTGTCTGAGCCCATTGAATCGAGTAAGTATTGGTTATCGTTAATGGGTGTTCGACCAGCTTAGGACGTGGGGCGCCTGGAGGGACTCGAACCCCCAACCCTCGGTTCCGAAGACCGATGCTCTATCCATTGAGCCACAGGCGCGGCTGTCGTTCTTTTTCACTTATTTTGGTGGTCCTGTCAACTGCGCTGAACTGGTGATCGCCTTTGCACCGTACAAACTAATTTTGCCTAAGGACCAGTTCAAAAAGTTCGTCCAGCAAGGCCGAAGGTCATTTGGCGACCGGAGGGTACATGAAGTACGTGAGCACGGCCAAGGACCAAGAAGGCCGCTGGCGGGCCTTTTCAACAGGTCCTCAATAGGATTCGGGTGTGGGGAGATCGACTTCGGGCTTGTTCTTTTCAGGAAGAATTTTTTCCAATCGCAAATGGAATTCCCGAATGCGGTTTTGTTGTTGATCAGTGTATTTCACTTTTTCTTCTTTATGAAGTTCCACAAGTTGTTCCACAGCGAGGAGCAGAGGTGGAACCGCATCATATACCCTTCCGGCTTCAAAGGCTTCGAGTGAATCAATAAAAAACCTGTTCAACACACGAAAGGTAGATCCGGCCCGATCACGAAATCTGTACACCGTATTCTCGTAAGCCTCAATCGTTTCTTCCGTAGGGCGCATGCTCTGATTTACCATAAACGATTGGGCCGGGACTTTTGCTGCAAAAGCGGCCAAGGCCGCCACGAGTTCTCCCAATGTATCCAAAACTTGGTCAGCGGCTAATCCTTTCTCACGACTCACGACTTCTTTCCCTCTCTTTGTTGTGTGGTCACGGGACTGATTCGTGTACGAATCAGCTGAATAGTCTCTTTCATATCAACCGGCATAGGCGCTGAAAAGATCATTTCTTCTTGAGTCATGGGATGCACAAAGCCTAACACTTTCGCATGGAGCATCACCCGAGGAATGTGAATATCTTCTAAAGATGACACCCGTTTTCCACCATACGTAGGATCTCCAAGAATTGGGCAACTGATGGATGCCAGATGCACACGCAATTGATGAGTTCGCCCTGTTTGTGGGAATAAATCCACGGTTGAGGCGATTCTACCAAACCGTTCGGTCACTCGATAGACTGTGGCCGAGGCCTTTGGTCTTGCGGTATTGGCGGAAAATTTTTTGCGTTCCTTGGTATCACGCCCAATGGCCAATTCAATGGTCCCTTCATGTTTTTTGGGGACGCCCAAAATTAACGCCTCATATACGCGGGTGATTGAATGCCGTTTAAACTGCGAGGCTAAATTTGCATGCGCCTGGTCATGTTTCGCCACAACCATGACGCCAGTGGTGTTTTTATCCAATCGATGCACCAGCCCTGGGCGTTCTTTTCCGCCGATGTTTGACAGCGAGCCAGTTTCAGTCTGGAGATGATACAGCAATGCATTAACTAGGGTTCCAGACCAGTTCCCCGGCGCAGGGTGTACCACCAAGTCCGCCTGTTTATTGAGGACTAACAGTGAATCATCTTCATACAAAATTTCAAGGGGAATGGGTTCTGGCTGAATGTCTAGTGGTTCCGGGCGGGGAACAATCAGGATGATTCGATCCCCCGGTTTGATCTTATGGCTGGGCTTTACGGTTTGACCATCGATGGTGATTTGCCCATCGAGAATGAGGCGCTGCAAAATGGTGCGGGAAAAGTCTGGATCGTGATTCGCCAGAAAGTGATCTAATCGCTTAGAACTCTCTCCGGCTGTGACGAGGATTTCCGTCCGCGTTTCAACATGCGGCATGGAAGGTTTTAGGATACCGTGATGGGTGTTGAATTTTGCGTGATCCGGAAAGAACTCACTTTTTTCGCTTTACGGAACATACTTCACGCAGGACTTTCTCAATTAAGAACGACCCTGCTTTTGCAGCCGCTCCGCCACTTTTTGTCGAAGGCGAGCTTTTTCCAGGCTGACTTTGGCTTCTTCAACTTCAGAGGGGAGACCTCCACGCTCTAAATGCGCCTCGGCTTTGGCGACAGCCTCTTTGGCCCTTTCTACGTCGATATCTTCGGCCTTCTCCGCAATCTCCGCGAGGATGGTCACCTTCGTTGAGGTGACTTCCGCGAATCCCCACAACACCGACATGAATTGCGTTTTCTCGCCAATGCGATAATTCAGTTCGCCAATGCGAAGGGTTGAAAGAAAATGACAATGGCCAGGCAACACGCCAAAATCACCTTCGGTTCCCGGGGCCGAGACCTGATCAACTTCTTCGCTTAGAAGCAGTTTATCCGGGGTCACAACTTCTAACAAAATCTTCCCGGATTGCGTAGCTTCGGTCGAGGTTGCCATTATCTTTTGTGTCCTAACTTTTCGGCTTTTTCGATGGCTTCTTCGATTGCGCCCACCATGTAGAAGGCTTGTTCCGGCAGGTCATCATGCTTGCCTTCGACAATTTCTTTGAAACTTCGCACGGTATCTTTCAGTTTGACATATTTTCCAGGAGAACCCGTGAACGCTTCCGCCACATGGAAGGGCTGAGACAAGAACCGTTGAAGTTTCCGTGCCCGGGCCACCAACTGCTTGTCTTCCTCCGACAATTCATCCATCCCCAAAATCGCAATGATATCTTGCAGGTCTTTATACCGTTGAAGTGTCCCTTGCACTTGCTGGACGACAGAGTAATGTTCTTCGCCCAAAATATGTGGATCTAAAATTCTTGAAGTAGAGTCCAAGGGATCCACCGCCGGGTAAATACCCAACTCGGCTAAGCTCCGTGATAACACCGTAGTCGCATCCAAATGTGCAAAGGCCGTAGCCGGCGCTGGGTCGGTAAGATCGTCGGCAGGCACGTAAATGGCCTGCACTGAGGTAATGGACCCTTTTTTGGTCGACGTAATCCGTTCTTGCAGGGTACCCATTTCCGTTCCCAATGTGGGTTGATAGCCCACTGCTGAAGGCATCCGGCCTAACAACGCCGACACCTCTGATCCGGCTTGGGTAAATCGGAAAATGTTATCGACGAACAAGAGCACGTCCTGCCCTTCTTGGTCGCGGAAGTATTCGGCAATGGTGAGTCCCGTCAGACCGACCCGCAAGCGAGCGCCTGGTGGCTCGTTCATCTGGCCATAGACCAACGCAGCTTTAGACTTAGTAAAATCTTTTGGATCAATAACCTTGGAGTCTTGCATTTCATGCCACAGGTCGTTTCCTTCGCGGGTTCGTTCTCCCACGCCGGCGAACACTGAAAACCCGCCGTGATGCAAGGCGATGTTATTGATGAGCTCCATGATGATGACGGTTTTGCCCACCCCGGCACCGCCGAACAGACCGACTTTTCCACCTTTGGAATAGGGCTCCAACAAATCGACGACTTTAATTCCGGTTTCCAACACCTCAGTTTTGGTTTCTTGGTCTTCTAACGACGGAGCATCACGGTGAATGGACCAGCGTTTTTGGGTTTGAATGGGACCGTACCCATCAACTGGATCGCCCAACACATTCACGACCCGGCCTAAGGTTTCTTTGCCCACCGGAACGGAAATCGGAGCCCCAGTATCAGTCACATCTATTCCCCGCACCAAACCATCTGTGGAAGACATCGCCACTGCACGGACGCGATTTTCTCCCAAATGTTGGGCTACCTCGAGGGTCAATTCCGTGGCACCCTGCCCGGTTTGTTCATTCGCCGGTTGTTGAATTTTCACGGCATTATAAATGTTGGGCAGTTTCCCTGGCGGGAATTCAATGTCCACCACTGGACCAATGACTTGGATGACTTTTCCGGTTTCCGTACTCACCTGATGACTCCTTTTCTGCAGGACCGTTGCAAACCCATGTCCTGAGTTAGGCCGAATTTCGCGACCGCGTTGTGTGTCAACATTCCATTGAAATGGTTCGGCTTACTTTAATGCTTCCGCACCACCGACGATATCCATTAATTCCTTGGTAATCGCTGCCTGTCGGGTTTTATTATAGAACAACGTCACTTTCTTAATGAGTTCCCCGGCGTTTCTTGTGGCACCATCCATGGCCGTCATTCGCGCGGCCTGTTCCGCTGCGGCTGACTCCAACAACACCCGAAAGGTTTGGACTTCAAAATGTTTGGGCAATAGAACTTCTAACAGTTCATGCTCGTCTGGTTCGTAGAGGTATGACCCCTTTGGCCCTTCTGCCGCCGGCTGTTCGGATGATTCATCTTCCAGCGCTTCAATAGGAAGAAACTTTTCAACCAAGACCCGTTGCTGCATGACGGATTTAAATTCATTGTAGACCACGTAAAGTTGATCAAACGTGCCTTCGTTATATTGCTGAATGATATTTTGACCAATGTCCAAGGCATGTTCGTATGTCAGGCGATCAAATACCCCAGGCCATTCTTGCCGAATAGTCCAGGTCCGTCGCCTAAAAAAATCTACGCTTTTTCGCCCTACTACACTCACCGAGACCTGTTCACCGGCTTTACTCCGTTCGTGAAGAAACTCCACGGCCCGACGAAGAATGTTAGTATTGAACGCCCCACAGAGGCCTCGATCGCTAGTGATGACTAACAACTCTGTTTTGTTCCCGGTCCGCTTATGAAGCAGGGGATGGGATGTCCGGCTGGCATGTTCGCCAAGATTGGCAACGACTCCGCGAAGTTTATGGGCATAGGGACGGGCTGACATAATCCGGTCCTGCGCGCGCTTGAGTTTTGCCGCCGCGACCATTTTCATCGCCTTGGTAATCTTTTGTGTATTTTTGACGGAAGAAATTTTCCGTCTGAGGTCTTGTAAACTTGCCATAAATCGAAGTGGTTACTTCTTACACTTTAGAATTTTTTAGTCTTTTTAAAATCAGCGATGATCTGCTTGAGCTGACCACCAAACTCATCATCGATTTTTTTCTTGGTGACAACTTCTTCTCGTATCTGCGGATGCTTTTCTTTGATGTATTCCAATAAGCTAGACTCAAATTCCCGAACTTTGTTTGTCGGAACATCATCAATAAACCCATTGACTCCAGCGTAAATCGAGATCACCTGATCGGCGACGGCCATGGGTTTGTACTGCTCTTGTTTTAACAGCTCCACCATTCTGGCACCACGCGCGAGTTGGGCTTGTGTGGATTTATCCAACTCACTGCCAAATTGGGCAAACGCCGCCATTTCTCGATATTGGGCAAGATCTAATCGGAGGGTCCCTGCTACTTGTTTCATGGTTTTGATTTGCGCGGCACCACCCACACGAGAAACCGAAAGGCCCACGTTAATCGCTGGGCGAATACCGGAATAAAACAAATCCGCGGCTAAATAAATTTGTCCATCGGTAATGGAAATGACGTTGGTTGGTACATAGGCTGATACGTCCCCTGCCTGAGTTTCAATTATGGGCAGGGCGGTGAGGCTACCAGAACCGTTTTCTTCACTGAGTTTAGCCGCACGCTCCAGCAACCGGGAATGTAAAAAGAACACATCCCCTGGAAACGCTTCACGTCCTGGTGGGCGCCGAAGCAACAACGACATTTGGCGATACGCCACTGCATGCTTGGAAAGATCGTCATATACGATTAAGGCATGCTTGCCGTTATCTCGAAAGAATTCCCCCATCGTCACGCCGGTGTACGGAGCAAAGAATTGGAGGGGAGCGGCATCACTGGCTGTCGCTGAGACTACGGTGGTGTATTCCATGGCACCGGCATCTTCTAGGGTTTTCACGACGCGGGCAACGGTTGATCGTTTTTGCCCGATGGCCACATAAAAACAAAAGACGTTGAGGCCCTTCTGATTGATGATAGTATCCACGGCAATCGCGGTCTTTCCGGTTTGCCGATCGCCGATGATTAACTCGCGTTGGCCACGGCCAATTGGGATCATGGCATCAATGGCTTTCAGTCCGGTCTGCAACGGTTCACCGACAGATTGACGCTCCACGACTCCAGGAGCCCGAACTTCCACGAGTCGAGTCTCTGTAGAATTAATCGGACCTTTTCCATCGATTGGCTGGCCAATGGCATCCACCACACGTCCCACCAAGGCATCGCCAACTGGCACCTCGGCGATGCGGCCCGTGCGTTTGACCGGATCACCTTCCTTAATCCCCGTGTCGGATCCCATGATCACGGCACCGACACTATCTTCTTCAAGATTCAACGCCACGCCAAAAATATTTCCGGTAAACTCTAACAACTCACCGGCCATGGCTCCTTCTAAGCCATAAACCTTGGCAATGCCGTCTCCCACTTGAATGACATAGCCGGTTTCAGTGACATCGACGCGTTGCTCGAAGCCTTTAATCTTTTCCTGAATGATCGAACTAATTTCCTCTGCCTTGATCTGCATGCCTTACCCCTTTACCAGTTGAGCCCGCATCTTTTGAAGTTGGCCCTTGATGGTACTATCATAGACTTTGCTTCCAATTCTGATTTGAATGCCTGCCAACAACGAAGGATCTTCATGAAATGACACGTCCACCGGTTTATTCAGCAATCCTTGTAATTTTAATTGGAGGTCTTCCCTCCCGGCAGTATCAATATTATTAGCCGAGGTGACGATGACTTGCTGTTTTCCGCGCTCTTGATCCATTAAATCTCGAAACGCTTCCGCAATTTCCGGCAAGAATCCGACACGATTTTTTTTCAATAAAAGTTCGCAAAACTTTCCTAAAGCTGGTGGACACCCTGCTCGTTCACTACAAGCCGTGAGCACCGACGACTTTTCTTCCAAGGTAAATACTGGAGAGGCCATCACATGTTTAAGGGAAGTAGACTCTTCAAATGCGCGAGCCAGATCTTGAATTCCGGCTTGGGCACTTTCCAAACTTCCTTTGTCAATGAATCGAAATAACGCCTGCGCATAGCGGCGTGCAACAGTATTTTTCGTCATGGTTCAGTCGCGATTATGATGAAGGCGGAACATAAGCGCTTGCGCTCAGCGCAAGTACAAAAAAACGCAGCACGGTATCATGTGAACCCCTGAGTGTCAACCAGGTCAAGGACTTAGAAGTTAGTCAGGACACACGACCAGCTGCATTGGGTTGGCTGGTTTTGGGCAATAAAGGAAGACTTCTGGAATTATTAGAAGTGCGTTGAATAATTCCCCCTCCTAGGACTTGGTCACCGTCATAGAAGACGGCAGATTGTCCTGGGCTCAGCGCTTTCTGCGAAGTATCAAATTTGACGTCAAACATCCCATTTGACCTGGAAATGAGCGTTCCCGGCACCACCTGAGATGCATAGCGATATTTAACCGCAACGGACCGAGTTCCTTCCGGAACTTTCTCCTCCAGCCAATTCAGATCACCGACAAGGCATGCTTCTTGTTGTAATGCATCCTCTTTCCCAACAGTCACGGTATTGGTTTGGGGGTCGACATGTTGAACGTATAACCGCTCCCCAGTTGCGAGCCCAAGGCCCTTGCGTTGCCCTGGAGTATAGAAAGCAATTCCACGATGTTCTCCGAGATATTGACCCTCTTGATCCACAAAAGGCCCTGGGCATGTGGCTTGTGGAGCCTCAATTTTCAAAAACTCCCGATAATCCCCCTGCGTGACAAAACAAATTTCTTGGCTTTCCTGTAATTCTTCAACCGGAAGCCCCATATCTTCCGCACGTTTCCACACTTCAGTCTTGTGAAGATGGCCCAAAGGAAAGAGAATATTGTGTAGCCAAGATGAAGAAAGACGATACAGAAAATAGGATTGGTCTTTTTTGGGATCGAGGCCTTTGAAAAGACCATAGCCTTTTTCGATTGGCTTAATGCGAGCATAATGGCCTGTCGCAACAAAATCGACCCCACGGGCTTGGGCAAGGTGGTATAACTTTCCGAACTTCACTCGCTCATTGCACCGAACGCAAGGATTGGGGGTTTCCCCAGAAAGATACCCTGAGACAAAATCGTCGATGACCCCCTTTTGGAAGGCTTCTCGGGTATCCACCACTTCATGCGGAATGTTGAGTTGTTTCGCGACGTGCCGGGCTAGCCCAACCTTACAACAACCCCGCTCCTCCCATTTTTTGGTAACGGCCACAGTTTCATCTTCCTGCTCCCACACTTGAAGGGTGACGCCACGAACATCGTACCCTTCTTCGGTCAGAAGTAGGGCGGCCACAGAGCTATCCACGCCGCCACTCATTCCTAAAAGAACGGTTGGTCGAGACATCCCTATTTAGGCTTCCTGAGAACGGAGTTTATGATCGCGGTGAGCGTTGAGATCATGAACATTTTCCAAGGTTGTTGAAGGTTCCAAATCGTCTAGGTGACTGATTCCCATGTCACAGACTCCTTGAAATAACACGCCTTCTTCCATGGAAAACGAGGGAGATTGCACATCTCCAATTAACACGGCAGGCTTGAGAAGTTGAACTTTCTTTGATGCGACAATGTTGCCCTCGACTTTTCCTCCGGACACAATCACGCCACCAATAATCGACCCTTTGATCACGGCATGCTCACCAATGATCAAGGTATCCGCTGTGGTTATTTCACCCTCGAAATGACCATCGACCCTTACCGTTCCATCAAAGTTAGCTTTGCCTTTAAAATCGACACCTTTTCCTAAGAAGGTGTAATGGTCTTCTTCAAAGATCGTTTCCTTCTTTTTTTTCTCGTCTTTATCGCCCCACATACCTGCCTCCTTCGCCTTTACGTTTGGTAAAGGTCCGTCTTCAGGAGTTTTTACCTATCCCTAAGAATACCTTTGTCCATGGCCTGGGTTGTCTCAATATTGATTCTTGAATACCGGTGGTCACACCGCTTTCAAGCTATCGCTGCTATAGCTTGAACTCTTCTTTCCGACAGGCCCCATTTCACATGTTCCGTTGAACAAGACCCCTTCTTCCATTGACAAGGAAGGAGTTTTCAAAGAGCCATTAAGAACGGCAGGGGACATCAGTTGAATTTTATCTCTTGCTAAAATATCGCCGACGATCCGTCCTTGGCAGATAATGGTGCCGGCTTCCACCTTGGCATCAATGACGGCGCCCTGGCCAACGATGAGGACACCTTCCGTGTGGATCTCTCCTTCTAATTGCCCATCAATACGAACGGTTCCCTGATAATTAATCACTCCTTTAAATTCGACGCCCTCCCCGACAAATGCACTCACGTCATGGCTTTGGTTCAACACCCCTTCATGACCCGTTTGCCCTCGCCGAGATTCGGAGGAAGAAGACCCTCCAGATGTTCCAGAACTATTTTCAGCATCACTATTCCTTCCAAACATGGAAGTCCCCCCTTTATTAATATTAGGTGTTTAAAAAAGTTGATTTTTTCCGATTGAAATGTGAAACACTCACCCTGCCTAGCCTACTTAATTTTCAGGATAAAATCACGTCCACAATTCGAGTAAGATCCTCGTCCGAATAGTAGGCCACTGTCAACTCTCCTCCGCGCTTCTTGGGATGAATGACAACTTTGGTTCCAAGATGTTTGCGGAGCTGCTCTTGCACATTAGGAAAGCGTTGTTGAGAACCCGCGGGCCCCTTTGCCCTAGCGTTTTTTTTCAAACCGGCTTGATCTTTCTTGATCATTCGCTCGACATCACGAACAGAAAGTTGGTCACGAACAATTTTAGAGGCCATATAAATTTTCGTTTTCGCATCTCCCAGGCCCAAAATGACCTTTGCGTGGCCCAGCGTTAATTGTTCTGATTCAATTAACTGTTGTATTTCCGTAGGTAATGATACTAGCCTTAATATATTAGCAACCGAGGACCGCTCACGCCCTACTTGCTCGGCAACCATTTCCTGTGTCAAACCAAATTCCTCAATGAGTTGAGTAAAGGCCCTGGCTTCTTCCATAGGGTTCAAATCTTGACGTTGGATATTTTCAACTAGGGCCAATATCGTAGATTCATCATCCTTGGAATTACGAACAATGACTGGCACTGTAGACAGGTTGGCTAATTTAGCCGCCCGAAATCGCCTTTCTCCTGCAATGAGTTCGAAAATTCCGTCACCCTTTCTTCGCACCAACAATGGCTGAAGAATTCCATTTTGCCTGATTGATTCGGCTAAGCTTTCTAGTGCTTCTTGAGAAAACTTTTTTCTTGGCTGAAACTGATTTGGGAAAATTTGGGTAACAGAAACTTTCTGTAAAACCTGATCTGACCCGGAAACACCCTGTTCATGGCTAGGCAATAACGCGCCAAGCCCTTTACCTAAGGCCTTCTTCTCCATTTACTAACAGCTCCTTAGACATATCCATATAGGCTTTCGAACCAGAGGACGACGCATTGTACAATAGACCAGGCCTACCGTAACTTGGTGCCTCAGCCAATGCCACATTTCTTGGAATCATGGTTTGATAAACTTTTTGTCCAAAAAACTTTCTGACTTCCTCAGAAACCTGTTTGGAAAGGGTTAATCTAGCGTCCCACATGGTTAACAAAATTCCCTCTAGCTCCAACTGGGGATTAAAGGAATTTCGCACACGATCAATATTTTGAATAAGCCGGCCTAATCCTTCCATCGCATAATACTCGCATTGCACAGGAATGAGTACTGAATTCGCTGCGGCTAAGGCATTGACGGTCAACAGACCTAGGGCTGGCGGGCAATCAAGTAGGATGAAATCATACTGATTACTGATTTCACCAACAACATTTTTTAGGGTATGCTCTCTCCCAGAAACTTCTGCTAATTCAATTTCTGCACCGACGAGGTCAGATCCTGAGGGGAGCAGGTGCAAACCTGTGACTAATGTTTCTACAATGGCTTCTTTCGTCGGGGTTTTTTTAATCAAACAATCGTAAATGGCAAGATTTTTATCTTCAACACCAAGACCACTTGTGGCATTGGCCTGAGGATCGAGGTCTATGAGTAATACTGATTTCTTCGAAATCGCCAAAGCCGCAGCTAGATTTACTGAGGTAGTTGTTTTCCCAACTCCTCCCTTTTGGTTCGCTATGGCGATAATCTTAGCCATTGAAATAATTGATAATTTTAAATGGGATTATTGAATGTTCCACGTGGAACATTGGCTATGTACATGTAGGAGAAAGAATCATCAATTCACGTTCACCAAAACCAAATGGCAATCGATAGGGAATTCTTTCATGAATGGTAATGCCTCTTACTCCAACTTCTTTACCTGATGATTTCGCACGACTCACTACAATCATTCCATTCTCGTCCAATAAAGGCCTAACATAAGGTAAACAGATATCCAATCGCAATGCTTTTAAAATAACCCCTTGATAGGCCCTTGGAACATATTCATATTTTTGAATATCTTCGATTCGCGTCGCTAGAACCTCGACGTTTTTCAAACCTAATGTCCCAATAATGTGGTGCAGAAATGAGACTTTTTTTAAATTAGGCTCAACCAATGTAACCGAAAGTTTTGGCTCTGAAATATTTAACGGTAGGCCAGGAAACCCTGCGCCTGTTCCAATATCCAAGACTGAACAAGCTGAGAAACTTTTTATGGCTTTGTGAAATGCAAGGGAATCGATAAACAGATTGGCAATGATGGACCGTTCATCCCTATGCCCTGTCAGATTAACTTTTTTGTTCCATTTAATTAACTCCAGCAAATACGTTTCAAACTTTTCAATGGCATCCTTTTCTATCAGAAATCCTATTTTTTCTGATTCCTGGCGTATAAGTTCGAAATATAGTCCTGGTTCCATTTTTTGTGTTCCACGTGGAACAATTTCACAAACTATTAAAAAATAATGACTTTTAAATGATTCGTGATGCCTGCTTGGCTCTATTATATCGTTTATATCGTTCCAATGAAACTAAAAGGAGAGAAATGGCGGCAGGTGTAATTCCTGATATTCTCGAAGCTTGACCAACAGAAGCCGGCTTCACTTTTGATAATTTCTCAACAACTTCTTTTGAAAATCCGCTAATTCCATCATAGACAAAGTTTTCCGGAATAGCTTTTCTTTCCAGCTTCTTAAATTTTTCAATGTGTTGCATTTGCCTAATAATATACCCTTCATATTTTATGGAAATTTCAATGGCCTCCTGAATCGTGAAATCTTCAACAGGACAATAGTCAACGATTTCACATAACTTTTCATAAGAAATTTCCGGACGCCTAAGAAGTTGCCCAAGTGTATGACCTGGATCAGGAATAACCTCCTGATGTTTTTTCCAACGCTGTTCTGTTTCACTATCCCAAATGGGGCGTGAATGATTTAACCGATCGACTTCTTCAATAATTGTCCGTTGTTTCTCCATAAATTTATGAAAAATTGATTCTTTTACCAAACCTAAGCCATGCCCAATTTCCATAAGTCTGGAATCCGCATTATCTTCACGAAGAAGCAATCGATACTCCGCACGAGAAGTAAACATTCGATAGGGCTCTAACGCATCTTTGGTTATTAAATCATCAATAAGAACGCCAATATAGGCTTGGGAACGATCAAGAACAAACGGGGAAAGTTCCTTGACCATAAGAGCCGCATTGATCCCAGCCATTAACCCTTGTGCTGCTGCTTCTTCATACCCGGAAGTGCCATTAATTTGTCCCGCATGAAATAAACCCTTCACAAGTTTTGTCTCAAGCGTGGGATGAAGCTGGCGAGGGGGAAAATAATCGTATTCAATGGCATAGCCAGGCTTGAGCATTTTGGCATGTTCGAGTCCAGGAATGGTTTTTAACATTGCCGCTTGAACATCTACCGGAAGACTGGTGGAAATACCGTTTGGATAAAATGAAGGAGAATTTAATTCTTCTGGTTCAAGAAAAATTTGGTGCCCGGTTTTTTCTGAAAAACGTACAACCTTGTCTTCAATAGATGGACAATATCTTGGTCCCACCGACTCAATGACTCCCGAATACATCGGTGACCGATCAAGATTTTTCATAATAATTTCATGTGTTTCTGAGGTTGTTGTGGTTAAGTGGCAACAGATTTGAGGATTGGAAATTGCTTGGGTTTGAGCAGAAAATGGCCTGGGAGATTCATCTCCTGGCTGGACCTGCATTACTTCAAAATTAATGGTATCTCGATGTAACCGAGGAGGTGTACCAGTCTTTAGGCGCCCCACTTCAAACCCAAAATCTCTCATACAATCCGAAAGGTGCTCCGCTGGAGATTCTCCAGCCCGCCCACCGGGAAGATGGTTCATGCCAATATGCATCAGACCTTTTAAGAAGGTTCCTGATGTGATGACGATAGCTTTAGCATGAATAGTTTCCCCTGAATTCGTCACTACCCCGATCACCGCATGGCCTTTGGTCAAAATCCGCTCAGCCGTTCCCTCAAAAATTTCCAGCAATGGTTGTGCCTTCAAAGTATTCTGCATGGCCATCCGGTACAAAGACTTGTCACATTGGACTCGAGTGGCTCGAACCGCAGGTCCTTTACGGGTATTTAGAATGCGAAACTGAATTCCCGCTTTGTCGGTGTTGAATCCGATCTCCCCACCAAGGGCATCGATTTCTTTCACCAAATGCCCTTTCGCTATTCCACCAACCGCAGGATTACAAGGCATTTGAGCGATTTTTGTTGTATCAATCGTCAACAACACGACCCGACAGCCCATACGGGCACCGGCAAGCGCTGCTTCGCAGCCTGCATGGCCCCCTCCAATCACAATAATATCTCGTTCTATTGGCATATAAGTGTAAGTTCCTAAATATATTTACTTTCCAATGCAGAAGTCTCGAAAAATTCTGTCCAAAATATCTTCGGTACTTATCGCCCCGGTGATTTCGCCAAGGGAGTCTAGAGCACCTCGCATATCCAGCGCAATACATTCCCCATCCATTTCTGCTTTGATCGATGCTTGAGCCTGTTGAATGGAATCCCTGGCTTTGGTTAAGGCGGTTTTATGACGAAGATGGGTGACCATGGGAGCCTGACCAGGTTCAAAATTGTCTTTTAAAAAACATGAACGAATGGATTTTTTTAACTCGTCCAACCCATCTCCGGTTTTGGCGGAAATCTGAATGATGCGCTTGGTCATTCCGGTGTTTTTTTTATCAGCCGCAGGAGATCTTGGCTCAATCCAAGACTCCAGGACTGAAATTTCTTTGGGTGAAATGTTAATCGAAAGATCGCATTTGTTGATAATCATTAGGCACCGGTCATTTTGATAATTTTGAATCAACGCACGATCGTCCTCGGTCACCCCCACCGAGCCGTCGACCAGGATCAAGAGAAGATCGGCTTCCTCGACGGCTTGCTTCGTCCGTCGCATGCCTTCTTCTTCAATAAAATCTTCTGTTTGCCGAAGACCCGCCGTATCCAAGAGCCGCATGTGAAGGCCAGCCACATTCACGGCTTCATCAATCACATCCCGTGTCGTTCCGGGAGTTGGAGAGACAATGGCTCGATCGGTTTTAAGGAGAGCATTAAGCAGGCTCGATTTTCCCACGTTAGGACGACCAATAATGGCAGCCTTAATGCCTTCTCGCACAATTCGGCCTTCTTCAAAAGAATCAATCAATTCTTGGAGCTTGGAATGAGTGTACTGAAGAACGAGAGCCAACTCCTCGTTTTGAATAAAGGAAATATCTTCTTCAACAAAATCCATTCCTGCTTCAAGATGCGCCAGATTTCGAATGAGTTCTTCTCTCAATAATTCGACTTCTTTGGTAAGCTGCCCACGTAACAGGACCTGGGCTGTGCGCAAGCTGCTAGCAGTCGTAGCTTGAATCGTGTCCAACACTGCCTCGGCCTGAATTAAATCGAGCCGCCCATTCAAAAAGGCTCGCTTCGTAAACTCGCCAGGCTCTGCCATTCTGGCCCCTCCTCGAATAAGAGCATCGCAGGTTGATCGAAGAATCAATGGCCCGCCATGTGTCTGTATTTCCACCACGTCTTCGCCGGTATAAGAACGAGGCCGTTTCATGACGACCACTAGGGCTTCATCCAGAGGCACATGGCTTGGGGCGTCGCTCTCATTACCCCAATCAGCGAGGACATCACATAAATACATACGGTGGCTGGTGAGGTGTTCCAGGGAAGGAAGGGTTCTGGGACGGACAACGTTGGAGGACAAGGCAATAGCGCCATCGCCGCTCACTCGAACGATGCCGACCCCGCCCTCTCCCATTGGGGTGGCAATGGCGCAAATTGTATCTTCTCCCGAAGTTTCCATCGTGGGAGATCCAATTCTTTACACGGACTCTTTTTGTGAATTTTTCCCTTTACCCTTTTTTTTCTTGGATCCGGCAGGCTCTTCTGCTGGCTCTGGTAATGCCTCGGAGGGTTCAGGCGGAGCTTGCGAAAAAGTTGGCTTTTTCAGAATAAACCGATCGGTCACGAATTGTTGGGTAATAGTCAAAACATTATTGGTTACCCAATACAAGACGAGTCCTGCCGGGAAGGTTAAAAAGAGAAAGGTCAAAAACACCGGCAACAACAGCATCATTTTGGCCTGAGTCGGATCCATCGTCGTCGGCATGATCTTTTGTTGCAAGACCATGGAAACTCCCATCAAAATCGGGAGTACATAAAATGGATCGGGAACGGAGAGGTCGGTAATCCACAACGCGAACGGGGCCTGCCGAAGATCAACGGTCATGTACAAAATATTGAACAAGGAAATGAAGGCCGGCATTTGGAGCAACATTGGCAAACACCCGCCAACCGGATTCACTTTATGCTCCTTGTACAGCTTGATCAGTTCCCGATTGAGCCGTTCCCGATCATCCTTGAACTTCTGCTGCATGGCCTGGACCTTAGGTTGAATCTTTTGCATCCCCTGCATGGATTTATAGCTCTTGTATTGAAGGGGCACGAACAAAAGCTTTATGCCACACGTTAAGAGGATGATGGCCACACCATAGTTCTGCGTATACTCGTATAGAAAGCGAAGCACGTAGAAGAGGGGTTTCGCCACGGCTCTGACAATGTCCCAACTTCCATAAATGAACCAGCCAAAATCAATCGTATCCTCGAGCCCATGCCCCAGGGCCTTCATGGCATCAAATTGTTTGGGGCCGGAATAGAGCTGAAATACAATTCGCCCATTATCGCTCTCCGGTGAAAATTCCACTCCACCCGTCACAACGCGTTCAGTTTCGGTTCGCGCAAACACACCACGGGCGGATTCCGGAATCATGACACTAATAAAGTATTTGTCTTGAAGAGCAGCCCATTGGATGTCGCCTGATTTCCGTATTTCGGGTTCAGGGGTTTCTTTTTCGAGCGTCTCCCCAATCATCCAGGCTGGTCCCAGCGCACCAATGAACCCTTGTCCCCATTCAACGACTCCAAAGTTGGTGCCCAATAATACCTCAACCTTATCGTCCAGGCCTTCGGTCCTGATCACAACATCTACGATGTAGGAATCGTGATGAAAGGTCAGCTCTTTCTTGATAGCAATCCCCGATTCTTGGTCTGCAAAGGTATACGTGAGGGTTCCCGTAGGATGGGTTGAATCTAGAGTTTCGAAGTCTCGACCAACTTGATAAATGGCCGACTTCAACAATTTGCTCAGGGTGGGGTCAGATACTTGGACAGTAAGAGGGCCGGCAAAGTGGCCTTCTTGATACACAAACTCAATCGGGTCGGAAGTTTCCCCGTCTTGGGTGAGGTAGTGCTTGAGTTTCCAGCTATGGATTTGAGCTCCCCGGTTACTGATGGAAGCCTGGTAAAGTGAAGTTTCAATGAATTCGAAGGATTCGTGAAGTTCGGTAGGAACTGAAACACCGGAAATTTCTTCGCCCGTTTCACTAGACTTTCTGATACTTTGTGAGGCTATTTCCTTTGATGAATCCTTACTGTCGGATTCAAAAGATTGCGACTCCTCCACTTGCACGGGCTGGGGCAGGAATCCAAATTCCTTGAGCAAGACATCGTACCCAAGAATGATTCCCAGAGAGATAACGAGAAAGATAATGATGCGCTTTTCCATGATAAATTTAGTAGAGCGTTCTCGATATCTCCTTTATTGTGCGAAATTCGACCACAGAGATCATGGGTTCCTTGTGTGTATTCACCAACTGAATGGGGGAGGAGGATTGCTCTCAAACGAAGGTTTAGGGAACGGGGTCGATCCCCCCAGGGTGGAAAGGATGGCATTTACAAAGGCGAAACACTCCTAAACAAGTCCCATGCATGATTCCATATCGTTCAATGGCTTCTCGAGTATACCAGGAACATGAGGGTTCAAAGCGACATGACTGACCCAACCATGGCGAAATCCATCGTTGGTAGATTCCAATCATCCACAAGGCTATTTGACGCATGGCATGGGTTCGGGTGACGATACTAGCCCTTCGCGAGACAAAATTTGAACCCACGATTCAACGAGGGAACGATGGTTGTAGGTAAGGACGGGGCGCTTCGGAAACACGACGATATCATAGCCTTTCACCAACAAGCCGTGAGTTTTTCGGACCAACTCTCGAAAAATTCGCTTCCCGCGATTTCTGACTACGGCATTCCCAAATCGTCGACCGACTACAATTCCAACTCGGGTATCGTAAGTCGCCGATGAGCAAAACATGACATTAAACAAAGAGGTTTGGCATCTCCTCCCCTCTCGCTTCACACGATCATAATCTTGTTTTTTCTTGAGAAAGAATTCAGACGAACGCGTGAGAGAATCATTCATCAGAGACTGTGAGACGGTATCGGCCTTTGCGGCGACGGCGCGCCAAAACCTTCCTGCCATTTTTGGTACTCATCCGTTTCCGGAATCCGTGGTCACGTTTTCTTTTCAGGTTCGACGGTTGTCGGAATGTCATTGACATAATTAGTTATCCTCTTCGTGGAAAAACACTAAAGAAATCATTGTAGATTCGTCTTCTCTCATGTGTCAAATGGTCAACCCATTGAAAAAAGTCGACTAAGGCTGTGGGTGAAAATATTTTCCACTATACCCCTTTCGTTGACTCTCCGAACTTTCCCCTTTTATAGTCGGCAAATTAAACGTTTGCCTTATCCAATTTCCCCTTCCTATACTCACACATTTAGGAAAAAACATACATGATTCGTGGCATTAAAGGAGTCAAAGACATTCCACCCAGTCAAATGCCGAAATGGAATGTTGTGGAAATCGCGGCCCATCGCCTGGCCCAATCCTACGGGTTTAGGGAAATTCGAATTCCTATATTTGAACCAACAGACCTATACGTACGGAGCATTGGGGGAGCCACGGATATCGTGGAAAAAGAAATGTATACTTTTCCAGATCGTGATGGCAGTTCCCTGACCCTAAGACCCGAAGGGACAGCCGGGGTCGTGCGCTCCTTAATAGAACATAACCTTATTAATGACCCCACCTGCAAAAAACTTTATTACATTGGCCCTATGTTTAGGCATGAGCGCCCCCAGGCCGGCAGATTCCGTCAATTTCATCAGTTTGGCGTAGAAATGGTTGGATTCACTAGTCCCAATGCGGATGTCGAAGTAATTTCCCTCCTTTGGAGATTTTTTTCATCCCTACAGTTGCCTGGGCTCACCCTGGAAATCAATTCATTAGGCCAGCCTCAAGATCGCCTGGGGTACAAAGACAACCTCGTGGCCTTTTTGAAACCAAAATTCGAACAGCTCTGCTCCAACTGCCGGCGTCGAATTGATACCAACCCACTCAGAGTTCTTGATTGCAAAGTTACTCAATGTCGAACCGCTACGGAAGAAGCACCCAAACTCCCAGATTTCCTTGGGAAAAATTCAAAAGACCATTTTCACCAAGTATTGGCTGATCTTGAAATGCTTTCCATTCCATACCATCTTAACCCTCGCCTTGTCCGTGGTTTGGATTACTATTCCATGACGACGTTTGAGGTCTCCTGTTCTTCCTTAGGTGCACAAAACGCCATTGGTGCTGGTGGACGGTATGACGGTCTTTTTGAAGTTTTGGGTGGAAAACCAACCCCTGCCGTGGGATTTGCTATTGGACTTGAACGGGTCCTACTCGCTTTACCAGAGTGCATGATCCCTACACCTAATCCCTGGGTATTTATTGCAGGATTTGGTCCATTAGGGTCCAAGGCGGGTGTATCCCTTCTTGACACACTTCGTCTAAACGGAATTACGGCTGACACTGATCACAATAGCACCTCATTAAAAAACCTCCTTCGTTCTGCAGATAGACTATCCGCACCCTATGTGCTAATTCTTGGGGACGATGAAGTTTCACAAAATAACGCTATCCTTAGGAACATGGAGACTAAAGCCCAGGAGAACATTTCACTTTCTGAAATCCCAACCTTTTTAAAAAAACGCTTTTCTATTTAGCCCTGTCATTCATCATTTTGTTGACTTTTTTTTTGTGTAAGAATATGATTTTCTCTTTGTTTTTCAATAAGTAATGTAACCTAAATCACGATCTCTATTAAAGGCACCAGGTCTTTACCTTTTCAAGCCTTTCCCGATCTTTCATCAACCAACATGTTAAACAATATTATCGTTGTACTTCGTGAGGATCCCATGACTACCGGTAGACCGGTGGAGGGTCTTAGGATTGCCTTGGGTCTGTCCACGGGGTCAATTCCACTGACGATTATTCTTCTAGGGAAGGCTAGGATCCTTCTCACGGAGGATGCTATGGATGTAAAAGATGCCGAAATTTTGGAAAAATATCTACCCGTGATTCAAGAACTTGAACTTCCTCTTGTGATTCCCCAAGGTAGCTCAAAAGACTATTCCATTGACCCTGACTTTTCGGTCAAAGAGGCCTCAATTTCAGAAATTAATTCATACCTGCTCAATGCCGATCGGGCCATGGTTTTAGGGTAATATAATTGAAAAAAATTCTGTACATTATTTCAAAAGAACAAGATCCTGATTTTAACGAATTATTATCATCTCCCCAATCTTCAGACTATTCAGTGTCAGCGATTTTTGTCCAAGAAGGCACAGAATTTACACATAGTTGGCCATTTCCTTGTTTTGTCCTTGGTGACCATAATGCTCAAAATACTAATAAAGAAAAAACATATTCGAAAATTCAATATTTTGATATGTTACAGATGATTTTTGATGCCGATATGGTGATATCCCTGTGAATGGAAAAACCTATTCTCTTATATTTCCCTGTGTAAAAAGAAAATTAGTAGTCGTAGGAATATTAATAGGGCTTGTGAATAACGGGAAATAGATAATTTGAGTAGGAAGGTCGAGGAGATGGGGATTTCCCATCGTGGGTATAGATCCGTGTATAGTCTGAATAACGATTGGGGACAGGGTTACGGATATGTGAGGGATTTTAAAAATATGGGTGGAATAAAATAAAGAAAAAGGATATAGGTGTGTAAGTTATCCACATCTGTGAATAAACCTGTTGATAGTGGGAATGGAGACGGTGGTAGTGGAAGGAAAGAATATTTGGGACCTTGCTCTAGGATATATTGAGTCCCGAATGGGCCGGGAAGTGGTGGAAAACTGGTTTCATCCTACCAAGTTAGGTGAAATTAACGGATCCAGTGCAACTATCGTTGTCCCTAATAAGTTTTTCGGAGAGTGGCTTGGCAGAAATTACCGGAGTTTGATAGGGGAAGCTCTTCATTCGGCCCAAGGTGGCGGGGAAGAAGGGAAAGTCGAAATTCAGTTTGTGGTTGGTGAACAAGAGAATGCCCATATTCCCGCCATTCCAATGGGAGACGATCCGCCGGTAACACAAGGGAAGAACAGACGTCAGCTTCCCAATCCCAAATATACCTTTGATAATTTTGTGGTAGGTGCGAGTAATCAATTTGCCCATGCGGCGAGTTTAGCCGTGGCCGAAGCCCCGGCAAGAGCCTATAACCCTTTCTTTATTTATGGGGGAGTTGGATTAGGGAAAACCCATCTTTTAAATTCCATCGGTACCTATGTGATGGAAAAAAGTGACCTTCGAATTGCCTATGTCACGACAGAACAATTTACCAACGAAGTAATTAATTCCATCCGGTACGATAAAATGATCGACTTGAGGCGGCGGTATCGAAATGTGGATATGCTCCTCATAGACGATATCCAATTCCTAGCTGGTAAGGAACGAACCCAAGAAGAGTTCTTTCATACATTCAATACCTTGTATGAAGCCAGGAAACAGATCGTGTTATCCAGTGACAGGTTTCCCAAAGAAATGCCCTCGATGGAAGAACGGCTTCGGTCACGATTTGAATGGGGCCTGATTGCCGACCTTCAACCTCCGGACGTAGAAACGAGAATCGCCATTCTCAGAAAGAAATCCGAAGAAGAAGGAATCGCCATCGGGGAAGAAGTCATTCAATTGTTGGCTGAAAACCTCCGGAGTAATATCCGTGAGTTGGAAGGAGCTCTTATCCGATTGGGCGCCTATGCGACACTTACCGGAAAAACCATCACGACTGAAATGGCCAAAAACATTTTGCGGGACCTGTTGGGAAGCAAGAGAAAATTTATTACTCTTGAGGATGTACAAGAGGTGGTGGCTAATCGATTTAATATTAAAATATCCGAGTTGAAATCCAAGCGGCGCACAAAAACCCTGGTGCATCCCAGGCAAATTGCCATGTTCCTCTCTCGTGAACTCACGGCTTCTTCATTTCCAGAAATTGGCCGGGAGTTTGGGGGGAAAGATCATACGACCATCATGCATGCGTGTCGGCAAATTGAAAAAGCCCTCGATGACGACTCGGGATTGCGAACCACGATCGAAAGCTTAAAGGATGAAATCAGTAAAGCCTAACAGTGAATCACCATTCACTAAGGAAACAACCCGGTTGGATGCCTAGACCATTCGCCAGCCATCAGAAGGGAGCCCTGTCATGCGGGTGACGATTGCGCGCGATGAAATCCTGACCGCCCTCCAACGAGTTCAGGGAGTAGTCGAAAAAAGAAACACCATGCCGAGCTTGGCGAATGTCTTGTTGGAAGCCAAGACAGAGGGATTAGATATCCTGGCCACAGATCTCGAATTGGGAATGCGAGGGTTATATAAGGCGAAGGTAGAGGAGCCGGGGTCGGTAACCTTCTCGGCGAGGAAACTTTTTGAGATTCTTAAGGAAATCAAAGAACCTGAAATTGCTCTAAGTGTGACCGATCATAGTTTGGTCACCATTCGCGCAGGGCGTAGCCAATTTAAAGTGGTTGGGCTTCCGAGTAAGGACTTTCCTCCCTTGCCGGCTATTGAGCGAGAAGGGCTCATCCCATTGCCAGGGGCAAGTTTGCTTCAACTTATTCGGAAAACCCTGTTTGCGGTGGGGGACAACGACACTCGGTATGTTCTGAATGGCCTGTTAATCACCCTCCTTACGGACGGCGGGAAACCAATGATTCGATTAGTCGGCACCGACGGGCATCGTTTGGCTGTTGCTGACCAACCATTGGAGGTTGGAAAGGATGCATCGTTTCCTGAAGACACAAAGGTGATTGTGCCGAAAAAAGCTGCCCTGGAAATTCGCCGGTTGCTAGAAGAAGGTGGCGACGAACCCATGATTGGGTTTACCAAGAACATGCTCATTTTCCGGAAGAGTGGGCTGCTGCTGACCTCAAGGCTCATGGAAGGAAATTATCCGAATTACCAGCAAGTCATTCCCAAGGAAACCTCCAAAAAAATTACGGTCAATCGAGAGGATTTTGAAGGGGCCTTACGACGGGTTTCAGTGCTGTCACGAGATAAAACCTATGCCGTCAAGCTTACTTTTGCGTCGGATCACCTCACCCTCTTTTCGAGCCACCCAGATATGGGAGAAGCTAATGAAGAGATTCAAGCCAAGTTTAATGGCGAAGAATTCTCCGCTGGATTCAATGCCCGATATTTACTTGAAGTGTTGACCATCATGGATGGCGAGACCATTGAGTTGCAGATGGATGCCCCATTAAGCCCATGTTTACTCAAAGAAACTGAGAATCAACAACGGTTTAAAGCCGTCGTAATGCCCGTCAAAGTTTAATAAGGTTCATTACCCCAACTATGTTGCCAGATGAAAGAAATACCCCAGGCCCTCCGGCCGAAGCTCCCGTTACGCCGCCTTCCCAGAAATCGGAAAGTTCAGCCGAATCCAAAGGCGGGTATGGCGCGGAGCAAATACGAGTACTCGAAGGCTTGGAAGCCGTGCAGAAACGGCCAGCGATGTACATCGGTAGTACTGGCGTCGATGGCTTGCACCACCTGGTCTATGAAGTCGTCGATAATAGCGTGGATGAACACATGGCCGGCTATGGAGAGTCGATCGAAGTCACGCTAGAAATTGATGGCAGCGTCACCGTAATCGATAATGGCCGCGGCATTCCCACCGGCATGCATCCCACTCAAAAAAAATCAGCAGCGGAAGTCGCGCTGACCGTCCTTCATGCGGGCGGAAAATTCGAACAAGGCGCATACACTGTGTCCGGCGGGCTGCATGGCGTCGGTATCTCCGTGGTGAATGCCCTTTCCGAATGGCTCGAACTTGAAATCTGGCAAGACGGTCAAGTCTTTACTCAAGAATACGAACGGGGAAAACCTAAAGCGCCCTTGGTCGTGGCCGGCGTCACCAAGAAACGCGGAACGAAAATTACCTTTAAGCCAGACGCAAACATTTTTGAAACCGTGGATTGTAGTTTTGACGTGTTAGCCCAACGACTCCGCGAGTTAGCGTTTCTGAATAAGGGTTTGTCCATCGCACTTTCGGACCGCCGAACACAAAAAGAACAAGTGTTTTGTTATGTCGGCGGAATCGTATCTTTTGTAGAACATTTAAATGAAGCCAAAACACCTCTTCACAAACCCATTTTCATTGAGGTGGAAAAGACCGATGTGATCTTGGAAGTCGCGTTGCAATACAACGATAGCTATGCGGAAAATTTGTTTTCGTTTGCCAACAACATTAATACGCGAGAAGGTGGGACGCATTTAATAGGCTTGAAGGCGGCGTTGACACGAACTATTAACAATTATGCCAATGCCAACGATTTATTAAAAAAGGATACCGAGTCCCTCACCGGCGACGATGTGAGAGAAGGACTGACCGCCGTCATAAGTGTCAAGGTTAGGCATCCCCAATTTGAAGGACAAACAAAAGCGAAACTCGGCAACAGTGAAGTCAAAGGCATTGTCGAGGCCGCAGTGAATGAAGGCCTCGGAAATTATTTCGAAGAAAATCCAGCTGTCGCCAAAAAAATCATCGGCAAATCAATTGATGCGGCACGAGCGCGGGAAGCCGCTCGAAAGGCCAAAGATCTTATTCGTCGTAAAAGCGCATTGGATGGTGGCTCTCTCCCAGGGAAACTCGCCGATTGTTCTGAAAAAGACCCCGCACTCAGCGAACTGTATCTGGTGGAAGGAGATTCAGCGGGCGGTTCGGCTAAACAAGGACGGGATCGACGGTTTCAAGCCATCCTGCCTCTCAAAGGAAAAATCCTAAACGTGGAAAAAGCGCGCTTCGACAAAATGTTGTCGAGTGAAGAAATCCGAACACTGATCATGGCACTCGGAACGGGGATCGGCCGAAAACGGGAAGACTCTGAAAAAGGCAAAGACGACAAGGAAGCATTTGATATTACCAGAACGCGATACCATAAAATCATCCTTATGACCGACGCCGATGTTGACGGAAGTCACATTCGTACTCTCCTGCTCACGTTTTTGTTTCGACAAATGCATGAGTTGTTTGATCACGGATATATTTATATTGCCCAACCTCCATTGTTTAAAGTGAAAAAAGGGAAAGCCGAACGCTATCTCAAAGATGAACATGCCCTCAATGAATATTTGGCAGAACAAGCGGTTCAGGAAGTCGCACTCTTTGTGAAGGCAGAAGAGGCTTTTATGAACGGCCCGACGTTATTGCCAATGCTAAAACGGTTAATTGATTTCGAGGGCCTGTTGGCCCGCTTTACACAAAAACAACGCGAGCTAGGTTTGATCAGAGTTTTTGTTGATGAACCGACGTTGGGGCGGGACTTATTAAAAAACACCGAAGCAGTTCAAGATCTCATTGCGAGAGCTAAAGAACGCCTTACACTGGTTTATCCCAAGGGACAAGTTAGTGTGGATATACGTGAAGATGAAGAGCATCAATCCAACAAAATTTTCTGCCGTGTTCAAACCAATGGGATGACGTCCACCTTGGAGGTCAATCATGATCTCGTCGGTTCGGCTGATTTCCGCGAATTACAAAAATTAGCACCTTCGGCAATTGGCCTAGGGGCTCCCCCATTTCGGATAAAAATTGGAGAAGAGGAAACCGGTTATCCCGCGACGGACCAATTGGTCCGGGCCATTTTAGATGCTGGGAAAAAGGGATTGAATCTGCAACGATACAAAGGTCTGGGAGAAATGAATCCCACGCAATTGTGGGAAACCACGATGAATCCCCAAACGCGGTCATTGCTCCAAGTGAAACTTGAGGATATGACGGGCGTCGATGAGATTTTTACGATTTTAATGGGGGACGAAGTTGAGCCCAGACGAAACTTTATTCAGCAACATGCGCTAGAAGTAAGAAATTTAGATGTGTAACTTTGAGATTAACAGCCTCAACCTAAATCCATTTAATTTATCATGCCGCCAGAAGAACGCCTCACCCAAGTAGCCATCGAAGATGAGATGCGGATGTCGTATCTCGATTACGCGATGAGTGTCATCGTTGGTCGAGCCTTGCCCGATGTGCGCGATGGGTTCAAGCCTGTGCATCGGCGGATTTTGTACGGCATGCACCAAATGGGTCTGGCCCATAACCGCGCGTATCGGAAGTCCGCCAAAATCGTCGGCGAGATCATGGGGAACTATCATCCGCATGGGGATTCCGCCATCTACGATACTCAGGTGCGCATGGCGCAAGATTTCAATATGCGCTACACCCTCGTGGATGGCCAAGGGAATTACGGATCGGTCGATGGAGATCCACCTGCAGCCATGCGGTACACCGAAGCCCGACTCACTAAGTTGGCCGGTGAGATGCTCGCGGACATCGAAAAAGAAACCGTGGATTTTGGTCCCACCTACGATGAGTCCGATGTCGAGCCGTTGGTCCTTCCAGCCAAGGTACCTAACCTGCTCATCAATGGCGCAGGAGGAATCGCGGTCGGGTATGCCACCAACATTCCGCCTCACAATCTTGGAGAAGTGGTGAGAGGATTGCTCAAGGTTCTGGAAGATCCAGAGGTCGGGATCTCAGATCTTATGGGAATCATTCCAGGTCCAGACTTTCCCACGGCTGGTTATATTTATGGGACCCAAGGCATAAAAGATGCGTATCTCACCGGTCGAGGATTACTCACGCTACGAGCTAAGACGCATATTGAAACCGATGAGAAACGTGATCGAGATAGCATCATTGTCACTGAAATTCCCTACCAGGTGAACAAAGCCAAGTTATTGGAAAAAATCGCGGAACTCATTCACGAGAAGCGAATCGAAGGGGTATCCGATATTCGGGATGAATCAGATCGAGAAGGTATGCGCATTGTCATAGAGTTGAAAAAAGCCACGATCCCTCTTGTCCTTCTCAACCAGCTCTATAAACACACCCAAATGCAAAACACCTTTGGGGTAATCATGCTGGCCTTGGTCAACAACCGACCAGAGGTACTCAATCTCAAACAAATTCTCACGGCGTTTCTTGAGCATCGGCGCGAAGTCGTCATTCGCCGAACCGCCTATGATCTTCGAAAAGCCGAAGAACGCGCGCATATTTTGGAAGGTCTTCAAATTGCGCTCGAACATCTAGACGCGATTATTGCACTTATTCGTGGATCGGCCTCTCCCGACGTGGCGAAAACGCAACTGGTCGCACAATTTCCTTTATCGGAAATTCAGGCTGCAGCCATTCTGGACATGCGGCTCCAACGGCTGACCCAACTCGAGCGCGATAAACTCATTCAAGAACTCGAAGACCTGAAAGCCAAAATTGCCCATTTGAAAGCGGTATTGGGTTCCGACGAATTAGTCAGAACCATCATCAAAGATGAATTGATGGCGATTCAAGAAGCCTACCAAGATGACCGGCGTACCGAGATCATTCCCCAAGAGGCGGAAATCAATATTGAAGATCTCATCGCGGATGAAGAAATGGCGGTTACCATTTCTCATGAGGGGTATATCAAGCGCCACCCGGTGTCGGAGTATCGTGCCCAACGCCGTGGTGGAAAAGGCAAGATTGGCATGGGGGTGAAGGAAGAAGACTTCGTAGAAAAACTCTTCACCGCGTCCACACATGATTATATTTTGTTCTTCACCGATGCCGGGAAAGTTTACTGGCTCAAGGTCCATGAGATTCCAGAAGCCAGTCGCACAAGTAAAGGCAAGGCCATGGTGAATTTGCTCACTCTGGCTTCGGAGGAAAAAGTCACCACGACGTTACCGGTAAGAGATTTTCCCGATAACTTGTACGTGGTTATGGCCACTCGCCGCGGAATCATTAAAAAGACCGAGTTGTCGGCGTATGGCAATCCGCGGCAAGGGGGAATTATTGCCTTGACCCTGGAGGAAGGCGATAAACTCATTGGTGTGGAAATCACAGATGGAAAATCGGATATCGTATTGGGGACCAAAGAAGGACTCGTCATTCGATTCCGGGAAAACGATGTACGTCCTATGGGTCGAACGGCTCGTGGCGTACGCGGTATCAGTCTCGATGAAACCAACCAAGTTATTGGCATGACGACGATCACGCCAGATGAAGAAGCGTCGATATTGACAGTCACCGAAGGAGGATACGGGAAGCGGACATTGGTGACGGAATACCGTACCCAAGGCCGTGGAGGGCGTGGCGTCATCAGCGTCAAAGTGACGGAAAAAAATGGCCAGGCCGTATCCTTTCATCGAGTCAGCGATACCGATGAAATCATGATCATCACCGCGGAAGGAAAAATTCTTCGCACAAAAATGGATGACCTCCGTGACATCGGACGCAATTCTCAAGGTGTCCGCCTCATCGATATGGAAGACACCGACCGAGTCGTGGCCGTCGCCAAGCTCGCTGAAAGTGACGACGTGGAAGTTGATGCCGACATTAACGGCACTGCCGACCCTACCTCTGAAACCAGTGGGTCGGCCTAGCTGTTTCCCGACCCTCTGTTGCGTTCCCCTCCAATAATTTGGTTATTCTAGTTTTGCAAACATTTCTTCAATCTTAATAATTTCTTCCTCTGCAAAAGGGGGACGGGGCGTTTAGGACTTCCCCGGTTTCCCCTACTTGTTTTGAAATTCTGCTGAGGGGGATCTGGAAAATTTCTAACCCTATATTTGGCAAACATTGGATTCTCAAAAATCCCCAACAAAAAAACCATTTGACCCTGTCGTCAAAATTGGACTTACGATTTTGCTCGGCGGATTCATGCTCATATTTGGCGGAATGTATCTTTCTCGACCGGACCGCACCATTCCACCGTTCAGTAATGGCTGGCAAGAAGGGACGGTCGTGGCCGTGCATGTGCCGGCATGGACCAGCGACCCGGAAATCGAAACGTTGATCCGTCGATTTCGTGAAGTCGTGTTGGCCACGAATGATCTACGCTCCCTAAAAATTCGTCCAACGAATCCTGATGACCCTAACGATTATTATCGAGAAGTGACTATTTATATATTTTCCGATCCCGACTGGACTCACCCCGATACCTTGCATCGATATTTAGAAAAGAAAGAAGGCGAAGAAGAAGAAACATTCCGGCATGATTTTGAACAAGCCGCCCGTGGAGTATTTATTCATCTCCAAGGAAAAACCAAAGGTTGGATCGGACCAATCCCTGATAAATCAAAGCCAGAGAAAGAACAAAACATTCAGGTCTTATTTGATGATTGACGCTTGATAGGGTCCATGATATCATTTTGCTATCATTTCAATCGCCAATCACTATATTCGAGGGGAACATGGCACAAGTCTTGGTGCGACAACTGAATGATAAAATAGTAGAGCGATTAAAAAAGCGGGCCAAAGAAAATGGCAGGTCGTTGCAATCGGAAGTAAAGACAATTCTAGAAGAAGCCGTCCCTGATTATGAGAGTGCCTGGAAACGGATTGCAAAGCTTCAGAAGACCCTTAAACAATCAGGCAGAAAATTTAGTGATAGTGCCACTCTCATTCGAGAGGATCGGGATCGGTGAGTCGCTATGTAGTGGATGCCAGCGTTGGAATTAAATGGTTTCTTCCTGAAATTCACTCCGAGGTCGCCAGCCGACTACAATTTTTGAATGCTTCTCTCCATGTCCCAGCCTTTTTCCATTTAGAATTAGGCAGTGTCCTCTCCAAACGAATCCGCCGAAATGAGCTGACCCCTGAAGAAGGAGAAACGATTCTCAAGGAATTGAAACAGATTCCCTTGCAGAAACATTCAGACGAACGATTATTTAAACCTGCGTTCGCTTTAGCTCTCCAAACCAAGCAAAGTTTATACGATTGCCTCTACCTGGCCCTCGCCGAAACCATAAATAGTCGGGTGGTAACCGCCGACCAAAAGTTTTTTTCTTCGTTGGGTTCTGGCGAATATGAAAATCGAGTAATTTGGGTTGAGGACCTTCCTATGGTGAAATAAACCAAAGGTAAAAAATGTCATCTTTGCAAATTTTTAGAACCTGCTTATTTATCATGAGCTTAATAGGCTTGAATCCTTTAAGCCATGCTCAATTGTACTTTCTCCCAAACGATAACGACACCACATCGGTAGCATTTCATCCAGATGGGAAATATTTCCTCTCTGCCGGCGGCTTTGATGGGACTATTCGTTTGTGGAATAAAGAGGAGTGTTAGTTTAAAGCCATTATGTTTATTCATGATCCTCGAATTCCTGAGGGTGAGGAGGATTTGGGGCCGTTTAGCTTGAGGAAAGGAATATTTTCTCTGGCCTGGAGTCCAAGCGGGGATCGGTTCGTTGCCGGTCTTCGCGATAGAACGGTTCGCTTATATGCTATACAAACAGATTTTGATGCACCAGAGCCAATATTTAAAGAATTGCAAGTTTTTCAAGGCCACGATGGAGGCCTTCGGTCTGTTACGTTTAGCCCTGATGGATAGTTCATTGCTTCCGCAGGTCATGATGGACGTATCCTTTTATGGGATCCCAAACAGGGGAACTATTATGTAAAAGAATTTGTTGGCCACACACATATGATTGAATCAATTGATTTTAGCCTTTATGGAAAATTTCTCGTTTCCGGAAGCTGGGATAAGACGGCTCGTATCTCGTATATGGAAAGTTGATTCTGGAAATGTGGTTAAAGTTTTTGAAGCAAGCGGAGGATTCTATTCGGTTCGGTGGAGTCCAGATGGGAAATATATCGTTGGGGCTGGTATTCATAGCTTTGGGGAAAAAGATCGTAATATCTATGTTTGGGATGTGGTAACAGGAAACGAAAGGAAAGAGTTTACCGACAAGGAAACGGTATCCGCTTGGGGGCTTAGTTTCAGCCTAGATGGAAGATACCTGGCAGTGGGGTCGGCAGATAGTTCTGGTTTGATTTCTATTTGGGATTTCCCGAGTGGAGAGGTGATAAGAAAACTGAAAGATCCAAGTGAAGGGGAACAACGCGCCTTGGATTTTAGTCCAGATGGGAAATATTTGGTTTCTGGGGGTGGACCAATTTTACTTTGGGATCTTGAATCCAGAAAGATTGTGCGCCAGTTTGGGATTTGTCATATAGATGAAGTTAGCAAATAAAGTACCCACCCCAAGAATAAAAATTATCAAATCTCGTTAGTACTGGAAGATAGTGCTTTGGAAATCACTCGTGTCAGTGAATAGCGTATCTCCTCATTGGTGACTTCTCGGGTAACTTCGGTTGCCGTCATGAGGGATTCTGGGGATACATGAGGGGCAATATTTCTTGATACTGGTTCATCCCAATGTTGTTCAGGAATTTCGCCGATCCGAAAGACAATGTCTTTTAGGTAGAGATTCGGTGTTTGGGATTGGATTTTTTCCATGAGCGTGGATTTCAGATACGTCAGTTGATGTAACCACACCGTCGTTTCGACGGCGATAAAAAGTTTGCGAAAGCGAATTCTGGTGGGCCATGTGTGCGCCGCCAACACATCTCCCACAATATCCTTCCATTGGGTTTGCAATCGATACTCCCACAGCCTGACGTCGAATCCTTGGCTTTGTGCCACGCCTTGTAATATGGCTTGAAAGGAGGTAAAGGATTGCATGGGGAGTCATTCTAGGATGGTGAAACCAAATGATCAACTTATGGGCAGCCTCATAGACATAAGGTTTGGGAACCACAACACATTGAGTGGAATGTGGTCTGTACAACCTGGTCCCGTCATCCCCGCGGTGGTATGCGGGGATCCAGATTGTAAGAGGTAAAATCAAAGAGCGCGAAACCCTGGATTCCCGCGGATATAATGGACGGAGCCATTGTTGGCTCCAGTGCCGCGAGAATGACTTTTTGAAAGTCGAGACGCTGCAGTCGGATTACATAGCACTTGGTCGTTCTCACAGAAGGCGTATTTCATGGCTGAAAAACAAGACAGTGGTTTCAAAACCGTTGGCTCAAATCGAAAGGCGTTTCACGACTATTCGATTGAAGAAAAAATTGAGGCGGGTCTCATTCTCAAGGGAACCGAAGTAAAGTCCCTTCGTGAGGGCCGGGTCAATTTGCGAGAAGGGTATGCCACTGTGGCGCAGGGAAAATCCATTCTTCATAACGTTCACATTGGGGAATACAGCCATGGCAACATTATGAATCATGAGCCGCTCCGGCCGCGGCCCTTATTGTTACACAAAAAACAAATTGAAAAGTTAACGGGCAAGGTGCAGCAAAAGGGGCTCACCATTGTTCCACTACGCATCTATTTTAATCCCCGCGGAATTGCCAAAGTCGAGTTGGGGTTGGCTCGTGGAAAAAAGAATTATGATCGACGTGAGACCATCAAGAAACGTGAGGCTGGAAGGGAAATGGAACGAGCCCTGAAATCCCGCCAGCGGGATTAAAAAAACCCCCTAAATCGAAGCGCTGACAATTTGCCCTGGTTTAAGCTTTTGGGATTTGCCTTTGATGGATATTCGAATGGGGGAGGATCGCCCAGGGCGTGATCCAATTTGAAAGGTCTCTTGGGTGACGGCCACATCCAAAGAATGTCCCCGATAAAACAGTCGAAGATTGAGTGCCTTCAATCCCTTAGGGAGGCAGGGATTAAAGTACAATGTTCCGCCCCGCGTTTCCAAGCCCGTATGCCCGCGTTGAATCAAATCTACGGTCCCCGCCATCGCGCCTAAATGAATCCCCTCGGCAGTAGTCCCAGACTGAACATCGGAAATATCCACCCGAAGCGCCGCTTTCAATAAATCCCATGCCTGCGCACGATCGGATCTTGCCGTTACCCAGGAATGGACTACCCGACTCAGGGAAGATCCATGAGCCGTTCGACTCAAGTAGTAGGCCACGTTTTGGGGAATCGTGGAATACTTAAAAGGATAGCCTAGCCGTTTAAACAAGATCCGCAATTCGTCTGACGAAAATAAATAAAACAACATCAACACATCAGCTTGTTTGGATAATTTGTATCGATTTGTTGAGTCCCCCTCGGCTTCGAGAATGCGATCCAGTCGATGAATGTCGCCATATTTTTCTCGATAGCGTTCCCAATCAAATTCTTCCAAGTCTTCATAACCTTCAAATTGGCTAATAATTCCTTTGTCATGAAAAGGTAGAAACATCTTCCGGCTGATGTCATCCCACAACTCGGCTTCCGTGGTGCTGATGTGCATGATCTCCCGAAGCTCCGTTCGGCTATCCACCGACAACATATCGAGTAATTCTAAGGCTCGACAAAAAACCCAGACCACCATGAGGTTGGTGTAGGCATTGTTGTTCAATCCAGGATGATCCGCTTTTGGGTACTGGTCGTGGTATTCATCGGGTCCCATCACATCAAAAATTTCATAGCGGTCTTTTTCCGCATTGTAGGACACGGCGCTGGCCCAAAACCGAGCAATCTCTAAAATCATTTCGGCGCCGTAAAACGAGAGAAATTCCCAATCGTCAGTGACTTGGAAATAGTGCCACACGTTGTACACAATGGCCGCATTGACATGTCGTTGGAGTGCACTGTTGTCCGGCGTCCATCGCCCTGATTGTGGATTGAGGTGGAGGCGCTGACTTTCCTCCCGGCCGTTGCTGCCCGATTGCCAGGGATAGAGCGCGCCGTTAAATCCGGCCTCCTGGGCATTTCTTCGAGCTTGATCCAACCGTCGATGACGATAGAGCAGAAGGGATTTCGTGATGTCCGGGATGCGAAGATTGAGAAATGGGAAAATAAACAGCTCATCCCAAAAAATATGACCACGATACGCCTCCCCATGGAGGCCTCTGGCGGGTACGCCCACGTCCAACCCAATCGTGCTTGGCGATGTGGTTTGGAGCAGGTGAAAAATATGCAGCCTCAAGGTGAGTTGAGAGTCTTCGCCATCTTGAATGCCGATATCGCATCGTTGCCACAATCGACTCAAGTGCTGTGTGTGCGATCTCAGTAAATCTTCAAATCCCGCCGCATTGGTGAGCGCCTGTCTGGCATCCAAACCACATTCTGAAATCCCATGGTCTCGTGCCGTGTACAGGGTGACTATTTTTTCAATGGTGAGGGGGCGCCCTTGCTTCATTGGAATGGTACATGCTTGCCCGATCAATTCGGGTTCTTGAATCACAGCACGTGTTGGATGTAACAAGGAATCATCCAGAACGAACCTGGTCCGCGCGGCTTCCGCAATGCGAAGCTTGGATTGATTCGTTTCCATGTAGAGAAAGATCTCGTCCTCTCCAACCACCGAAGATTCGATTCCCGCCAGATGTTTATTATTTAAGGCTTGGTAGCGAGCGACCCCGGCGTTGACCACGCGTCCATCCAGAGCGGAACGAACTTCCAAAGGCCCCGACCAATTCTCTGGGGTAATCACGACTTCCAATCCTGCCAGGTGATGAAGGCCAATATGCACAAACCGTCGGCTAGAGACCGTCGTTCGACGGAGTTGGCTATCTTGGAATTGCACGGCTCGATGCAGAACTCCAGCCTTCAAATCGAGTTCCTGACGATACGAGAGGATGTCGACCGCTTGGAGGTTAAACCAATTGGCGTCAGGATGACGAAAGGACAGGGATAACCAATTTGGCAGATTGACGAGATCTTCGTGTTCAATCGTGCGCCCCCCAATTTCAGTGTGCAAACGATTATACCCACCAGCGAGATAGGTGCCGGGATAGTGGGTGGAGTCGGCTTCAGCTTCGTGCGCCGCACCACGCGTAGCAAAATAGCCATTACCCAACGTGCACAAGGCTTCACGCAACCGTTCTTGCTCGGGATTAAATTCTTCGTACACTAACGACCAGTCGCTCATGAAGCCATACGGTCCAAGTGATGATACAAATGCATGAGAAATTGTTGCACCTCGTGAGGGTTTTCTAAGGCATATTGTGCAGAGGAAAACCGATATCCATCCTCCACCACGATTCCTATACCCATACCAGCTAACACACGAAACGCATTTTCGTCCGTCAGATCGTCTCCGATATAGACAGGAAAATAATTCTTTTCTTTCCAATCCAATCCATCAAGCAACCATAACAAGGCTTTGCCTTTATCCCATTCGAGCCGTGGTTGAATCTCAAAGACTTTCTTTCCTTCAGATCGTTGGAGGGTCGGAAAGGTTGATACGACCTGTGTCACCACGTGAGCAACCTTTGGTATCTGGTCTTGAGGAACCAGGCGATAATGCACGGTAATGGAGAATTTCTTTCGCTCAAGTAATAAACCGGGAATGCCAAGCAACCGGTCCCGAAGGTCTGACTCCGCCTGATCGAGTGCCGAAGTAAATTCTGTCCCGACTTCATGATGAAGATTCAGCTCTTGAGGTCCGGCAATATCGAACCCGTGGCTCCCCGCATAGATCAAGGAATCGAGTTTGACCAAATCCGAAACATCTTTGCGGTCTCGACCAGAGATAATACCAACCGGACATTGACGACTCAAAAGGGTCAAAGCCTCACGCATTTCAGAAGATAGCACGGCCAACTCTGGTCGATTCACAATTGGCGTTAATGTTCCATCGTAATCTAAAAAGACGATGACTCGTTTTTCATGAAATTCAGCCATCAATTTCTTGAATTGGTGGAGCGCAGAAGGCAAGGCTTGCGAGCTAATCCATAAGACCCCGGCTTCATCGAGGACTTCGATTTCAACCAAATCGGAAACAACCACATCCCCTCCATGAGAATGCAGAGCTTCGGACTGGCCCGCACGATCGATTCCTATCACCAAACCAAAATGTCCGGCCTGACCGGCTTCGACGCCGGCTAAGGCGTCTTCAAAGACCACGGCTTGTTGAGGGTGAACCCCGAGCAATTCCGCTGCCTTTACAAACGTATCAGGTTCCGGTTTGCCGTGCAGGTGAAAGGTCTTGGCGTCTCGGCCATCCACACTGACAGTAAAAAGGTCCTTTATTTCAGCGGCCTGAAGAATTTCCTGGCAGTTCTCGCTAGCCGTCACAACCGCGACCGTCTTTCCCCTCGCCTTAAGGAAATTGATCAGCGCAAGCGTCGAAGGAAAGACGTCTACACCCTGTGCATGAAGTGTTTCTAAGAATTTTCTGTTTTTGAGATTGCCCAATCCGCAAATGGTGTCATGGCTCGGGTGATCTGAGGGTTCTCCGTAAGGCAGGTCAATTCCGCGAGAATGTAAAAAACTGGTCACGCCATCATATCTCGGTTTCCCATCCACATACTGACGGTAATCCTGGACAGGGGCAAATGGCTGAAAAGGTACGCCCGTCTGTGAGGCACGGATATTGAGAAAGTCATCAAACATGTTCTTCCATGCCGCCGCATGAACCTTGGCTGTTTGGGTGACGACCCCATCCAAGTCAAAAATGGCGGCATCAAACTGAGATAAATTCAGCCTAGGGATTGAAGGGAGATTCTTCATTTCGGTATTCTTCGAAGCAATTCTTACACCAGAGGTTTCTTCCAATAAGGTCACATTTTAGTCCAAGGGGAACAATGAAGTTTAGATTTGCCTGTAGACCTTTACCCCAGTCAAGGAAAATAACCTTGTAGTGAAATGCCTCGTTGTTTAAATGGTCGAGAGCCTCAACGCATTGGGAAAGTTCGATAAATCCGGAGTCCTGTCTCTGGCATATTATTTGATACCTTCAAGAAAGATACTCTATATCAATGGACAATATTTTCATTCAAACAAAGGAGCACATATGACTATCAGTAAATCAGTTGTTTTGGTGTTACTCAGTGTGAGCGTACTTTTGGGCACAGGATGTGCGCATATGCGCAAGCACCACGAGCAATGCGAAATTAAAGAAAAAGTCCATGTCGCGGGTGAGGCCAAAGTCTCGGCAGACCAAGCTATCCAAACGGCCTTGCAAAAAGTGCCAGGAACGGTCGTGGAAGCGGAGCTTGAAGAGGAAAAGGATCACAAAGTCATCTGGGAAGTCGAAATCGTGACGACCGATGGGAAATTAATGGAAGTCGAAATCGACGCCAATACGGGTGAAGTGTTAGAAGTCGAAGAGGAAAAAGCTGACTGATGTGAGCCGTTATACGATAATAACTGATTTGGTGGTAACCAAATACTATTTTGTAGCACATGGGCAGCAGAGTATATCTGTGCGAAAAAAAGATGTGGTGTGAAAATTGAGATCAATCGATAGGCCCTCCCTGAATTTCCTTAGATTTTTTGGCATCTGGACCAATCATGTTCTTTGAAGCCACCGAACGGCAGCCGTAAATGCGTGTGAGCGAAGAAAAAAAGCCTAAGCTCACGATGTCCCAAGACACGCACCACCTTCCCGTTCATGAGGTGCTTCTTTTTCTAGAAACCGATGCCTCGCAAGGACTCCCTCAAAATGAAGCCGCGTCCCGGCTTGAGCGGTTTGGTCCGAATACCCTCCCAAGAATTCGCCGTCATGGTTCCTTCATGCGGTTCATTCTTCAGTTCCATCATCCCCTCATTTATATCCTCACAGCGTCCAGCGGAATCACGGCGCTCTTAGGCGAATGGGTTGATGCTGGTGTCATCTTCGGCGTGGTCTTGGTTAATGCCATAGTCGGATTTATCCAGGAATCTCGAGCTGAAAACGCCTTGGATGCTTTGATTGCGATGGTAAAAACAGAGGCGACCGTGTTGCGTGGCGGAGAGAAATGCAAAATTCCTTCCTCAGATCTAGTCCCGGGGGATGTGGTCCTGCTGGAGGCAGGAGACAAAGTTCCAGCTGATCTCCGGCTTACCAGTGTGCGCGAACTGCAGATTGACGAATCAGCCTTAACGGGTGAATCCCTCGTCGTTTCCAAGTCTGAGCATAGGCTTCCAACCGAAACACTGATGGCCGACCGTCAAAACATGGCCTACTCCAGTACTCTAGTGACTTCAGGTCAGGGAAAAGGTGTGGTCGTCAGTACAGGGTCGGCAACGGAAATTGGGCGAATTCATCAATTAGTTGGAGAAACGCCTGACATAGAAACACCGCTCACCAAGAAAATAGCCCATTTCAGCAAAATTCTCACAGTGGTGATTCTTGGATTAGCTGGTGTGACATTTGCGATCGGGATTTGGCGAGGGCAGTCAGCCGTTGAGATGTTTATGGCCGCGGTTGCCTTGGCTGTTGGGGCCATCCCTGAAGGCCTGCCGGCGGCGGTGACCATTACACTCGCCATTGGAGTCAGCCGAATGGCCAAACGCCATGCCATTATTCGCAAGCTCCCAGCAGTGGAAACCCTTGGGAGTACCACAGTGATCTGTTCAGACAAAACTGGCACACTCACAGAAAACCAGATGACGGTGCAAAGGGTTTGGGCAGGCGGGCAGTTATTCAGGGTTTCGGGAACCGGGTACAACCCAATGGGTGAATTCACAAAGGATGGTCAACTAGTGAATTGGGATCACGAACCGGCTTTGTCTGCCTGCCTCCTTGCGGGCGTCTTGTGCAATGACGCTCAGCTCGTTAAACAAAAAGAGAACTGGGATATTGTGGGTGATCCGACTGAAGGCGCCATGCTCGTGTCTGCCTGCAAAGGCGGATTGGATGTGAAGCAGATTCAGCATGAAGTGACGAGAGAGAACGTCCTCCCATTCGAATCTGAGAATCAATTTATGGCTACTCTGGATCGAAGAGGCGCTGACCAACAGGCAGTCATGTCAGTGAAGGGCGCCGTGGAGAAAATACTGAACCTCTGCCAGTATGAGCTCTCTGCTGATGGCCGGGAAGTTCCACTTGAGGCAAGCCGCGCTTTGCAGCAGGCTGAAACTTTAGCAGGACAAGGTCTGCGCGTGTTGGCCATGGCCCGATCAACAGAAGGGAAACACGTGGAAGGGCATTCGTTGAAGCAAGCTGCCTCAGCGGGAGAACTCGTTTTTCTTGGATTACAAGCTATGATGGACCCGCCACGCCCCGAGGCCATTGCTGCGGTGGGCAATTGTCAAAAAGCTGGAATTGCCGTGAAAATGATCACCGGTGACCACGCCATGACCGGGCGCGCCATCGCCGAGCAGATTGGGTTGATTCCGGAAACACCAGTGGGAACAGAATCGAATTTGGTCATGACGGGAAGCGCCATTGCAACCACTCCTCATAATGCGCTACCCAGAGCTGTTGATCGAAGCGTGGTCTTTGCCCGAGTGTCACCAGAACAGAAACTGCGTCTTGTCGAAGCGCTTCAGACCGAAGGGCACATCGTGGCTATGACAGGGGATGGTGTGAACGATGCCCCTGCCCTCAAACAAGCCGACATCGGTATCGCGATGGGACGTGTGGGGACGGAAGTCGCAAAAGAGTCTTCTGATATGGTGCTGACCGATGACAACTTTGCGTCTATTGAAGCGGCTGTAGAAGAAGGGCGTGGTGTCTTTGACAACCTCACCAAATTTATTGTCTGGACCCTGCCAACCAATATGGGAGAAGGCTTGGTCATCATGGTGGCTATTGGTGCGGGGTTTGCGCTTCCGATTCTTCCAGTTCAAATTTTGTGGATCAATATGACCACTGCGGTGGCTTTGGGGCTTATGCTAGCTTTTGAGCCAAAAGAAACAGGGATCATGGATCGTCCTCCCCGTGACCCCGGGCAACCACTGCTGACGGGCGCATTACTCTGGCGTATTGTTCTCGTTGGCGCGTTGCTCTTGGCTGGTTCCTTTGGTTTATTTCTTTGGGAACAAGAAAGAGGGAGCACCGTGGTTGAAGCCAGAACAGTGGCTGTCAACGTGTTTGTCGTGGTAGAAATGTTTTATCTTTTCAATTGTCGCTCGTTAGAACGGTCATTGCTTCAATTAGGGCTGTTTTCCAATCCCTGGGTGACGTGGGGGGTCATTGTCATGATCGCTTTGCAACTTCTCTTCACCTATGCACCCTTCATGCATTCCCTGTTTCATTCCGCTCCAATTGATGGTGGAACATGGCTTCCCATATTAGGAATTGGAGTTGCGTCCTATTTCATAGTTGGATTAGACAAGTGGGTTCGACACAGGTTCACAACAAAAAATAACGAAGCAGTGGTTGCAGGCTCATAACCCGCATTCCCAAATTCCCCCTAAAGAGTTCAATCCCTTTGAGGCTTAGAACCTTCAAATTTGCCTTGCGGCAATAATTGGATTCTCCTATTTGGTATCCTGGCAGCCCAAGGCATTTATATTCTGGCCATGTATGTGCCCATGACCCAGTCGGTTCTTCATGTAACCCCAGTATCTTTGGAAGAATGGGGAACCCTGCTATTCTTGGCCTCCACCATCCTCATCACCGTGGAAATTTTCAAGGTCGTCAAAAGACGATCGGTGTAAATTTCTTTTTCCTCAAACACATGGAGATACAGGGCTTTTGCAGGGGCCCAGGACCGTGTACAATTCAGTCATGGATAAAAAACAGCGCATTTCAATTTGGTACTTTCTCATTGCCTTTTGGCTCCTCATCATCTTTCAGGAAGTCTACCTGGCCTCCCAACACCTGGATGAGGTGCCCTATAGTCAATTTAAGATTTGGCTTGCCGAGGACAAGGTGGACGAAATCGCCATTACCGATACCGAGATAAACGGAAAGCTCAAACCCGAAACCCCAGATAAGGAGCCACAGTGGTTTAAAACTATCCGCGTTGACGATCCCAACTTGGTCAAACAGCTAGAGGAAAAAGGGGTGGAATATGCTGGGGTCATTGTTAGCACGCTGTGGCGCGATGTGGCTTCCTGGGTCATTCCCATTTTAATTTTTGCCGGCGTGTGGTTTTGGCTGTTGCGCAAAATGGGGCAAGGCGCAGGGGGAGGGTTCATGCGAATTGGCCAATCCAAGGCCAAAATCTATGTGGAAAAAGACATCAAGGTGAAGATGAGCGATGTTGCAGGAGTAGATGAAGCGAAAGATGAGCTTGTCGAGGTCATCGAATTTTTGAAAACTCCGCAAAAATTCACTCGGATCGGTGGAAGAATCCCAAAGGGGGTGTTGCTCGTCGGACCCCCAGGTACGGGAAAAACCCTGTTGGCTAAGGCCATTGCGGGGGAGTCAGGGGTGACGTTCTTTTCCATCAGTGGATCGGAGTTTGTAGAAATGTTTGTAGGCGTGGGGGCTGCGCGCGTGCGTGATTTATTTGAGCAAGCCAAAGGCAAAGCCCCATGCATAATTTTCATTGATGAATTGGATGCCCTGGGCAAGGCCCGTGGCACTGGACCCATGACCCATGAAGAGCGGGAGCAAACCCTCAACCAGTTGCTCGTGGAAATGGATGGGTTTGATCCCAAAGTGGGGGTGATTATTTTGGCCGCAACGAACCGGCCCGAAATCCTTGACCCCGCATTGATGCGAGCTGGCCGGTTTGATCGACAAGTGCTCGTGGATCGACCGGATCGGAAAGGTCGCGAAGCCATTTTAAAAATCCACTCGAAAATTATTCAAATGGGACCAGACGTCAAACTGGAGAACATCGCGGCCATGACACCAGGAATGGTTGGGGCTGATCTGGCTAACATTATTAATGAAGGCGCGCTGTTAGCAGTTCGTCGTGATCGGGAAATTGTTGAGCAGCGTGATTTGGAAGAAGCGGTGGAACGGGTCGTGGCAGGATTAGAAAAAAAGAATCGAATTCTCAGCCAAGAAGAAAGGCGACGCGTAGCCCATCACGAAATCGGGCATGCCCTAGTAGCCTTGTCTCTCAAGGGTGTGGACCCTGTGCAAAAGATTTCGATTATTCCTCGAGGTATTGCTGCCTTGGGCTACACACTGCAGACGCCAACAGAGGACCGTTACTTACTCACCCGCAGCGAGCTAGAAAACAAAATTGCCGTGTTGCTTGGTGGTCGTATAGCGGAAGAAATAGTTTTTGGCGAAGCGTCAACCGGCGCTGCCGACGATCTGCAAAAAGCCACGAACATTGCCAAGCGTATGGTCAAAGACTATGGCATGAGCGATTTGTTGGGTACTGTGTCTTTGGAGAACGCGGCCCAACCCACGTTTCTTCAAACCAGAGAATCCAGTTACGGACATGAGTATTCTGAAGAAACTGCTAGAGAAATCGACCAGGAAGTTCGCAAGTTCATCGATAACCAAGCCAACCGAGTAAAAGATCTCCTCACCGAACTCAAGCCCGTCCTCCTCGAAGCCGCACAAGTGCTCATGACAAAAGAAACCATGACCGGCGACGATTTACGAGCATTAATGGAGGGTAGAGAGAAAGGAGCGGGGCTGCAAACTATCTAAGGCTTTATTCTAGATTGCCAACCTCCGATGGGGAAAATAATATTTAGGGTAAATGGATTTTCCTCTTAGCTTGTAAAGTCTTTTTCAGTTTTCACTATGGTAAATAAGCAGAGAGAGAAAGCCCTTTGGCGATGGAAAAGCCAAAAAAATGAATTGTTAAATCTTTTCACATTAAATGTTCCTAGCCCTAATTAACAATAAAATCATGGAGAATAAACGGTGGAATAGATAATCAATATGTAAGGGCTCGTTAATTGCCGTTTGCGTTACTTCAGAATGCCGAATATGAAATGTGTTCCCAATATCTGATAGTTTGCGAGCTTCTTCCTCTAATAATCCCCTAAATTTTTCCTCAGCTGCAGCCTTATCAAGAAGCTGAGAAATAGAATCCTTTTTGTCTAAAGGCACTTCAATGGATTTTAATCTTTCCCATGAATCCCATAAACGCTCAACAGCCTCTCGGCGAATTGTAGGATTTGGATCGAGAAACTTTCTACGGGCCTCCTCCAACATTTGATTCAAGGTGCCATCACCAGTGGAGAAGTTAGCTGACTCTAACTCCTCCCTAAGGACAGCCGGAGCTAACCGAATAATATTGCCATCCTGTTTTAACTCGTATGAAACGCCATTTCGAGAAAATATCCGATTAATCTTTTGGCGAAACTCATCTTTCCCAGTTTGGGAATCAAAAGACAAATGGTAATGCTTGTGCCATTCATGATAAGTGCCCTGAATGGGTTTAGAGACATGTAAATAACAGAATTGTACAAAGTCTAAAACGACTAGTTCAGAGGGAGAGTACGGAATTTCTTCCCAGCGATATCCTTCTTGCTGCCTTTGAGTTGTTTTCAGTGGCCACTCTAGCTCAGGGATCTCTGCCTGAATTGCCAGAGAGAATGCCGATTCATCTGTGCCCACTGGTAATGTTCCATCTAGGCATACTTCGGGAAAATGTTCACCAAAAGCTCCTGTGGAAATGAGCCCTTTCACCGCTGCTACTATACCGCCCCAAACGCTTGGCAATATTACGTCTTCAGTCCGTGCTTTGGAGCCATGTTCTTGATCGCTAAAGTATTCCATTCGTCAAGGGCGGCCTTGTATGAAAAAGACAGCTTAAAGCCCGTGAAAATTTAAAATTGTAATTTTGGAAAGATTTATATTTTATGATTATAGAACCTGCGATCTTCCCAATCAAAAACTTTGTTCTCTGCGCCTTGGGTGCAACGGAGCCACAATCCCGAATCGAGTTCTTTGGCGAAGACTGTTTGAGCCTTGCGAGTTCCTGAGCCATTTAATTCGGGGTTATGGCGGAGGCACCCGGAAGAGAATGGTGAATAAATTCCTCTCACCATTCTCTGGAGGGCCGTGCACGGGCGAACATGGTTTTAGGTCCTTTTGTCGAAACAAAAGGACCTCGTCGAGCGGGGGATGCCCCGATAGGAAAGGGATTCATCATTTTTGTCATTCTGAGTATAACGAAGAATCTCACCCCCTAAATGCAGATCCTTCCCTTGGCTCAGGATGACAAGCAAGGATTCTTACCTCCCCGGCCATTTCCAATTCCGAATCTCCGGCATATCCTCTCCATACTTCGCGATGTATTCCTTGTGGTCGATCAGTTTGTCGCGGATGGCTTGTTTCACGTAGGCCGCGTGATAGCCGAGTCTGGGAACGCGGTCGATGACGTCTTCTACCAAGTGAAAACGATCCAGATCATTGCGAACGACCATATCAAATGGCGTGGTGGTCGTGCCTTCTTCTTTGTACCCACGAACGTGCAGATTCCAATGATTCGTTCGTCGATAGGTCAAACGATGAATCAGCCAGGGATAGCCGTGAAACGCAAAGATGATCGGTTTGTCCGTTGTAAAGAGTGTATCAAATTCTTTATCCGTTAAACCGTGGGGATGCTCGCGTGGCTGTTGAAGTTTCATGAGGTTGACGACATTAATGACACGGACCTTCAGGTCAGGAAGGTATTGGCGAAGCAAATCCACGGCCGCGAGCGTTTCCAACGTTGGGGTGTCGCCGGCACAAGCGAGAACCACATCGGGGTCAGCCCCTTTGTCATTGCTCGCCCATTCCCACATCCCGATGCCTGCGGTGCAATGTTTGATAGCGGCGTCCATGTTCAGATATTGCGGTTGGGGCTGTTTGCCGGCCACGATCACATTGATGAAATTTCGACTCCGCAGACAATGATCCGTCACCCATAAGAGACTATTGGCATCCGGCGGGAGATACACCCGAATCACTTCGGCTTTCTTGTTGACCACATGATCAATAAACCCTGGGTCTTGATGCGAAAACCCGTTGTGATCCTGTCGCCACACATGGGACGACAGTAAATAGTTCAGTGAGGCAATCGGTTGACGCCAAGGAATTTCTTTTCCAGTCACTTTGAGCCACTTCGCATGTTGGTTGAACATGGAGTCCACGACGTGGACAAAGGCCTCATACGTGTTAAAGAAACCGTGACGCCCGGTGAGCAAGTACCCTTCCAACCACCCTTGGCAGGTGTGTTCACTCAAAATTTCCATCACCCGACCATCGGCGGCTAAGTGGTCGTCCTCGGGCAAGGTCTCGGCGACCCAGGCACGACTGGTGACTTCGAACACCGCCCCTAATCTATTGGACGCGGTTTCATCTGGCCCAAAGATGCGAAAGTTTTTTTGTTCGAGATTCCGCTTCAGGACGTCCCGAAGAAATTGTCCCATCACTCGCGTGCTTTCGCCAATGACTTGTCCGGGTTGAGAGACCTCGATCGCGTAATCTCGAAAATTCGGCATTTTTAACGCCTTGAGGAGTAAGCCGCCATTAGCATGTGGGTTCGCGCCCATGCGCCGAAGGCCGGTGGGGGCGAGGGCTGCCAGTTCGGGTTTCAATTGGCCGTTCTCATCAAACAGGGTTTCCGGGTTGTAACTCTTCATCCATTTTTCCAAAAGTTTTAAGTGCGAAGGATTGCCAGCCATCCCGGAGAATGGAACTTGATGGGATCGCCAATATCCTTCCGCTTTTTGTCCATCTACTTCTTTGGGGCCGGTCCATCCCTTTGGCGTTCGCAAAATAATCATAGGCCATAAGGGTCTCGTCGCCTCCCCTTTCTTTCTTGCGGAATGTTGGATGCGATGAATCTGCTGGATTGCCTTGTCCATGGTTTCGGCCATCAATTGGTGCATGGTCGCGGGATCATCGCCTTCCACCCACAACGGATGATACCCATACCCGACAAACAAACTTTCCAACTCCTTGTGGGGAATACGAGCCAGGACCGTGGGGTTGGCAATCTTGTAGCCATTCAAATGCAAGATGGGTAAGACCGCGCCGTCTGTGACCGGATTAAGAAATTTATTCGAATGCCAGGCTGCGGCCAAAGGACCGGTTTCTGCTTCCCCATCTCCTACGACACAGGATACGATGAGATCCGGATTATCCAGCACCGCCCCAAATGCATGTGACAACGCATAGCCTAGTTCTCCACCTTCGTGAATCGATCCTGGCGTCTCCGGGGCCACATGGCTCGGGATTCCTCCGGGAAAGGAAAACTGCTTGAACAGCCGTTTCATTCCCTCCGTATCTTGCGAGATGTCGGGGTAGACCTCGCTATAGGTGCCTTCTAAATAAGTATTCGCCACAAGCGCGGGGCCGCCATGGCCAGGTCCGGCGATGTACAGCATGTTGAGATCGTGTTCCTTAATCACACGATTCAAGTGGACATAAATGAAATTGAGTCCAGGGGTCGTACCCCAATGTCCTAGTAACCTGGGTTTCACATCCTCAACTTTTAACGGCTGGCGCAGCAGGGGATTATCAAGCAAGTAGATCTGCCCCACGGAGAGATAGTTAGCTGCCCGCCAATAGGCATCCATCAGTTTCAACAACGCCGGCATCAAAGTTTTGGATTTTGATGTTGAAGTAGGCATGGTAGTCTCCAAGTGCTATTGAGTATGAGAGAGGTTAATCAGTGTAAAGGCATTATGTTGTATTCGATCGAGTCAGACATTCCACAGTTTGCTGAGCGATTAGCATTTCCTCGTCAGCGGCAACGACATAGGCTGGAAGGTGAGCCTGGTCTTTGGTAATGCAGGTGGCCATTCCAGGAGAGAGGTGAATGGCTTGCTCGTTTCTTGTCGGTTCGAGTTGCAACCCGCACCATTCCAGATTCTCGCAGATGCGCTGTCGGATGTCCGGCGATGCCTCCCCAATCCCACCTCCAAAGATAATCGCCTCCGCTCCGCCTAAAGTTGCAAGGTACGCCCCAATGTATTTCCGTGCCCGATAACAGAATAGGTCAATGGCCAAGGTGGCTTGTTCATCATGGTTATGATTGGCTGCCTCCAAAAGCATGCGCATGTCCGAAGATTGTCCGGACACCCCCAAAAGCCCTGATTTGTGATTCAGCCACTTTTCAACTTCGGCGCATGTCACGTGTTCCTTCTCGGCTAGATAATTCACAAGAGCCGGGTCCAGGTCGCCCGAGCGCGTGCCCATGACTAAGCCTTCTAATGGAGTGAATCCCATTGAAGTATCAACCGATCGACCTCCTTTCGAGGCCGTGATGGAGCACCCATTGCCCAAGTGCAAACTGATTACGCGATCTTGTTGATGACTCTCTCCCCTATGCGTGACATACCCCTGAACAAGCGACGCGTGGGCAATGCCATGGAACCCATATCGCTTGATATGATGACGAGTGGCCAACTCATGGGGAATCGCATACGTGGAGGCGACCTTTGGCATGTCGTGATGAAACGCTGTATCAAAGACACACACCATGGCTACGGATTCTCCCAGAATAGTTCGGGTCTCTTGAATACCTTTCAGGGCAAGGGGGTTGTGCAGAGGAGCAAGGTCGCAAAGACGTTCTAACGTCGAGAGGACTCCAGCATTGACCACGGTTGGTTGGGTGAATACATCGCCGCCGTGAACCACACGATGGCCAACCGCATGAATCGTTGATGGAGAAAATTCCTCATAGAGGTTGAAATGATCAAAAAGGAATGTTGTGCCTTGGGTATGGTTGGTAGCCACCAAACTTTCCTGAACAGGGGGACGGTCTGAGAAGTAAAGACGTAACGTTGATTGAGAAGTGCCTATTCCATCGATAGATCCTCGACCCAAGGGGTAAAGCATGTCATGGCTTGGGCGTGACTCAGCCATCAAAAATTTTATAGAGGAGCTTCCGTAATTCAGGGCCAACACTTTCATAAGGATTGAACCAGCCATTCCAAGGACATATCAATATTGTGATGCAAAACGTATTCCTTCCATCAGTGAAGATCTAGGATAAAATTGCAGTGCGCTCCTAATCTTCAGAATGCTTTTTCACTAGGGGATATTTAAGAATGGGGCCTACCGGTATCAAAGTGGGGATATTTTAAAAATTCCTCAGTGACGCATTTTACCCCAACTCAATAGATTTCATCAGTCCCCCTCCTCCTCAGTTCTATTAGACCTTCCGAGGCTTTCGCCTGCGAAAAATCATCGAAAGTCAGGTGGTTGGGCATGGTGACGATTGCCGGCATCCTTCTTGCGTGGGATTTAGAAGTAAGAGGAATGAAGGAAACCCCAAGCCAGGAGGTCCCAACATGATGACTATCACAGAACTGACGGAACTTCTGGGCTGGGCTTCAGTAATCAACATCTGCTTCCTCTTAGTTTCTTTTTTCTTTGTGGCGTGGATGCGAGAAACAGCCATAAAAATCCATAGCTATTTTTTTGGATTAAATGAGCAAGATCTCCTTCGTGCCTATTTTCAATATTTGGCGCAGTACAAAATTGTCGTCTTAGTGTTTTTTGTTGTTCCCTATTTTGCATTGAAAATCATGAGCTAAAGGAAAAGGATTCATGCTGCAAGTTCGAATTCATGGCCGTGGAGGGCAAGGCGTGGTGACAGCGGCGGAACTGTTGTCCATGGCCTCGTTTCTGGATGGAAAATTTGCCTTGGCCTTTCCCAGTTTTGGATCTGAGCGGACAGGAGCGCCGGTGGCGGCCTTCTGTCGGATCAGCGACCGCCAACTACGAGCACGAGAACCCATCGTAAATCCTGATGTGATTATTGTTCAGGATTCGACTCTTCTTCACCAGGTCGAGGTATTTGCTGGCTTACAGTCTGATGGTGCCGTGCTGATTAACTCAACCCGAACCGCTCGTGAATTGGGAATAGATGAGCTGTGTTCCACGTTATCGGAACATCAGTGTTGTATCTTTCCAGCCACGGACATTGCCAACAAATTTCTCCATCGTCCCCTTCCGAACGCCGCGTTAGTCGCCGGTTTTGCGGCCCTGACGCAAGAAGTTTCCTTGTCATCTATCGAAAAGGCCATTCAGGAAAAATTTCCTGGCTCGATAGGCGAACTCAATATTGAAATTGCGAGAGAGGCCTATGACTATGTGGGGTCACAGGTAGCCGTGTAGACGTCTCTCCCTTTTACGAAGAGAAAAGAGGAAGAGGAGGAAGACAAAAAGTGAAACAACAAATTGAAGGATCACAAGCCGTTGCTAAGACTGTTGCCATGTGCCGCCCAGAAGTGGCGGCCTGTTATCCGATTTCCCCCCAGACCCATATTGTGGAAACGCTATCGTGTCTAGTGAAAGCCGGGGAAGTCGGCCCGTGCCAGTTTCTCAACGTGGAATCAGAATTTGGCGCCTTGAGTGTCTTGATTGGTGCGTCGGCGGCTGGTGCACGAACGTACACCGCAACGACGAGCCAAGGTCTGTTGTTCATGGCCGAAGCCGTCTATAACGCGGCGGGTCTCGGTTTGCCCATCGTCATGACCATTGCCAATCGCGCAGTAGGAGCGCCCATCAATATTTGGAATGACCATTCGGATAGCATGGCACTACGAGATTCGGGATGGATACAATTGTTTGCCGAGGACAATCAGGAGGCGGTCGATCTTCACATTCAAGCCTTTCGCTTAGCGGAATCCTTAAGCTGCCCAGTCATGGTGTGCATGGATGGCTATATCCTCACGCATGCAGTGGAGGCCGTGGATCTTCCGACTCAAGAACAAGTGGATTTCTTTCTTCCGCCGTACGAGCCGGTTCAGATGCTCGACCCTGCTGATCCTGTTTCCATCGGTTCGATGGTGGGACCTGATGCATTTATGGAAGTTCGATATTTGGCGCATCATAAACATCTCCAGGCGCTCGAAGCCCTTCCCAGAATCCAAAAAGAATTTCAACAACCCTTCGGTCGCCCTTCCGGCGGATTGCTGGAGTCTTATCAAACAGAGGGTGCGGAGACTATTATTGTCGCCCTCGGTTCGGTGAATGGCACGATTAAGGATGCTGTGGATGATTTACGGAAGGAAGGTCTCGCCGTTGGTGCAGTGAAGATCGTATCGTATCGACCATTCCCCAAGTACCCATTGCGACAAGCCTTGGGTCAGGCAAAAAGGGTGATTGTGGTGGAAAAGGATTTGTCCGTGGGCAAGGGCGGTATCGTATCGAGTGAAGTGAAAATGGCGCTTCGACATTTGCCCGTGATGGTCGAGACGGTGATTGCAGGATTGGGAGGACGAGCCATTCCCAAAGCATCTATTGTACGGGTCGTGCATGAAGCGCTTTCCGAAGAAGGGCTAGAGGAACCCCATTTCCTGGATTTGAATTGGGATGTCATTAATCACGAGTTGGTTCGTCAACAAGCCAAACGTCGATCTGGTCCCACCCCGGAAAACCTTCTGCGAGAGGCCGGAACATTTGGAGTGAAGGCAGGATAACCACCATGTCATATCCACAAGTGAAATTTTATCAAACCGGAACTTTCACGGTTGGGAATCGGTTATTGAATGAAAACAACCAAACAATCCAGTCCCAAAGAGATCGCACGAATTCCCTCAACTCCGGTCACCGAGCCTGTCAGGGGTGTGGGGAAGCATTGGGCGCGCGGTATGCTGTCGATGCAGCCATGCGAGCAGCCAACAAAAACCTGGTGGCGGTGAATGCCACCGGATGTTTGGAAGTGTTCTCCAGCCCCTACCCAGAAAGTGCTTGGCAAATTCCTTGGATGCATTCGTTGTTTGGCAATGCTCCAGCCGTGGCGAGCGGAGTAGCCGCAGCCATGCGAGCGAAGGGAAAGAAGGAGACAAAAGTCATCGCGCAGGGCGGCGATGGCGCGACGGTCGATATTGGTTTTGGGTGTCTGTCCGGCATGTTCGAGCGAAACGACGATGTTCTCTACATCTGCTATGACAACGAAGCCTACATGAACACTGGCGTGCAACGGTCAGGATCGACCCCGGCACGTGCTTGGACGAACACCACGCAAGCGGTGGGGCCGGAACCCGGCAATCCCGTCGGCGTTGGAAAAAATCTTCCAGCGATTGCCATGGCGCATGGGATTCCATACGTGGCCACGTCCTCTGTCGCGGATCTGCATGACTTGGAAGCCAAAGTGACCAAAGCCATGGACATTCGTGGCGCACGATATATTCATATTCATGTGCCCTGCCCGCTTGGATGGAAATCTGATCCTGCGTTGACGATTAAGGTGGCCCGGATGGCTGTGGAGAGTGGGTTGTTTCCATTGTTTGAAGCGGAGCATGGAGCGGTTGTTGATCGAACCCCGATTCGTCGCAAAGTTTCAGTTGAACGGTACTTGGAATTACAGGGACGGTTTAAACATTTGTTTGGCGATCCGCCAGATACAACTGGGATAGCAGCGATTCAGGCAATCGCGGATGCCAACATCCAACAGTATGGATTGCGTGAACAGGAACAAGAACGTGGAACGTAAACCATTTGCCATCACACTCGATCCTAGTTCGAGTCTCGCCAATCATACGGGCAATTGGCGCACGATGCGGCCGGAATATTCAGACCATCTCCCGCCGTGTAATCGGGCCTGTCCCGCAGGGGAAAATATCCAAGCCTGGCTCTTCGAAGCGGAAGAGGGTAAGTATCACGAAGCCTGGCTCAAGATTATGGAAGACAATCCCTTCCCTGCGATTCACGGTCGTGTGTGTTATCACCCCTGTCAGGATGCATGTAATCGTGAACAATTAGACGAAGCCGTGAACATCCATGCCGTCGAACGGTTCCTGGGTGACCTGGCGGCCAAGAACAACTGGAAGATTGAACCTGGGGCGCCAACAGGAAAACATGTGTTGATTATTGGCGCTGGTCCCAGTGGCCTTTCCGCAGCCTATCATTTAGCGCGGTTTGGGCATCAAGTGACAATCTATGAGGCTGGCCCAAAAACTGGAGGCATGTTGCGATTTGGCATTCCAAAATATCGACTCCCTCGCGAAGTGCTGGATGCCGAGATTGCTCGCATTGAAGGCATGGGGGTCACGATCCATTTGAATCGCAAAGTGGAAGATCTGCAGGCCACGATCGAGTCAGAAAAGTTTGACGCGACTTTTCTAGCTATCGGCGCTCATTTGAGTAAACGCGCGGAAGTTCCAGGAAAAGACGCTGGGCGAATTTTGGATGCTCTGTCGTTTCTTGAAAAGATGGAGGGGGAAGCGCCGCCAAAAATTGGGCGTCGTGTGGCCGTGTATGGTGGAGGCAATACCGCGTTGGATGTGGCCAGGACCGCGAAGCGCTTAGGCGCGGAAGAAGCCATCATCATCTATCGGCGGGATCGTGAACATATGCCGGCTCATGATTTTGAAGTCGAGGAAGCGCTGGAAGAAGGTATTCTCGTACGATGGCTCCGCACCATAAAACAGATCGACGATACAACCTTCACGGTGGAAGAGATGGCCCTGGATCAGAATGGAAAACCCCAACCTACGGGTCGGTTCGAAACGTTGGAAGCAGATTCGCTAGTGTTGGCATTAGGCCAAGAAGTCGATACAGGTTTTCTCCGAAATGTTCCTGGGCTAGAAATTTCAGGTGACGGCGTCATACAAGTCGATCATCGAATGATGACAGGATGCGCCGGGGTGTTTGCCGGAGGAGATATGGTCCCTGCTGAACGAACCGTGACGGTGGCCACGGGTCACGGCAAAAAAGCCGCCCGACATATTGATGCCTATCTGCGTGGGACCGAATTTGCCAAACCTGCATCCAATCCCCTGGCTTCATTTGGTCGTCTGAATCCTTGGTACTACACCGATGCAGGCCAGAGTCATCAACCTCAGCTGGTAATGGCTAAGCGACAAGTGAGTTTTGATGAAGTGGTCGGTGGTCTCAACGAAGACACTGCCTTGTTAGAGGCACGGCGCTGTTTGTCGTGCGGCACCTGCTTCGAGTGCGACAACTGTTACGGCATGTGTCCCGATAATGCCATCATCAAACTCGGACCGAGGCAGCGATACAAAATTGATTACGACTTTTGCAAAGGCTGTGGACTGTGTGCAGAAGAATGTCCGTCTGGCGCAATCGATATGGTGAAAGAGCGGCGATGATGCGAGAAATATGCTTGTCATTCTGAACGCAGTGAAGGATCTGCTTTTCTCTCCTCATGGTGAATGAATTCAGATCCTTCGCCGCTGGCTCAGGATGACAAAGGAATAGGTAATTAGGTGATTTGGTTTTTCTGATTAAAGGAGTCATGTCATGAAAGTCTTACTTGCCGTTGACGGTTCGGATCATTCCTACGACGCGGTGCGAGCCGTGGAATGCTTAACGCCAGCGCACCCCTTGAGAGTAATGTATGCTCTCAATCTTCCCAGACTCGCCTATCCCACGTTGGGACCAAATTTGGATAAAGAGTTGTCGGTGACAGTAGAAGAGGCGATGAAGGAAGAAGCCGAGAGTGTCGTGAATCGCGCCGCCTCCTTATTGCCGCCACATCACGGCACGACGGAAAAGCGGATCGTGGAAGGAAAGCCTGCCGAGGCCATTCTCGCGGCTGCCGACGACATGAAAGCCGACTTGATTGTCATGGGTGCTCGTGGTGTCGGGCAATTGCAAGAGCATGTTATTGGCAGTGTCTCACACCGAGTGATGAGTCATGCCTCCTGTCCTGTGCTGGTCATCAAGTCTCCCATTCGGCATTTGCAACGCATGCTGGTTCCGATCGCTGATGAAGAAGATGGGCAAGGTGTAGTGGATTTTCTCAGCAAAAATCCGTTCCGTGAACGGCCTGAGGTGACCGTGGTGCATGTGGTGCCATTTTCGGAACCCATTTGGCCCGTGGGTGCCATGATCCCGGAAGGTTTCCGGAAAGACATGATGAGCTATGGCAAAGAGATCACCAACCAGGTCGTTGAGAAGTTAGGTCCTTTGGGCTATACCGCCAGAGGGCTAGCGGTGTTGGGATCGCCGGCATCAGCCATTACCCAAGAAGCGGGTGCCAGTGAGTGCGACCTGATAGTCATGCGTTCTCATGCCCGAACCGGGGTGAGCAGGTTTTTATTAGGCAGTGTGTCCCATGGCGTGGTGCATCATATCGGCTGCTCAGTATTGATTCTGAGGTAATGGAAGGGCCAGTTTATCTAAGGAGAAAAAGAGGAAAGACTATGAAGAACCGCTGGCTGCTTTTTGGTGCGATTGCGCTAGGTGTGGCAATTTTTGTGTATGTTGTGTTTTTCTGTCCTGATGAATGCCATTAATCCTGGTATCTATGCAGCCTCGCCCAGGTTGGCCAAATCGATGCGGTGACTCATAACATGTCATGAATCAATCCACGACACTTCCGTACCTTCGCCCATCTCTCTGTCATAAGGCGCTCTCCCATATGACGAGCCAAGTGGATCTCAATCCCAGTCCCATCCCTTTCGATATTTATTAGAAATTGCAGATTTTTCATAGTTTACGATTCTTCGTGTGTTCGATGTCCTCCGGTTGGGTTGTTTCCCGAGCCAAGAAATAAACATCACTAAACCCTCATGTACTCAGGGTCAGTGGAAGAAATCCAATACATCCAGCAAGTCCAATTATACCCAGCATCATTCTTAAATATTATTAAAATTGACAAATGTATAGTAATACTATACTTAGGTAAACTAAGCATTTCCTCAACATTGAGGAAAAAAGGAATTCTATTGGCCGAACTCCCCGGCATTCGTTTTTCATTTTTTGAAACTCAACGAATAGAAGCACGTCTAAGGAATGTCTGGGAAGCCAAGGAAATCCGAAAGTACGGAACTCCGAGTTGGGAAGGCCGTCAGGCGAATGAGAAAAGCCCGTCAATGGTCGGTACGGGCTTTGGCCGTTAAGTGCGGGGTCTCCGCGGGTTTTATTTCCCAGGTTGAACTCGGTCGGGCTTTCCCCTCTATCGCATCACTGGAACGCATCGCGACGGTTCTGGGCGTCACGCTTGGGGAATTTTTTCAATCCACCTCCTCTGACGGTCCGTTTATTGTTAAAAAAACCGAACGACAGGTTCTGCAAAGCAAATGGTCAAAAGCCCAAATCGAGTCATTGGGGCCATGGAGTGGAGCGAGAAAATTGGAAGCGCTCCTGGTCACGCTCGATTCTGGGGGAACCAGTGGTTCGCAACTCCATACCCATGAAACTGAATTGTTGGTAGTCGTGTTTGAGGGAAAAGTTCAGTTAGTATTTGAAGATTCCGTCCAATCTCTCCAACGAGGCGATGCCGTGATGATTCCCGCCGGGACGCCACATCGGTGGAAGAATACGAATGTGAAATCGACACAACTCCTGAAAGTTAGTCCACGGTTGGTGTTATAGAAGGAGGAAACATACGCGAAGGGCGAGAACCCGCTCCATGATACAAAGGCAGATTCCAGAGCAAGGAGTTTCCTTCCAGATGGCAGACATCTTGACAGAAAGACGATCTGCCGTAGCTCATTTCCGCGAAACCAGGAATCCCAAAAAAGCTTGTATACCGTTTTCCGTTCGCCCCGGCCTCGAAGTCCATGGTTCAACCAAACACGAGGAGCAAAAATAAGAATATGCAAGCGCTCGTGACAGGTGGAACAGGCTTTATTGGAAACCATGTTGTTCGCACGTTAATCAGGCAAGGGCTCGATGTGCGCGTTCTGGTCAGACCTACTAGCAATCGGCAAGGGTTGAAGGACATACCTGTTACCTTCCTTGAGGGTTCACTGAATGATCCTGGTTCGCTGGAACAGGCGGTCGCAGACATCGATGTTCTGTTTCACGTCGCGGCAGACTACCGATTTTGGGTGCCCGACCCTCAGCAGATGTGGGAGGTCAATGTCGGCGGGACCCGCCGGCTTCTTGAAACGGCAATGAAAGCCGGAGTCCAACGAATGGTGTATACCTCGAGCGGCGTGACGGTGCGCTGCTCGGATACTCAACTGGGAACCGAAGAAGATTTTGTTTTCCCTGAGGAATGCCGGAGTGTGTATCAGCGGACGAAAGTCTTAGCCGAACAGACGGTCTGGGAACTGATTCGACAGGGAGCGCCCATCACCATCGTAAACCCAACGACTCCTATCGGTGGGTGGGATTTGAAGCCGACGCCGACGGGGCGATTGATTGTCGATTTTCTCAATGGGCGGCTTCCGGCGTATCTGGACGCGGTGTTCAATTGGATCGCAGTGGAAGATGTGGCGTTCGGCCATTGGCTAGCGGCGGAAAAAGGTCGCTGTGGGGAACGCTATATCCTTGGCCATGAAAATCGGTCCCTGGAAGAGGTGCTGGCTCTTCTTGGCGAGGTAAGTGGGCAGACCCCCCCGCGGTTCAAAATTCCCTATGCAGTCGCCTATATCGCCGGGGCGGCAGGAGAGATGATGGGTCGTCTCAGTGGTCGTGAGCCACGCGCATCGTTGGACGGGGTGCGGATGGCGGGGCAACCGATGCGATATGACAGTCGAAAGGCGATGAGCGAACTTGGACTTCCCCAAACTTCCCTACGGAAGGCGATGGAAGAAGCAGTCAACTGGTTTCGCCAACATGGCTATACCACTCAAGGAGAGACAAGATGAAAATTGGATTGGTGGCGGAAGTGAAATGGGAAGTGCGAGAAGTCTGTCGACGATTGAAACTCCGGCTAATTGATCAGGAAGAAGAAACATGGGGTGCTCAAATGAACGGCCATGAACTCAGGTTGTGTCTATCCGGCATGGTGCCTTCTGTGGCCAAGAAGCGAGTTGTGAGGTTCCTGGATTCAGTAAAGCCCGATCTCATGATCTGTTCGGGATTAGCCGGTGCCCTTCGTCCGAATGTGCAGGTGGGAGAGGTCATTGTGCAGTCCGACAATCCCAGACTGGTTGCCGAGACAGAGCTGGCCCTTAAAAATAAAGATATTCCCTTTCATGTGGGGTCCCTAGTCACAGTCAGCCAACCGGTGTTGACGCCAGTGGCGCGCCGGGAACTGGCGGCTAAGGGTCAGGCAATTGCGGTCGATATGGAAAGTCAGACAATTTCCGCGCTGTGCAAGGAGCGAGGAATTCCCTGCCTGGCGATGAAGGGCGTGTCCGACGACATTGATGAAGATCTGTCGCCGATTCTGGGAGGATTCGAGATTATCAATATTCCTCGTATTGCCATGCGAGTGCTGGTGAAGCCAAACACGTGGCCGTTGGCAGCTAGATTGGCGCGGCACAGCTATGTCGCGGCCAATAACCTAGGATATGGGGTGTGGGCGACGCTGGAACGGCTTGGTAACGGAAGCCAGAGTGAGCGCCCAGTCTGAGAAACTGCGACGGGTGTTTTGCGGGACCCATTGAAATTCTACCCGAGGCTCTGCAGTATCGCAGTCTACATCTTTTGCAGCAGGAAAATTTTCTCTAGTGGCTTGATTTAGGGATGCACTGCAATCGAGTACCGACACCATGACCACAGAAACGGTTATACAGAAAATTTGATCAATCCGTTGGAAGAGGAAAAACTTCGGTCGTTCCGAAACCAATTGTCTTGCCGAATTTCAACCGTTCACGCAATCCCCGTAACACAATATCTCAGTAACTCACGATGCCCACATAATCCGCTCGCACCTGCACCGACCGATTGACCACCTTGCCTTCCGCCGCCACGCTGGCGGCCTCATCCCCCACGGCGACTAAGGTAGATCCGGCCACGGGCGTTCCAAAACCCAAAGCGAAGGCAAACAGCAGCAACCACGTTACACTTTCTTTCTCGGCAAATCGGCCCAAAGAATTTTTGAAGATTAAACACAGCACGAAGGAGCGAAGAGCTCTGGGGAACCCGAGGTAGTTGGAAAGAGTGGAAAACGCGATTTAAGAAGGTAAGGCCGTTGATACGGGTGAGCCAATTTGCTCATGAATATCCTGAAGGTCGGTGGGTGTGGCATGAGCAAGCGTTCCAAGGACAAAATCCGCTAGAGGAAACACGACATTGAAATTCTTGTCCGGATATCGGTGGTGCAACCAGTGGTACCGCGCGAGAAACTGATACAACCGCCAATGACTAAATGCCCTCTGTTCGGGTTTGTGCATTTCCAAATGAATGTTGTTCCATACCCAATGATGAAACACAAAGGTGGCGATGAATATAGCTGCCCCCAGCCAGGAGAAGAACGCGAGACACATGGCAACCGGAAGCGCTTTAATCGGTGCCTTGCGGATCGTGAGGCGTATCTCCTTGTCTTCACCAGGAGGCACCGGAGCATCGCTGAAGATTTTTGAATAGTGGTTCTTATGATGCACAATGGCATGTGCTTCGAACGTGTGCTTGAAGGCGGCGATACTCCGTCGGTGCATCAGCCACTTGTGAACTTGGTGCTCGATAAAAGACATCAACACAGCCGAGAGAATGAACCAACCCACGATTTGGAAGCCAAGCATCATGGGGTCAGGAATGTTCATGTCAAAGATGCGCTTCATGAGCGTTGACCATCTGTCGGGGAGTATAGAGGTGGGAAAAGTAAAGGGGTGGCGAAAAGGGGCAAGTCGAGAAGTTGTGAACCTTCAGGGGAAGGTCTACGCTTTCGGAACAAAAGAGGACTAACAACTCATGAGCTTGAGTTCACTTTTCCTAAAAATTAGGGCCAAAAATCTGGGCTTGTTTCGAAATCCACTCTCTCGCACAAGGTTTACCGTACCAGCAATACCGGCATGGCGCAAATCTCGAAGAAGACACGTCCACAGTCGCGCAAAATAACCTCATGCCTTACCCGGGGAACCTCCACAACCCATGACTATTCGTTCAGCGACGTCTAAAGACATTGAGGTTTTGGTGAGCCTGATGGGATTGTTCTATGCAGAGTCAGGCTTTCCGCTGGACGACCTGTGGGCGGCTGAGTCGTTTACTTCTTTACTGGGGAATCCAGAAAGAGGCGGTGTGTGGATGGCCTTGGAAACCGATAGTGTGGTGGGGTATGTCGTACTTTCGATACGGCATACTATGGAGCATGGGGGCTTAGGTGCCTACATCGATGATCTGTATGTCAAACCAGAGTGCCGGCGTCGTGGTGCAGCAACCGCACTGTTAAACAGCCTATTGGCTGAATGTCAGGGGCGCGGGTGCAAATCAATTCATGTGGAAGCTGGAGAACTCAATCAACCTGCCTGGCGGCTCTATGCCAAGTTTGGTCTCCAGCAGGCCGCTGACGGGCGTGTACTCCTCAGTCGGAGATTGTTGTCCTAGCCCGCGCAAAAACCAATCCCAGCACAAAGTTTACCCCTTGGTTAAGGGCCGCTTAATCCTTCTGTCCGGTTTTCTTAATGATGTGGTATCCAAATTGTGTACTGACCACATTGCTGATACTGCCATGGCTCATTTTTTTGACGGCATCTTCAAACGCTTTCACCATTTTGCCAGGCCCAAACCATCCCAGATCACCGCCTTTGGATTTACTGGGACAGGTCGAATATTCTTCAGCCAAGTCTCTGAAATTGGCCCCGCTTTTCAATCGGTCTCGCAGCTGGTCTGCTAACCCTTTTTCTTTTACCAGTATATGACTTGCTCTCCACTCCATATGACCTCCTTGTAACTCTTAACTCCCAAACAGGAACTTTTTCATGTTTAATGCAAAAGAATCATGCCGCATGGGTATTCCAGTTTTCAAGCATATCCCGCAGAATGATCTATACAAACTTTTTCCATCTACTTCTGATCGGTGGAGGCTTTCCTCCTCGGAATATCGTTGTGGAATGGAGGGAAAGAGGGTAAATGGTCAACACAAGATTTAACCCCTGCCGTCCATTATCACGGAACAGTGCATTCTTTGTGCTTAGACCAAATCCGGCTTACAATAATCATGAATCCTAAAACAGAAACATGCTCGAGATAAAACACCTCAAGGTCAAGGGCTTCGAAACTGTCGCGGTCGGAAAAGATCCCGCGGCAAATTTCCACGCCATCATTGCCGTGCATTCCACACGGCTGGGACCGTCCCTCGGCGGAATTCGCATGTGGCCCTATAAAAATGAAAAAGAAGCCTTACAAGATGTGCTGCGTTTAGCCAACGCCATGAGCAAGAAAGCGGCTATTTCCGGTTTACAGGTTGGTGGCGGGAAGGCTGTAATCATTGGTAACCCAGAAAAAGAGAAAACCCCAACAGTACTGCATTTAATGGGAGCGCTCATTGATTCTCTTAAAGGACAATATATCGCCGCCAAAGATTCAGGGATTGTGCCGGAAGATTTAAATGTGGTCTCGGAAAAGACCCGCCATGTCACTGGTACTACAGGAAAACATGGGGGAAGCGGTGATCCTTCCCTGTCGACAGCCAAGGGTGTGCTAAAAGGAATGCAAGCCGCCAGCCAAGTCGTTTTTGGATCGCAAAATCTGAACAACCGGGTGGTCGCGATCCAGGGGGTCGGCCATGTGGGATGGAATCTCGGCAACCTCTTGGTAAAACACGGGGCGAATCTCATCGTCGCCGACCTGCAGCAAGAACGAGCCGCCCGAGCGCAACGAGCATGGAAAGCCGAAGTAGTGCCTTTATCAAGGATTCATCGGGTCCCGGCAGACATCTTTGCACCCTGTGCCTTAGGAGGCGTACTCAATGCCAAGACCATCCCGCAACTACGAGCCAGCATTGTGGCTGGTGGAGCCAACAATCAATTTCTGGATGAAGAGCGCGATCCCTATCTCTTGATGAGAAGAAACATTGTGCACGTGCCGGATTACGTCTTGAATGCCGGAGGGCTGATTCAGCTGGTGGTCCGGGAGGTCCTACACCAACGACGCGTAGCGTCGTGGATTAACAATATCCAACGAACGGTGCGGCAGGTTCTGACGGAATCCCTGCGTGATAACCTCCCTCCCCTCATTGTGGCGAACCGGCTGGCGCTAGAAAAGATTGGGACGTAAGTTGAAAGCAATCGAAATGTGGCATGGTATGACCCGACCACCATTTTTAAAATCCTCGATGACCCTGTGAATCCGACCCGGAAGTTGTCATAGAAAAGGTTCCTTCCACCTTTTTCACAAATGTGACAAAATTTTCACAATTATACCCACGAATTCCAATCCCTCATTACTGCAATTTCAATAACATGCGAAGAAAATGATGTCACAATGTTACGAAAATGTTAATTGAATGTATCGCAAATGTTAACTTATAATTTAAATATATTGAAATATCTCAAGGCGAGGGAGGGCAAGTCATGAAAGTAAAAAGACTTCTTATAGGATGTGGGTTAATCCTATGGTTAACGGGATGTGCTTCGTCACCATTTTTTCCAAACAACGGGCAGGTTGTGAAATCTGAAACTGAATTCGGAGTTTTGAAAGCTGAGCCTGATGTATATAAGGGGGGAACAGTTAAGCTCGCTGCGCGCATCGTGAGCGTCGAGCCCTCGAAACAAGGGACCCTGGTGGTAGCCGAGTGGTTGCCCTATCCGCAATCCGAATATGATGGGCCAGAGGATATCGGCTGGGTTTCAAAAGGTCTCGTTGCCGTTTATTATCCAGATAAACTCGACGCAGAGGGGAGTTTATACGGGAATAAATTTCTTGCCATTGGGAAAATGGTAGGGGTGACGGACAGTCAGTCAAAATTACCGTACATGACGGCTCGCTGCCTTCACGTGTGGAAAACAGGGGCTGCAGACATTGGTGATTCTGCCGATGAATATGATATCTCGGAGGAAAGGTATTGCGCAGAGAATAATCCCAAGTCCCCAAAAGTGTCGTAGACTTTACCAAAGCGGAAACTATTACAGTTCTGCTATCAACGAATCACATTCAGTTTATTACAACTCTTCAGGAACCATGGCCAGGCGATCCGCCTGGCCACAAGCCTGAAAGCTCCCTCGCGCACAGGCCATTCTCAGTTCTTGATTGGCCTCGACAGTTTTCCCAAGCATGAATAAGGCGACTGCTCGATTGTAGTGCACGTCCCCGCCATCAACACCGAGTTTGAGGGTCTGACCAAAATCTTCCGCCGCCATTCTGAAATTTCCCTCTCGCAAGGCAAGGAGTCCACGGCTTTGGTAGGGTTGTGGGAACTGGGGATCCAAGCGAATGGCATGATCGAGATCTTCTTTGGCCGATGAAGTCTTCCCAATTTTGATAAACGCCACAGCCCGATTGGCAAAAAGCATGGCGTTTTGGGAGTCCAACGAAATACCATAAGAAAAATCATCAATGGCTTGGGCGTATCGGCCCATGCGACTCAAGGCTAGTCCTCGATGATTCCACAAACCTGCTGATTCCGAAGAGACGCGAAGCAGGGTATCGAAAGTGTGCACCGCGACTTCAGGATATCCACCCTCCAGATAGGCAATCCCAAGATTCTCCAGATAGCGAAGGTTGTCCGGATCGAGTTTGACAGCTTCTTGAAATTGGGGAATGGCTTGATCCCACTGTTGACGTTCTGCATGCACAAACCCTCGGGCATTCCATGCCGCAGAATCTTGCGGGTTCGCTTTCACTACTTCATCAAAGATCTGAAGGGCTTGATCAATCTGGCCCTGTTGAAACGCCTCCTTACCCAAGTCTAATTGAGTGAAGGTGTCGTTTTGATTGGGCTGGGTGCCTTCGAGTCCCGCACATCCAACGGATAAAGTTATGAATAGAGCCCCCAGTAATAAACGATGCAGCCTTTGCATATCCCATTCTCCTTTTCTTAACACACCGTCCTATTGACCAAAAGGATAAGGGACTTTCGTTACACCGAAGACACTGGAGTGTTACATGTGTGTAAACTGCCGCCGCTTCATTTGAAAGGGTCAGTCTGTGCCTAATTTCATGGCGGGAGAATCAATTTCAACAAAGTAATTGCCGGCTCTTAATGTTGGCCCTGCCGTTTTGCAAATTCATTGAAGGCCTGCATTATATTGTGCAAAAGGGACTTTCTGCCTGAAAATTTAGGTGCCTCTTGGTGGGCCAGTTTTTGGTAGTCGCCCAAAACCATGGCATTGGTCATGAGATCATAGGCGCGTTTGCCCATGTCCTCATAGGTTTCCAATGGGGGAAATCCTGCTACGACCATTCCAGCATCACCCGAAGGCAGGCTGAGGACAGGTAAGCCTGCCTGCAGGGCATAAACGATCGCACTGCCTCCACCATTACGGATTGGGTTCAGGTATGCATCTGCGATTTGATAGACACCCATAATGTCTTGTTGAAACCCTAGGTGGGTGGTGCGACCTTTCAGGGCAGCGTGCTTACCGACTTGTTCTTTATAGTTTTCGAAGTTACCAGCAAACGCAATGTGAGCTTTGGGATGATCACAAATTTGTATAAGAAGTTGAAGAAACCGGTCATCGATATCCATGAACAGCCTGATGCCTACAACGACAAAAAGAAACGCGTCCTCAGGAATACCAAATTGTCGGCGGGTCAGAGCCGTCGAAGGAGGCTTGACCTCAAAGCCAGGATGTTGGGCAAAGAGATGCTTGCCTCGGAGGTTTTCCTGATCAAGGATGTGCTGCATTTCAGCATCCGGTTGGTCCCAGGTATGAAAAAAGCAGTGTTTGGTCAGCGGCACTCCACGCGCCGTGGGATAAATAAAACAAAAACAGCGATGGTGAAAGGGTTCGGCAAGAAGGGAGGGGGCACTGATGCAGAGAATCATTTCCGGTGAAAACGCATCGATAGTTTGCATACCCTGAATAGCGGCATTCTCACTAAAAACACCATCGCCACACATGAGGAAGGGGAATGAATGTCCATTGGCGTCGATGGTCTTAAGCCCACCCTGATATTCGGGAATCATGGCTCCACAAGCCGCCGGAACTATGGCACCATCATTGCCATGAGTATATTCCGATGAGGCGACAATCATCACTTCTTTTCCATAATCCTGAGTAAGTAAAGTTGCAAAGTTGATGGTATCGACGGTGGGAGCATGGGGAGATTGTAGAAATTGCCGAGTGAGGATGACGACTTTGTTATTAGGGGAAAACGGCTGGAAACGATTTCCGACCAACCGGTCATACAGGCCACCGATGTGGGAATGTTGCTTTTCAAATAATGTGCGGAAAACCCTCCGATTAATTATGGCAGCCAAGGTATTTCCAGTATCGTTGAATACCATTTCCGCCAGGGTCATGAAGGTTGATGCGCAAGCCGCCAGGTCATCAGGATGCTCATCAATCCGTGCGGGTATGGTTTTTAGAAAGGTAAGGTCCTTAGTTAAATGATACCGGATAGAGTCAATCAGTAGGTGATTAAAGGCGCAAGAATGTAATGAATGGTGTTCAAGGTTTTGCAACACCGTTTCCCTGGTGGGTTTATCGATTTCTGGCCACGAGGTGAGCAGGCCCTCGGCGGTGCAAAGCGCCTGATGGCGTTCTTCTGGGGAGATCTGGCTTTGATCTTTTTCCAGGGTGGTCCAAAAACTTCCGACGAGTTTTTGCATGAGAAGGATGGGAGATATCCAAGAGGAAAAAACTGGACGTGATAGTACCAACGGGTAGGGAGTGAGTCAATTTTATCCTTCGGACACTCGTGACTTCTAAACCCATATGGACGTTCCCCATTCTTTAGGTGGCTACTCCCTCGCCGAATACGGTATCGAACTCGACGGCTGGAGTCACAAGCAGCCGGTAAGGTAGAATTGGCAGAAATGTGTCATGGCAAGTCCTGACCCAAATCTCAATATCTTATATCACTCACACTACACGATTGGAGGAACGGCATGGCTTCACAAATTAAAGAATCGTTAACAAAGACCGTCGTTACGAAAAAAGAGGAAACTTACTTCGATGCACTGAGCGGCCAGTTTTTGACCGACAATGACAAGGCAACCAAAGATTTTGAAAAGCGCCTGAATAACACAAGTTGTCCGATGGATTTCTGTGTGAAGGATGCTCCTAACTAAAGGGCCGTTGAACAATTCATGTCCGTGATAAAGGTGTGGTTGTCAGTGGATAGACCGGATAACTCAAAGGGAATGTTCAAAAAATTTCGTCCAGCAAGGCCAAATGCCTGAAAAGTCGTTGGCATCTTGAAAAATTCTCTTTGGCTTTAACGAAATACGAGATACGCTTCACGGATTACGACTTTTAAGATGACGCCGCCATTCCGGAAAAGGGTGGTTTTAAGCGGTGCTCGTAAGTGGATAGAAAGACCCGGAATGAACCAAAAATTTTTTGTCAGTAATTATCTCAACATCTACCCGTCCAATCGGGATACACACATCTTAATGCACGGGGTGACCGGGGCCATTGACGAAGTATCCAACAATCTAGGCCTCAGGCTCTCGAGGTGTCGCCGCAAACAGCAATCGATGGAAGAAAGCGAGTTCGATGCGACGGACTTCGATTTGTTGCGGAGCCGAGGGTACCTGACCGCACTGTCCTACGAGGCCGAGGTCGACGCGTTCGTCGAATATGTCAATAAACTGCACCAAAAGAACAGGGCAGCCGTCTCCTCCGGTTTCGTCATGTTAGCCCTGTCCTATGCATGCAATCTGCGATGCCCGTATTGTTATCAAAACGAGATGCGGGACAGGAATGGACCGTCCTTACGCGCCATGTCTCCAGACTTTGTCGATACCCTCTTCACAAAGACCATTCCAGCCTTGTACGGAAGCACGGCCAACAACCTGCAAATCTCATTGTACGGCGGCGAACCGTTTGCGCCAGAGAATGTTCCCGCAATCGAGCGAGCCCTGTATTATGCGCAGCATCGTGGTCATGAGGTCAGCGCCATCTCCAACGGAACCCGCGTTAATGAGTTTCCGAACCTGTTTGGTGAAGAACATGGGAAGGTTAATAACGTACAGATCTCTCTGGATGGCATTCCAGACATTCATAATAAGTCACGAATTCCGATGTCAGGTGAAAAGACATTCGATGCGATCGTCGAAAACATACACTGGCTTTCAGCGAAAGGCGTAAAAATCGCGCTTCGCGTCAACGTCACCGTGGAGTCAGTAGGGACGCTCAAGGATCTAGAAAACATTCTGGACCAGCGGGGAGTATCCAAACTTCCTAATGTCAGCGTGTATTGTACCGCCATACATGAAGCCCATACCAAAACGGCAACCGACGTGTTTCCGGAGATCTTCTCACAATGGAAACTGGCCAACGAGATGGAGAAGAAGGGCGTGTCGTCAATGGCCTCACCATATGACAAAACGTGTGGGACCATGAGAAACCTCTTTGATAACAACGAAAACATCCTCTTGAATAAGACCATGTTTTGTATGGAAAACCGGCCGTACTCCCTGTTGTTCGACCCGTATGGTGATGTGTATGGATGCTATGAAGAAGCGGGATATACCAACAAACGAATCGGAGTCGTGACGAACGAAGGCCTGGTGGACTTTGTCGACAACCGATACAACACGTATCAATCCAGAAACGTTGCCAGCCACGAGCCGTGTCGAAGCTGTTCAGTGGCGTTGACGTGCGGCGGCGGATGCCCACTGCAGGCAGAAATCGCGAACGGCACCATATTTTCAAATCACTGCGATTCGCAGAAAGAATTGGTGGCCAAGAGTATCATCGCGTTTGTGGAAAAGAAAACGGCGGAGAGTGACTTAATGGTTCTCGATGCGAATAGACTCGCCAAAGAAGAGATGACTCCCTTACTCTGATCTGAAGTTAGGGTAAAGTACATCGGGTATGGACCCATCACAAGCGCTCCAAAAGGTCAATTAAATACCAATGTGTTATTGCAAGATCTGACCCGCAGCTTTCCCCTGTCGAAGCTGCGGTAAGAACTTGCCTGGTACGTAACTACTCATGCCTCCAAAATTTTCTCATCCAGGTGTCTACATCGAGGAAGTCCCTTCCGGGCTAAGACCCATTGCAGGAGTCGCAACATCTCTCACAGCCATAATCGGCACCTTTCCGCAGGGCCCCATCAATGTTGCCAAACGAATACGCTCCTGGGCGGAGTTCACCCGTGTGTATGGCGGCCACCGCAACCCGACACTCACAGCGTGTTGCGTGCAACAATTCTATGACAACGGGGGTGCCGAGCTCCTCATCATCAGAATTGGTTCTGGAACACTGAGAAGCATGAGGCCCGTGCTCAAAGGTCTGGCAGTGTTGGAACAGGAGGGTGATGTAAAGATTCTCTGCATTCCACAGACCCACGAACTTGCGGATCGGGACGCGGCAAGGGTATTTCGGGCTGCCGTCAGACTCACCGAACAGCTGGATGCCATGTATCTTCTGGATCCACCTCAAAAGCAAGCAAAGCGATCCACAGCGTCTTCACTGCAACAATGGATCGCACGCCAAAGAACGATCAGACATCCGAACGTGGCGATCTATAGTCCCCGAGTACGGGTGCACCCCAACGCCAAGGCCTCACAAAACAAACTGATACCAGCAAGTGGAACCATGGCCGGAGTTTTAACGCGGACGGACAGGTTGAGAGGGGTGTGGAAGGCGCCGGCAGGAATGCAGGCACAATTGAAAAAAGTTGAGGGCTTGGAACGTCAGTTCACAGATCAAGAACTCGGCATGTTGACGCCATGGGGCATCAACTCGTTTCGAACACTTTCTGCCAACCGTATCGTTTCCTGGGGAGCGCGGACGACCGCTCAGCAGCCGGAATGGCAATATGTCCCAATACGACGACTTGCGTTGTTCCTGAAAGCCAGTATTCATCGTGGAACCCAATGGGTCGTGTTCGAACCCAATGATGAACCGCTATGGGCCAAGGTTCGCAACACGATCGAACAGTTCATGATGCAGCAATTTCAAAATGGCGCGTTAGCAGGAACAAAGCCATCACAAGCGTTTTTCGTGAAATGCGGGAGAGACACCATCACCACAAGAGATCAACAAACGGGAATCATCAAGATTATGGTAGGGTTTGCCCCACTCAAACCAGCGGAATTTGTCATTCTCAATTTCCAACATCGATTGTTGACGTAATCCTTCTGGTCGGGGGTTTTTTAACGAGGCGGGAGCCGAATGCGTCTGTACGACAATCAAAACAAGCGTTCGTGCTAGCGAGGCCACAAACCCTAGATCTGACCCCCAATTTCCTCACTCAATTCCTCAATTCGAATCGTGACGAACGAAGGCCTGGTGGACTTTATCGACAACCGATACGAAGCCTATCAATCGAGGAACGTCGCCGGCCACGAGCCGTGTCGAAGCTGTTCGGTGGTGTTGCCGTGCGGTGGCGGATGCCCACTTCAGGCAGAAATCGCGAATGGAACGATATATTCGAACCACTGCGATTCCCACAAGGAATTAGTGGCCAGGAGTATAATCGCCTTTGTGGAAAAGAAGACGGACGAGCGTGAATTACATACTCTCGATTCGAATAGACTCACCAAAGAAGAGATGACCCCCTTCCTATGATCTGAAGCCGGGTGAAAGAACTTCAGTCGGGACCCATAAGGAGCGCTCTTTAAGGTCGATGCAATACAAATGTGTTTTTGCAAGACCTGACCCCAAGTCCTGATTTTGACCCCAAGTCCTGATTTTTTATTATTTGAGTATTTGACGGGAGATGCCTTTTGCAATTTCCCAGAAAAGTCTGGCGTCGTCATCCCGCAATTCAATTCCGTGTGACAATTCTTTTTGAGGGTGAATGTAATTGCGGTAATCACGCACGACTTCACCAACATCTTTAGCTGAGGTTGAAATCCAACCAAGCTCGTGTGCCACATCGATATAATGCCTTAGCGTCCACTCCTGTAGCTGTAAGGTTTTGCCGGTCATACGATCCTTTGGAGCCGAGGCAGTTTTGAACACATGGGACTTGTTTGGTTCACGGTTAATGCGTGCCAAGAGAAGCGCTTCTAGAAGTCCACCCATCATAACGGTTGCGGCAAGTGGTGCTCCTGCAGCAATGCATTTTGAACATTCCAGCCATCTCGCTTCGAGGATCTTCTGCATAATGGGGTTGGGAACTAAAATAGCAAATGACGGAGGGGCATCGGTCGTCGGAGTTGTATCAACAGGTTTTAGATCAACAATATACCCACGAATCTCAGTCAGTGATGCTCGAAGCTGTTTTATCAGTTGATCATACTTCTTTCGTGAAGTAGCTCTATCACAGGATGTAAGCAGCTCTTTATAAAGTCTGTCCTGGTCCGATAAGAACGCCTCATCGATAACAACTAGAAGGGACTTACGATGATTGTTAAACCAGGTTAGACAAACCGCTTTAATGAGGGCAATTTCTTCACCCGATCGAACCTGAGCCGATCCGTTTTTTTTAAGTGTGCGCCGTAATTTGTCAATTTCCGAGACTGACGCATCGACCGCATGATGCGCGTTGTGCATATTACTAGGTCTTCTTTTTCCCTTTTGGCTTTTTTGATTTGCCGATTTTACTAGACTTTTTGGAAGTGGGCTTTTTACGTGGTGATGGTTTTGGGGTTCGAGATTTTTTCCCATCAGATGGAAGTGTCATAGCAACCAAGTTTTCCCCAACTGTACTAATGGCGTAACCACCCCGGTCCCCTGATTTATCGATAAGTCCAGCCTGATGTGCATTAATCAATGTTTGGGCAGGTCGTTGGAATCGTGCCCGCCCTGCAAGACGGCAAGCTTCCTGTAAATCTTCGGCGGTAATGGTTTCTTTTCGTGAAGTCTCTGGTGCCTCAAATCGATAGTAATAGGCAATGGTCGCTGTAAATTCCTGGTTGGATTTCGGGTCTTTTTCATTAACAAATGACTTAATATCCACCCCTGATCCATGTGAAGGAACAGTTGGAGGATGGACAGGAGGTTGAGGTTGATTCGGCGGAGTTAGAGGTTTGTTTTCCGTGGCACCAGTCGGGAGACCAAGCTTTTCACGTGACCATCGAAGGATTCTCTCTTGATCTTTGGGTTCGAACCCAGAAAGGGAATTAACAATATTTCGAACTGCTTCTAGGTCGTCAGGTTTTGTCGTCATAATTATTTCTCCAATTTCTCCTGCTTCACCTACGCGGCTCGTCCCTCGACTCTCTGAATTCTGGCCACTATACGCTGCACAGAGCTTACATGCCACTGTTTCCCGCGCCGGGATTTAATGTTTCTGGCATTAAGCAAAGCGGCCAAGGAAAAGTCATGGGGTCAAGTCTTGCAATACCACATCCTGCCAACCGCTAAACTTCTACAACTCCTTCCCCACCAATCGTTCTAACTCCGTCAGGGCTACGGATAACTCAAACCGGGATTGGGCGTAGCTTTGAAAGGTTTGGCAGAGCACGCGTTGGGCGTCGAGCACATCTTTTCATGCTCTCGGCAACGCCTATAGAGCCCTGGCAGTTTACCAACTCCATTTTAGACTGAAAGGGCTGGAGGTGGTGGTTGTGCGCGAATCTCGTTTATCCATTTGTTCAATTTCCTTGGAAGCCGCCTTCCCGTTCATTTCCGCTTCGGTATGGGAACCATCTTGAAGCGTCACGTTGTTAGGAAATTTTTCCTTATAAAAATCCCTTACTTGCGCACATGAGGACGCCAACAACAACACACTGCATGCGGTCACTAAAAACCACCCTTTGGATTTTAAGTCCTTATGAGAACTTTCTCTCATTCTATGGAAATCCCTTCATAATATTGGTTTCCCTCATTCAGTTATCGGCACATTCCACATAAAAGCCTTTCGGGTTCTCCGGCGTTTAACGGTCCCATATGATGCGGCGTCAGGCTATACGTCGTTTGGCGTATGAATGAAGGTTTGATTAGGATCAGACAGGAATTAATTCAAAAACATTCCCTTTTGAATGCTGGGATGTACGGGGATCAAAACGATTGCCCTATGAATGCCACTATGTCTTTACAATTCCTTCCCCACCAACCGTTCTAACTCCGTGAGGGACACGGACAATTCAAATCGGGCTTCGCCGTGGCTTTGGAAACGTACTTCGTAAACCCTAAAACAATCTCCTACGAGATACGAACGATGTTTCTGGCAATTGGCTTGGCTGGACCTGCCTTCGCCGAAGCGACTTTGCGCAGTTTAGAAAATAAAAATTGTATCTGATTAGATACGCCCTCGTATCTTAATCGATACGATAGTCCTGCCAAGTTTTCCTCATCCTTCAATCCTTTCAGTGAGTTAGGTCTGGCATCAATTCTGCTTCTTGAAATGTTTTAGAAGATTGGTTTTGAGTATTGAGAAGCGGTTTTGTTTTTGTTGAGGGGGATTTTACTATTTTCGAATATTCTTAAACGGGAGAGGCATATGGAGTACGTCAGAACTTGTTCCTTACTTGTATTAGTCTGTTTCTGTATGTGGACGACGCCAGTCGCTGCCCAGAGTAAACCCAAAATAACCGAAGCCTTTGCCGATGTCAGTGCCGGTGAGGTCGAAATTATTGGAACTAATTTTGGCAATAACCCCGACGTCAAATTGGGGGAATTTGGGTTCTTAAATGTGACTTTAGCCACGGACACGAAAATCATTGCGGATTTACCGGTAGGCATTTTAGCCGGTGACTACTTGTTAAAGGTTATCAGGCCGGAAGGAAATGATGATGATGACGACGACGATGATGATGACGGTGGGAACTCATCGAAACACACAGTGAAATATGATCTCACCGTTGGAGCCGTTGGTCCGCAAGGCCCACAGGGTAATCCTGGCCCAGTAGGGGCAACCGGACCTCAAGGGCCACAAGGTGACCCAGGACCGCAAGGCCCCCAAGGCCCACAGGGAGTACCAGGTCCTCAGGGACCTCAAGGAGAACCTGGATCGTCTCAACCGGGCTCACTGGAGGTTTACACAGTATTTAATTCCATCGCCAGATCCTCTGTCGATATTAAAATAGCCACTGCGTCTTGTCTTGGCAATGATGAACTCTTAGGTGGAGGATTCAATGTCAGCGCGTTCAATGGACCTGTAGGGCAACCTCAGGAAAATGAAATTCTTGGTGATCTGATGGTCCGGGTCAGTGAGCCCCAAGGCGAAAGTGATTGGACTGTCATTGTACTGGAAACCACTGCAACTACTGGTGAATGGGCGTTAACAACACGGGCAAGGTGTTTGGTCGTACCCGATCCCTAAGGCTGGGAGGAAAATAAAAAATTCGGGAGAGTAAAGTTTTCAACCCGTAGAACAGAGAAAAGCCCCATACCAACCTGGCGTGGGGCTTTTTCTTATGCACAACTTAGACAGAACACCGAATTCAAAGGTTTGAATTTGCGCGGTGGCGGGGTTGTGGAAAATTGGACTTGCTCGGTAATGGCTTTTTGCAGCTCTTTTTTGGCTGGGGTTACTAGGGTGAGTCTCGAATAAATAAAGAAAAAGGTTTCAGGCACCTATTTTCAGGCCCTCGACAATGGCTAAAGGGCTCTTGCGGATTACCAACTCCATTTTAAACTGAAGGGGCTGGAGGTGGTGGTTGTGCGTGAATCTCGTTTATCCATTTGTTCAATTTCCTTGGAAGCCCCCTCCCCGTGAATTTCCGCTTGGGTATTGGACCCATCTTGAAGGGCACCTTCGTGAGGAAAGTTTTCCTTATAAAGTTCCCTAACTTGCGCACATGATGACGCCACCAACAACACACTGCATGCAGTCACGACAAGCCACCCTTTGGTTTCCAAGCCCATATAAGAACGTTCTCTCATTCTATGGCAATCCTTCATATCGTGGCTTCCCTCATTCAGTTCTCGGCACATTCCACAGAGAGCCCTCTCGGATTCTCCGGCCTTTAACGGTCCCATAGCACGCGGCTCTATGCTATACGTCGTTTGGCGTATGAATGAAGATTTGATTAGAAGATATAATTAGGGTCAGACAGGAATTAATTCAAAAAATATCCCTTTTGAGTAATGGGATGTAGGGGATGAAATTGATTGTCCTATGAATGCCACGGAGTCACTACAACTCCTTTCCCACCAACCGTTCTAATTCTGTGAGAGCCACGGACCATTCAAGCCGGGCTTGGGCCTACCCTTGAAAGGTTTTCCAGAGTACTAGGCGCTTGACGTTGGATTTAGCGCCGAATTTTTCTATCGGTTTTCCGGGCTAGTTGTGCATTACCTCTTTCACCACTCGAAACCATAAGCAGTTTTAACCGTCCGGTCAGGCCTTTCTTCGCCGATGCATGAAGAGACCTGGGAAAATTCCTGGGCAATTCATTTTCAACTTTCTCCATCGCTTGTAGTGTTGTATCTGCCATTTCCTCCATCATTTCAAGGACGACCCTTTTGGAAAGGCCTGCTGCTTTCCCGGTCTGCAAGAAATGCCGTCCCGTGATTTCATGGATTCGGTAATGACGGTTTATGCCGACCGACATGGAAAGCTTCATTTGTTTTCGCTGGATCTGTCCGTTATCCAAACTCGGCTGCGCTGTCAGCACGTCATACAGGGGCGTCAGGTGAAAACGGCCGCCGGGTCCAAGAAAGATACTAAAATTCTTGGCATGCCCGTCGGTTGCTCCAATCAGCCAGAAATAAATTTGCGCCTTCAATACCAATTTCCGATCGGCATCTGGATTATCGCTTCCTTTGAGTAACTTGAGTATCTCGACGAGTCCTGGCCCGCCTTCGCTTTGATATTTCCGTGTGGGGGGAATGGACAATGCCTGACAACAATCTTCCTGCGGCAAGCGCAACAATCGCTTGTCCTTGGTCCAGCGCCGGTCAAACCGCTCGATGACCAGGGCTTTCGTTTTTCCGAAGGTGTGAATCTCTGCGTGATTGACCGGAAGTCCGAACGCGTCAGCCAGTTTCAAACAATAGAACTCATTTTCTACGCTGTTCGAAAGATCGATTCCGTTGGGCAGTCGGCCGATCTGTTTTTTCAAGATATGCGTGGTCGGCGTGGTCCCCAACGGTTTGAGCCAACGTCCCCTGTGCCGGAGTAACGCGGTTTTTTCCTGCGCCCCAGCCACCGAAATCCGAAAGGCGTCATCATGGCTTAGTCCCAGAGGGGCCTGGGAGAGGTTTCGGAGCAGTTTTTCAATTGCAACCTCATTAACCCCTTGTCCTCGGACGGTACCGGGACTGATCTCGTCGGCCTCATCAAGCCCGATGAATTGCAGCGCCCCGACGCAATCCCGGCCAATGGCCGCGAGCAAGCTATAGGCATCCGTCCCAGCAGCTCCGACTTTTTCTGCTACTCGTCGGCGCAATGCGGTCGAATCCGGTAGTAGATTTTCAAAGACGGCCGTGACCGCCTCTCCCCTATAGGCGTCATCCCGCAAAGGGAGTGAGAGGGAGACGGGTAGCGCATGCTCCCATTCCAGCCAGCTTTGGTCATACTGGAAGTCGATGGCACCGGTCGCCGCTTTGGTAAGTTGTCCGACAAGCCGATTGTTCAACAGCACGCGCAATGGTGCATGACGGCGCGGACGCGGCATCAGAAAATCTCCTCAATATCGGCGGCCCGGCCTTTTGAACGCGGCACGATCCGAAATTCCAGATCGAGCGCGGCCAGCACGTTCAGAATTGTTTCCAGCTTTGCGGCAGGGTTTCCCGTTTCAATCAGGGAAATCGTTTCCTGGCGCAGGCCGGACTTTTCACCAAGCTGCGTTTGGCTGAAGCCCCGTTTCTTCCGAACCCGGCGGATCAGGTTTCCGATTTGTTTTGGATCGCGTGCAAGGTCGTTCATGATTCTCTCCACTTTTTCTTATTATGTGCCAAATCCTATAAAATGGCAATATGGTATTTAACGCATATTTTTATTTTATGATCTGAAAAGCATAAATACGTTTTATCGTGACCAGCGCATAACCCCTCTGCCAAAACAAAAGGGATACAGCGGGGGAGGAAATTGTAGGGGTCGGGAAGGGGCCTAATAGGATTTAGATGATAGTAGGTAAGTGATGGTGTATTAGTGACTCCATTCTTTTAGTCCTTATAAGGCCTTCCCCACCAACCGTTCTAACTCTGTGAGGGCGACGGACAATTCAAATCGGGCTTGGGCATAGCCTTGAAAGGTTTGCCAGAGGACACGTTGGGCATCGAGCACATCCATCAAGCTGGCTTCGCCGAATTTGAAACTTGTGCGCGCAATGCGGACGGCTTCTTTGGCTTGTTTCAAGAGGCCTTTTTCAAAGGTTTGAATTTGGGCGGAGGAGGTTCGTGCATTTTGAAGATGTTCGATGATCCCTCGTCGAAGAGTGATTCGGGCTTCCTGCAAATTGGCTTCGGCCTGCCGGCGAATGCCAAGGGCCTTGGCAATGTCCCCTTGTCGTTGGTTCCACAGCGGCAAGGGAATGGAGAGCCCGCCGACAAATCCTTCCCGACCCGCATCGCGTTGATAGGCCCCGTTAATCGTCACATTCGGCACACGGGCCTGTTGTTCCTCATGGTGACGGGCGCTGGCTCTTTCAATTAACTGTTGATACTGACGGACTTCAGGATGGTGTTGAAAAGCGTCCTCTATCAGTTTCTGTTCATTCAAATGGGCGTCGACCGATTCAAAGTCGCCCTCGATTGAGAAGTCTTCCCCGAGATTGCCGGCAGTGAGTTGATTGAGGGTGGCTTGGTTCGCACGGACCTTTCCCTTCGTTTGACTCACTAATTTTTGGGCTTGCAACAGTTCCACATTCACTTTCACATGTTCGAAGGGCGGGGCTTCTCCTGATTCCACGCGGCGTTTTACGGCTCGTTCGAAATCCGTGACGGTATCTGCAAGTCGCGAAGCCAGGTCAGCCAAAGTTTCTGCTAAGAGGAGTTCATAAAACGTTCGCTTGACTCTGGCCTTAATATTCAATTGCGTGACTTCTAAACCTGCTTCCGCACTGGTGACGCTTGCGCTGGCGGCTTCTTGACGGGCAACACGGGTTCCCGGCCATTCCAGTGGTTGGCTTAAGGAGACATAGCGCTCCGTCAAAGAAGGGCCTGTGGGATCGAGCACTTGCCCATGTCCACTTTGAATGCCCAACGAGGGATTGGGGTAAGCCGACGCGGATATTTGATCGCCTTGTTTTTCTTCGATGACCCCCTTGCCGAATTCAATCGTCGGATGGTGGGTTAACGCCAGGTCGATCACGCTTTGTAATGTATACGATTGGCTCGTGGGTTCTTGTGCCCAGACTGGAGTTCTGCTGACCAACAACAGGCACATACCGCTGAATACTATTGAAGTAATACACGATAGAAGGTCGTTATGGAGTCGTCGGTTCATATCGTCTCCCTGGACAGAAATATTTATAGACAGCCGGAATGACTAAGAGCGTTAATGCAGTCGATGTAATCAGCCCCCCAATGACCACGGTGGCCAATGGGCGTTGCACTTCGGCCCCCATGGAGGTCGCCAACGCCATTGGGAGAAATCCCAAACTGGCGACTAACGCCGTCATCAAGACAGGGCGAAGCCGGTCTAACGCCCCTTGGGTGACAGCCTCGTCACGGGATAACCCCTCGTGTTCTAATGTGCGAATTCTGGACACCAACACCACACCATTTAAGACTGCAATGCCAAACAACGCGATGAATCCCACGCTGGCGGAAATACTCAACGGCAGTCCGCGAACCCACAACGCCAAGATTCCACCGGATAGGGCTAAGGGGACGTTGAGAAAGATCAGGAACGCAGGGCGCAGCGTCCCGAAAATGAGCGAGAGCATGCCAATAATCAGCAGCAACGTAATAGGCACGACCAGGGCTAAGCGTTTGGTGGCTTCATCCAAGTGTTCAAACTGGCCTCCCCATTCCAAATAATATCCGGTAGGAAGTGTGACTCGTTCTTTGATGGTCTTTTGCGCTTCGGCCATGAAGCCACCCAAGTCCCGGCCTCGGATATTGGCTTCGACGACGATACGACGGTGAGTATTTTCTCTGCTGATCTGCGCTGGCCCTTCATCGACGATGACTTGGGCAATGCGAGAGAGCGGTACCAATTCCCCATGCGGCGTGGGCACCAGCAAATTTCTTATGGCTGCAGGGCTGGCTGAGGATTGGTCGGTCAGCCGCACGACGAGCGGAAACCGTCGTTCGCCTTCAAAGATCGTGCCGACATGTTGCCCAGCGCGAGCAGTTTGGACATAGGTCAACACATCATCTGCCGTGATGCCGTAGCGCGCAATCTGGTCTCGATCCACGATGACCCGGATGCGTGGCACGCCGGATACTTGTTCGGCTTTCACATCCGTGGCCCCGGGAATGCTTTGTAAGCTTGCGGCGACCTGCTGGGCCTGTTGGCGCAGCACCGTGAGATCTTCCCCGAAAATTTTCACCGCGATATCCGATCGTGTGCCGGCGATGAGTTCGTTGAAACGCATTTCAATCGGCTGCGTAAATCCCAGGCCGACCCCGTGCACCGATTCCATAATGGCGCGCTGCATTTTTTCGATGAGTTCCTCTTTGGTCTTGGCACTGGTCCATTCGCTTTTGGGCTTGAGCACGGCGAATACATCAGAGAGTTCGATACCCATGGGATCAGTGGCGACTTCCGGGCTGCCTGTTCTGGATACGACCTTGGTGACCTCGGGGAATGTGCGAAGAACTTTTTCCACTTGAAGCGCGGTGGCCACGGATTCATCCAGCGACACACTGGGCAAGCGCCATACCTGAATGGCGAGGTCGCCTTCGTCCAAGCGAGGCATAAAAACCACGCCTAGCGAAGAGCCGATGAACAAACTGAGGATAAACAAGACAACGGCTGAACCCGCGGCCAACTGGGGCTTGCTGATTGAGAACCGAAGACAGGGTTCATAAAGTTCGCGAAGCTGACGGACCATCCAGGTGCCTTCAAGGTTTGAATGAGTCTTGGCTAACCAAAATGCCAAGGTGGGGACGGCACTCAGTGCAAATAGGAGTGATCCTGCCAGGGCAAAGATCACGGTGAAGGCCATGGGGCGAAACATTTTTCCTTCTAGCCCGGTGAGAGTCAAAATAGGCAGATAGACCAAGATAATAATGCCCACGGCAAAGGTGATGGGGCGCAGGACTTCTTTCGCCGCGTCATGAATCCCCTTGATTCGGGCTTCCACTGATTGATCTTTGAGGTCATCTAATTTGCGAAGAATGTTATCGATCATCACCACTGAGCCATCGACGAGCAATCCAAAGTCGATCGCGCCCAGGCTCATGAGGTTTCCGGATATGCCGGCCTTGAGCATGCCCGTAAATGCGATAAGCATGGAAATGGGAATGGCGGCTGCCACGATCAACCCCGATCGAAAATTTCCGAGGAAAAGAAATAACACGGCAATAACCAGCAACCCGCCTTCGAGTAAATTTGATCGCACGGTCTGAATGACCTGTCCAACAAAGATGGATCGATCGTAATACGGTTCGATGACCACACCTTTTGGCAGGCTGGCTTGGATTTCCTCTACTCGTGTTTTTACTCGCTCCAACAATTGTTCGGCATTGGCGCCGGCGAGCATTTGGACCATGCCAATAACCGTTTCCCCTTCACCCATTCTGGTGGCCGCGCCAATTCTCAGGTTCGCGCCTTCTTGCACGAGGGCCACATCCTTGATGTAAATCGGAATTCCGCCAGGTGCATGTTCGAGGAGGATTTGCCCGAGATCTTCGACCCCGGTGGCCATGGCTTCGCCGCGAATGAGAAACTGTTCTCGTTCGTGCACGATGTATCCGCCCCCAGCGAGCGCATTGTTTCGTTTCAGGGCGTCATACACATCCTTGAGCGAAAGCTTGAGTGCTAAGAGTTTTTGGGGATCGACCATCACTTGAAACTGCTTTTCACGCCCACCCCAAATATTGACCTCGACCACGCCGGGGATCGAACGCAGGCGTCGCCCAATGTCCCATTCCAACAAGGTGCGCAACTCCATGGGACTGTAGCCCTCGCCGCTCAGGGAAAATTGATAGACTTCCCCTAAACCTGTGGTCAGTGGCCCCATCATCGGTCGTGCATATTCCGATGGGATTTGTTCGATGGCGATGGCCAAGCGTTCATTGACCAGTTGGCGCGCCAAATACAAATCCACATGATCTTCAAAAATCGCGGTGACGACGGAAATGCCAAACTGTGAAATCGAACGAAGTTCCTTGAGCCCAGGCAATCCGCTCAAATTGGTTTCAATCGGAAAGGTGACGAAACGCTCGACTTCAATCGGACCTAAAGCGGGAGCCTTGGTGAGAACCTGGACTTGCACGGGTGTGAGGTCGGGGACCGCGTCTATGGGGAGTTCCTTCAAGGAATATATGCCCGTCCCCATAACAAGGAGCAGCGTCACGAGTGTGAAGAAGCGATAGCGAAGTGATAAAGTTAGTAGGCGCTCCAAAGTTCTTTTCCTATTTGGGACCAGTTAAAAATTCCTAAACTCGAAATCCGAATATCGAAATCCGAAACCAATGAGAATGGCAAAATTGAAATTTCGAATTTAAGATTTTGGATTTGTTTCGAATTTCGGATTTATATCTCCAGTTTAATCTCCAGCGATCGAATCTTTGAGCACTGAATTTTTCAAATCGAACACACCTCCGGTGACCACTTCATCCCCAACGGCGAGTCCTTCCACGACTTCAATCCACCCATCACTTTCTTGGCCCAGAGTTACAGGGATGAACGTAAAATCATTCCCCTGTTTTACAAATACCCCTCGAACACCTTCCACCATCGTTGGCGCGGTCACGGGAATTGCCAGAATGGATGAGGGCCCTTGTTCTAACCGCACTTCCACATATTCGTTCGGTTTCAAAAGGCCCTGAGAATTATCGACATCGAAACGAAGTTGAATGGTTAGAGTGGCTTTGTCTGCGACAGGGGCGATGTAGGCGAGCGGTGCGGTAATTGGTTTCCGGCCTTTGGCGACGATCGTGCCGCGGTCTCCCTTTTTGAATCGCTGCGCTTGCTCGATAGGAAGGTTGGCGAAGACCCAGACCTGTTCGGTGTTTACGACTTCAAAGAGATGGTCACCCGGTCGAATGCCCTGGCCCAGCACCACGGTTTGCTCGGATATCGTTCCGGACAACGGTGACTTAATGATATAGCGGTGTCCCTCCATATCATGCATATGCAGAAGTTCGTTCAGTTCTTCCTGTGTTAACCCCATGTTCTGAAGTTTTTCCGTGACATGTTGGTTGATGGCCTTGGATTCTAAATACTGTGCCCGATCTTCCATTAAACGGCGTTCAGAAACGATTTGTTCTTTGTGCAGTGTTTGGGTTCGCTCGAAGTTACCTTTTCGAAGATCCATTTGAACTTGGGAGACCAAATATTCTTGGACTAATTCATCAAGCTTCAGGCTCCCAATCGCAACTAGCGGATCACCTTTTTCTACGTGGTGTCCCAATTGAACAAAAACCTGTTCGGCTTGACCTTCGATCCGTGATGATATCTTTGCCATCTTGGCAAGGTTCAACGCGACATTTCCGGGAGCGGTAATCGCTTGCGAGAGCATACGTTGTTGCACTGGAGCGGTTTTGATCCGCTGTTGCGCCGAAGGTGGAAGTTGTGGTCCTGAAGACGGCGATGTCGTTTGCGATTCGGCCACCTCCGAACCCGAATTTTTCGATTGGTCCGGTGGATCAGAACATCCCTGTAGCAGGAGGAACGGTAGAAGTATGATGAGATACATTGTCACGACGAGCCTCTTCACGATTTGCGATGCCATAAAGCACTCCGCCTGCAGAATGGACTTCGCCTGTCATTCGAGCGAGTGCCCTTATTCTAAAGGGAATTATAGGTGTCCATTCTCCGATCAAAAGTCAGAGAAATTGAAACACGAAAATTTAGATGGTGATAGGAGGCGGAGGTCGAGAAAAATACGGTTGGATGAAGTGATTGGGATAACACCTGTTCTCTTGGGGAGAAACATTCCCCCAAGCAAGATCATAGGCGTACGAGCTATTTTGGTCGATAGCTCCAAATGAATCGACTAACTGTTTTTTCAGGGATCCATCTGAAGAAGGATTCAGAGCGGAAAGTGTAATCTCGGAATGACTCAATGCGTGAGAGTGGCCATGAGTGTGACCAGGAAACGCGACAAGGTGAGTTTCCTGGTCCGAATGTTGATGAGGGTGGGAATCCTTACCAAACTCACAGGGTAAATCTTGGGACAGGACAGAATGGGCCAGCCCGCCGTGTGTGTGCTGGGCACCTCCATGGGCATGATCTGCTTCAGGGTGAACATGGATCAGAGGAAAAACCATGATCCACAATGCCACCCAAGATAAGACGAGCACGCGTGGAAGTTTGCGTAAGGTATAGAATAGAATTTGCTTCACTAGGTTCAAATTGTCAGTCACTATTTTCTGGTCTCCGACTGGAGGTCTGATCTTTTGATTATACACCTATTCCTAGATCGGTAAAATCCCTAAGAAACATAAAATGGGAAAGTCCGGGGCGAAACATTTCCAGCCCCTAACCTTGTGGATTAACAAATCCGAGGGAGTTGTTCCCCTGATAGCAAATCGAGAATACGGTGGGTACCGACCACGGTTTTGAGAGTCACGGGCGGCGAGTGAAGCGGTTGGGAAAAAAGCACTTCTCCAATATCTCCTGCTAATGAAGAAACCGGATGTTTGCGAAGTATAGAAAGAGCTTTGTCGGATTCATTGGTTGGGACAAACAATACAAACTTGCCTTCGTTGGCCACGTACAAAGGGTCGAGACCGAGTACCTCGCATGCACCACGAACCGGTTCTTGGATAGGAATCTGGCTTTCATCTATGAGAAAATTCTGTTTTGAACTCTTACCGAGTTCGTTAAGCGCACTGGCCAGGCCGCCACGAGTGAGATCGCGCATACAATGAATGGAGACTCCTTCTAGAATTAACTCGGCCACAACCTGATGGAGTGGTGCGGAGTCACTGACAATACCCCCAGCAAAGCTTAACCCTTCTCGCACGCTCATGGCGGCGATTCCGTGAGAACCTAGGTCTCCGCTCACGAGAATTCGATCACCTGGTTGGATTCGGTGATGGCCAATATCGATATCTTCCTGAACTTGGCCGACCCCAGTGGTGTTAATAAAAATTTGATCCCCTTTTCCGCGATCCACGACTTTCGTATCACCACATACAATGGATACCCCAGCTTGCCTTGCCGCATTAGCCATGGAAGTCACAACACGTTGGAGGGTTTCAATAGGAAGCCCTTCTTCCAAAATAAAACCTGCAGTGAGATAGAGGGGCGTCGCGCCAGACATGGCCAAGTCATTGATGGTGCCATGCACCGCCATGCTGCCGATATCCCCGCCTGGAAAAAAGAGCGGACGAACAACGTATGAATCGGTGGTGATGGCTATTCGATGTCCTTCTATGGGAACCACTGCGCTATCGTGAAGTTGGGAAAGGTATGGGTTAGAGAAGGCCTTCAAGAATACGTCTTGAATGAGTGACTGCATGAGCCTCCCTCCCCCGCCATGCGCCAAACGAATCGTGTCTGCTTGCGAGGGAAGAGGACATTGAAGATTGAAATCTGAGTCTTGGGTCAATTTTATCATCCCTAAAACATTGAACTATCCATTCCCCTAAGCTCTTCGAGGAACTCAGAATAAGTTTTCCTTTTGTCATCCTGAGCCAGAGGCGAAGGATCTGACTTTTCTTGGAAATAGAGATTCTTCGTTTTACTCAGAATGACAAAAAGAAAACCTCAATTCCATGGCTCAACCTTGCCTAGGTGGTGAGTAATTTCAACACCTTTATGACATAGGTTCAGTGACTTCATGACTCCGAAATCGATAATACGCAGCACAGGCTCCTTCGCTGGAAACCATGGGTGCGCCAAGCGGGTGCTCCGGCGTGCAGCGAGTGCCGAAGCTCGAGCATTCCGAAGGTTTAATTCGGCCCTGCAAAACCAATCCGCTTTGACATTCAGAATGGTCAATCGTTGGTTGAATGGAAAGTGAGAGTCGGTCAGCGAATCGTTGCAGTGCGTCAAAGTGTGCAAATTGCGAAGTTAAACGAAGACCACTTTCGGGAATCTCGCCAATGCCTCGCCATGTCCGTGGACCTATTTCAAAGACCTGTTCAATCACTCGGCGAGCCTCGAGATTACCTGTTGGTTGAACCGAGCGCGTATATTGATTTTCCACTCGATGTTCTCCTGCCTCGAGCTGGGCGACCACCATGGCAATTCCTTCCATAATATCGAGAGGCTCGAATCCGGTCACCACGATCGGTACTTTATATTTCTCCGCAATGGGTTGGTATTGTTCGTACCCCATGATGGTGCACACATGACCCGCCGCGAGAAAACCCTGAACGCGATTACCGGGAGAGGAAAGAATAGCCTCCATCGCCGGGGGCACCAACACATGCGAAACAATCATGCTGTAGTTTTGAAGACCACGTTGTTGCGCTTGCAAGACGGCCATTGCATGGGTTGGAGCCGTGGTTTCAAACCCGACTGCAAAACTTACGACTTGCCGATCAGGATTGCCTTGGGCAATATCGAGCGCATCCAGAGGCGAGTAGACGATGCGAATATCCCCGCCCTGAGCCTTCACGCCCAATAGATCTCCAGAGGAACCAGGCACTCGTAACATATCTCCGAACGAACACAAGATGAAATCCGGATGACTGGCAAGCTGAATGGCCGCATCAATCAATTCAATCGGCGTTACGCACACCGGACAGCCAGGTCCATGGATTAGCGTAATCTCCGAAGGAAGAAGTCGGTCTAACCCGTATCGTACGATGGAATGTGTTTGTCCGCCGCACACTTCCATAATATTCCATGGATGACGCGCGGTGCGTTCAATGGTTTTGCTCACGCGCTGAACAGCCTTAGCATCTCGAAATTCATCAAGGTATTTCATGGTTTCCCGAATCCGTCTTTCCCAACATTGTCAATAGGGAATCCAGGATTGTCCCTATTCTTCATCCCGTCCAGAGTCCTCATACATCGCTAACGTTTCCTTTGCTGCAACCTCATCTACCTTACTAATCGCAAATCCCACATGCACAATGACATAATCCCCCACCTGCGCCTCGGGGACAAAGGCGAGGCATACATCCTTCACCATCCCTCCAAACGAAACACACCCGTTTCGGAGCTCTCCTTCTTCAATGCTTTGAATTTGTCCGGGAATGGCTAGACACATGGGCAGTGGCTCCTCTTACCTCCCATCATGTCACATTGATGGACACGGAAAAAGATCATGAGCCCACTTTTAGTGTCATCGCAAGAATTTTCATTTTTTCAATGTTGGCTACGGAGTCTCGCTTTTTCAGGATTTGCCCAAAAAGACAACCTATTTTCATTCTATGGAGAAAATCCGTATTGAAGAAAATAAAAATTTCTGGACGCCAAATTCCATGTAATTTAAACTCCCGTATGGAAATAATTAGAACGAAAACTCCTTGTGTATGGAGAAAGTCCGAGATGAAGAAGGTCCATTGATCTAATGCACAATCTAAAAGAGTTGCTGGGTCACCCTCTCATAATCCTTCTGGTTGGTACGGTCCTTAGCTCGATATTGATTCCGTCATGGTTCCGTGAATCGGATGAAGCTAAATTGCGGCGTGAAGCCAGACTGGGTTTGGCAGTAGAAGTCACCAAACACAGTTCAGAAGGGACCCAACTCCTCAATAGGGTTGTCACGACGTTGGAACTTTTTTGCCGGGATGAACCAGATGCCCGCGCTATTCCGCGTACTGAGGCCGACCTCTTGGCTTTGCGCCAACGCTTGGCAGAAGAATATGCCGAGTTTAACCTGCGAGCCTGGTATTGGTATTGGGAAGTCCTGGTTCGGGCTAATGGACTTTCGATGACGGAGGAGAGTCAACAACAACTGATGAGCCTTTTTGAACACCACAAAACCTTAGTATCGGAATTCGGAGTTGTTCTGGGAAAAGTATGGAAGCGTTGCACGAGCCTTGGGCCCATTCCAGACCCATTACCTAAGGAAGAGCGGGTGGACTACTTGCGGGCAGCCTTCAATGAATTCGAATCCTCGCAGGCTAAACCCATAGCGGATGCCATCCTGATTCTTAGCCCCTAGAGAATTTCCACACTTGTTTTCGAAATTCTCTGAATAGTTTTTCCCTGTACCTTCCATTACAATAAAACACCACCTTTTAACATCAGGGTTACAGAAAATGTTCTATCTTCCAGACATAGATTCCATGGCGTAAACTCTGTGGTGCAGTGGATACGAAATAGGCGGTGATCAAATCGGAGGTAAAGAGTTTGGCTTTTGAAATGGTTGTTGGGCTTAACGTTTTAGACGAGGAGGTATATCAATCGTATCGCGACGAGATGACCCCTCTTCTTGAAAATCTTGGCGGTGGTTTTGGGTATGATTTTAAGGTTTCTGCAGTTCTGAAGTCCAAGACCAGAGAACCCATCAACCGGGTATTCACAATTTTCTTTTCGAGCGAAGACTCGATGCATTCATTTTTCTCAAATGAGAAATACCTTCAAATACGGAAAAAACATTTTGAGAAGGCCGTGACTGATACTACGGTTATTGCGACCTACGAACGATAGCCAGATCCATTTTTCATTAGGGAGTATGGTATGAGCAAAGTACGAGTGTTGGTCGGAACACGGAAGGGCGCGTTTGTGTTGACGTCGGAAGCCAAGCGGAAGCAGTGGGAAGTTCATGGTCCTCACTTCGGGGGCTGGGAAATGTACCACATTAAAGGATCTCCAGTGGATCCGAACCGGCTCTATGCGTCGCAGACCAGCAGTTGGTTCGGGCAGGTGATCCAACGCTCAGATGACGGTGGCAAAACGTGGGAAATTCCCGGCGGGGAGAAAATGCCTGATCCTTCAGGACCGCCTGCCGGTGTAAGCAACAAATTTGTCTATGACACTTCCCCAGAAACTGGCAAACCCCTCACTACGCATCAGTGGTACGACGGTACGCAGAAGCCCTGGGAGTTTAAGCGGGTCTGGCATCTTGAACCGTCGTTAACTGACCCGGACATCGTCTATGCAGGGGTGGAAGATGCGGCTCTATTCCGGTCGACCAATGGTGGACAAACGTGGCAAGAACTACCCGGGCTTCGCGAAGCCAAAGGCCACCTTTGGCAACCTGGGGCTGGTGGGATGTGCTTGCACACGATCATGTTGGATCCAACAAATACGGAGCGAATGTTTATTGCCATTTCAGCGGCGGGTGTCTTCAGGACGGATGATGCCGGTAAGGCTTGGCGCCCGGTGAACCGCGGCCTGAAGTCTCTGTATGAGCTTCCTGACCCGGATGCTGAAGTTGGCCATTGTGTCCATCACATCGCGATGCACCCGTCGCGTCCGAATGTGCTTTTTATGCAAAAGCACTGGGACGTTATGCGTAGCGATGACACCGGTGAATCCTGGCACGAGGTCAGCGGCAACTTACCCTCCGACTTTGGCTTTCCGATTGCCGTTCATGCACATGAGGCAAACACGATCTATGTCGTTCCCATCAAAAGCGATTCCGAACATTTTCCGCCTGAGGGAAAGCTACGCGTCTATCGTAGCCGAACCGGGGGGAATGAATGGGAACCGTTGACGAAGGGATTGCCGCAACGCGATTGTTACGTGAATGTGTTACGCGATGCGATGGCTGTGGATTCACTCGATCCTTGCGGTTTGTATTTTGGCACGACTGGTGGGCAGGTCTATGGATCGGCTGATGAGGGAGACAGTTGGAGCCCCATCGTGCGGGATCTCCCGCCCGTACTCTCTGTGGAAGTGCAAGTGCTGCCATGATTCGAGTTGTGCTTCCCGCGCATCTTATGACCTTGGCACGTGTAGATGGGGAGGTAAGTCTGGAGGTGGAAGGAACGATCACGCAGAACTCTATTCTTGATGCTCTCGAAACTTCCTATCCTATGTTGAAAGGAGTCATCCGCAACCACGAGACCCTGCAACGGCGACCCTTCATCAGATTTTTTGCTTGTGAACAAGACTTCTCGCATGAATCTCCAGATGCTCCCCTACCTGACGCCGTGGCTAAGGGGATAGAACCGTTTCTCGTTGTTGGAGCTATGGCTGGGGGATAAGATGGAAAAAGACCCGGTACGGTTTCGATGGGGACACTAATATTAAAAACGTTTTTTTATTAAGTCAGAGGATGCTGCCAAGGCTTGACCCAAGGCTAGGCCGCCATCGTTGGGCGGAATATGGTGATGAGAATAAACCTGGAAGTTTTCTTTTCGAAGTTCGTCTTGGGCAAATTTTAAGATAAGACTATTTTGGAAAACCCCGCCGCTGAGGACGATTCTAGAATTCTTGAGAATTTTCGCTCCCTCTACAGTCAGCTTGCTCAGAGCTCGATGAAAGTTTAGTCCTATCGCCCCAGGAGTTTTTCCTTTAAAGGTTTCCCTCACTGCTGACTCCACAAGCGGCTGCCAATCCGCGATAAATTCCTTTGCCTCCGATGTGCATTTCTCGACCTGCCTATTGAGAACAAACGAAATTGGGAGGCGGGTATCCCCTCCTTTGCGCGCTGAATCTTCGGCTGCAAATTCCAATGCCATGGCGGCTTCGCCGTCGAAGGTGTTGAGGTGGCAAAGGCCGAGGAGGGAGCTAATGCCGTCGAAGATTCTTCCCATGCTGGTGGTAGGAGTGCAGTTCACATTTTTTTCCAAAAGTTCTACCAATGATTGGGCAAGCTCAGGGCCAAGAGATTGAATGGGTGGCAAGTTCATATTCAGGCATTCATCTCCAAATGTCTCATATAATAAGGAAAGGGCTACGCGTCTGGGTTCGCGCATGCAGATTTCGCCTCCAGGAAGTCGAAAGGTTCGTAAGTGTCCGACGCGTGTGAACCCGGAATAATCCGCGAGTAAAAACTCTCCTCCCCATATGGTTCCATCTGAGCCATACCCGGCGCCGTCCCATGCGACTCCTAACACTGGGCCTTCCAAGCCATGCTCAGTCATACATGAAAGGATATGCGCGAAGTGGTGCTGAACTTGTATCACCGGGATATTCATTTCCTCGCCAAGCTTCTTAGCAAAAATGGTTGATCGATAATCTGGGTGGAGGTCGCAGGCAATCCCCTGAGGTTCGACATCAAAGAGTTTCAAATGTTCGGAGACCGTTTGTTCGAGTTGTGTACAGGCTTCGGGGGTTGAAAGGTCGCCGATATGCTGACTCATCACGACCTTGTCTTGAATCGTTACCGCAACAGTATTTTTAAGATGAGCTCCGACGGCCAAGACTCGTGAAAGAGTTTTCCCATTTGATCTTTGAGCCCTCGCTGTTATTGGAGTTGGCGCATAGCCTCGGGCACGGCGGAGCACCATAGGCTCGCCATTGACTACTCGGACTACGGAATCATCGATGGGTCTGGAGATGGGACGGTCATGCAAAAGGTAGGCGTCGGCTATTTGGGAAAGCCGAGAGCGTGCTTCCTGTTCATCGATCACGATGGGCTCTTCTGAACGATTTCCGCTGGTCGCTATGGCTGGAATTAGAAGTTCCGCCATGAGGAGATGATGCAAGGGAGTATAGGGAAGCATCGCTCCGATATAAGGATTACCTGGTGCCGCTACCGAAGCAAGTGTAGATTTTTTTTTCCGTCGGAGTATGACAATTGGTGATTCAGGAGAGGTGAGAATAGTTCTTTCCTCTTCCGAACACTCACAATGTTTAGTTAGCGCTTCCATAGAAGGGAACAGCACGGCAAATGGTTTGCGTAGCCGGTGTTTGCGATGTCGTAATTCTTGGATGGTCTTGTCGTTTTGTGCATCGCACAGAAATTGAAACCCACCAAGGCCTTTGACGGCTAATATTTTTCCCTCCCGCACCATCGTACATGCTTGCAACAAAGCTTTTTCCGTGTTGGCCAATACTGTTCCTTCATCATTCCATAACTCCAAATGAGGCCCACAAGTCGGACAGGCGATGGCTTCGGCATGAAACCGACGATTAGCCAGATCTTCATATTCGCATTGGCAAGCTTCGCACAACGAGAAACGTTTCATGGTGGTATTGACACGATCAAAGGGGATTTCTTCCACGATGCTGTACCGTGGGCCACATTGCGTGCAGGTCGTAAAAGGATATCGATAGCGGCGCGAGGATGGATCGTTGATCTCGTCTAGACATTCTTGACAGGTTGCCAGATCAGGGGAAACAACAGAAAGCCTTGGACCGGCTTTCTGGCTTGGGCGAATGGTGAATCCATTTTCTTGTTGGGGAGAAAGGGTCGATGTCTTGATGGTTTCAATCTTGGCTGACGGGGGTGTTTGAAGCCGAAGCCGGCGTTGAAATATTTCCACATCGACCAAGGGCCCCTGGACCTCGATCAGAGTTCCTTGTGGGGTGTTTTCAATCCAGCCATTAAGCTTGCTTTGGGTAGCTAACCGGTAAACAAAGGGGCGAAACCCAACCCCCTGCACTTTGCCCTGCACTTCCAGGTGTAAACGATGAAGTGATGTGTTTTCGTGTGGCCCAGCCTCTTTCATGGTTATGGAGAGCGGTCAGTATATTTGATATGTTTCAGCAAGACTTCCGGCGTGTCGTCTCTTTCGACGTCTCCTGATTCGCAATTGGGGCAGAAAGAGAATTCTTCGCGGCATTCAACGGTGGTTTGACAATCACGGCATGTAGCGTTTGCGGTTTTCGTGGTCACCGTCAATTTGGCGCCTTGAACGATGGTATTTCTCGTCACAAAATCAAACATCATTTGCAAATCTTCGAGGCTGTGCTGTGCTAAGTGAGAATCACTGGCTACTTCCAGAGCAATCATGGATGGGGTGATCCTCGGCTTTTTCCCACACACGTCTTCCACCATCCGAACCAGATTGGTCATGAATTGGAGTTCATGCATAGGTAGGCTTCCACATCCTTTTTAATGGTCGAGACCACGCTTTGTATTGCCTTTTTTACACTGGAGGAAACATCAGTTCCTATATTCGTGTGACTTAATTCAATGCCATACACCAGAGTGTTTGGGGGTAAGGTGCCTAACGTATGGCTGAGGGTAAGAGTTTCGCCAAGACCAAATCCATGAGTCGAAGTGGCCCCTGAATTCCATGCTGATTGCTTCAGCAATCCTAAGTCGTCAGGAATGACCAAGCGATGAATGGTTCCTGGTATCCGACCACTTCGGACAGCATCAATCAGAATGACCACATCGGCACCTTTCATGACGTCTAAGATTCTGAGCCCCGACATCCCTGCTTCAATCAGCTCCACATCGTCTAGTGGTTTGGCTTTCATGGCCTGGATGGTTAATGGCCCAAGGGCATCATCCCCTGCCATGTTGTTGCCAATGCCAATGACTCGAATAGGTTTCATTTCGAGTTTCCGATGATGTGTTCAATATCCAGCTTCAAAAAATGGGTCGCGCAGGAAATACATGGATCGTAACTTCTGATGATTTTCTCACAATTGATCGCCGCTTCTTTATTGGATAGATGCAACACCACTGGAAGGTAGGTGCGTAAATCTTCTTCAATACGGACTTGATTTTGTGAGGTCGGTGGAACGATTTTCGCCTCTTGAATGCTGCCGTCTTCTCGAACGAGATAACGATGATACAAGGTCCCTCGTGGGGCTTCAGTGGCTGCCATTCCTTCCCCTGGTTTTATTTCAACGGCAACTGCAGGTTTGGACGGAGGCTGATAGCCTTCAATGATTCGTAGGGATTCCTCCACTGCAAACAATACTTCAACCGCCCTGGCGATGATGCTCATTGAAGCACGCGTAAAGGGCAGTCGCAGTCCGGTGGCCTCCAACGTCTGTTTGGCCACTGTCGGCAATTGGTTGTAATTTAAATGAAAGCGCGCCAAGGGTCCAACAAAATATGACGCACCATTCAACGTGCATTGTAACGCGTGGGAGTAGGGTACTTGGTGTTCCAAAAAATGTTGTTCGAATTCTGTTGCAGCTATGTTTAGCCCGTTGCTGGACGTAATCTGTCCTTCGTTCATGGGATACTCAGCCGAAGAATGAAGTGATACGAACCTATAATCCTGCTCGGGATCTTTGAACTCAAAGCCTGCGACCCATTTCACGGTTTCGATCGCAGCATCTCGGGCCCACAGAAGGTCGTCTCTGATTATGGCAAAATCATTCTTGGATGGAACTTTGGAAAAGCCTCCGACTTTGACGGAAACCGGATGCACCGAGCGACCTCCTAACAGCGCGAGTAAATCGTTTCCAGCCTTTTTAAGTCGCAGGCCTCGTTTCACAATATCAGGATGCTCCTTGGCCATTTCGATTCCGCTGTGGAACCCTAGGAAATCGGGTCCGTGCAGCATGTAAATGTGAAGGGTGTGACTTTCGATCCATTCCGCGCAGTATAGCAATCGTCGCAGGTCTCGAAGCGCACCATCGACGGTCACGCCGAATATCGACTCTAAGGCATGCACTGCACTCATTTGATAGGCCACCGGACAGATGCCACAGATCCTTGCGACAATGTCCGGAACCTCACTGAAATGCCGTCCCTGTAAGAATGCCTCAAAAAATCTGGGAGGCTCGAAGATACGTAATTGCACATCCTCGACCACGCCATCTTTCACTGTGACATGTAGCGCGCCCTCCCCTTCGACTCGGGCTACTAAATCCACTTTAATGGTTCGAGTTTCAGGCGTTTTCCCAGGCACGGCTTTCCTCGTTGAATGGTCGAACATTGCCATTGATTCCCCGGAAACGTCGGAGGACGTCAACGGGGATTAATTGAAATTGGGTGTGGAAATGGTTGCTCAGAGAAGAGGTATTAGGGGGCATGCCGGGTCCTTGCGGTAGGCCTTCGGATGGTCCGAAACATCCGTAACAATCGCGGCCCATACTGGGGCAAATGGCTCCGCATCCGGTTCTTGTGACGGGACCCAGGCATGGAATTCCCTTTGTGATCAACACGCAAATATTCCCTTGGCGCTTGCACTCCATGCAAACGCTGTACTCCGGTAGCTTCGGTTGGACACCCGCCAACAGATCTGTCAGCACGTTGAACAGTTGGCGTTTGTCGATGGGACAGCCCCACAATTCAAAATCCACTGAGACATGTTCTGAAATAGGGGTAGAGGTACTCAGGCTCTGGATGTGTTCGGGACTTGGGTATACGGCCCGTTTGAAGGCTTCAAGATCCGTCCAATTCCGCAATGCCTGAATCCCTCCACTCGTCGCACAGGCGCCGATAGTAATCAGATATTTCGCTTGTTTTCGAATGTCCACCAATTGGTGTGCATGTTCAGGCATACTGATGGAACCTTCAACCAAGGCAATATCATATGGTCCAGATTGCATGCGACTGGAGGCCTCGGGAAAAAAGGCAATATCCAATTGTTGATCAAGAGCCAAGAGGTCATCTTCCAAATTTAGGATGCTGAGTTGACACCCATCACAGGAGGTGAATTTAAACACCCCGAGGCGAGGTCGCTGTTTGGCCAAGAGTTTTGCTCGCTCTGCTTTGGTCATTTCTTACACTCCACTTTTTCCGAGGAAGGGAAGAATTGTATCGAGTCGCATGACCGGCCCATCTTTGCATAAAAAGAACGGTCCCATTTGACAATGTCCGCAGAGGCCGATCCCACATTCCATGTGCCGTTCAAGCGAGACGTACATACCATCTGGCCGAAGACCACGATGAGAAAGCATATTGACCGCAACCCGCATCATAATTTCCGGCCCGCACATCATGACGATAGCTTTGTCGGGATGGACTTCAACTTCATCAAATAACTCCGTGACCACCCCCACGTGATAATGCCACGTCTTCCCAGGTTCGTCGCTGGCCAATAACACATCAGTGTTGGGATGTCGCCGCCATTGGTCAAAACGTTCTCGGAATAACAGATCATGTGGAGTTTTTACACCATGGATGATTTTGATCGCGCCATACTCTTCTCGTCGCCGAAACATATATTCAATGGCTCCCACCACTGGTGCGCATCCCAATCCACCTGTGATGACCACCACATCCTTTCCCTTCGCTTCTTCCATGGGCCACCCTTTCCCAAAAGGCCCACGAATGCCTAGGGTATCACCTATGTCCATATGACCGATCACGTTCGTGACGCGCCCCACAACTCTGATGGTATGGTCCAGAAACTCAGGTTCGTCGGGATCGGAAACAATCGAAATTGCCACTTCACCCACGCCGAACACATAGAGCATATTGAATTGTCCGGCTTTGAACCGAAAGGTCTCACGCATTTCAGAATCTTCAAATTGTAGACGTAGGCTTAGAATGTCTGGCGATTCCTGAGTTTTTCCCACGATGATGGCGGGATAAATAAGAAAGGGATTAGTTGGTGGAGGAATGAGTGTGTCGCTGATCATGATTCTTTCTCGCCTAAGAGAGCGTGTAACTCCTCCGTCACATCAATTCCCACGGGGCACCAGGTAATACACCGACCGCAGCCCACGCATCCCGACGAACCGAATTGATCGATCCATGAAGCCATTTTATGGGTGAGCCACATGCGATACCGATCTTTGATGGTTGGTCTGAAGTTTTTCCCATGAATATACCCATGGTCGGGTGTGAAACAGGAATCCCACACTCGAACATGTTCAGTGGTGTGTTGGGTCAAGTCTGGTGTTTCCTCCACCGTATGACAAAAGCAGGTTGGACAAACCATCGTGCAATTGGTGCAAGCCAGACAGCGAGTGGCAACCTCATCCCATCTTCTGTGGTCGTGAGCGTCATACAATCCTTGTGGGAGGGAGGATTGATTAACTTTCCGCGTTTGAGACGCGGCACAGGCGGCGATTCGTTCGTCATGTTCTTGTATTTGTAGATCCTCCGCTGGCGATACCGTCAAGGATTCCAAAATTTCTTCGCCCCTCGGACTTCCTCCCTGGATCAGGAATTCCTGGTCCGATTCAGTTAGGACAAGATCATATCCGGATTCCGCTTTGGGCCCGGTTCCCATGGAAGCGCAAAAACAAGTCTCGTGAGCCCGGGTACAATTGACAGCCACTAAGAATAAATTTTGACGTCTGGCTTGATAATACGGATCGGGAAACTGGTCTTGAAGAAAAATACGATCTTGCATGGTGAGCCCTGCAAGATCACAGGCTCGGACTCCTAAAATAGCAACCTGCTCCGATTGGGGAATATTTTCCTGGACGGAAAACCCCTTTTTCGTTTTCTCAATTTGTAAAAGCTGTTCCCGTGGAGCGAATGTTTGGCGTTTTAATGACTCTGGCCCATGAACGATGTCAAAAATATTTTGGGAATCGGTTTTATTCAATCGGTAATTGCCAGGGGTCTGTTCATCACGCCATCCAATGGGGAGGTCTTCGACTTGATGAATGTACGTCCATTGAATGGAACCGTCTTGAACCGTTGGGCCCATGACTTTGTACCCCTTGACCTTTAATGTTTGGAGAAGTTGATGAAATGCTGATTTGAGAAATCGTTGAGGGCCAGTGACGGTAGGTAGCGAAGGGTTCTCCATAAGACGTGCGAGGCTTTAAGTTTTGAAAAAAAGCAACTGAATAATTGTACTCTTCCTGGTAAAGGAAAAGATATGTGCCTCCTCGCAGTCGATTGAATGCCCCAACGGAGACTGGAGATGTCGGTTACTTATTTTGCATCCAATCCCACGTGAGCACGAAGGGCTTGATAATCATATCCATGTTTTCCAGTTCTCAGAAACGCCAGGTCATGGTGTTCGAGTTGGTTTATGAGTTGGGCAACGGTAGATTTTGCATCAGCGTCATGGGCGACCTGTCGGGGAGTGCACTTATTCAAGGCTGGGCATGGGTGTTCGGCCCATCCAAGGTAGACGAGTTCCAACAGTTGCACGAGTCGGTCATGCTCTTCTTCCTTGGACACGAACGGTGTCAACGGAGGTGCGTCATCCGTAAGCAAATCCATTTCCGGGATGGTGTGAAGGGGTGGTTCCGTCAGTTCCCCTTTGAAATGAAGGGAAAAGCCAAAGGTTGATGCGAGGAAATGTTTGACATCATTGAAATGATCTAAGGAATCCGATTCCGCAAAAATTTGGGTTGGGGTAATGGTCAAGCGACTTAGTAATGTATGTTGTTCCTGCGACGCGGTGTCGGACTCATGAACCCACACCTTCAAGGCGGATGGTTCAGCGAGTTGGCCACAAACCGATTTGGGAATGGACTGTTCTAGCGCCTCGGGTTTCCATTCCTTCGCATCCTGAAGCATTTCATTAAAAAATTTTGCTTCGTGATGTTCATAGATCCCGATACAGAATAGGTATGGAGTGTGATCAGAGGTAAGGAAATGAACCTGTTCTTCCACCTCGAGCAGCCACTGTAACCGAAGCTGACCCAATGCCCAAATCAAGACATGCCCAAACCGTTTGGTAAATTCCTGCCATTCTCCCAGTTCAAAGGCTCCGGCTTCCGCCTCCATTTCTTGCTGCAACTCTCGGACATAGTCATACACTTGTTGCCCCCGTTTGTGCGAAAGCCCCACGGCGATTCCAGGGAAATAGGTATACTCTGGCCGTCGGATTAACCGAGTAAGTAACATCTGACCGGGCTGATAATCCTGGACAAGGTCTTCACTTGTAATTCCATATTCAATGCTATCGCCAAGAGATTTCAGCCGAACCTCATTGGGTGATCCTGGTCGTCCCAGAGCCACGATTTCCAAAAGATCCATGAAGGAATGACGCAGGGGATCCAGCCAGATTCGTTCCTCGTCGGTCAGATGTTTTAAAATTTCATCTCGAGCTTGTTCGACTAGGGTGAGATGCCCGTCGTTGGGGTAGTAGTCGCTATAAAGATAGAGCTTAGCTAGTTCGACTTCAGCAGGGAGAGGATTCAAGGTGAAGCCCTGCCCCTTAGATAGGTAGGGTTGAAGAAATCGACTCAGTGCTAATTCTCGCTGATATTGAAAGTCGGGTTGTTGGGAATATGCCTCGAGACGTTCAAGGAGGGAGGGAAAGGGAACCTGAGCGCCGGTATTTGTTGGGGGGATGTTGGCAGGCGAACTCATGGAGAGACATGCTCACTCGTTTAAGGGAGTCGTTGGCGTGGCCTGGGCATGCCGATGGGGATGGTCATGGCTATACTTGCCAGCATGGACCGTGATAATGGGAACCTGCGCTTTTCGCAAAAGAGTTGAAGCCACGCTCCCCATCAACAAGCGGGACAATCCTGCCCGTCCATGAGTTCCCATCACCAGAAGGTTTGCCTTGGTTTCCTCAATTGCTCTGAGGATGGCTTCTGTAACGGGCGGCTCCTTTTGCATGCAGGTGGCCGTAATCCCTTTGGTTTCAAAGAGCCGGCATAATTCCTTCATTTGTTTGTCAGCCTGCCGACGTTTTTCTTTTTGGGTATCAAGATAGGTCAAATTAAAATCCAAACCATACGAGGGTAATTCCTCGACGTGAACAAGAGTGATCTGCACATCGAATTCTTTAGCAATGTAGAAGGCATATTCAACGGCATCTTGTGAGCAATCCGAAAAATCCACAGCCACCACCACGTGACGTGGGGAACAGGTTTCTGGCGGGGTTAGAGTTCGGAGATCTTGGATTTCATTGTCTGTGGAATAGGTAAGGGCTTTGCTTTGGGGGGAGCTGGATTTGATGGTCAGTACCGGACATGGTGCCTGGGCGACCACCCGTTCGGCGGTACTTCCTAATAAGACACGATCTATCCCACTCCAACCATGAGTGCCCAAGACTATTAAATCGGTCCCCGTCTCCTTAGCCACTTCACAGATAGTTGAATGGGGGATCCCCGATAATTCATGGACGACACAGGGACCATGATGTTCCCGAATGTATTTCGCTAGTGTTTCGAGCCTGGGATGAATAATTTTTCGTTGCTCATCCAAATAGAGTTGAAGAACAGCACCCTCCATATCCAGATGATGGTGAATAGGAAGGACAGAGATACAATCAATTGGCGCCTCACAAACCTTCCCCCAATGCAGGGCATAGTGCAAAGCTTCTTCAGAACATGGGGAAAAATCAGTGGCAAACAAAATTCGTTTAATGAGTGGTTGCACGGTGATCCCCTTCAGTGTCAATAGCTGCCATGATGTGCTTACACTGCTCCCGCAGACATTAAGAGAATTTCTCCCTCCATCCCTTCATGGATCGAACATTTAAACTGATAGCGACCGGGACGATCAATAGTAAAACGAATGGAAACCTCTCCTCCTGGTTCGATATAGACCCCGCCAATACCTCTCCCATAGGATATCGACATGGGGGTCTCAATGCGAGTATGGCTTCCCTCAAACACGAGCGATCCAAAATCATGTCGAACCTCGTCAGAATTTTTTAGATAAATTACTGTGGGGACATGAAGTTGCAATGGCATTTGAGTGGTTTCAAACGTAAAGTTTCGAATGTTAACGACGATTTGCTGCTCAGATTGAGCGAGGGCCTGAGGGAGCGCTCCCATGACCAATAACCCAAGGAGGAATCCCATAAGCCAGCGACGTGGTGAATGAATATTTCCCTTGATCAACATGCGTCATGTCCTCCTTCGATATGGAATGGTTTGTCCACATACCCCCTCATTTGAAAGATGACTCCCTCTTCTTTTTGGAAAAAAGGGAGCCGTCTTCCGTGTTATTAGCCGACCTTTACTTCAACCTGTTTCGGTTTCACCCGGGCGGTTTTTGGCAAGAGAACTTTTAACAGGCCATCCTTAAATTCAGCGGAGACTTTTTCTCCGTCGGAATCTTCCGGAAGGGTAAAGCTTCTGGCAAAACTTCCATACGATCGTTCAATCCGGTGAAACTTCTTGTCTTTCTCTTCTTTCTCATAATGCCGATGGCCAGAGACGGTGAGCACATCATCCTGGACTCCCACTTTGATATCTTCCTTCTTCACTCCTGGGATTTCCGCTTTGATGGTGTAATTTTGATCATCTTCTACGATGTCCACGACCGGAGCCCATTCAGCTACCGTCAAGGATTCCCGTTTTTCGCCTTCTTTTTTCATAGGAACTCTGCCAAACAACGTGGAAAACCGATGTTGTAAATCGTCTAACTCCCGAAAGGGATCCCAACGTGTCACGGAACTCATCGTGCTACCTCCTTAATGTGAAATCTGGTCAATAAGAAATGCGTTTGTGTATTTCAAAAATAAGAGGGAGCAAGCCGTGTGCCAGGTTTATGGGATCAAAATGCAAGGAGAATTCATTGAAAACAAAAGGATTTTACCCATGACCACAGGAGAGTAGATGAATGATGTGGATTGTCGCCTCACACCAAATTATTTTCCCTGTGGCAGAAGACACCACGAATATCTAAAGAGTAAGGAAAAAAATGAGTCGACGGTGTCGAAGGGGGTTATAGATCGTACGTGGCATGAAGATTGGGAATGACAATCTCCATCTTGGGATACTCCTCTCGCAATGCCGTGGCGAGTGAAAATGATTGGCGCTCCTCCCCATGAACCACAAAGATTTTTCGAGGTTTGGGATTGAGTCGATGCACAAAATCCAATAAATCATGGCGGTCGCCATGGGCGGAAAGGCCATTGAATCTTACGATTTGAGCGCGCCGAGGGACAGGCCTTCCGAAAATCGGCACCGTGTCCCATTCTTCAATAAGTTTTCGCCCCAGCGTATGTTCGGCTTGGAAGCCCACCATCGCGATGATATTGGCTTCATGCTGGATGCCATGCTTGAGATGGTGAATAATTCGTCCTCCCTCGCACATGCCGGAAGCGGCAATGATTACGCAAGGACCGGGACGGTCATTCAAGCGCTGGCTTTCTTGGACGTTTCCGACGTAATGAATATATTTGGCGCCAAAGATATCTTTTTGTGACGTGAACGTCTTGAAAGTTTCTTCATCAAAACATTCCGGGTGGCGTCGAAAGACCTGTGTGGCTTTTGAGGCTAATGGGGAATCGATAAAAATTGGAATTGGGGGTATGCGCTTTTCCTGAACCAATTCCTTGATTCGCATCACTAACTCCTGAGTTCTTCCCACGGCAAACGCCGGCACAATGATTTTGCTTTTGTGTTTGAGGGCATGCTTCACCAGCGATTCAGCCTTGGTCCTCATGGCTTCAAGGTCTTCATCATGCATTCGATCGCCATAGGTAGATTCGAGGATCAAGACATCACATGGTGGGGAAGGCTGTGGATCACGAAGAATCGGCATGTCATAGCGACCGACATCGCCGCTAAACAATACGGAAAGGGAATGTCCTTGGCTGGTATATTTCACCCATACCGAGGAAGAACCTAAAATGTGACCCACGTCGGTAAACCGAGCTTTGATTCTGGAAGAAACCCCAAACGTTTTGTCATAGGGAACGGTTTCAAATTGCTGTCGAATGGTTTGAACATCTTTAATGGAATAAAATGGGGTTGGCCTTTTGGGGCCGCGGAACCATGGCTTTTTATTGAGGTACTGGCAATCGGCCTGCTGGATTCGTGCCGAGTCTTCCAACAGAATTTCCACGAGGTCTTTTGTGGCCTCGGTCATAAACACGCGGCCTCGAAATTTTCCTTTGGCCAAGATCGGGAGGGCGCCGGAATGATCGATGTGGGCATGAGACAAGAGCACCGCATGAATGGTCTCCGGGTCAACGCCCAGATGGCGGTTGAATCGTTCGGAATCTTGCCGTCGTCCTTGAAAGAGGCCACAGTCCAGCAAGACCCGTGTGTTTCCTAACTGCAACTCATGGCGACTTCCGGTCACCGATCTCGCGGCTCCGTGAAAGGTAATCTTCATGATGTTCCAGGTGTGTGATGATTTCGTACGATGAAGTTCCAAGCCTCTTGTGCAGTCTCGGCATAGTGAAATAACTTTAAGTCCTCCGGACTGATTAACCCGGAGTCCACCAAATATTGCCAATTTATCACTTCCTCCCAAAACTTTTTCCCGACCAAGACCACCGTCACATCCTTCACCTTTCCGGTTTGAAGGAGAGTGAGGGTTTCGAATAATTCATCGAGGGTGCCAAATCCTCCGGGAAACGCGACCAATGCTTTTGCCCTTAGGAGAAAGTGCATTTTTCGTAAGGCAAAGTACCGAAATTGGAAGGTGAGAGAGGGGCTGATGTACGGGTTGGGCGCTTGTTCGTGGGGAAGGGAAATATTTAACCCAATGGACTTGGCTCCCACCTCATGAGCACCGCGATTGGCGGCTTCCATAATCCCTGGTCCCCCACCGGTGACCACAACATACTCACGGTGACCATCGACTTGGCAGGTCGAAGAGACCAAACGACTGAATTCTCTTGAAACGGAATAATAATGAGATAAAGCCATTTGGTTGTTGGCTACGGTCGCGGCTCGTTGTAAGTCTAGGTTTTCGGGGTTTTGGGCTAAAGCCTGTGTCGTGTGCTGAAGATTACGCTTTGCCTGGTCAGGGTCCGGGACCCGAGCGCTTCCAAAGACGACGATGGTGGAGTGTATTCCTTCATCCTGTTGAATAAGTTCGGGTTTGAACCATTCGAGTTGCAGACGGACTGCACGTAATTCATCCCGCGAAAGGAATGCCGTATCCTGATCGGCACGGAGATAGGATGGGTATCTGATTTGGCCAGATTGGTCGTCAGCGTTTTTCATTTTCTCTTATCGCACCACCAGCACCGGATACGGCGATTGATGTACCAGGCTATGGGAGATGCTCCCCAAGAGAAATCGTGACAGGCCCCGACGTCCGTGGGACCCCATGACGATCATATCGGGTTTCAACGTTTTGGCCTGCTCTAAAATGGCAAAGGCTGGTTCTCCTAATCCGACCAGGGCCTGACTTTGGAAATTCTTCTCTTTGGCTTGTTGGGCAACGGCTTCCGTCAGTTCACGGATATGGTCGAGTGCACGGTCTTCCAATAATTGGCTTTGCCCCAAAGTAACCGGCCAGGGTAATCGCGGCTGAGGCCAGACCGACATGACGGAAATTCGTGGGGGCGAGACAAAGGGAAGAGAGGATAAGTATGTGATCATTTTCTCCCCATCTTCTTTCCCTTCTATCGGCATTAAAATGTGATGCAGGGTGGGAAGTGGATGGTTCATGATTAACGTCGAGCAGGGTGCATGGAGAAGGACTCGATGGGACACGCTGCCTAGCACAAGTTCCTTGATGGGCCCCAAGCCTCTTGCACCCATCATAATGAGATCGGGCTTCGCTGATTTGACTGTGTCTAGAATGACCGAAGAGGGAGCCCCAATTTCATGAATACGATGAACTGTTCCAATGTCTTGGGGCAAGGACTGTTGTATTTGGTCCAATAGGGCCTCTCCCTTGGGACGAAGGGTGTCTTCAATTTCCTTGATGGCTTGATCCCGCATTTCTGGAGAAATCATGGGGTGATCCAGATCAGGCAGAGGGAGTGTATGGACCAGGGTGACTTCCTCGATCGGCCTGAAATGTGCAAGAGCTTGTACAGTAAAGGAAGATTGCTTGGATCCATCAATAGCCAACAAGATTTTCATGACGGTTCTCCTTACGAAAGGGAAATCCTTTTGGTTTTTGAAGACTTTTCAATAGTTATGCTGAGCAAGAGAAGTGCCAGGTCTATGAGTGAATCTCGTTTAAAGGGCTTTTCCGAGGTATTCAATGCCAAATGGGACAACAAAGAAGTGATGAAAAAATGGTCTATTGTGGATAATTTACACATATGAACATTCTAGATATGTAGATTTTTTACCCAAAAAAGAACAAAAATGGAATCTATTTTTGAAAATCAGGAAGGCAGGTGACGAAATGCTCCCCGACGCTAACTCGATTCTAATCGTTGATGATGATCCTGAGCTCCGAAATCTCATGAAAGATATTTTGGAAGATCAGAGTTTTCAGGTGACCGTCGCACGTGATGGGAAAGACGCCCTGAGCTTTTTGGATAATCATGATTTTCCCGTGGTCTTAACAGACCTAAGAATGAAAGGTATGGATGGCGCGGAGTTGTTGGAGGAAATCGTCAAACATCATCCGGCAAGTAATGTCATCATGATGACGGCATTCGGAACCGTGGAATCTGCGGTGGAAGCTATGAAACGCGGGGCTTTTGATTATCTCACCAAACCCATAAAAACCGATGAGCTCTTGGTGACCATTGAAAAAGCGATGCGTGAGGCTATGCTCCGTCAGGAAGTGGTTCAGCTCAGACAACAAGTCAAACGGGATTATTCCTTTGACCAAATTTTGGGGAAAAGTAAGCCCATGCAAGAGGTGTTTGATTTGATTCGGCGAGTGGCGGATACCCAGACGAACATCTTAATTACCGGCGAGAGCGGCACAGGAAAAGAGCTCGTGGCCAAAGCCATTCATTTTAATAGCGGCAGGAAAAGTATGCCGTTTATTCCAGTGAACTGCGCAGCGATTCCGGAATTTCTGCTCGAGAGCGAATTGTTTGGCCATGTGAAGGGGTCGTTTACCGACGCAAAATCCGACAAGCGCGGCCTTTTCGAGGAGGCCAACAAAGGCACCCTTTTTCTCGATGAAATCAGCGAAATGCCCATGATGCTTCAAGCCAAATTACTTCGAGCCGTTCAGGAGCGAGAAATCCGTCGGGTGGGCGCGACCCGGCCTGTGGCAGTGGATGTGCGCATTATTGCCGCGACCAATTTACACCTGGCCGAAGAAGTCCAAGCCAAACGGTTTCGAGAAGATCTTTATTACCGATTGAATGTCATCGAGATTTGCCTGCCGCCACTCCGGGAACGGAAAGAGGATATTCCGCTGCTGTGTGACATGATGTTGGAAAAGTCTTCCGTTGGACGACAAAAGCAAGTCACGAAAATGTCGGAAGCTACTTTGGGTTTGTTATTAGATTATGCATGGCCGGGAAATGTCCGGGAACTGGAAAATATCATGGAGCGAGCGGTGACGCTGGCGCAGGGATCGGTGCTCACCCCCAATGATTTGCCGGCCGCCATTCGTGATGCACAAGGCGATCGTCATCTTGTCGAGGAAAGTGCCGAACGGCTACTGTCCTTAGAAGATATTGAACACTTATATATTCAACGCGTCTTAGAAAAAACCGGGGGCAATAAATTCAAGGCAGCGCAATTATTAGGCATTGATCGTAAAACCCTCTATCGCAAATTGGGAGACATGCAGAAATCCCAGGTATAAGGTGTTGGAACCCAGAGATCCATATCGAATCGAGACTAATGCAGATGGATGATAGGCATCACAAGGAAGTTTTGATAAAAGAGCTGCAAGCGCTTCAGCAAGAAATCGGAGAACTCCGTGCCGTGGAATCTATGCATCGGGAAACCCAGGAAGGGTTCCAAGCCATAGAAGTGCAATTGGCGGGAATCATTCATTCGGCCATGGATGGAATAATTACCGTGAATGACTCGCAACATGTCGTCTTATTTAATGCCGCGGCTGAACAGATGTTTGGGTATTCGGCCAAAGAAGCCATCGGGCAACCCATCGATATATTTATTCCCGACCGATTTCGTGATGCTCATCGACGGCATATCGAGGTCTATGGAGAGACCCAGGGTACCAACCGACGTATGGGGGCGCTTGGATCGATTTCCGGCCTTCGTCGGAATGGCGAGGAGTTCCCCATTGAAGCCTCAATTTCCCAGTTTAAACGTGGCGATCATCGGTTCTATACCGTGATCTTGCGAGATGTCACGGAGCGGACTCAAGTCGAGGAAAGCCTAGCACGGTTGGGCCGCTTACTGGACGAGTCAGTCAATGAAATCTTTCTGTTTGATGCTCAGACCTTGAAATTTACTCAAGTGAATAAGGGGGCTCAGGAGAACTTAGGGTATTCTATGGATGAACTGATGAACATGACCCCCGTGGATATTAAACCTGAATTTACCTGGGAGACCTTTCAAGAGTTACTTAAACCCTTGTACGACGGCCGCAAAGATAAGATGGAATTTTCAACGTTCCACCGCAGAAAAAATGGATCGGATTATCCCGTCGAAGTGCATTTGCAGCTGTCTCAGTTGCGCCAGTCGCAAGTATTCCTGGCGATCATCTTAGATATTTCCGACCGCAAAGTCTTGGAAAGCCAATTGCGTCAAACCGAACGGCTGGCGGAAATGGGTACCTTGGCCGCTGGCATGGCCCATGAAATTGGTACTCCCATGAACGTGATTTTAGGACGCGCGGAATATTTAATGCGGAAAACATCCGAAGAATCGACCAAGCAGGGTCTTGCGACGATTGTGACGCAAGTCGAGCGGATCACCAAAATTATGAATCAATTGCTGAGCTTTGCTCGGCGTCGGTCCATTGAACGCCGTCCCATGGTCCTCGCAAGTGTGGTGCATGACATGTTGGATGTAGTCCAAGATCGATTAAAACGTCAGCAGGTGCACCTCGTCTTGAACCTCGAGGGTACCTGTCCAAAGGTGTTTGCAGATTCCGATCAAATTCGACAAGTCATTTTGAATCTCGTGATGAATGCCATTCAAGCCATGGAAACAGGAGGGACTCTGCGCATTTCTCAGGAATGCAAGGATTCCTCGGTGTATCTGTCAATCGCCGATACGGGCTGCGGTATTTCCAAGGAGAATATTCCAAAACTGTTCACACCATTTTTTACGACCAAAGAAGTGGGAGAAGGCACGGGACTGGGATTGACGGTGGTTCATGGCATTATCCAGGAACATGAAGGCACCATTCGCGTCGAGAGTCAAAAAAAGAAAGGAGCCACGTTTATCATCTCCCTGCCAATATTTGATTCGACCCGGCACTCAACCTAGCGGCTTGGTTGGTGCTTCAATTGACAAAAGAACCCACATAAGAGATGAATGATTCGCTATGCCTGAAATTGCAAGATTCTTTGGAATCATCATTCGAATGTATGTCGAGCCGAGTGGTCCTCATCATCGGCCACACCTTCACGCGTACTATCAAGAGCATGTGGGGATTTATGCCATTGATGAGATCGAATTGTTGGCTGGAAGTCTTCCGGCCCGGCAAGAACGACTAACCCTTGCGTGGGTTGAGATTCACCAGGAAGAGCTCAACCGTAACTGGGATATCTTGCAGTCCGGTCGCCCTCCCAGTAAAATTGAACCACTGCGGTAATGAATATGACACACGATATTCATAAAGTGATGCGTTACCAAAAAGCTGGCCCCTTCACTCTGGACATTGAGTTTGAAGACGGTACTCATCAGGTGATTGATTTCCGGCCCTTGCTTTGTGGGGAACTCTATGGACCATTGAGCGAGCCTCAAGTCTTTGATCAGGTCCGGCTAGATGAAGAGGTGCATACCCTTGTTTGGCCTAATGGCGCGGACTTCGATCCTTCTACCCTTTATAATTGGCCGCAGGTTGGGTCCCAGCTCAAAGCTCTTGCCAAAAGCTGGGAGACCAAGGTCGGATAGTCACCCTAATCGTTCAGCCCTTCTCCAGAACTAACAATTTTTTCGTGTTCAGGAGCATATGGCTCTACCTCATAGAACCCTTATATTACATGCTCATGCGAAGCCGGGTAATGCTCGGGAAGACTCTTCCAAGCAAAGTTTGTATCCGAATGCCACAAGCATGTTGGGAGACGGGTAAAACTTAAATAACCCCTGAAACCCCAGGGCCACCTGTTAAAATTTCTGAGCCCTAGTCAGCAAAAGATCACGAGAAGGCCGGTCCTTTTAGACTTCATCGAACAATTCCTTATCCGTTCCTGTTGGCATAAAACTTTAATGCCCATCCGGTTCTAGGTGGACTACCACATCTTCAATTCCCTCGAAGTGGCCTTTCAACTGGTCTTCCACGTCATGGGCAATGGCATGGGCCTGTTCAATGGGCAATCCCTTTTCCACCTGAATCGAGAGATCGATAAAAATATGATGAGCTAACCCGCGGGTTCTGATGGAATGGCAGTGGAGTACCCCTGGGACTTGGAGTACTACCGGCTTGACTTCTTTCGGGTCCAAACGGATTTGATCCGCGAGCGAATGCGTGACTTCGCGAATAATAGAGAAGGCTGTCCAGGCAATGACTGCGGCAATGATGAGTGCAATGATGGGATCGGCCAAAGGAAAGCCAAATCGTACGGCTGCCAGACTGACCAACACAGAAAACGATACCAGCAAATCGCTGGCCGTGTGGTAAGAGTCGGCGATGAGGATTTCGCTTTGTAATGCTTTCCCCCGGCGCTGTTCCCAGGTGGTGACTCCGGCATTGATGGCCATAGTGACGAGCATGATCCCAAAACTGAATCCCGTGACATGTGGTATCTGAGGGTGAAAGAACGCTTGAATGCCACGCCATCCGACATATCCACATGTGCCAATCAACATCACTGCAATTCCTGCGGACGCGAGTGTTTCAAATTTTTTATGGCCGTAGGGATGCAAACGGTCAGGCGGATGAGCAGCAAGGGTCATGCCGATGAGCCCCATAACATTGGAGATCCCGTCAAAGAGGGAATGAAATCCGTCAGCTTGCATGCTTAAGGATTGAGTGAGCCATCCATACCCGAGTTTGGCCAGAGCTACCCCAAGATTGAGGACGAGCACCGCAACAAGGATGAAACGAATATCCCGATCCCTTTGATTGACTTCTGGCAAAGGGGCGTTACCCATTTCGCACTCGTTTTGGAAGAGCTGGAGGAAGAATGCGTTTGAGAATCATGGGCGAGATCAAAGTGGTCACGACTCCCATTAATACCAAAGCGGAAAACAGATGCGTGACAAGGCCATGGTCGCCATCTCCCTGAAGAAACAACCCAGCTTCGGCTGCGATACTTAAGACAATTAATTCCACGGCCCCGCGGCTGCTCATTCCTACGCCCACTGCCATGGCTTCCCGCGTATTCAGCCCGGCAAGACGAGCCGGTAATCCGGCACCCAGCAACTTTCCCACGAAGGCCAGAAGAATCACAATGAGAATGAGCCAAGGGAACGCGACCACCACATCAAAATTTAAGTGAAGCCCAATGGATGCGAAAAAAAATGGGCCGAGAAACCCGCGTGTAATGGCCACAGCGATCAAATTAATTTCATGATACGCTTTATATCCTACCCGAGATGGTTCAAAGAACAAACCGGCCATAAACGCTCCGAGAATCCAATGCATCCCTAAGGCTTCAGCTAGAGCGCCGTACCCCAACCCTACGGCCATGAGGGCACTGAATTCGAGGGCCGCACTTTGTAATCCTTTTAACCCGCGACTGATATGGGGATACACATGCACACCGAGGCTCACGGTTATGGCAAAAAAGGCCAGGATCTTTACTACCAGCCAGGCCAAGGCCGTAAGATCGGGAGGACCGCCAGTTTGAATCATGGACGTCAGGACGGCTAGCATAAACAGCCCAAGCACATCATCAAAAATCGCGGCCGCGACCATTGTTTGACCGATCCTGGAATGCAAGAGCCCAAAATCCGTGAGTACCTTAATATTGGCGGGCACCGAGGTGATCGCCATGCTGATGCCGATCAGCATGGCTTGAACACACTTGAATTCTGATTCCGGAAGTATCGCCCAACCCAAAAGGATGCCAAGGGTTAAGGGTGCGGCTGCCCCGCCAATGGCCACGCCCACGGACCCTTTGTAATTTTGGCGAAGTTCATTCAGATTAGATTCGATCCCGGCTAACAGCATCAGAAAAAATATCCCTACTTGAGCGATTTGCCCCAAGGCCTCGCTTGTGGTGATTTCCTTGAGAAATGGAAGGCTGGTGCCTAGAAACCCTGCGGCAAGAGCGAGTGCCATTCCTGCAAGTAGTTCACCGACACCCGCTGGTTGGCCGAGGCGTTCCGCCCCTTCGCTGAAGATTCGGGTGAGAAGAAGAACGAGGAGTATTTCAAGAAAGAGGTTCAACGCACGATTGTTATTACTGGAATTGAAGTTAACGAGAATCGTAGGCGCGTTCTCGTGGATTGGCAAGCTAACTGTTTGGAATTTACCGTCTGGACTTTCACCATTTGATTGCCAAATGGTTTCACCCAAAGAAATGGCAGAGAAATACCGGTCAGTTTGAGGTCTGTATCAATTGTTTCGCCGTACCCCAAAATTTTTCTCCCCAATTGAATTCACGGAGTCATTTTTTATCTCTTTAATTTTCTGCAACCTCGATGCCATGTTCCCCTGTGACACGGAAGGGCTCAGAAGGCTCATATTTAAATGGGAAAAAATTCTGAAGTGATATTTGCATTCAAATGTATGTGGAATATTGCGACAGGTGATAGTAATTTTATTTTTACAAATAAAAAGTAACGTCAACGTAGTGGTGGATCGCTAGTAAGGAAGTGAAATGACCTTAGGAGGGACCTAAGAAATGATAGTCCCTCCTGAAAAGGGGAAAGGTAGAGTAAAAAAATAATTACAAAAGGAAGGTGGGCTAAAATCCTGCTCGGAAATCAAAGGTCCTAACCATTTTTATTCACGATATAAAGTAAGGACTAACCAAATCATGCCGGATTAATCTACTCCAATACTGGGTTCATAACTTTTAAAGTGTAGAAGGAGGTCACGCATGGATACCAATCCCACAATTTTGTCCTTATCACAGATGACCAAATGACGAACTCCAAGATCGCCCATCATGTCATACGCATCGTGAGAAGTTTTAGTGACTTGTATGGAGGGTAAATCGGTGGCCATTAATTGCTCTGGGGTAGTTTGGTCTAGGTTCCTCTTGGCGCCAAGTCCCTTGCGCACGATATCGGTGTCAGTGAGCAGGCCAATAAACTTGCCCTTTCGCTCGACCAGCAACGCACTGATTTTATCTTGGCGCATTTTTTCGGCTGCCGCGGTGATGGATGAATCTGCGGGAATTGATTTTAATGTTTTTTGCATAATTTCAGATAGCATGTAAGGCCTCCGTTAGGTTCGTGAATAATCAGATTCAAAAAGCTTTCTATGCGTAAAGCCTGCCTTCTCGATCAATTAGATAATCCATGTAATTATTATACCTCAATTCCATACTCTTTGAATGTATATTACAAGGCCCCAACATTCATGCCCATTAGTTTGGCGGTCTGTTCATCATGATGTGTCACTTCAACCGGTGCCGGCAAATGACCTCGCTCAATATTTTCCAGCTATCTTTCCAGGGGAATGGTGTTTGATTTCATATGTTTAAAATGGATACTTGATCATCGCACGCCAAGACCTTACACGTATGGTTTGTGCACAATGACTGTTCCTGGGTTACACTGAAGGGCTGGCGTCTTTGTTTATGAACTTTGGGCCATTTTTGACCGTTTTGTCTTAGATTTTTGTGGATTGACGTTTTTGGGTCCTGTGGGTTTCTTGTAAAGAAACGGGACGCACAATACCGGACAGTTTGCCGTCCGCACCACTTGTTCCGCCGTGCTTCCAAAAAATATTCTCCCCACATCGGATGTTTGCCCTCCATAACTTCCCCTCACAATAAGATCGACTTTTTCCGTCCTGGCCGTACGAATGATTTCCACGAAGGGTTTGCCTTCGCTGAGAATCCTGTCGATTTTCAATTTCCTTAACTCCGGAGTTTGCAACAGTGTTCGGGCTTGAAGTCGGGCGAAATGACGCAACTTTTTCATTTGAGCTTTTTCTTCGTTGGAAGAACCTAATCCCATGTTGCGTAAGTTCTCAAGTGGTCGAGTATCAATGACATGGAGGAGGAAAAGTCGAGCATCGAAAAGGGCCGCGAGGTCGGCCGCCATATGAAGGGCTTCTTTGGAGCAAGAAGAAAAATCTACAGGCACTAAAATTTTTTTAAAACGCGTCATGCTTATTTTCCCCCATTCTTTATCAATGTTGAAAGGCAATCCTGATGCCATCTCATAGAAAGAGAAAATTCTTTGGATTAAAGGAAGATCTGGTGTCTGTGAGTACTGACGGAGTGGCAATTGAGGAAAAAGTCAACAGTCGAGAATGTGAAGTGTGTCGAAATTGGATTCTAAAGCATGCTGTGAACTTTCTATATCTGATCAACAGTGTGCAGCGACAGAGGTTGCGTATTTTTTCGACGAAATCAGAAGGGTATGTTTTTTGCTGTGTATCGTACGAAGTATTTGGTTGTGATTTGGAATGCATACTGAAAAACCAGGGGGTGTCATGAATATCATTTGTGCCGTTGATGGGTCGGAATATGCCAATTGGGGTATTGAAATCCTGGGTAGTTTGTTTCACCGGTCACTTAAGGAGGTGATCCTTCTTCATGTCATGGACACCAATCCCGTGAAAGCGGGATTAAAAAAAGAAGGGGCCAGAGCCACCAAGGTCAAAAAATTTATATCCGCGCTAGAGAAGCATGGTAGGGACGTGCTCAAAAGGGCGAAGGCCCATGCCGAATTGGCCATCAATCAATCCAAGACCAAACCGTTTGTCTCTATTCGTTGTGTTCTGGCGAAAGGTCATGCTGCGGAGGTGATCATTCGAGAGGCGGAAAAGCGAACACCACATCTCATCATTCTCGGGTCACGAGGCATGGCGGATATTAAGGGATATTTGATGGGCAGTGTCTCCCGCAAGGTGTTGTCCTATGCTCCCTGTGCAGTCCTTATGGTTAAAGAACCCCTGCTGACTCCGGCCAAGGCCTTGTTAGCCTTGGATGGGTCAGGGGCCTCCAGGCGTGCCGCCAATGCCGTGAAAAAATGGCTGGACCCTGAAGATGTATCGATTCAGATTTTATCGGCGGTTCCTCAAGTCTTAACCGATATTGCGCCCAAAGTCCTTCCTAAAGCCCATCTTCTGGCTCTTACCGAACCGTTCTACCATCGGGCCGAAGAACTCACCAGTCAGTACCGAACCATGTTTATTACCGAAGGGTATGAAGTCCATCCCGAGATTCGCAAAGGCAATCCACGGGAAGTCATTTTAGAATCCATTCGCAAATCAAAAGTACAGTTGGCGATTCTGGGAAGCAAAGGATTAACCGGTCCGGAACGTTTTCAAATGGGAAGTGTTTCGGAATGGGTGGCGGCATATTCTGGATGTTCTGTTCTCGTCATTCGACCTCGCCCGGCCTAGATGAACGGGTATATTCTTTAAGAGAGAACATGGATTCTGACTGGCCGGAAGCTTCATTTCATGCTTTACTCACCTAACCTATGTTTTCTGGTTTGTTTGCGCTTTGGATAAAAAATAATACCTGCATTTAAGACCTTCGAGCGCAGGTATTAGCAGAAGAAAGGATCGAAGAGTGAATGGTATGAACAGAGGAAGAGGGCATGAAAGTCTTATTGTATTGACGGCTGCCTGGATTTTGTTTTCAGGGGTCTTGGCGAGTGGGCCATCTCAAGCCGAAACTTCTGAGCAGACCACAGCCTGTCAGAGCCCTTACCAACAGGCTAAATTGTCACAGCACATGTTAGAGGATGTTCTTCACCGTCATAAAAAATGGCTGGTGAATCGAGAGGATCAGGAAGGTCAAAAGGCCAATTTGTGTGGGGCGGATTTACAGGAATTGGATTTACGAGAAGTGGATTTGAGTGGTGCCAACCTGTCAGAAGCCAAAATGATCCATGCCGATCTTTCGGGTGGGAAATTCGTGAAAGCCAATTTTCAGAAAGCCAACTTGAGACAAGCATCGTTGTCTCTCAGTGATCTGCGTGAAGCCAATTTCTCTGGAGCGAATCTTCATGCGGCCAATCTTCGAAAGGCGGACATCGCCAGGGGAAATTTTTTTCAGGCGAACCTGAGGGAAGTCAATTTGTCAGAAGCCTATTTATCCTTGGCCAATTTTCAAGAGGCTCACCTTGATGACGGGTACCTCAAGGGAGCGAATTTGGATGGAGCCAATCTTACTCAAGCCAGTTTTCGGGCTGCGGACCTTCAAGGCGCGAGCCTTCATCGAGCCTTGTTGAGAAAAGCCAACATGGCGCAGGCGGATCTATTTCAAGCAGAGCTTCAAGAAGCGGACTTGCAAGGGGCGAATTTGGATCAGGCCGAATTGCATGGAGCCAACTTTAATGAAGCGAACCTTCAACAGGCGAGCCTTCGTGGAGCCAACCTCGAACGGGGAATTTTCTACAGAGCGAATTTGCACCTCGCCGATTTAACAGAGGCGAACTTGCAAGAAGCCGATCTCTTATTGGCGGACTTAAGTCAGGCACATCTACGAGGGGCGGGTTTGGATGAAGCCTATTTGGCTAAGGCGAATCTTCGAGAAGCGGATGTAGAGGGTGCTGATTTTTCTTGGGCGAATATGGCTGACGCGGACTTAAGGTCTGCCAATCTTACTCGAGTCGTGTTGTTCAATACGAATATGCAGGAGGCAAACCTTTCCGGAGCGCGTTTTCCTGAGGCGGATATGCGAGGGACGGATATTCGAAAGGCCGTATTGACCAAAGCTGATTTACGGAACACCTCGATGAAGTTTGTTCTTGGCCTGACTCAAGAACAATTAAACGCGGCATGTGTGGGAGAGCGAACCAGTTTGCCAAAAGGTTTGACGAGGCCTACCCCTTGTCCAACAAAAGCGGATTAAAAAGTTTCAGGCTATTTGCGAAGATATTCCTGTAGCAGCAGCATCTCATGCTGCTTCCTCTTTTTTCGTGTAAGAGGAGACATGAGATGCTACACCTACAGAGGGGATGGCTTTTTTTGATTTGAGAATTTTTTCTCGAATGGAAAAGGAATTAATGTGCTTACCATCTGGAGTATTAACAGCCAGGCTGAGCAATACGTGCCTGGTATGGTTCGAACCTCCCGCTCAGTGGAAAAAGTCACCCCATCCACTTCCGTACCATCAATTAAAGACGCTCATTCCGAAGGAAAGTCGGGGTCATCCTCGTTCCCATTTCCCAACAAATTGACCAAGGCGTATGTCGGTTCTCAGGAAGAGAGCTCAAAACGGGAGCTTGCCGTGTTGGCGAAACAGGTAATGACTTCACCCACTGTATCGATCGGGATAAAGTCTCCAATCGCAGATGCCTGGAAATTGTTTTACCATCATCGCTTTCGTCATGTCCCTGTGGTGAATGATGAGGATCGGATTGTTGGCATTCTTTCCGATCGTGATCTTTGGCGAGAGGCCGCAGGCATTCATCAACATACCGAGATTGAATCAGTGCCACTGAGCAGCCTTACGGTGCAGGATATTATGGTTGATCGTGTGCTCACGGCTCACCCGGACACCGAAATTCGCACTATTGCGCGGGTAATGTTTGAGGAGCGTATCGGGGCACTTCCTATTGTGAATGAAAGAGGCTATCCGGTGGGAATAATCACCCGAAGCGATATTCTGCGGACGGTAATGAACCAAGTTCCATTGGAATTATGGATTTAGATAGGAAGGGATGAATGAACGTGAACTGTTATGGATGATGTGTACAACAGGGGAAGTGTTGAATTGTTCGCTTCACAAATCACGCTTCATGAATTACGATTGTCCTCCGAGATGTTGCCAAATTTCTGTGTAAAGTCTTCAGGTGAGATCTTTAACACCTGAGAGAATTTGGCGATGGCTTCATGAGATTCAACATCCTCGCGTTCCATTCGTGCCATGTATTGCCTCGCGATTTTGTAGTATTCCGATTCAACATCCACGAGTCGAATTTTTGCCTTTCCAGTATCAGGGTCTAACATATCCTTAAAAGGAAGCGGCGTGAACTTCCCCGTATCGATGGCGACCATCGCGGCATTGCCGCCCTCGAGAAGAAATTGAGCGGCGCAGTATCCCAAATCTCGAGTGTATTCCATATCATAAGGTATGGGGTCGGCGCATCGTAATTCATAGCCGATGTTTTTGGTCACAATGGTGAGTTTGATTCCGTAATGTTTGAGTTCCCGTTGAACCGTCTCTTTCAAGACCTGCCCAATATCGAGTTCCGCAAACCGAATATTGCCGTGCTCATCCCGCTCCACATCTCCGACCTCAGATAAGTCTTCGGGGTTTAAGAGTTCGGGCAACCCCTCTGCCAAAATCGCCACGCCATCGGGTCGTCCTGCACCTAAGCGTTTGATAATTGAACCCAAAAGAATGTTCGACAGGTTTGATAGTCTGAGAGGGCGATGATGAAATTCCTCGGGGATAATGGTGATCGCATTTCCCGCGGCTTTTCCTATGCCTAAGGCCAGATGCCCGGCCTTACGTCCCATGGCGACAGCAAAGTACCATCGAGAAGTCGTATGGGCATCCACCATGAGGTTCTTGACGATTTCAACACCGAGGTGGCGAGCGGTTTGAAATCCAAACGTGGAAATGCCGTGGGGTAGACATAGATCGTTGTCGATAGTTTTGGGGACGTGAACCACTTGAAGCGATCCGCCGGCTAATTGTTCGAGTCTCATGGCAGACGAGGCCGTGTCGTCTCCACCAATCGTGATCAATCCGTCTATATTCAGGCTTTGTAAGGAGGCCAAGGTTGTCTTCAGATGTTTCGGATCCTTCGTGGGATTGGCTCGTGACGTTCTGAGAAGTGACCCGCCTCTGAAATGGATACGATGAACGGTGTCTTCATTCAGTGGGATAATGTGCGAGGTGTCTCCCTGCATCAACCAGTGAAAGCCATCCATGAGGCCAATGACCTCCAGCCCCTCGGATAGGCCACGTAGCATGGCGGCTTCGATCACGCTGTTGATACCTGGGGCGGGTCCTCCGCCGACCAAGATTCCAATTTTCTTCAAGTTGCCTTTCATGATGAATAACTAACGACCTCCGATTTGGCGAGAAACATCTGCAAGAGTTCCGGAGGAATTCATCACCATATGCTCCCAAGCCTCGAATCCACCTAATACATGTCTCACATGGCACACATCATGTCGGTGTAACAGACTGACGGCAATGGATGACCGATATCCATCTGAGCAATGGACCACGACCTCTCGATCCGTTGGTATCTCTTGAAGCCGGTCCTGGAGATGATTCAGGGGAATATTGTGGCTGTGATCGATTCGCCGTTCCTCCCATTCTTCTTTGCTGCGTACATCCACTATATAAGGCGGATTTTCAGACAGCAAATGGGCATCAAGATCTTCTACCGTCATGTGCTGGACCGAATGAATAAGTTCAGGCGTGGCGGCCAGGGCAAGGGCGCCACCTTTCAAATATCCCACGACGTGATCAAAACCAATTCGGGCTAAACGGAGAACCGCTTGCCGCGCCTGTCCGGGTTCAGCTATGAGGACGATGGGTGATTCAGGATGAAGGAGCGTGCCTACCCAGAATTCGAATTTCCCGTTCAATCCAATATTCAGGCAATCCAACATGTGTTCTTTGGCAAATTCCTCCGCGTCACGAATATCGAGAAGGTTGGCCCTGGATGTTTTCCACCGTAACACCTGATCAAGGGGCAACGGGTTGAGGGCATTGTTGATGACCTTGTCCAGGCAGGATCTGTTCCTGGCGTTCACGGCCGCATCATACCGAAAATAGGAAGGGGGGTCTGGTTGATTTGTCGTGAGCCTGTCACAAAAGGATTCTTTTTCCATGGGTTGCAAGGCCGGGTTGGTGTGTTTCTGTACACCCAACGTGGAAAACAATTCATGGTGTCGTATTTTCGCGCAAAACGTTCCGGGGCCGTGGGTTGGATACACCAGAGTGTCATCCGGCAAGGGTAATATTTTTTCATGAAGAGAGTCGTACAAATTTTCCGCTAATGTACGAGAGTTATACCCTTGAAACTCTAGTAGATCGGGGCGTCCGACATCTCCATTTAACAACGCATCTCCCGTGAGAATAGCATAGGGCCGGTCTGAACTCTGGTGAAGGTCAAAAACCAATAAGGAAATGCTTTCGGGGGTGTGGCCTGGGGTCTCTAACACCTGGACCCGCAAATCCCCATAGGTCAGGCTCTTTCCGTCTGGAAATGCCTGGAAGGGATAACCGGCCTGCGCTTGAGCTCCAAGGCAAATTTGCGCTTCGGTTTGTTGGTGAAGCTCAAGGTGCCCGGCCACGAAATCGGCATGAAAGTGAGTCAAAAAAACATTGACAATCCGCAGCTTGTATTTTTTGGCTTCTTCCACATACTGCGTAATATCACGCTGGGGATCGACGACTAGGGCCATTCTACTGCCCTCATCGCCAATGAAATAGGATGCATGGGACAGAACTGGGAGGTAGAATTGTTTGAAAATCATCAGATCCTCCGAGGGCAAGCCATTATCACTGAGATCCCCTGGCGTAATTTTTTAAGCCGGACTGTTGGTGTATCCTGAAGTGGAGATCTCCGGTTATCCCTGTTTATTTGGTGAACGCCAATGAAGGTGGATGCTCTTGGTCGACCCCTTTTGCAATTGAATAGTTTTTGTCACGGAATTCCCATCGCCCCGGGCGGCGGTGACCCGATAAGTGCCTGGAATCAAGTCCAAGAACAACCAAGGCCCGGATACCTGGTCCCCGGATATTTTTAAGATTTCGGTTCCAGATGCATCCTGAACAGTGACCGAAACCCCAGCAACCAACGCACCTCCGGCTTGTGCGAAAATCAGTTTTAAGGGAAAGGAAGGATAGGCGGCCTTACGTTCTTCCAGCCCAATTCCCGCACTCAAAAAGCGAATATCTCCTACCTGATAAATGGGTATGGTGTAGGAAGAAGGGAAGCCGTCCCCTTGAGACTGAATTGTGACGTGATCCACGATGGGGGGGGAACTCGAAATCGCCAAGGCCTTACTATTGGCGAGACCCATACTGATCAGAGTGATTGTTACCCCTATGGCGAGGGCGTGAAGATATGTCTTCGTCAATCTAGAAACTTTTGCATCAAACATCGGTGCGTGTCGCATGATGAACCTCTTGGGTGCGCGGGTTAGTGATGTTTTTGACCCGGTTGGTCACTCGTATTAATCCCAAGCCATTTCCATAATGGGCAAAAATGGTGGATGCCGGTATATAAAAAGATGGCTCCAAGGCAGAAGGCCCCGAGGGAAGCCCAATCGGGCAAGGCGGTTAAACCGCCAGTCGCAAAAAGGAACAGGCCAAGGCCGATACGAATGCGACATTCATGTTTTCCGATATTGACGATATGCCCCATTGGCGACCTTCTCTGGAAAAGAATTAAAATTCTTTTCTTTCTCCCTCAGTCGACTCTCGCGATCCTAATGGAAAGTCATTCAAAACTGGTGCCAGAGAAATAACTGAAGAAGGTTCTTGAAATTTGAGGAGATAAGTAGAGAAGAGGATGACGGGTTGTCCGAATTAACCACAACGATCAGCTGGGAACGGTCCAACAATGCCGCGATATTCGAGATGCCAGAAAAATGTAATAAACGGGGTGAGAGGCCCTCTTGAGTCCCCCCTTTCCGGACTGTCTCAAAAGGAAAGGTTGGTGCGTAGGATGATGTCCCACCAAATTGCGAGATAAATTTCGGAGGGTGTTAAGATTTAATCCATGCCCACGCTTCTTGAAGTTGGTCATTGGAAAAGGTGCGGAGTTGGGTTTTCATGAAAAGCGCTCCCAGTTTGGCACCCCATTCGACCCAAAGCGGGCCACCAACCACGGCAAACTTTTCAAAATCGTGTCTGTGGGTAGCTCCAAATTTGGCATCATCCCACATGGCGTCCAACTCCCAACCTTGAAAATCTTGATCCATGAGAAAAAGGACCCGAGCTTTTGCAAACTCATGAATGATGGCTTTCAGGCGAGGGATAAGGATCGTCTGATAATCCTCGTCAGTAAGTTGTTCGGAAGCCCGGATCCCGATTATGTTGCCTTGGCTTTCTGGAAGAATATCAATCATCTATTCTTCTAGGGCTCATGCAAACGCGCCATACACATTGACTAAGTGAGGATCGACCAGGCGGTCGATAATATCCGTTCGAGCAATTAGTCCGATTAGTTTGCCATCGCGAACCACAGGAAGGCGGATGACTTTATGAGCGATCATCAAGGTCATGGCATCCTTCGCAGTTTGGTGCTCATTCACCGAAACCGGGTTGGAGCTCATAAGGTCTTCGGCTTTCAGCGCTTGAAGATCCTTGCCGTCTACCATGGCTTTGAGTACATCAAATTCAGTGACTAACCCGACGAGTTTATTCCCTGACTCAAGAATAGGGATGCCGCTAAACGTCCCGGATTGGAGAAGAACCGCTAAATCACGGGCATTATAGTCTCGTGTCGCTGCCACCATGCGGGTGGTCATCATCTCGCGAACTTTGGTATTGAGAAGGCTATCGTCCATGTCTCGCTCCTATTCAAGGGGAAATGATTCTTTCAATTGAGATTCCAATGCTTCAATACGTTCCAACAAGTCCAAGGCAATGCCGACCCCTGCCCAGTTGACCCCCAAGTCCCGATGAAGGCGTAACCCACTTGAGAGACGATCCACTGTTTGCATAGAAAACATTAAGACGCCTTCTGAGGTGGTGTGGAGGGGGTGGATAATGTCCCATTCCATGCACAATTCCACAAGTTCGGGACCAATACCAAGCCGAGTGCACAATTCTTCTTGGTTGATAGAGGCATGGTACACCAGTTCCCCAGTGACCTGTTCAATGTCTCGGTCGTAGTCTTTAGGCATGTGTCGCCTCGCGGATGAGTGCGGCTCGTGGATCAGGGTGATCCAGCTTTTGGAGTTGTTCATACAACGCCCGTTCTTGTTCAGAGCACGAAGGAGGGTTCGTGATGGTGAGAATGACAAATTGATCGCCATAGCCTCCGGTACGGTTCGGCAGGCCTTTCCCCTTCACGCGCATTTTCTGTTTGGAATGACTGCCCGGAGGAATTTTCAACCGAACAGGGCCGGTTAACGTTGGCACTTGCACTTCAGTTCCTAAGGCCGCCTCCCAGGGATAGACAGGCAAGTCGATTGATACGTTGGCGCCGGATCTAAGGAAAACCGGATGAGGCCTGACATGAATTTTCATGAATAAATCACCGGATGGCCCACCATTCTGGCCAGGGCCACCTTTGCCTTTTACGCGAACCCGTTCTCCGTCTCGAACGCCTTTGGGAATTCGGACCTCGAGGGATTTGACGCTTCCGGATTTTTCCGGGATTTCCAAATGTCTACTGGTCCCGGCAAAAACTTCGTGAAGCGAGAGTTGAACATTGGCTTCAAGGTCTGCCCCGGGAATCGCAAATCCGCGTTGGGTTCCCCCGTAGGACCTGGCTTGTTTCCCAAAAAGGTTTTCAAACAGGTCGCTAAAGTCCCGAGCATCGCCCTGAGAATATTGGGTGTGCCATTCTCCTCCTCTCCCGGTGGCTCCCGCTTGTTGGCGAGCCTGTTCGTAGGCCTCCGCCTCTTTCCATTGGGCACCGTATTTGTCGTATTTTTTTCGCGTCTCCTCGTTCCCAAGCACCTCGTAGGCTTCGCTGAGTTCCTTGAACTGTTTTTCCATTTCCGACTTTTTCTCACCTGAGTGAAGGTCGGGATGACATTTACGGGCCAATTTTCTGTAGGCTTTTTTAATCTCGTCTTGAGTCGCGGTTTTAGAGAGGCCGAGACGGCTGTAAAAATCTTGGGTGGCGTTTGGCATAAGCAGTAGGAGAAAACAACTAACTAAAAAGAAGGGTAGATGTATGCGTCGAATTTAATCTTCTGACTCCATTACACTTTACCTGATTATTTCGGATTGCCATGAAAACGTTGCCCAAACCCTTTCGCATCACCGTATTCGGAAAAGGCCTCATGATGGGAAGGCGCCTGAAAGCCCGCATGGGCTTGGTGTTTACTTGGACAAAAATGTTTCTCCGTGTCTCCCGCAATTTTAAACGCATAGTGAAGAAGCCCATTCGCATACCCACAATAGGCACAGGCGAATTTTAGGACAATGGGCAAAAAAGGCATTCGATGCCGGTCTATCAGGATATAATTTTTCCGAACGACCTTGGGAATTCCCAAAATGGGAAACACGGTTCGATGATACAATTCCAGGAATAAATCCAAAAATACCAAAGGGATAATCATGGAGTAAAGAACCGGAGAGGCCACCAGGGTACGCCAGCCGGGCCAGGAAAGGACAAATGCCTCTCCGGGTTGTGGTTCAAGGGGTGGGGTAGCGTTGGGCAAGTTCTTTCAGCCTTGTTCCGGATCATGGAGATAACAGCGACGTTACAGCCCTACCTAGCCTGATGGTTGACCAGCTTTCAATAATTATGTCGTGACACTCACTATTCATATAAGGGCAAACCGGATGCCAAAGCTGGCTTCAAGACAAGCGGCCAAAAAATGAGGGCTAGTCAGGAGGTTAAGAGGATTTTGCGATGAAAGAAAAAAGGAGAATAGAAGAAAGTGTGGCTTTTAGGTCCTTGTTGTCCGGATGACTGTGGACGGAAAGGCCCTTTTTCCCACCTTTGTGCTCTCTTGAGTCTTTTAAGTCACAGAATTTGGTTTAAGGTTTCAATGAGGTCTTCTTTGAGAACAGGTTTTTTAAGGAAGGCGTGGATTCCAGTTTGTTTCGCTTTTTCAGGTGTCATGGTATGACTAAATCCTGTGCACAGAACAATAGGAAGGTCGGCCCTAAGAGTTCGTAGGGCTTTTGCCAATGCGTCGCCTGTCATGCCTGGCATGGTTTGATCGGAAATCACCATATCGAATCGATCAGGGTCTTCTTGAAAGCGGCGATATGCTTCGGTTCCGTTTGTGCAGATTTCTACCTGACATCCCATTGACTCGAGCACTTCTTTTCCAATTTCTGCAATGGGCCTTTCGTCATCAACAAATAGGATGCGAGCTGGTTTTTCCAAACCAACGGGAGGTGCTAAAGGAGAATTTTCCGTGGATATTTCAATGGAGTCGATTTCAGGGAAAAAGACCGAAAAGGTTGTCCCTTTCCCCTCGGTACTTTCCACGGAGATGGCTCCTTGATGATTCGACACAATTCCATGAACGACGGCGAGTCCCAATCCCGTTCCCTCCCCCACCCCTTTGGTCGTATAGAAGGGGTCGAAAATTCTACTCATATCATGTTTCGATATGCCTGTTCCCGTATCTTTAACCTTGAGACAAAGGTATGGACCAGGGGGTAAGGTCGTGTTTTCGAAAATTCTGGGATTGGGAAAATTCACAGATTCCAAAGTGACCTCAAGCCTTCCACCGGTTTCCCTCATGGTATATTCTGCATTGCTGCACAAGTTCAAAATAATCTGCTGAATTTGTGTGGAATCACCCAGAATGGCTTTTGGCGCATTGGGCACCATCATCCGAACCTCAATGGTCGATGGAATTGTCGCTCGAACCATACTGAGGATGTCCGGGATCAAAGATGTCAGATTAATGGGGGATTTATGAATATTCTCTTGTCGACTAAACGTCAGGATATGTTGAACCAGGTCTCGTGCTCGTTTTCCAGCGCGACTGATTTCCTGAAGGTTTTTTTCCAAAGCATCATGGCCTCTGGCCTTTTGCTGAGCCAAATCCGTAAAACCTAAGATGACTCCTAAGACATTATTGAAATCATGAGCTATGCCTCCGGCCAGAGTCCCAATAGCCTCCATCTTTTGCCCTTGTCTGCGTTGTGCTTCCAATTTTTTGAAATCGGTGATGTCCGTATTGGTCCCAAACCATTTGAAGACCTGGCCTGCAGAATTGAATATGGGAAGCGCACGGCCAATATGATGACGGTAGGTTTGGTCCTCCCCTTGTTTTAAACGGAACTCGACTTCATAGGGGAGGTTCGTTCGAAGGGAATGTTCCCATCGTTGAAGGCAGAGAGATAAATCATCTGGATGAACGACTTGGTGCCATCCCTCCCCGACAATTTGGTCAGCAGGGAGTTGAAAATAGTCACAGACTCTACCGTTGACATAGTCTAATTTTCCATCCGGCCCTGCGGTCCATACCTGCTGCGGAATGGCTTCACATACCATTTGGAAATTTTCTTGAGTCTCACGAATTGCCGATTGGGCCTCGTGTTTTTTGGTCACATCTTCCGCGATGCCGACGACACGATAAATTTCACCATCTTGGTTTTTGACACATTTCGCCCGGTCATAGATCCATCGAACAGATCCATCTGGCCGAAAGATTCGAAATTCCTCTTCATAGGTGGAACCGTTTACGAGATTGATGAAAGCGGTTTTTACTCTTTCACGGTCTTCGGGATGAATTGACTGGATCCAATAATTTGCATCATTGTAACCGACCTCGAGAGGGACTCCCCAGATTTCCTCGAAAGCGGGGTTAATGTACAGTACGGTTTCAAAATCGGCGGATTGGACATAAAACAAAGCATTGACATTCTCCGCGAGTTGGCGAAATCGCTCCTCACTCTCTTTAAGGGCTCCTTCGGCTTCTTTTCGGGAGGTGAGGTCTTGAAACGTTGCTGCTCGAAACAGGACCTCCCCCTCCTTGTTTTTAAACGCGGTGACATTGGTTTGAACGGGAAACCTCCTGCCATCCTTATGGACGTGGAGAGATTCATATTCGTGGTATCCGTGAATATGGGCCTGTTCGGCATGCAAAGAAATCTCATTGCTACATTCAGGAGCAAAGACCACTTCAAAGGGTTTACCAACAAGATCTTCAACGTCAAATCCGTGCATCTCGGCAAAAGCATTATTGACTGCTTCCATCGTGTTGGTTTTGGGATCTACAATGGTGGCGCCCCATCCTGCAAAACGAAAAATATGTTCCCACTTAAGTAGTTTTTCTTCTGCTGCTTTACGTTCCGTGACATCCCGGACGGCCACGATCATCCCGGTAATGCTCCCATCCCATTCTTGAAAGGGCGTATAATGGACATCAAGGCATCGTCGTCCCAAAACCGGGAAATTCAACCAGGTTTCGTACGTGATATTTTCCCCTGCCAAACACTTGGCTTGGGCCGGGCGCAATACGGTGTGAAAGGCTTCTGCTCCGAAGAGCTCTGCCCCCGTTTTTCCAAGGATCTCCTCTCTTTTCCAATCAAAAGCTTCTAAATAAGAAGAATTTACTTCCTGATATCTGAATTCACAGTCAATAAAGGCTAAAAAATCATTTGTCCCACTTACAATTTGTTCGTATCGTTGGTTTTTCTCAAGCGTTCGTACCATGTTGAGGTGAGTCAGGGTAAATCCCCCAAAAATCATTAATGTCCCAAACAATGTGACCAGCCAACTATAATTAAGATGCAGGTCCGTCATAAACGTCAGTGCGGCTTGGGATGAGGTGAGCCCTGGCAGGAAAAACATGGCGAACAGATCTGTGGAATACATCAAGCCTGTTAAGGCAAGACCAGCCATGATCATGCTAAACCCAAGATTTGCCCGGAGCGTTTTCAGTTTTTTGCGAAATCGAATCGTGACCAAGAAAGATGCCGCGACGATGATAATGATCGCGACATCAACCATGGCCATTAAGAATGTGGAGTTCCAGATCATTCTTATGTGTTCCGTGGACTATTTAACGATAAAGCCTGCCCTTAAGGGTCATCATCATGCATAACCCCAGGCTCAACTTTATCAATAAACCCATTTGGGAATTTGCTGTGCCCTTCGGCTATTCAATACGAAACGGCAGAGCCTTGGCTCGAACTCGATTAATTGAAGAGGACTGTTGATTGACCAGTTCCAATAATCCTAACCCGGGCAGACCAATATGTCATCTAAAAAGACGTGTTTGCAGGGATTGTTAAAGGCTTTGCGGATGTCCTTCTAGAGAGGGAAGAAGAACCTCAGATGGTGAAGTATATGGATGGCTTGCAAAGGGCTACCTGGTAGGCCGTGAGCGGTTTTCCCAAAAAAGAAAAAGGATTAAACGAAAAGTGTGGAATCTGAGGCCTTTTAGTGGTGTGGACAAAAGAGCTTTTTGAATCGCACAATTTTGTTGGGGGCTGAGGTCAAGGGAGGAAAGCGGTTCGAATCCTTATAAGAAAATCCTCAACCTGTTGGATATTGTGTTGGTGTGGACATGGGTGTAGAGCCCTCGACGCTTTCTGGGTAAGCTCTTCTCCAAGGTCGATAACCTCCCCGATACGATAGGCTCCTTGCTTGATGCGAACAATTGATTCTCCCAACGGTGTATCCCGAATTCGAACCGTAAATGTGCCGGTTTCAAGAAGTTCACAAAGATTGGATAGTACTCGCACATAGGCTGCGGCATATTTTTCTGGCCGGCTGTCTTTCTTATCTAAAAATTTCGTGCGTTGATTTTTGGCATAGCCGATGAAGGCATCAAAAGCTTTTTGAGGGCTCCAGACTGCTGGGAACAGTGTTTGCAATTCCTTCCCCCAATCATTCGTTTTTACCACCGGGGCCAAAAAGGTTTCCAAAATTAAAGGATGACTTTGGAGGGCGAGGGATAAAAACGGAGCGATTTCCCAAGATGCTTCATCGCCATCGCCTTTCTTCCAACTGGTCGCCGGATATTTGAAGTCGAGCCGAAAGAGATCCGTGGTTGGAATCACAAATACGCTTCGGAAGTCTTGATCACTCTCCGGTCCAGCCAGGCCATGTGCATGGGAACCAACCTGAACTTTCAGAATGGTCGTACGTTGTGATGATGAGGTTGGCGTCATGTCCGTACTATAGGGGAATCGCGAAAAGGGCGGTACCCCTATTCTCCTTCTTTGGTCCAAATTCCCTACACCAGTAACAATAACCTATTAGGCTGGGGTTCCCCCTAGTTCAAGATCATGCCTCTTGGGTTTACACTCTTTTCCAATCACAGTAGCCAAGAAAATTTCGAAGGGAGCGGATTATGGCAATGAAGGATAAGGGACTCAATCAGGTGGCTTCCGAAGTGATGAATCCACGGGTGATCACCGCGACAAGGGGAACCAACGTGAATATTCTGGTCCGACAGCTTTTGACTGGACAATTCAGTGGTTTGCCCGTGGTGGAAGATGATGGAGAAGTTGTGGGAATCGTGAGTGAATTCGATGTCATTCAGGCCTTATTAAACGGGCAAGATTTAACCATGCTCAAGGCCGAAGACATTATGAATACTCCAGCGGTCTGTGTGACGGAAGAGTCTCCACTCATTCATGTTTTACAATTAATGATTGAGCATCGAATTATTCGGTTGCCGGTAGTACGAAACCGAAAACTTGTTGGGATGATTTCCAGGCCAAATATTCTGAGCCAGATGGTCGATGTGACGGTACCAAAGGCTCATGTGTTGCCTGTGTGTTACTGGTGCGAGCGGATTTGCGATGACGTGCAATCACAACCTCACCAGGAGATTTGGTGCGATCTCGCGGAATATCTTCAGCGGCATGGCGTATCATCTGTAGAGATTACCTTTTCCCCAAAATTCTGCCCATCTTGCGCCCCGGTTATTAGACACCTGATGGAGGGATCGACTCCGGCACATTAGGACGGAAAAGTCCTTTGCCTAGTAGAGTTTCTTCTCTGATCTAGGGATTTCCCTAGGTGGATCTAGTTGCGAAAAGCCTTATAAAGTCAGGGTAAAAGCCAATTGCATGAATGCTTGAAGCGGATGCTGAGCCAAGAACCAGGTAGGGAATCCGAATGATAGGATTATTTTTTGATTGTTTCCCATGGGGAAAGTGATGAAAAAGAATAGTCGGGAAAGCCAAAAGAACGGAGCCCATTCCGATCAAAGGGGATTGAGTAAAAGACTCTTTTAAAAATGGAGTGCTTGAAGTGAACCACCCAAAATCTGAAGAAGCAAAGAGCCGATCTGTTGACGTGAATATTGATTGATCCCATGAGGGAGCCATGTTGAGAAGAGCAAGCTCATGGATGTTGATAATGTTGGCTTTGGGGGCAGGCTGCCATCCTGTTCCCATGGCCAATGGGAAGACAGCGTATCAAGAGGGAATTAAAATATCATGCAACAAAATTATGAATGGAATAATACGACATCAGCCGCAAAAGTCCTTGAAGTTCGTGGATTAACGAAGCGGGAGCGGGAAGTATTGATGTGGATAATGCAAGGAAAGACGAATGGGGAGATTGGGAATATCTTAGGGATCTCCATCCATACAGCTTCCAAGCATATCGAGCATGTTTTTCTCAAGTTGGGAGTGCATTCTCGGATCCAGGCGTACAACAAAGTCCTTGAGTTGTCTCGGAAGGACCATGGCCAAGGATATGGCCTTGTCTACGGCACGGTTCACCAGAGGGCAGAAGTTGCTTAAAAAAAAGAAGACCTCGTCGGCGGTAAAGTCAACAAATTCAAAAAGTACGAAGACGGCTGCCAAATCCTCTGGAAGGAAAAAGTCGTCTAACGTGAGTCCCAAATCTAAAAATAGTTCCACTGGATTGGGAGAGAAAAACAAAAGCCAAAGGCACCATCCCCCTTTGCTGGGTGAACCACTTGTGGATAATATTCAAGCGAGAGTTGCAGAGCGAGCCCACGAATTATTCGAACAGCGGGGCCGATGCCATGGAGATGACTGGCAGGACTGGTTAAAGGCAGAACAGGAAATTTTAGGAGAGAAGCCACGGTTCTAATTTGTCGCTGAATAAAAAATTTCTATTCACTCATGAGATAGTGGGTCTGCATGACACCAACTGTGAGGAAAGCCGAGGTTGAGCAGGTCCGCCAATACCTCAAAGAAGTCAGAGTCGCCTCTGCGGCTCAGGATAAAATTTCTCAAAGAGTGGAAAACACACATGTAGAGAGGCTTCCATCATGAGTGTGCATTCTATTTCCATCGTCGGACTTCGTTCTATCAGCCAGGTTCCGCTCACTCACATCCTAACTTTTCAGAAGGATCAAGATGGGTTGTCCATGGCTCGACAATTGTTAACTTCACCGATGGCGGGAGCCCCCGTTGTTGATGACAAAGGAAAATTCATTGGGTTCGTCAGTGAATTTGATATCTTGAGTGCCTTTGAATCCGGACGAGACATCAGTCAGCTCACCGCCGAGGAAATCATGGTTCAGGACCGTATCGCGATTCAGGAATCCACGAGTCTGGTGGATGCGGTTCGGTTGATGAAAAAACACCACCTTCTGGTTTTGCCCGTTGAGAGGGATGGAGCCGTTGTGGGATGTATCACCCGCCAGGATCTCCTTCGGGCATGGATGATTCAAGGCTTGGGAGAAGAAGAACTCGCCCAAAAAAAATGAGCACGGAAAATTTCAAGGGCTCGAAGTGGAAATATGGCCGAATTCAGAGAGTTCGTGAAGGCTAATTAAGAGGCAGCCTGTATTGAAATGTCAGTAGTTAAAGGCCCACAATCCTTCCCAATAATCGATCGCGGGGTAAAACGTATGACTTCTGACGAGGCCGGTCGTCCGGAGGATGAAGGCTCGGGTTTGGAAATTTCTTGTCTTCATCAAAGAATGATTGAATATCAGTATGATGAACAAGGCAAGCGGACTGGAAAATTTGTTTGTAAAGAATGTGCAGCTATTATCCTCGATCCGGCAGATCGCCGGGTGTGAATCCAACCAGTGTAATAGCATTTTTGTGGAGAGAGATTAATCCCTCGTTTCATATTCACGTGACAAGGCCACGGAATAGATAACGCCACCTCCAAACCTTTCCTGTAGCTGCAGCATCTCATGCTGCCCCTCCCTGATATTGTTGGCCATTGCTGCATGAGAAGAAGGCACGATACAAAAGAAAAAACCGGAGAACTCGCTATTAGGATAAGAGGGAAGGCTTCCTACCTGTCATTCAAGCGTAACTATAATCTTTCAATTGGTAGATTGGTTAGAATCATCCTTGTGACAGGTGTTTATTCCGAACAGATGCCACCCCGGACAATAGCCAATGATTCCGGTGATAAGCGCCACCAGCCCAAACCCATAAGTCACTGTCGTTGCCCACACGGGAAATTGGAACATTGGTGGCAAGGCCAATAATCCCAGTCCAAGTACGATTCGAAATATCCCTTCTTTTTTTCCGACGTTTTTTGTGATCATGCGAGCCCTCCTTCCGGATTCCTTATTAAACCGACAAAAATTCTTCTGGTGAAAGGCTTGTCGCGAGCATGACCATGTTGATATCGCGATGGTCCAACCAACTTTCTTGGTGTTGATTGGTGGGCTTCCGCCAGAAATCCTCTATGATTTCGATCAACGGAACATGGGCCATCAGGCCTTCAAGATCTTGTGCGAGACTATAGTCAAACAGGTCGGGGTGAGCGGTAACAATGTCTCGCATGTTCGCAATCGCCTTCAATCCAATTGAAAGTCCCAATTCGCGAAATGCAAGACGGTATTCAGGTGGATCGTTTAAGTGATCATGGCTGGCAAGGACACCAAGACCATATTGCGAGGCCCTCAACAGTGCCAACAGTAAACCTGACATGTTGGCCTGTCCCTTCGCGGTCATTTGGACCACACGGTAGGCATCACACAACAGCCCACCTATTCCAAGTGAATCCGTCGTTTCCCAATGTTGACCTTCACACATGGTGGCTGCGTCGGTAAGCTCCCACGTAAGGTCCGGCCCTGTGAGAGCTCCTGTGAATTTTTGGGTACACAAGGAAAGTTCATGGTAGGTGATAAGGCCGTCCAACGGATCGTGAAGGCCCATGGAAGGAACAAGCGGGTACGAGAGATCAATGCTCATTTTCCAGTACAAGAGCTTTTTACCGTCAGGCTGGGGAAGAGTGCGAAATCCATCATGAGCCGCTTGGGCGAGTTCTACCGCCCAGCGGCAATATTGCGGGTTGCCCGTGACCATGCTGGTTCGACACAGTGCATGCATCCACTTGGTCAGGTAGTGAAAATATTGTCCATCCCGATCCCATTCCGACTGGTCGTCGTAGGGATCAGTGGGACCTCGTTCAGGGAGGGGCTTGCCGATCCTGAGACCGCCAGCAGTTGGATGGCGTTGCCTTTCCTCGTCACTGAAGCCGCTTATCCAGCCGGTTCGCGGATCGTCTGCGCGGTGCTTCCCAAGAACGTTGTGGACCTGATCAATGAGATTTAGGGCCAGACGAATGTATTCTTCGTCGCCCGTCTGACGATACAAGGTCAGAAAGTTGCAGACCGCAAAAGCATCGGTCCACAAGTAGCGTTTTGGTAAAGTCTTTGGGGTGGAGATTCCAGTTTTCTCGGCAAACTGGATCATCAGGTCCCTGACTTCCTCTGAGGGTGCGGTCTGCTTCATCTTTCTCCCTCAAAAATTTAAACTCCAAAAGGATAGGTGTCAGGCACGCCCTGCATTTCTCCCGTTGTCAGAGGGGTGACCGCTTTAGTGCGGTCGATCCACACATATTCATTGAACTGTCGCGGGAGTTCGGCCTCGAAATAATGACTGGCGACTTCCGTTTCTGGCCGATAGATCACACCGATGGCGCGCTCCAACCGGGGTTGGGTGAGTTCCCTGGCAACATCCAGAACATGGCCGTCCTTGAGCGGAAGAATAAGACCCGACTTGTTGGTCCGATGAAACAATTGTTCATAGCTTTGCGGGTGAGAGGGACGCACCAGTTTGACTTCCATGGGGCCGTCCCAGTTTGAAGCCGCCGCCACGGTCCCGTGATCGGTGCCAAATCCGATGCGATAGGAGTCATCACCAAAGGCCTTGCGACACAGCTCACCGATATTGAATTCCCCGCGTGCCGACATTTCCGTGGCCGAGGCATCGCCAATATGAGAATTGTGTGCCCAGACTACGGCCTTCGATCCTTTGCCATGGTGGTCCATGACTCGCACAAGAGTATCGAACATGTGGCGGTCGCGAAGGTTCCAGGAGGCGCGCGAACCGTAATACATGATCCGGTAATAGCGCTCGGCATTCGCGATCAAATGGGCGTTTTGTGAAGCATCCAGGAATCGCTCACCGTCATTGTGTGCATAGTCTTGCCGTTTCCTGTACAGCTCGGACAGCATTTGCACGACATCCTGTTCGCAGTTGCGATAAGCACCCGTGAGTGCGGCATGGCCGTAGGCTGCCGGGTCTCCTTCCCATGGGCTCAAGCAGCCATAACGCCAGCGCGCAATCGTCGCGAGATCAGGATCGACATCGTCCAGATAACTGATCACAGCTCGCACGGAATTATATAGGCTATAAAGGTCGAGCCCATAGAACCCGGTGCGCTGCGGCATATCCAGCGGCGCGTTGTGCTTGTGGAGCCAGTCAATAAAATCACGCACCTCCTCATTGCGCCACATCCAGGTTGGGAAACGAGCGAACGCCGTCCATTCAGATGGAGGCACGTCACGATGGCGCACATAATGATCAATCCTTGCCGCATCCGGCCAGTCGGCTTCGGCGGCCACGATGGTGAAGCCTTTTTCTTCGATAAGCCGCTTCGTGATGCATGCCCGCAAGCGATAGAATTCCGACGTTCCATGGCTTGCTTCGCCAATGAGCACGACACGGGCGTTGCCAATGCGGCCTAACAGCGGATCGAGATCCGCTGCCTCCGGTGTCTCAAAGGACTCGCCCCGACGCGAAAGAAGAGCAGGAAGGGTTTCGCTGACCCGTGGCCTTGTCTGAATCACGCGAGGCCGCGTGGTCTCCGGTTGGGGTTCTTCGACCTCCCAGCCTTCTTCGCCAATGAGCGGAACAAAACGCACATCCGCCAGGTCTTCGCGGTCGAATTGCCCCTCCTCCCGATGGGTGATGCGGATCAGTTCCTGCGCCCTCGTATCGGTGCCCACGGGGATGACCATACGCCCGCCGATGGCAAGCTGGTTTTTCAGGGATTCTGGAACCTCGGGTGCGCCGGCGGACACGAGAATGGCGTCAAACGGCGTATGGTCGACCCAGCCTCGCGTTCCATCGGCATGCAGGATATGCACGTTGTCATAGCCTTCATCAATCAGATGAGAGGCGGCTTTTTCAGCCAACTGGCCAATCCGTTCAATGGTATACACCTGTCCCGCGATCTCAGCCAGAACCGCCGCCGCGTAACCGGACCCGGCGCCGAGTTCGAGGACTTTTTCACCCCCTTGAAGCGCCAGCGCTTCGATCATATATGCCACAATGTAGGGCTGAGAGATCGTCTGTCCTTCCGCGATCGGGAGAGGGGTGTCTTCATAAGCCTGTTCCTGCAAATATTTTGGCAGAAACGCCTCTCGGCGTACCTTGCCCATGGCATTCAACACGTTTCTGTCGCGCACGCCCCGTGCGGCAATCTGTTCCGCCACCATCCGTTTGCGTTGTTGTGCAAAGTCCATTACGGCCAATCCTCTCTCATAAGCTGTCCCGCAAGAACTACCGATTACAAATTTCCGTCTACTCCTGGGGCTGTTAATAGGAATGCCGCCAAATTTCTTGTGTAGCTGCACGATCTCATAATGCCTTCTGCGGATGCACCAATTGCTACTGCCGTCAGGAAGAGGCAGCATGAGATGCTGCGGCTACAGAAAATACTTTCAAGGCTGCCGGCCATTTCGACTTTGCTCAGGACATGCTTTTTTCACCATTCCCAGTAAGGAGGGTATCAGGAGAGTGATTGGGGAAGAACCAGGTTTTCTCCTAGTTTTAAGAAGTTTTTCCCCTAGTGCTCCTTCCCTATTTATAGAGAAAACATAAGAAGGGAAGGGTATCTCTTGAGAATCTAAAAAGGATATGATGCGTCTTGAAGATCTCAGTGCCTTAGAAAATTTTCGGATCATGACTGATGGCAGAAAAACGCAAACCCATGAAACCTCAGGCCCGTCCCAAGAAACTTCAGAAGAAGAATGTGACACAGAGGACACCTTCGCCAAAGAGATCAACAAAGCCACAGTCTACCCTTCCCTCCAATACATCCAAAGGGAATAGGGTTTCAAAGAAAAACCAGGTGCCAGTCAACAAAGAACTGGATCATGGATTCCCTATGGTGGGGATTGGCGCTTCGGCTGGGGGCTTAGAGGCCTTTGAGGAATTTTTTACGCAGATGCCGTCAGACAGTGGCTTGGCCTTTATTGTGGTGCCGCATCAGCACCCAGGGCATGCCAGCTTACTCTCCTCACTTCTTCAAAAGTGCACAACCATGCCCGTCATGGAAGTTGTGGATGGGGTCACCGTCAAACCCAACACCGTCTATCTCGCGCTGGCGGGAAAACAGCTGGCCATTCTGAACGGAGTATTACATCTGCTGGAGCCGGCGTCGGCCGACCGTGTTCCCTTGCCCATCGACTATTTTTTCCGTTCCCTTGCCGAGGACCAGAAACACCACGCGATTGGAATTGTGCTGTCGGGGACCGGCTCAGATGGCACCCTTGGACTGAAGGCCATTAAAGGGGAATCCGGGATGACCATGGCGCAGGAACCTCATTCCGCCAAATATGAGGGAATGCCCACTAGCGCCATCGCCACCGGAAATGTGGATTATGTGCGTCCACCCCAAGAAATGCCCCAACAATTACTGTCCTATGTCAAAGGGCCGTACCTGACGCCCGTTCCATCCCCCATTATGCCGGAAACGGAGACCGGACAGATTCTGCAGAAAATTTTCGTCTTGCTGCGTGATCGGACGGGCAATGATTTTTCCTTGTATAAAACGAATACCATCCGACGGCGAATTGAGCGGCGCATGAACCTGCATCAGATCGAAACCCCCAAACAATACCTTCGTTACTTGATGGCCAATGCCTTTGAACTGGATGCCCTGTTCCAAGAAATTCTCATCGGCGTCACAAGTTTTTTTCGCGATCCCCTGGCCTTCGATGTCCTTGCCACACATGGCCTGCCGTTACTGCTCGACTCCAAACGCGATGGAGAGCACGTCCGGGTGTGGGTCCCGGCCTGTGGAACCGGGGAAGAAGCCTATTCCCTGGCGATGTTAATCCGGGAGTACATGACGACTCGACACATCAGGCTGCAAGTCCAAATTTTTGGCACGGATTTGGACGAACCGGCCATCGACATGGCTCGGAAAGCCCTGTATCCAGCGGGAATCGCCAATGACGTGACCCCGGAACGAAGGCAACGGTTCTTCTCCAAGGAGGACCATAGTTTTCGCATCAAGAAAGAGATCCGCGATATGGTGATTTTTGCCCCGCATAATGTGCTCACGGACCCGCCTTTTACGAAATTAGATCTCCTCTCGTGCCGAAATCTTCTCATTTATTTGGAGGCTCGGACTCAACGTCGCCTGTTTCCTCTGTTTCATTACGCCTTGAACCCAAACGGGTTGTTGTTTCTGGGTTCATCCGAAACCATTGCCGACATGGAAGAGCATCTATTTGAAGTCGTGGATCGAAAATGGAAACTGTATAAACGAAAAGCCGGAGAAACGGATCGAACCACGCTGCAAAAGTTTTCGGTGGGCAAAGGCAAGTCCACGGCCGAGCTTGTCAGCGCGTCCGAGCCTTTCCCTGTCAGCCCGGCCCCTCCTCTGACAGATTTGATCGAAACCATGTTATTGGAGGAATACGCTCCGGCCAGTGTGATCGTGAATGAACGAGGCGAGATCGTGTATATCCATGGCCGGACCGGCTCGTATTTGGAGCCAGCCCAGGGCCAGCCCAATCTGATTTTGCTGAACATGGCGCGCGAGGGATTGCGGTATGAGCTGGCCGCCGCCCTTCATCAAGCCAGTCGGCAAGAAGACGCAGTGGTCAAGGAAGGAGTCCGGGTCAAAACCAATGGTGCCTACGAGTTGGTGAACGTGACAGTGAAGCGGGTTGAGGACCCCGAAGCGCTACGCGGGTTTTTAATGGTCACGTTTGAGCCCAAGGCCGTGACCAAGCCGCCCGCTTCCCCGAAAGGAACCGCGAAGAGAAAACACACGCCCGATGCCAGCGTGCTTCAGGAGTTGCACTATACTAAGCAGCGGTTGCAACAGACGAACGAGGAACTGCAAACCTCGAACGAAGAGTTGAAATCCACGAATGAAGAATTGCAGTCCACCAATGAAGAATTACAAAGCACGAATGAAGAACTCGAAACATCAAAAGAAGAATTGCAATCCTTGAATGAAGAGCTGGTGACCGTCAACGCGGAATTGCAAGGAAAGATCAACGAACTCTCGGATGCCAATGACGACCTCCATAATTTGCTGAACAGTCTGGAAGTCGCCACCATTTTTTTGGACAACGACCTGAACATCAAGCGATTCACACCGGAAGCCAAAAAAGTGGTGAAAGTCATCCCCACGGATGTGGGCCGCCCGCTGGAGGATATTGTTCAGAATTTAATCGATACCAAGCTGATCGACGATGCCCGCCACGTTCTGGATACGCTGGTGTTTCAAGAACGTGAAGTTCAGGCCACGGATGGACAATGGTATTACCTCAGAATTTTGCCCTATCGGACTGGCAAGAATACCATCGAGGGACTCGTGCTGACCTTCTTGAACATTACGCAGGTCAAACAATCGGAACTCGTCGCCCAGGAAGCACAGGAATTTGCCCAAAGTGTTATTCAGGCCGTGCGGGAATCCTTAATCATTTTAGATGGAGATTTGCGAGTGGTGTCCGCGAATCAGGCCTTCTATCGCACGTTCGCGCTTACTCCTCCCAAAGTAGAACAAAAACTTCTGTATAGTCTCGGGCAAGGAGAATGGGACGTTCCAGAATTGCGTCATCTGTTGGAGGAAGTGTTGCCACACAACACCGCATTCCAGGATTTTCTTATGGAGCAGAAATTTCCTGGGATTGGGAAACGAAAATTATTATTGAATGCTCGGCGAATCGTTCAAGAGCCGGGCAAGACGCCACGGATACTTTTGGCCATGGAAGATATCACCATTCGCAAGGCGTGAAGAGCAGAGGCGTGAAGAAAAAGATTCCACATGCCCGAAAGAGAAAACAGGCGACATCTGCCAAGGTTCCTGCAAGGCCAAAAGGCCGTGGCTCTGCGAGTCCGAAAAACTTGCGGCAACGGGCGGAATCCGCCCTCACGACGACTCGTCGGCAGATCAAAGCGATGTCCCCCGAGGACATTCAAACACTCATCCATGAACTTCAAGTGCATCAAATCGAGTTGGAGATGCAAAATGAAGAGCTGCGTCGCACCCAACTCGAACTCGAAACCGCGCGAGATCGCTATAGCGATTTGTACGATTTTGCGCCGGTAGGTTTTCTCACCCTCGATTCAACTGGCACGGTGCTGGAAGCCAATCTCACGGCCAGTCACCTCCTGGGGACGAAACGATCCTTCATCATTGGGTCGCGATTGGATCGGTTTTTTTCTCCATCTGATCAAATCCTGTTTCGGCAACATTTCCAACGCACCCTGGCAACTAAGACCAAACAAATATTAGAACTGAATCCTATCAGGCAGGACCATTCCGCCCTCATGATCCGGCTGGAAAGTCTTCTTGAAACCGATCGGGAAGCAATAGGTGAACCGATCGTTCAAATCGCCGTGATGGACTTATCCAAAAGAGAATTGGCCGAGCGGGAAAAGCTGAAACAGACAGCCTGGTTCGGTGGCGTGCTCGATACGGCCATGGATGCGGTGATCACGGTCGATGAGCAGCGTCGGATTGTGCTGTTTAATAAAGCCGCTGAGGGGATATTCCGTTGTGCATCTTCAGTCGTGATGGGCAAAACGATCGACCAGTTTATTCCAGCGCCGTTACGGAAAGCGCATCAGGATCATATCCAACGGTTCAAGCAGGCAGGGGAAACCACTCGGTCCATGGGGGCATTGGGAACCTTATTTGCCTTGCGTGCCGATGGCGAAGAATTTCCTATTGAAGCCTCGATCTCCCAATTCGAAACCGGTGGAAAAAAATTAATGACAGTCATCCTACGCGATATCACCGAACGGCGATTGGCCGAAGAGGCGCTCCAGGAAAGCCAACGAAGAATTTCGACGTTAATGAAAAACCTTCCTGGCATGGCCTATCGTTGTGGAAATGATCGGGACTGGACCCTGGAATTCGTGAGCGAAGGTGCGTTCGCCTTGACTGGCTACAAGCCTGAGGATTTATTGCGCAATCACAAGATTTCGTGGGGCCGACAGGTTATCCACCCTGACGATCGCGATCGTGTGTGGAAAAATACCCAAGCTGCACTCAAAAAAAAGCAGCCGTATCATTATACCTATCGAATCAACGCCGCTGAAGGGACTCTCAAATGGGTCTGGGAACAAGGCCTGCCCATTTATTCGCCAGATGGCAAAGTCGTGGCTCTGGAGGGATTCATCACGGATATCACTACACAAAAGCAGAGTGAAGAAGCCCTGCAAGCCAGCCAAGAGCGATTGGACCTTGCCGTGTTTGGCGCGCGCCTCGGAATCTGGGATTGGAATATTCAAACTGGTGAAGTGCTCTTTAACGAACGGTGGGCCAAGATGCTGGGGTTTGCCAAGCATGAGATTGAACCGACCGTCGAAGTCTGGCGACAAATGATCCATCCCGAGGACAGGGCGATGGTGATGAAGCTCTTGGAAGCCCATCTTGATCGTCACACACCTTTTTACCAGACCGAGTATCGTCTGCGCACGAAGTCTGGCAAATGGAAATGGGTATTGGATACAGGCAAAGTGGTGGATCGGGATAGCAAGGGAGCTCCCCTGCGTATGAGCGGCGTTCACCAGGATATTCATGATCGAAAAGATATGGAACAGGCCCTGATGAAAGAACGAAATTTTATCAATGCGGTGCTTGAGACGGCTGGTGCCTTGGTTATCGTCCTGGATCGACAAGGGCGAGTCGTGCGGTTTAACCGAGCCTGCGAACAGGTGACGGGTTTGGCCCACCAGGATGTGGTTGGACGAAATATTGGGGCCTTGGGTATCTTTAATTCCCGAGAATTACCACAGGTCAAGAAAGTCTTTCGAAAGTTGGTGGCAGGGCATTCCCCCGTCCAAGGGGAAAACCGTTGGATGGACAAAGACAAGACGGAGCGTTTGATCGCATGGTCCAATTCTGTCCTGAAAAATGACAAGGGCGAAGTGGAGCATATTATTGGAACCGGAGTGGATATTACCGACCGAAAAAACATTGAACGCGCGTTGCGTGAAAGCCAGGAACGATTTCAAGCCTTTATGGATCATACCCCCACGGTGGCCTTCCTGAGGGATCGAAGTGGGAAGTATGTGTATGTGAATCAGCCGTTTGAAAAAATCTTTGGTCGTTCACAGGCCGAATGTCTTGGGAAAACTGATGAGCAACTGTTCCCCCATGACATTGCCCAAATGTTTAAGGAAATAGGTTCCCATACGGTCATGAAGGGAGGGGTTTGGGAATCCGAAGAAACCACATTGGATTCCCAGGGCAAACGTCGGCATTGGGTCTTATTGGGATTTCCCGTTCACCGAGATCAAAAAGATCTCCTTATTGGTGGCATTGGGTTGGACATTACCCCTCGTATAGAAGCGGAACAAGCCGTGAGGGAACGCGAGCAGGACCTTCGTCGATTCCAGGGAAATCTCCAAGCGCTTGGCAAGCGCCTGGTCAACGCACAAGAGGAGGAGCGGCGCAGAATTTCTCGTGAACTTCATGATGATATGAATCAACGGCTGGCAGTCTTGGCCTTGACGATTCAAACCACTCAACGGAGCATGGCGGAAACTGACCCGAATTTTGCCGCCCTGGCAAGGCTCTATGACGAGGTGTCGAATATCTCGGATGATATACGCCGATTAGCCTATCAATTGCATCCGTCCGTGTTAGATGACCTGGGATTAAAGATTGCACTACAATCGTTCGTTCAGGAATTTATCCAATGGGCGCATGTTCCTGCGACCTTTCGCACTCAAGATGTTCCGGAATCGATTCCACAAGACATTGCGGCGTGCCTGTATCGCCTCACACAGGAAAGCCTCAGAAATGTGGCCCGACATGCACAGGCCTCCCAGGTCGTGATCGAGCTCACAGGAACACAGGATGGGCTGCGTCTTTCGATTGCCGATGATGGTCAGGGATTTGATGTTGAGATGGTGCGGAATCACAAACCTGGATTGGGATTAGTAGGTATGCGCGAACGCGTGAGTTATGTGAACGGGACCTTGACGATAGATTCTCGAAAGGGACAAGGCACCAACATTTCGGTGTGGGTGCCCCTGACACGGGAGTCTTCATAATGCGGGCTCGCGTGCTGTTGGCTGACGACCATACCCTCGTTCTTGAGGGACTACGAAAAATTCTCGAAGATGATTTTGATCTCGTCGGGTTAGCAGAAGATGGTCGCGCCTTGGTGGAGATGGCCACACGCTTGGAACCGGATGTCATAGTCCTTGATATTTCCATGCCGAAACTCAATGGGTTGGACGCGGCTCGTCAACTCAAAAAACTGCTCCCCACCACCAAGCTGATTTTTTTGACCATGCACGGGGATGTCAGCTACGCGAACGAAGCCTTTCGCGCCGGGGCGTCGGGATATTTGCTTAAACGATCGGCCGGGTCAGAACTGATCCAAGCGATTCATGCCGTACTCAAGGATCAATGTTACATGACTCCGGCGATTACTAAAGAGGTCCTCGATTCATGTTTGCAGACCTCAACCCCGTCCCCCGTGCCTTCGGACAAGTTGACTCCCCGTCAGCGAGAGGTGCTTCAACTTGTCGCAGAGGGGAAATCCACCAAGGATATTGCGACCATTCTCAACATTTCCATCAAAACCGTGGAGTTTCATAAGTCCCATATTATGCGGGAGTTAGATCTTCACACCACCGCCGAGTTGACCAAATATGCTATTGCTCAGGGCATAGTGTCCCCAGAGTGACCCATGGGTTTAGTTTGTGCTTGGATGCTACCTAGCAGAAATTTCTTCGATACCTGGGGAATTACCTAGTCCTGTTTTTCTGGATTTTGCGTTAGAAAGGTCAATAGGTATGGAAGATTTATGATGGGTAAAATTCCAGGAAGGGAAATCATTCATGCAGTCCGCACGGATACTATTAGCCGATGACCACCCCCTGGTCCTCCAAGGCTTGCAGAAGTTATTGGAAGGGGAAGGGTTCAACGTCGTGGCCACCGCGGAAAATGGACGGGATTTGTTGGAAGTCGCGCAACGGCATCGGCCGGATGTAATCATCCTTGATATTTCCATGCCCTTGTTAAATGGCATGGCGGCCGCGCGGCAGCTTAAGAAACTGCTCCCACAATGCAAGTTGATTTTCCTCACGATGCATGCCGATGCCACCTATGCCCGCGAAGCCTTTGATGCCGGCGGATCTGGCTATCTGTTGAAGCGGTCCGCGGCTTCAGAACTCAAGGAAGCCATCATGATGGTGCTGAAGGGCCGCAGATATCTCACCCCGCTTATTCCCCATGATGACTTTATTTTATCCGAGACCTCATCCGGCAAATCCTTGAAACTTGGATCTCTCACGCTTCGGCAACGCGAGGTCCTGCAACTTCTCGCGGAAGGCCATTCCGTTAAAGAAATCGCATCTGCCTTGAACATCTCCGTGAAGACGGTGGAGTTTCATAAGGCCAGGGTTATGGATCAATTAGGTATTCATACTACCGCGGCATTGACCAAATATGCCATGAATCATGGTTTAGCGGCACGGTAGGTTTGAGACCCCCCTCACACCCCTTCCCCATCGCTTCAAGTATTTTTTTGTGCATAAACTAGGGTTCTACCTAGTTCTTTTCATACTGCCTGCTTCGCTATTTTGTCTCTGCACGATGAGTGAGCATCTTCAACCCCCCAAGGAGGACAATATGGAATCGGCACAGGCATCGGGACAAAAAGAAGGAGGGTATCAGTCAGCTGCCCATGCGCACCGAACCAGCGTAAAAAATATCCTAGTGGTTGAAGATGAATCGTCAATTGCCAGCGCATTGTGGGAACTCTTACAAGACTGGGGATGTGAGGTGGTCACCGCAAGCAATGGACGGGAAGGATTGGATCGGCTCAGGACCGAACACGTTGATGGGATTGTTCTAGATCTCGACATGCCAATGATGGACGGGGCAACGATGTTGGATGAGCTCCGTTGGAGAGGCGATCATACGCCCGTCATCGTGATGTCGGGTGGAGCCGATGTCCATAGGCTACGAATGATGCAAAATGAAGGTGCGCAAGGATTTCTCGTAAAGCCCTTTACCCTCGAAACCTTACATGCCGAATGTGAGCGATGTTTTGTTCCAGATAAGAACCGAGAGTCACTTGAATGGGGCGGAGCTCCTAAAGTCAGAATGGGAATCCGACAACAGGAAGTCGCATAGGTCCCTCACACCAGGGCACAGAAAAAATTCGGTTGTCGGGATTTACGAGGTTTCACCCTTCACGGCATTTCTAGGAGGGCGTCATGGTGCTCATTATCACCCAAAACGAAAAATTCGGTCGCTATTTAAAGAAATGGCTGGATTACAAAAGGTTCCGCTGTACGTTGGTCTGCGATGGAGAGGAAGGCCTTCAGCATGCACAGCGAGACGTGCCATGTGTCGTCGTGTTGGATCTCTATGTGAAAGAACCAAGTGGCATGGACATCCTGCATCGACTTCGGGAGGACGGCTATGCAGGAAAGATCATCCTGATGGGAGGAATTTCCGTCAGTCCGATGATTTCAGAAGCGCTTCGGCTTGGGGTGGATCAAGTGATTGGCGGCGAATCGAATCTCGGTCCGTTGGAATGTGCCATTCAATCGGCATGTCAGCCCGAATCAACCAGGTCTCTTTCTGGAATGATTGACACACAAGAGCAACCGGCCAGAAGTTTTTGATAATGCAAGTTTCAGTCTTCGGTTGGGTTTAGGGTGCTAATATCAAAAGGGCTCATCAGGAAATTGTGTGGGGTAAAGATATGGCCGTTATTATCATCCTTGGACATAAATAAGAGGGAAGAATGCCTTTTTCGGGACAGCTGCAGCATCTTATGATGCCTCTTCATCGGGATTTTGTCGCGGCAGCATCTCATGCTGCTCTCTCACGCGTGCCAGAGGCGCCATTAGATGGCGCGGCTACCCCACAGAAATACTGCGCAAACCCTCATCGGGCCTTCTAGGCAATGCGCCATGTTCATGGATTGCCTCACACAGTCCCCGGAAGAGCCAAAAAAAGCAATTGGAGAAAGGAGGAATAATCATGACTGCTGAAAAGGCCAATCTCCTTCAAGATGTCTGGAAAACCAAGCATGGCAGCCAAGTGTGCTCGCATTCAAGAATCATTGAACCTCTCGAGCCAAAGAACCAGCGGAATGGCTACCATGTCGTGTGTCGAGAATGTGGATCGATCATCCTCGATCCGTATAATTCTTTCGCCGTGGGCATGACGGTTCATGTCGCATGAGGGCATCCATGAGGAGTTTGGCGGATGTCATGAAAAAGGAAAGGCTCTTTCCCGGATATGGCCATGGGTTTTCTTGTTTTCCTTATCTCCTCCGGGGCCCTAGAAACTATCGCACGAAAAACTAGGGGTATTCCTAGTTTTCGTGGAACGATTCGGGACGTATCTGTTTTCCATGATTAATTTTTTTTTGATGTCCATGTAGGTGTATTCATTCTTCATCTCTATTTCTAGGATGAAGAGGAGGGTTTCGTATGAATGCGCAGCCGAGGAGAACTCTTTGGTCCGTCGTGTTGGCAGGAGGGGAAGGGGAACGAACCCGTCCTTTTATCGAGCGGTGGTTGGGATGTCATCTTCCGAAGCAATATTGTGCATTCGTGGGAACACGTTCCATGCTTCAACATACCTGGGACCGTGCCGACCAACTCGGCGATCCGGACCACAAACTGACCGTGATGGCGAAAAATCATCACCGTCTTGCCTGGGAGCACCTCGAAAAACAGCAAGGTGGAAAGGTTCTGTTCCAACCACACAACCGGGATACGGCCGCCGGAGTGTTTTTGCCGTTGGCGTATGTGCGGACCTGGAATCCTGAGGCCACGGTCGTCGTGTTTCCGTCGGATCATTTTATCTTTCCAGAGCAGCAATTTGTGCATCAGGTTCAACAGGCGGTCCAGGCTACGGATTGGCTCACTGACCGTTTGATCCTCCTTGGTCTGACTCCGACGCATGTTGAGTTGGAATACGGATGGATTGAGCCAGGAGAGATTCTTGGATGGTGCGAAGGAAGTCCTATTAAATCGGTGAAAACTTTTCTGGAAAAACCAGATCGAAACACCGCCCGAAAGGCCCTGGCAAACGGGGCGCTCTGGAATACCATGGTATTGACGGGCAAGGTGGAAACCCTCTGGAGGTTGGGATGGATGTGTTTCCCAGAGATTATGGCTCGGTTTGAACAATTGACGACGGCCATTGGTACTCCCCGGGAAGGCGCTGTGCTTGAAGCCATTTACCAGGATATGCCGAGACAGAATTTTTCTTCGGGTCTTTTGCAACGCGTTCCCGATCATGTGGGGGTGTTAGAACTTCAGGATGTGATGTGGAGTGATTGGGGAAATCCTGACCGAATTATTGAGACACTTCATCAAATTGGGAAAACCCCTGTTTTTAGGCAAGACCATACTGTGAGGGCTCAACCCGTTGGAGTCTCGGAGCAATACTCGGAACAACAATTTGTGGAGGTAGAATAATGGCCAGAAAACAAGTTTCATCTCTATCGGATAAACCGAAAAAAAGTGCTGGGGTTTTACCAAAATCTCAGCCGCAGTTAAGAAAAAAGAGTGACTCCCTATCGCGGACCACTTCTCGTTCAGGGAGTAAGAAATTAGCCACCGTTGAAGCGACACAAAACGGATCGCCTTCTGATCCCCCAGATCTTTATGCGCGAATTGCTGATAGGGCCTATGAGCTTTACACGCACCGGGGAGGTCATCATGGTCAGGATCAAGCGGATTGGTTAGAGGCCGAACGACAGGTATTGAAAGAAGGGTGTTAACTTCTCAATCGATGAAGGGACCTATAATGAGAAAAAAAATGTTTCTCCTGTTCCTGATACTATTCGCCAGCACGACTCCAACGTTTGCGCAGGATCGGCCAGGCGATCTCAAAAACGGAGAGGCGATTTATCAAGAACATTGCCTACGCTGTCACGGGAGTAACGGAAGCGGTGATGGTCCTGAAGGCGCCTATCTGACTGTTCCCCCAGCCAACTTTTTGTCCGACCAATCACGAATGAAGTCCGATCTTGAATTGCTCATGACTATTGCCCATGGAAGTGTCTACAGCCCCATGCATGGGTGGAGAGGTCGGTTAAGCGAAAGCGCGATGTGGGATGTGGTGGCGTACATCCGGTTTTTGGCCCCCTTTAAAGCCATTGCTCGAGTGGAATAATGGCGAATGGAGAACCTGTGAGTCTCATAAAAATAAAAATGAGAGAAGTCCTTGGCCTCTATGCCTTTGGGGAAAGTGATTCAATATGCTGTCAACGATGATCTCATAGATTTTTGTTGCAGCTCTTGGCTCCGCGTGGTTTCTAGGAAAAATTGAAAGGAAGCCCAGGGTCTTTCCCAGTTTCCTCCGGTAGACAATCTGGGCACCTTGATTTCGTTATTTTGAAGACGAGAGAAAAGTCGTTCAGAATGTTCCTTGCCTAGGCTGGAGAAAATGTCGCTTCCTTTGAGGGCTGGGAGGAGACCTGGAAAGGAGGGTGCAATGGAATCGAGTAGTTTGCGTCGAGTCATCGAACGATTGTTGTCCCCTGCCGACATCAAGATCAACGGTGACCGCCCTTGGGATCTTCAGGTTCATAACGAAAAGCTGTATGCCAGGGTATTGGCGCATGCCTCACTGGGTTTGGGGGAATCCTACATGGATGGCTGGTGGGACTGTGATCGGCTTGACGAATGTGTCTGCAGAATTTTACGCGCTGAGTTGGATGGAAAGATCCATCCACGGTGGGATTTATTCCATTTGTGGAGGGCTAAGCTGTTTAATCTTCAGAAACCGTCCCGTGCCTATGAGATTGGGCGGCACCATTACGACATCGGGAACGACCTGTACCAGTGCATGCTGGATCAGCGCATGATTTATAGTTGTGGCTACTGGCCGCATGCTGCGACGCTGGACGCAGCGCAGGAAGCCAAACTTGACCTGGTTTGCCAAAAACTGGACTTGCAGCCAGGGATGCGGGTACTGGATATCGGGTGCGGCTGGGGTGGCGCCGCCAGGTTTGCCGCTGAACGCTATGGCGTAGAAGTGGTTGGGATTACTGTATCACACGAACAAGCGCAGTATGCCAGAAAACTCTGCCGGGACTTGCCGGTGGAAATCCGACTTCAGGATTACCGCAAGGCCGAGGGAATGTTTGACCGCATTTTTTCGCTCGGCATGATTGAACATGTCGGTCACAAAAACTACAGTACCTTCATGCACGTTGTCAGAGGGCATTTGCGTGAAGACGGCTTATTGCTCTTGCACACTATCGGCAACAATCGATCGGTGACAAGCACGGACCCCTGGATTGCGCGCTACATTTTTCCCAACTCGATGATCCCGTCTGCCAAGCAACTTGCAAGTGCTTTCGAAGGCGTGTTCGTGCTCGAGGATTGGCAAAATTTCGGCTATGACTACGACAATACTCTTATGCAATGGTATATGAATTTTGACGAGAATTGGCCGGCCCTGAAATGGAAATACGACGACCGGTTTTACCGCATGTGGACGTTCTACCTCCTTTCCTGCGCCGGCGTTTTTCGGGCGCGGAAAAATCAGGTCTGGCAGCTCGTACTATCACCCACCGGCGTGAAGGGTGGCTGGTGTCGTGGCAGGAATCAAACTCAACTCGAGCACGGCTTGTACTCGCCGGCTAAAGAGGAAACCCGATGCGTGCCAGGAGTTTTTGAGGACGTATGCCGAATCAGTTGACCATAGTCCCTCGATTTCCCTTTCCTATTACTCCCGTTTTTTAATCCGCTAGACCCTTTTCTTCCTGCGGTGGTTTTCCATCAATTAGCCATCTGGTGAACAAAAGCCCGACGTTAAGTTGGGGAAACGAACGTCGGGACTCGATTTTCGGCCTATCCACTTTCTTTTCTAGCAACCCAGTTACCAATTAGGGAAATAGAAATTGGCCCTTTTGGGAACCACGTTTTCCCAAATAATGTGGACTAATGGGTCTTCCGGATTTTTCAGATAGCTTACGAACATAAAGTTTCGGGAAAAATGAAGTGGCATGAAAAATGAATAAAAATAAAATGGGAATAGAAATCGGCAGAGTAAACGCGTAGCAGGATTTTATGAAATTACACTGAGTAGCGTTCGGAAAATTTTCTTGGGTTTGGATCTTTAATAAGAAGCAAAGGATTTGTTTATGCCTCGAATCATTTCTCGCAAAGTCGTTTTCTTTTTTTGTATAGCAGGGTGGGCCATAGTCTTGAGCAGTGGTAGCTTCCCGACGGTTGTCTGGGCTCAAAAAGCCGAAATTGTGCAAGGGGGGCGGGAATTGTTTGTGCAGCATTGTGCAGCTTGTCATGGCACCAATGCTCAAGGGACCGGGCCTCTGACTTCGCACTTGCTAGGTCATCCTGCCAATTTGACCCAATTGTCGGAAAGAAACGGCGGAACCTTTCCCTTTTGGCGAGTGTACCGCGTGATTGATGGCCGGGAGGCCATTGCGCAACATGGCCCTCGGGAAATGCCGGCCTGGGGAAATTGGTTTCAGATTCCGGAGGATGAGGGGCATGGGCCCGGGGATTGGCGAGATCAAGTGCGAGGCCGATTGTGGCAGTTACTGATGTATTTGGAGTCCATTCAGGAATCGTGATGAAAAAAGGCGCAGGGTGTTCATTCATCCCGAATGCCTAAAATTTCCAATATCAAGGAGGTGACCATGAGCCAGACAAATCCTGCGAAACCCCGGCTTGCTCCCTTGGAGGCCCTGAATCGACTTCAACGCCAAATTGAAAAATTCAATAATCTGCTTTTGGTGGAAGCGTCGGACGAAGACCTCAAAGCATTCGATGTTGAAACGGAATCAGTTTTGGCGGATGCGTTTGGAAATCCGTCGAATATGTTTGAAGCCTATGCGTATGCTCAACTGGGAGAAGCCGGCGGACTTATCAATTTGCCGGAAGAAGCACAATTAGAAGGCGATCAAGATATCGCTCAGCAAAGTCTTCAGCAACGCAAAGCTGTATTAGAGCAAAGCTTAGCTGAAATGCAGGCACGCCAGAGACAGTAGAATTAGTCATATGCATGGCACAAAGAGAAATTTCGCCTATGCCATCTTATTGATAAAGCGAATCTTGTGAAATGGGATATAGGTGTCCTCAGGTCATGAGAAAAGGTCTGAGGTGCACACTCACAAGAGGGTGGAAAGAATGAAAGCCCTGCGAATACTCTTCTGGATTGGCGCCTGTATCATGATCAGTGCCTACGGATGCTCAGGGGAACAGCATGATCATCCGGACGGAACAACAGGAGAGCAGTTGTACAACCTTCATTGTGCCGAATGCCATAGGGAGGATGGGACGGGAATTTTGTTTGATTCCCTTCCAGCAAATATCTTGACTCAAAAAAGTCCGGAAGAGATCGTGAGATACATTACCACTGACTCGAATCATCAACGATTAATGCCGGCATTTAAAACGATGCCGTCAGAGGAGGCAGAATTAATCACGCAACATCTGATGAAATTAAAATTAGACTACGAGAAGGGGATGAAAAACAAACCCAAGCAATTACTCATTGAACCGTAGGTTCCAATTAAATAAACGCGAGCCTACCTATTTAAATCCTCTCATCTTGAGGGTGATTGGCAATGAAAACCGTAGGCCAATTTTTTTCAATTATCTAAATCTAGGAGGGTGAGGCCATGTCTGACATGTTAAAAGTGATCGAAGTGTTAGCGGAGTCTGAAAAAAGCTGGGAGGATGCTGCCGCAAAAGCGGTCGCGCAAGCGAGCAAATCAGTCCATGGTATCAAGTCCATCTATATCAAGGATTTTGAAGCGAAAGTGGATAGCAATAAAATTGTCCAGTATCGCATCAACGCCAAGATATCATTTGCCTTGGATTAGTTAAAAACTTTGCAGGGATCTGGGACCGGAGGATGAACAGTGGAATTATTGAAAATCGTGGAAGCCTACACCCAGGGGATGACAGCCGTACAAGGTGCGTTGGAGGGGCTAAAGACGGCGAAGGACAAACTGCCTGAGGGAAAAGATAAGGAAGCCGTTGTCAAAAAAATTGAAGAAGTTGAGCATGCCATTCTGCATGCGAAGGCAGAGATGGGAGCAACCCTAGGGTATGTGTTATGTCAATGTACCTGGCCTGCTCAGGTCATGGTGCCGGTGGCTTCTTCGGGAGAGAGTTCGAGGGACCTGTTGAAATGTCCAAATTGCGGGAAACAACTTTCTCGTCCTCACAAAACGGAAGCGGGCACGGGAGGAAGAAAGTTTGATCCCTATGATGTTTATTAATGTGCTTGTTCCTTCGAAAATTTTCCGGAGTCTTCATTTTGGCACTAGAGGGTCGCCCTGCCGATGAAAATGGCCTAAGCCGCCTTCCTACGTTTTTGTAGCTGCGCCATCATATGGCGTCTCTGTCGCGCGGGGTGGCAGCTTTAGATGCTGCAGCTACTGAAGGAGGCCATTTTCTAAAGAATAGATATTCGCTCACGTTGGCGGGCCATACTCGGAGATATTAGTGCGGCAACGCTAGACTGTTCCATGAATATTCGTCAAAAAAATAACCCCTATATCCTGTGGTTTGATGAGATCAAAGTCGAGGATGTTCCGGTTGTCGGTGGCAAGAATGCTTCCTTAGGGGAAATGTATCGAGAACTCGCCTCGAAGGGTGTGAAGGTCCCGAATGGGTTTGCCCTGACGGCTCAAGCCTATCGGGACTTTTTGCGTGAAACCTCACTCGATGCCCGCATCGCCGACATTCTCAAAGACTTAAATATCCATGATCTCGCCAACCTTCGGCAACGCGGAGGGCAAGTCCGAAGAGTAATACTGTCAGTTCCCCTTCCTGCTAATTTGGAACAGGCTATTGTCGAAGCCTATGACCAATTAAGCGGTGGAGCGGAAGAGCCTCTGGATGTCGCGGTGCGCAGCAGCGCCACAGCGGAGGATTTGCCCGATGCGAGTTTCGCCGGGCAACAAGAAACCTACCTGAACGTCCAAGGGCATCAGGCATTGCTGGAGACGTGCAAAAGGTGTTTTGCATCGCTGTTTACGGACCGGGCCATATCCTATCGGGTGGATAAAGGTTTTGATCATACCAGGGTGGCGCTCTCCATTGGTGTGCAACGCATGGTACGGTCCGATCTCGCGGCGGCCGGCGTGTTGTTTACGATCGATACTGAAACGGGGTTTAAAGACGCCGTGCTCATTAACGCTTCCTATGGGCTGGGAGAAAATGTGGTCCAGGGTTCGGTCAATCCAGATGAATATTACGTATTTAAGCCTACCCTAAAGCAAGGATTCCGGCCGATCATTCATAAAATGTGTGGCAGCAAGGAATTCAAACTCATCTACGACGTGGGCGGGAGCAAGATGGTCAAAAATGTTCCAGTCTCACCAGAGGATCGAACACGGTTTGCCATTACCGATGAAGAAATCCTCACACTTGCACGATGGGGATGCATCATCGAGGACCATTATAGCGCCAAGCGTGGTCGCCCAAGCCCCATGGATATTGAATGGGCCAAGGATGGCCATACCGGCGAACTGTTCATCGTTCAAGCACGGCCGGAAACCGTTCAGTCCAGAAAATCTCTCGACATGATGGAATCGTATCAGCTGAAGGAACGAGGACCGGTTTTGGTTAAAGGTAGAAGTGTCGGAGAAAAAATTGGACAAGGCCCTGTTCGAGTCATTCGAAATGTCCACCATATTCAGCAATTCCAAAAAGGCGAAGTCCTGGTCACGGATAAGACCGATCCCGATTGGGAGCCCATCATGAAGAAAGCCGCGGGCATTGTGACCAATCGCGGGGGGCGAACCTGTCATGCGGCCATTGTCAGCCGTGAATTAGGGTTACCAGCCATCGTAGGCTCTGGGGACGCGACTGAGATATTGCAAGACCAACAAGCGGTCACTGTGTCGTGTGCGGAAGGCGATACCGGATTTGTGTATGAAGGAGCGCTACCGTTTGAAGTGGAGCAAATCACCTTGGAAAGCCTGACTCGTCCCAAGACCAAAGTCATGATGAATGTCGGTAATCCCCAAGAAGCCTTTTCTCTCTCGTTCATTCCTAACGATGGGGTTGGGTTGGCGCGGCTTGAATTTATCATCAACACAGCGATCAAAATTCATCCCCTCGCCTTGCTGGATTACCACCAGTTGACTGATCCCACGGTAAAGTCGGAAATCCAGAAACTCACATCGAGCTACCCCGATAAGTCGCAATTTTTCATCGATACGTTGGCTCAAGGGGTGGGGATGATCGCGGCGGCGTTTTATCCCAGCGATGTCATCGTTCGGATGAGCGATTTCAAATCAAACGAATATGCGAATCTGATTGGGGGGAAACAATACGAACCCGTCGAAGAAAACCCCATGCTCGGGTTTCGTGGAGCTTCACGGTACTACGATCCGCGTTACCAGGCAGGGTTTGCGCTGGAATGTCAGGCCATGAAAAAGGTCAGAAAGGAGATGGGCCTCATCAACGTCAAGTTGATGATTCCTTTTTGCCGGACAGTGGAAGAAGGAAAGCACGTGATTAGCGAGATGGAGAAGCATGGACTCAAGCAAGGCGACAATGGGCTTGAAGTGTATGTGATGTGCGAAATCCCCAGTAACGTGATATTGGCGGAACAGTTTGCCGAAGTGTTCGATGGGTTTTCGATAGGCTCCAACGATCTGACGCAACTGGTGTTAGGTGTCGACCGAGATTCCGAAATCGTGGCACATATTTTTAACGAACGAAATCCGGCCGTTAAAACCTTTATCGCCCAGGTCATCAAGAGCGCCAAAGCCAAAGGCCGAAAAATCGGAATCTGTGGCCAAGCCCCAAGCGATTACCCTGAGTTTTCCCAATTCCTGGTTGAACAAGGAATCGATAGCATTTCCCTCAACCCAGATGCGGTCATGAAAACCACGAAATCCATTTTGGAGATGGAAAAGTCATTGAGTGCCTAATACGCGGATAAAGTTGGAAAACAGCGGAAAGAATAAGGTCTGTATCGCCGTGAAAAGTTTCGGGACCAAGAGACGAGCAAGGAAGTTCCAGGTGGTACTCGCCCTGACTGCGACCATTTTCTTGACGGGTGGCATCTTGGCCTCTGGGGAAGGCGATCCCACAGCAGCTGTGAAATCCATGGTCGATGAAGTCATCACCATATTAAAGAAAGAGGAATTGAAAGGGCCGGAGCAGACTCAGGAGCGGCGCGCGTTACTCGAAAATGCGGTTGGACGGAAGCTGAATTATGAAGAAATGGCCAAGCGTACATTGGCCTTGCATTGGCGAAATCGAACTCCAACCGAGCAAGAGGAATTCGTGAATGTCTTTCATACGTTTCTTTCCAAAACCTATGCGAAACGCTTTGAAACCTATTCGGATGAGGTCGTGCAGTACACAAAAGTCCGATTGAAGGGCTCCTATGCGGAAGTTCAAACGAAGATCGCATCCGCCAAAACCGAAATACATTTGGACTATCGCTTAGTGCGCCAAACCGATCGATGGTGGATTTATGACATCGTGATTAATGGTGTGAGCTTGGTGAGAAATTATCGAGATCAATTTGATCGGATCATACGCTCTTCCTCCTATGGTGAATTGGTCACCAAACTGAGAGATCGCACTGAGGAAATCTCGACACCCTGATGGAGAGTAAAAATCTTACCCGTCTCATAGGGTTTTGGTGGGGACCATGAGAAAGGATTGGCCATGTCCATACAGTTCATTCCTCACACCATTCAAAAACCCGAGGATGTGAATGTCATCATGGGGCAAGCTCATTTCATCAAGACTGTCGAGGGTCTGCATGAAGCCTTGGTGACGGCGGTGCCGAATATCGCGTTCGGCGTGGTGGATGGAAGTCCTCCCCAAGGGATCGAACCAGAGCAGGATATTGCGAATTGCAAAGCGCTGTTCAGATAGTTTGGAAACAAATCTTATGAACCCCTAAAAAATCAGCGCAAATTCTCCATTTTTCCAACCCTTCATTTTTTCTAAATTTTCTAGCATTTTAATTGAAAGTACGTATTAACAGCTAGGTTTTAACTCGATAATTGGTGAGGCTGTTTAAGTAAGTCACATTAAGTTTCAAGGAATTCATGCCGATTTTTAAAAAAAGAGTTGTTCAACCAAATCAGCGAATTATATCGATATGGCATTTTATCCAGCAGCAAGAGAAGACTTACGTATTGGATTGTACATCAAGTTAAGTGGGAATTGGTTTACCCATCCCTTCCCGACGAATAGCTTTAAAATTAAAGATCAAAAAGAACTCGCCACAGTGCAGGCTTTGCGCAACTGTAAAATTCTGTATGACCCCGACCGCTCCGATCCCTTGCCATCTGAGGAAGTGGAAGATGGCAGCATCGAAGAGGTCCAAGTTGTAGATAGTCCATCCATTGTCCAGGAAATGCCAGATAGCCAAGATCTGCCAATAGTCCTTTCTCCCTACCTGGACAGCCCGGAAAAGTTCCGTGCCAATCAAGCCAGGCTGAACAAGCTCAAGGAGGCTGAAAAGTCCTACAAGGAAGTGCTCAAGCAAAATAAAGACAGCATTCGCGAAATAAAAGCCGGTTATGCCAAGGGAGTTCGAAAGGCGGAAAGTCTGGTCAACACGCTTGCGAAGATATTGGATGAAAATGGAACGTTAATAAGCATTCTGAATTTCAACACGAACCAGGAAATGGGAGATGACTTTTACTATCATTCGCTCAACGTCTGTATGTTGTCCATGGTGTTAGGGCAAGGGTTGGATCTCCCGGATGAAACCATCAAGATGCTAGGCATCGGAGCCCTGTTTCATGATATTGGTGAACTCGACGGGGCGGGAATGTTCATCAAAAAAGGTGCAAAGATGAACAAACAAGAACTCCTATTCCTACGGAACCATCCCAAAAATGGAAGAAAAATGATTGGGGGATTTGGCTTCCCGGAACCGAGTCTTGAAGCCATTGCGCAGCATCATGAACGGCTTAATGGAAGCGGCTACCCCGACGGCTTGAAAGAAAGCGCCATTCACCTGCTGTCTAAAATCGTCATGGTGGCAGATACCTATGATGAATTATGTAATAACTCGCAATTTGAAAAAAGCCTGACTCCGCATGAGGCCATCTGTCAAATTTATGCCAAGCGCGGAGATGAATTTTGGGAAGAAGCCGTTATCGCGCTGATTCAAAATTTGGGAGTGTATCCTCCGAGTTCAATTGTCGAGCTGTCCAATGGGTCGTTTGGCATGGTCACAAGCATTAACCTGGTTGATCGAATGCGTCCAACCATCATGCTGTATAATCAGGATATTCCCAGGGAAGAAGCGATCATTGTAGACTTATATCAACAAGAGCCCACGTTAAGCCTTAAGCAAAGCCTGCGCCCGATGGATGTTCCACGCAAAGTCTGGAAGTATCTCAATCCGCGAGGAATGATCAGTTATTTTGCCTGCAATACCGGTGTGTCTCCAATGGCGACACCGGGAGCGGCCCCGGCTCCCCAACCCTCCTTGGCTCCAGCCTAAAAAAACCAATTGGATGTGACGGGGCCTGTATCGTGTGGATTGATAGACTTCAAAAAAAGCCACGTTGAGCCGACCTATCAAGCTTGGGTGACGAGGTACTCACCTACTTTTTCTTTTTGGATTTCGATTTAGATTTTCCCCACGTTTCTTTCAGCACCGTTTTCCACTCCTCGCGGGACACCGCCGGCATCGTCTTAATGCGAATATGGCCCATCGAGGCATTGAGTACACCCGCCTTCATTGCGGCGCGATTGTGCGGAAATTCCAAAATTGCCACCACGTCATATTCACCCAAACAATAATAAGCGTTAAGCAATTTACCTCCCAAGGCTTCCACATTCTTTTTGACCATGTCCGACCGTGCTACACCTTTGTCCTTCATGGTCATCAATCCATTATGGGTAAAGTTCACTAAGCTGACGTAAATAGGCATGCTGCACCTCCTGATGGATGAAGTGAATAATGAAACGCTCTTGGTCGAGACGAGCTACGAGTATCCTAGAGGAAAGAAGGGAGGAAGGATAGATTCTTTTCTGGAAATTTTTAGTCGAGAGAGGAATGGAACCGTGAGGAAGCCTTAGCGTGTTTTCTCTGAGCCAGTCACAATTTTATGCCTTGTCACAAAAAACCAAGGGACTGGATCTCGAGCTGTTCCTTCAACTTCCTCAAGAAGGATTTCGCCTGTCATTCTGAGCGGAGCGAAGAATCTCTCCTTCAATGGTCAGAGCTGTCACCTATCCTCATCAGCGCAAGAAAGGCAGATCCTTCGCCTGCTGGCTCAGGATGACAAAGGAAGGGGGAAAGAAGCTTCTCTCGGCAGTTAAAAATTGAAGCGAAAGGGACAAAGCAAAGGCAGCGATAACAGCGAAAGTGTGGAAAGGGAGAAACGCGAAAATTATAATTGGAAACACTATAGGAATGCGAAACCCCTCACTCTATTAGAGCCAACTTCAGCTCATTTCACCCAACTCCAGCCAAGGTTTTGGCTCAATCCGAAGGTTGGCTGGAATAGGTCTGAATAGGCCGGAGTGTGATGGCGTTGAGCACAAAATGAGCACAATCATTAATCGAATTGGTATTAGCTAACTAAGGTTTTGGGCTATATAAAAATGTATTTTTTTTACTGCCTTAATTTTAACTCTTTTATTAGATCCTCATACCGGCTTACCCATGCACAGCCCTTTTCTGTCGCTGTAAGAAAGGTTTGCAAAGAAAAAGAAGGATGATCAAGATTTTCTATCAAATCTTCTAGCTCTGCCGGGGATAGGTCAAGTTCTATTTCTTGATCTTCTTTGTCCCATCGAGCTACTCGAACAAATTTGGATTTAATAAGCTCTAAAATAAATCGAACCGTATACTGGGTGACTTTATCTGGGGCAACATTTAGTTCCTCCTCAAACTCGCATTTGATGTGATCTAGAAGCCAAACATCTCTCACTGCCTCAAGCAATACATCTCGTTTAAGGTGAACAATCGTCCATCCTTTATCCAAATCGTCATATGAGTATGTCTCATTTTTCATTAGACAATGGGACAATGAGGATGTTCAAAAACTATAGAAAATCTCAGAACTAAATCGCTCTGAATTTGTTACAAAAGAACTCCAAAACTTCAAAGTCAAAAACAACTGTTATTGAACTATTTTACCCAGTCAATGAAAATAAGATTTCCCTGCTGGCAACGATTCGTCTGCTGCAATAATTTCATTACATGGCAGGGCCACAGGCGTCCATTTGGGCCAAGGGCCTTCTTCCCCAGGAAAGCCAATGACGATTCCGACTAAGCTAAGGTTGTCGTTGAGCACAGGTGTCCCACTCATACCAGAACCTAGATGCGTGGACATTTCCAAGAGGTTTTGCTTCATTAGATAATTGTTTTTTTGAGAAACGATTGAAATCTCATAAATAGAGGGGGAAGGTTCCATTCCTGGAATATTGGGGTATCCCAAGACTGCACATCTCATCCCGAGATCATCCGGATAATTTAACTTTTGTCGAATAAAAACCGGAGAAGATGAAATTTTTTTCCCGAGGCGAAGAAGAGCCAAATCTTTTTGGAGGTCATAGTATAGAACTTCATTGCAAGAAACGACTGTACTGCCAAATTCTATTTGTTGGATTACCCATTTATCCTTTTCTACAACATGGGCTGCTGTCATTAACCAATCCGTTTGTTTAAACAAAAATCCTGTCGCAAATTTCTCGTCCCCTGTCTTTTGGTTCTTTACTAATATACGCCCGATCGATGGTGAAAATCTTGAGACTACTCTTGCATGAGGGCCACGGTGAGTTTCTTTGTATGGTTTGTGCTCGCTAATTATTTTGGCTAAACGCTCTTCCTCATCGGGAGTAAGATGGCGAGCACTAAAATTCGGTAATTTATCCTCCTGATAAATGCTAACTATAATTTCTCCATCCTTCGTGCTTAAAAAGCCTTCAATGGGAGCATAAGGACCACGACCAAAAATCGAGATATTAAGCTTTTCTTCAATATCCATAGCTAACTGGTCAGGGTTAAAACTTCCTTTCTCTTTTTGAAAAACATATTTCTTTACTTTTTGAGGCATCAGTCTTCACATCATGTGGGAATTAGTTAACTTTGACCTTTAACATTTGTTTTTGAAACTAAAAGTAGAAGCTTCGAAACTCCAATAATATCAAATACTGACCGTCAGAAAAATGGAAGGGTTTTTGAAAAGCATGCTTCAATCAAAAACAACTGTTTTTGGTTCCTCAGATTTGGTGATATCTCATGTTGATAGCTCATCCGCTAGTGCACGCAGCAGCTTTGCTCCATCACCCTGCCAGGTGCTGCCGTGCATGCACGCGAGGGTCGTTGGGTTCGTTGAGGCTAGTCGCTCAAGCATAGCGCGTGCGTCTTTCGTGTGGGAGAAGTAATCCATCCCCTGACGGAACGATTCACTCGGGCCGAGAATATCCGCTTCCGTAATGGGCGGAAGATTGGCTCCTCCCTGGGTCAATAGGTCGCCGCATAGCAAAGTCGATGTTCGTTCTTCAGTCAATAACCCGCATTCCCACGCATGTGGCAGATGCGGTGTGTCGATCCACCGTACGGAGTGTGTACCCAAAGAGAGCAGTTCTCCATCGGCGAGGGCGCGAGGTGCCCGATCAGCCAAGTCACCGATTGAAACCAACGCAGCGACAGTACCGCACAGTGGTTCAGAATGTGGAGCAGCCATAAGCCATTCATTGAGCGAGCCGCATTCGTCGGCTTCCACATGAGAAAATCCAATGTAACGAAGTTTTTCAACCGGCAAAATAGTGGCTACCGCTTCCCGCACCAGGGGAAACATTTTTCGCAGGCCGGTGTGGAAAAGCAGTGGTTCATCATCCACAATGAGATATTGGTTGAAGGAAAACCCTCCTGCCCCTTCGATCTCAACCGGGGTGTTAATGCGATAGATCCCGTCAGCAATCTCATGCACATTTGTCCCAGATTGGCTGTTTGTTATGGTCATTGAGTGATCCTTGCCATGATTGAGGTGATTGCGGTGTTCAGTGTGGACGATCCTATTATAGACTATACTGACCCCGAAAGATTTCCCTTCGGCCTTCGCAAAAGCTTAATCCAAAGTATCTGAGAAATCGAGAATTTGCTTGGGGTACTCTCCTAAGGTTTTTGAGCAGCTCCATTTTTCGTATAGTGAGAAAAGTAACATTCTTCTAAACGTTTCAAAATTGTTGATCAACATGGATGCACGTCAACACCAAGAACATTTCACTCATCGGTTATCACTATTTCTTTCCGGGATGATTTTTTTGTTGCTCTTGGTAATGTTGTTGGCCGGGAGACAGGAAACTTCGGAAATTGTTATTCGCATTGTGGGAGCTTTCCTTGTGGTTGCTTTTTTGTACTGGTTTTTGACCCGCAAAGCTCGGCGGAGGTCGGTGCTTCGGAAGCAGCCATTTCCCGCAGAGTGGGAAACCATCTTGCAGCGAGAGGTGCCGTTTTATCAATCACTCGATGAGTTGGAGAAAGCCCGTTTTCGGGAAGAGGTGCGAATCTTTCTTTCTGAAAAACGAATTACGGGCATTCAAACCTCAGTCGATGACACGGTGCGTGTGTTGGTGGCGGCGAGTGCGATCATTCCGATTTTTGGGTTTCCTGGGTGGGAGTGGGACCAAATCAGCGAGGTGCTCCTGTATCCGACGACATTTAATGATCAATACGAGATTGGCCGTACGGGAGATGAGGATATTCTTGGCATGGTCGGAAGCGGGGCGATGAGTCGTATGATGATTCTCTCTAAGCCTGATTTACTACAAGGTTTTCGCAAGCCTCAGGATCGCAAGAATGTGGGTATTCATGAGTTTGCGCACTTGCTGGATAAGTCCGACGGTGCGGTTGATGGCGTGCCGAGTGTTGGTTTGTCACAAAGCGCAGTCGTTCCTTGGATGAAACTCGTGCATCGAGAAATGGATAAGATGCGGAGCCATCATTCGGATATTAATCCGTATGGATTGAAGAGTGAGGCAGAATTTTTTGCGGTGGCTTCCGAGTACTTTTTTGAAAATCCGGACAAGATGCGTCGGAAACACCCAGAACTTTATACGATGCTCGAAAAAGTGTTTCGCCAAGACCCACAATCACGTATGAAGAATGCTTTGCTCACAATGGTTGTTCCAAATTCTAGAGGACTGGGGCGAAATGCACCTTGTCCATGTGGAAGCGGAAAAAAGTACAAGCACTGTTGTTTGGCTAATTGATGAAAAACGCGACAATAGATTTTTATCAGTTGGTATTTTGTGTTCCATAAAAGGACAATGAAGAAAACTGGTGTTGATGGCTCTGGGGAGTTAGGTCAGCAGCCTACAGGAAAATTTTTTCATTCTGAATTTGTTGTTTTATTTCTTTATTGCCATTCAGATGTATTCCTTCAGTTGAATCACGATTCTTTATGAGCGGAAGGTGGTCAACGCCTTCGGGTGTCTCAAGTTCCACTAAACTATTCCGATTTGGACATAGTGAGATTTGTCTGATACTTTCTTGAAGTCATAAGCAGACCCAAGAAGAACCACTTCCCGATAAAGGCAAACCCGCTGTGAGGCGGGGACGCAAAACCACGGATCAGGCAAAAACCCTGATGGCCGGGTTGCCGAAGGAAGGAGAGAGATTCTCCGAATCCTCCCAGGAAGGAAGTGCCTTCTTTGTTTAAGGATGCTTCCGTGCTGAGGGGTTTTTTTATGCCATTTTTCGTCAGGATTTAGTTCGCCGCTGTGATGAAAGTGGCATTCCCTTCCTGATCTCCAACAGGCTCCATTCTTAATAAGCTTGCAAACGTCTTGTTTGCTGAATCTTAGTTGAATCCAAGGCCGGACTTTAACAACGAGTGCCCTTCACTCCGCCAGTACGAGAGGTGGGTGGGGAGTGGGAACGGTCGCTTCCGTCACGTTTCGGGCGATCCTATCTCACGTAATTTTCAATTCTCGGAAGGGGGAATCATCATGAAGTCAGAAGTTCCAGCAGAAGTACAATGTCCCAATTTGAAAGAGAAACGTGAAGTTGGTTTTGAAATTAATGTGTTTCGAGGTGCAGAAAAAGGTGGAGTGGAGGTGACAGGATGTTCCGAATTTTTGAACGGCAAAGGGGTGGTCACCTGTGGGCATAACTGTATTCACACCGAAGAGGCGCATGCCATCCACCAACGGGAAGTCGAAAAACATCAGAAGGAACTTGGAAAAATCGGAACCAACGTTATTGGCTAACAAACGAATTAAAATTCGTTTCCCTTAATTAAGGAGGTCTCTATGCAAAGATTGTTGTCTAAATGGTCCGCGGTTGGCACGACGCTATTGTTTTGTGTCAGTTTGATTTTTACCCCGGCAGTGTTGGCTTCCAAAGAAGGTGCTGCCCCTGCAGAGGTCGAGATTACGGTCAAGGTGTCTCAACAAGGGTTTCTGGATCATCGGAATAAGCCCTTTGGGCCGAAAAATCCCCTGAATATCCCCAAGGGAAAGGTGGTCCGCATTACGTTTGAGTTTAGCGAAAAGGTGACCAGTTTAGCCTATGGGGATACTCATCAGGTTTCGATTATTTCAAAAGATGGGTGGGAGCAAGAATCGAAGAAAATCTGGATGTGGGACCAAACAGCGAGCGTCACCTTTCTCGCAGGCGAAGAGGGGCGAACCAGTTATCGAGGCTTTTGTATTGTGGATTGCATCGGCATGGATCACTTGAATAATTTAGTCATCCATGTTGTGTAGTGGGCTCTTTCCCTACTCGTCACCATTCCTTATCCCATGGTGTTCGTGCAGAGGACCTAGATTCTGGCCCTCTGCACGGCCTTTTGGGGGAATGACACGCACCTTATAATTTCTCGGTGGCCTCTACTCCAGAGTGATAGGTCGAATACACGACAATGGGTATTTTTAAATCACCCAGGTGTTTAGCAATCAGCGGTTTGACATCTTTCCAATCCAAACCTCCGACGCCGCAGGCCAACTTCGGGAGGGCCACGCTGGTGAATTTTTCCTCCTCAATGGTTTTTCGCAAAGCTTTGAGACAGTGATTAACGTTTTCCACGCTGGCTTTTCCTGGTCTTCCCCCCCGAGTAGGTGGTGGCTCTTGCGTGAGCAGATTGATAATGCGTACTCCACCCGCTCCACCCCACGTCCATAATTCACCTGTTTTTGGTTCTGAGACTTGGCAAGCGTGCTTGAAGTCTTTGTACATGGCTGGCCATCGCTCTCGTAGCGCCAGGGCTAAGCCATTGGCGAAATTGTCATGGGGCGCCACTCCGTGGGCTATGGCATTGGCTTTGGTTAAGAGAATGTCCCCTTCTACTTCTTGAATCATGAATGGTCCTCCTTGGCGAGTGAGCCGGTAAATAAGATAGTGAATTTTCAGTTTGGAGTGCTTTGAATGAAAATGAACAATACTTAGAAATATCTCAGAACGCGTTTTTTATTCGTTCGTACCCTTTCTTGATTTCATCGGCTAACAACCCTGCGGCGGCGGTGACGGAATCAGCCGCCTCCCCAGCTTCTTCGCCCATTGTTTTCATTTTTCCTTTCACTTCTTCCCATTTGGTTTCAAGCTTTTCCCACTCATCTCGACCTTCGGCTTTCGCCAGGTGAAGTTTTACCTTGAGTTCATCACGTTGTTTCGTTAGCTCGTCAACCAGTTTTTTGAGATCGTCTTTTGTGTACCCCATAATCAGTCCCTCCTTAGCGATGAATGATGTCAAAAACCCTTAGCACTTTTTATCAGTGGGTTCGACCCTACAAAGGGAAACCCACTCTGAAATTTCTTTTAATAATTGTTCTGTGGCGGAATTGGCGGCTTGAACACCGCCATAAGGGTCGTTGCTTTGTGCATTTTCCAATACCGTAAATTCTCGCGTGGCTAGGACGTGAAAATTTTTCACACGAATCAGTTGTAATCGGAGATGTATTCGGATCCGGCTTGGCTCTTGGGTAAATTCGTGTTGGAGCAAAAGGTTTTCAGAAATGAGTTGGTAATTGCCTCGGACGGGACTAGGCATTTGCACCACGGCATCCCATTGATTGGTATGTTCCAGGGCTTTGACTAACAGAGGAAGAAGCATGTGAGCCGGTGTCTCAGCCCATTGGTTCACGGCGAAGTAGTTGAGTTCGTGGTCTCGTGTGATATAGGCCATGCGGTGTGTGTTGAACCCGGATTGCGCACGAGGCAAATTCACAAGCAAGGTGCCTGTACTTTGTGTCATTGGGCGTGCCTCGGTTGGTATTTCAGCACGGAGAAAATAAGTGTGTATGGGTTCATCAGTACGGACTGGAAACATTCCGCAACCCGACATGATTAGAGTGGTGACAACAAGAAGCCGGATGACACACCTTAAAATTTTCTTCCGTATAACTATCATTCGCCTGGTCCCCGTGGTGGGGGTGTTCGCCCAAAGATGAGCGAATTGGGTTGGTGCTCCAGTTGTTGAGCCGTTCGTTGCAAGGTGGAGGTTAATTGGCGAAGCTCCGCCACTAGCGCACTCATTTCACTCAGGGTCTGTTGAGAAAATCGTTCAACGTCGGGTTTGGTCCTCTCGACCGCTGAACCGACGGCGGTGCTAGCCTGACCGACCTTTTCGGCCATGGCCTCCAAAGAATCGGCGCTCCCATGCATACGATCGATTAAAAAGGGCATCTCCTCGTTCAGCATTTTACTGGCTTTCAATACATTCTCCATGGTTTGCGCGGCATTTGTGATCCCCTCGTCAAACCGTTGTTTGTTGGCGGTTAACGTCTGGGTTAGCGTTGCCAGATCTTTTAGTAGTTGGCTGAGGGCTTCCCGATTGGTTTCATCCAGCAAGGCGTCCACATTTTTGGTTACACGGTTCAGGTTGGTGAACAGCTGTGTCGCTGCCTGGTCAAAGCGAACCAGGAGAGACGGGCCGGTTTGGATCACGGGATAGGATTCGCCGGACTTCGCTTCCAATGGAGGCGATTCACGGCTGCCGCCGGTAAGATCCACAATTGCGAGACCGGTGAGTCCTTGAACATCTAAAATCGCGATGGTGTCTTCTTTAATGGGTGTGCCTCGTTCAATTTCTAAGGTCAGCCGCACCTGTTGCGGATTGTCGGGGTTAAGCACGATTTCTTTCACGCGGCCAACCCCCACCCCCCGATATTTCACAGAAGCGTCAACGCTCAATCCAGTGACTGATTCCTCCATGTAGGCATAGTAGCGGTCATAGGTCTTTTGATCGAAGCCTTTGCCCAACCACAGCACGACTCCGACCAAGAGAGCACCGAGCAGCACGACGAACGCGCCGACCACCACGTAATTTACTTTTGGCTCCATGCTTGCTCCCGTGCGGCCCGACCTCGTGGCCCATGAAAGTACTCACGAATGAGTGGGTCGTCTGATTGAGAAAGCTCCTCCATCGTGCCCGTTCCTAAGACTCGTCCATTTCCCAACAAGGCGACACGGTCCGTGACTTTCCAGAGAGAATCCAAATCGTGCGTGACAATCACCATGGTGAGTCCCAGCCATTCTTTGAGTTGTTGCACCAAATCATCAAATGCCCCGGCACTAATCGGGTCGAGCCCAGAAGTGGGCTCATCCAAAAATAAGATTTCGGGGTCGAGAACAATGGCCCGAGCGAGTGAGGCACGCTTGCGCATCCCGCCGCTCAGTTCGTTTGGGAATTTCGTGACACTGTTCATGGGAAAGCCGGTCAGTGAAATCTTCATGAGTGCGATCTCGTGGATGAGGCGTTTATTCAGGTCTGTGTGCTCTCGCAATGGGGCCTCTACATTTTCCACGACGTTCAGCGAACTAAATAACGCGCCATGTTGAAACATGACGCCGATACGGCGATGCAAGGCTCGTTCGGTTTTTGCATTCAACCCCTTGGTGTCTTGTCCGAAAATCCGAATTGTTCCGGAATTGGGCTCGAGCAGCAGGATGATTTCCCGGAGCAACGTGGATTTCCCGCATCCGTTTCCACCGGCAATGGCAAACACCTCTCCTTGATAGATATCAAGGCTCACATCCTCATGAACCACCGCTGAGCCAAAGCGCGTGCAGACGTGCCTTACTTCGATTAACGCCTCCCCAATGGTTGTGGTTGGTGCTGTTGGTATGTCAATCATATTCCCCACCAACTCAAAAAGACCGAGAAAAACGCATCGAACACAATGACCAAAAAAATGCTTTGGACCACGCTGATCGTCGTGTGCTGGCCGACACTATCCACGCTTCCACGAATCTGAAACCCCTGGTAGCAGCCGGTTAATGCAATAATCACCGCGAAAACCGGGGCTTTGATGATGCCGATGACGTAATGTTTAAGTGCGATCGCATATTCGAAGCGGTCGATAAATTCCGTAAAGCTCACACCTAATTGAGTCTTGGCAATCAGCATGCCGCCGAAGACGCCGACGATATCCGCGTAGACCGTGAGCAATGGAAGTGCTAAGACCAGCACTAAGGCTCGGGGGAGCACCAGGTAATTCATGGGTGAAATGCCGAGTGTACGCAGGGCATCTAATTCTTCTGTGACGTTCATGGTGCCGATTTGCGCGGTATACGCGGACCCGGATCGACCCGCCACTAAAATGGCTGTCACCAATGGAGCAATTTCCCGCAACAACGAGACGCCCACCAGGTCCACAATAAAAATATTGGCGCCAAAGGTTCGCAGTTGCTCTGCGCCTTGGTAGGCAATCACGACACCCATCAAAAAGCTCAGGAGGCCAACGATTGGGAGCGCATGAAATCCATCTAGTTCCAGATTGCGAATGAGTACGCGCCAACGGATGCTGCGCGGAGAGCCGAGGAGTCCAAACAGCCCAATGGTGCTTTCCCCAAGAAACCCCAACGCATGGATTCCTTGGTGCAAATCTGTCCACACATGCATACCAATCCGCTCCAGCCAACTCTGAGTTGGTGGATGGGCGGCTGTTTCCAGGACTTCCTGCTTGTTGGCGACGAGTTTGAGAAGCTCGGCGAATTCAGCCCGCAATCTCCGCCAGGTAATGTGATGGCCCTGTTGTTGAAGCCTGGTAAGGCTTCGGTGAAGAACCAAGGCTCCACCGGTATCGATCGCGGTAATATCGTTGCCGTCCCACACAAGGTCTGTCTGGGTGGGCCAGGAAAAGGCTTGGAGTCGTCGGTCGAGGTCAGCCAGTTTCGATATAGTCCAACACCCTTCGCAGTAAATAGTCTGGTCTTCTCCAATATTGATCTTGGCATTTTGGTCTTTCGTCATAAGGGAAATGTGTTGTTTCGGTGCTGTCATAAAGATCTGCCCGGCCAATCTTTGTAAAGCACGGACGGAAACTCACCAGGGCCATCCACAACCATTTCAATGCAAAATTGATGTTCAAAATACGAAGGGAGGGTTGCCAGCCTGTAAGTGAATGAATGTTTGGAGCAAGAATCCAGTAGAACCAACCCAGAGAGCGGGTTGGGAGGGAAAGAAGTATTAGAAAAAGTTGCTCAGGGATGAGTTTGGGTTACATTTACTGAGGACATTTTGGTCTAAGAGCGGGAATCTTAATTGGCGCAAATGTCTACAAGTTTTGGTTCACTATGCTTAAGTCCTCATTTTCTGTTTTTCTTCGATGGGGTTTCCCCCCGTCTCCGTCTCCTTAAAATGTTCCATTTGAGGGTTATTTCATTTCCTCAGTTCTGTCGTGTTCTATTAATAGGAGGGAAAAGTACCTCTACATCCTTGCGGGAGTTGGATGTATTGGGTTCGGGATTTTTAAAGCTTAGCTTTGGTGACTCAAATCCCTGAAGGATTAGATATTCTTACAACCACTACCCTCATCCGCACTTTCTTGGGCATCACCAATAGCAGATTCAAGACAGAGAAGGGCATCCGCCTCTTCATCCCAACTTGCAGCCGCGTCTTTTCGAACCATACGGCCAACCTCCACCGCTTCCTGGATATGATCATCGTCAATCCCAGCCTTCTTGGCCTGAATAATATGATGTCGAAGACATAAGACGCAATTGGCGGTGACTGATGCGCCGATGGCAATGAGTTCTTTCATTTGGGTATCCATAATTTCTTCTCCTTTTCAGAAAAAAGCCAGGCGATTTGGTCGAATACTCGCTTGAAAAAGTATATTTGTCTTAACAAAATGAATATGTCTTGTATGTATTTGAGCAGTTTTAGGAACAGAGTGGAGGACTAGGTTAGAGAATCTTATTTAAGGTTTGAATCAGATCCTCCTTTAATACGGGTTTTTTGAGGAAGGCCCGTAAGCCAATTTGCTGAGCTTTTTCGAACGTGACCGAGTGGCTAAATCCGGTACAAAGAATGATGGGGAGATCACTCTTGAGGCTCAGAAGGAGTTGGGCCAACTTTTCTCCGGTCATTCCAGGCATGGTTTGATCCGAGATTACCGCATCATAATGTGTGAGGTCTGACCTAACCCGAGCCAACGCCTCCTCTCCATTCGTGCAAATATCAACATCACATCCTAGAGCTTCCAAAACTTCTTTTCCGATACGGGCTAGAGCTATTTCATCGTCTACAAAGAGAATTTGCGCTTTTTTCTTTAAGGAAGTCTCTTGGAGATCTGGAATGATCTCAGAGTTACTTTTTAACTCACCTTCTGGAAAATAGATTGAAAATGTCGCACCTTGTCCCAAGGCGCTTTCAACGGAAATGACGCCGTGATGAGCTGTGACAATTCCAAGAACCACGGATAATCCCATCCCTGTCCCTTCTCCGATTCTTTTGGTGGTAAAGAAAGGATCAAAAATACGATTTAATAATTCGGGTGCTATTCCCTGTCCAGTGTCTTTGACCCAAAGGCGGACATAGTTCCCTGGAGTTAAAGTAAAAAGGTCGAACCTTTGGGGCCTTTCAATATTGAGGTTTTCAACTCCTATCTCCAGCAAGCCACCTTCTTCTCTCATGGCATACTGTGCATTGGAACAAAGATTCAGGATAATTTGATGAAGTTGTGTTGGATCACCCAGAATAGGCGCGATGTCCTCCTGAATTTTTTGATGAATTTCGATGGTGGCAGGCAAAGTTGCGCGCACCATGGTTAACACCTCAGGCAAAAGCACGTTCAAGTGAATGGGTTTTCTGACGAGCTCTTCTTGGCGGCTAAAGACCAGAATGTGTTGGACTAAATCTTTGGCTCGCTTTCCTGCAAACAAAATTTCCTGAAGATTTTTTTCTAGAGCCTCGTTGCCACTGGCCTTATTTTTCGCCAATTCGGCGTATCCTAAAATAACTCCTAAGACATTGTTAAAATCATGGGCAATCCCTCCGGCTAACGTGCCAATGGCTTCCATTTTTTGCCCCTGTCGTAATTGCGCTTCCATTCGTTTTAAATCAGTGATGTCGGTGTTCGTTCCGAACCATTTAATTACCTCCCCTTGTGAATTGAACATGGCAAGGGCTCGGCCAATATGTGATCGGTAATCATCATCATGCCCTCTTTTGAGGCGAAACTCTGTTTCATAGGGTTGATTGGTTTGTCTGGCATGAGCCCACCGTTCCAAACAGAGGGGTAAATCATCGGGGTGGATCACATTTTGCCAGCCCTGTTCGATCAACTGTTCAAAGGGAAGTTCGAAATATTCAACTACTCGACGATTCACGTAATCCAGAGAACCGTCTGGACGCGCCGTCCAAACTTGTTGGGGAATGGCTTCGCACACCATTCGAAAACGTTGTTCGCTTTCTTGAAGGGCCTGTTCCCATTGCTTTCGTTCTAATTCCGCGCCTATCCATCGAGCCATGAGTTGTGAGAAATCTTGGTCGGCTGCTGTAAATTCTTGTGGGTATGGGACTCGATCCAGAAAGCATAAGGTTCCATACATGGTTTCCCCAACCGTGACTCGGGTTCCTATGTAGGCTTCCAATCCCATAGCCTGATAGGCAGGATGGGTCGCCCAGGCAGACTTTCCTGCATTCTCGAAAACCAGGGGTGTTTCCCGCTCTAGGGCCAAACCACAGAATGATTCACAAATAGGCACTAATGCATGCTCAACCCAACACTTATCGGGAGCATGAAGAAATTCGAGTTCGAGGTGCTTGCCGACCCGTTTGGTCAAGGTGCCATAGGGTAGCCCAAATCGTTGGCATCCCAGTATCAATAAGCCACGAATTTTTTGATCAAAGGAAAGATTTTTCGAAGAGGTAATTTCGTAAAGCTGGCGAATTGAACGCTCACTGACTTGAAGATTGTTTTCTATGGCTTTTCGTTTGGTAATATCGTGTGTTACGGCTAAATGCTCGATCTGGCCGGTAAGCGGATTCTTGAACGGCGTCGCATAGGTTTCCATCCAACACTGGGTTCCCTTGAGTCCCTGGATTTTAAACTGGAGGGTTTGAGGATCTCCCTCTATGACCCGTTGATGCATTTGTTTAAAGACATGACGATATTCAGGGAGAACAAGATCAAATACAGAAAGGCCGACGGCTTCATTCTCACTATCCGCCTCAATAAATTCCAAACCAGCCGGATTCATGGATAGCAGTGTGCCATCTGCAGCGACTCGTTTTAAGCAACCGGGTCCAGTCTTGAGCATGGTGGTGAGTAGCATTTCTTTCTCTGCCTTTTGCAATTCGGCCTTTTGAGGTTCAGTAATATCGTGTGAAATGCCCAACAGGTATTCAGGATTCCCTTGAGAGTCCAGTATCGGGACCTTTTTGGTATGTAGCAAACGCGAGCCCTTGTCCCGCGTATGAATTTGCTCTCTGGGAATTTCCACCAAGCGACAGCCCTCCAACACTTCGCGATCCTTGACCGCAAAAAAATCGGCTTCCTTCTGGGGGAAAAGGTCGTAGTCAGTTCGCCCAATCAGTTCATGACGTTGGTATCCTAAGAGGTCTTCGCCGGCTTTGTTTAATAAGACGAACCGAAGATCCTTGGCGTCCTTCACAAACACCATATTCGGGATGTTCTCCACAATAGCGTGAACCAACGCTTGAGATTGTCTCAATTTTTCCTGCCCCCGATTTCGTTCGCTAATATCCCGAACAATGGCGCAATTAAATTCCCTCTCATCGAACTTCAGATAATTAATCCGGATTTCGACAGGGAAAACGTGACCATGTTTTGTACGGTGATGGGAATCGAAAAAAAAGATTCCGTCCTTTTTTACTTTTTCCCAAGTGTCTGGCCAAGTATCAGCAGGGCAATCTGGATTAATGTCATGGACGGACAGAGAAAGCATTTCTTCACGGGAATACCCAAGAGAATGGCAGGCAGAATCGTTGACATAAATAAATTTGGCATCAGGTCCCATACAGTAAATACCATCACTGGCGCGGTCCATTGCAAATTGGGCTGATCGCATCCCTTCTTCAGATGGCGCAGAGGTTTCTTTTAGCTTTTCTTCTAGCTCGGCAATTCTCGCTTGGAGAAATTCAATGGTTTGTTCTTGGTTATTGTGTACCGTGCCCATGCTTTCACCCAGTACCTTTTAAAAAAAATGACAGGCCCCTAGCCTGTCTAAGCCTATGCCACATTGGGATAAATGTCACCAGGAAAATGTTGAAAATTTTTTGAAGAAATTCTTTTTTTATGAAATTTACTGTCTTGAATTCTAGGTGTGCAGAGGTGTTGGGAAATGTTATTTCTGGTTGTCTATCGCTCGCATAAGGTAATGGCTAAAGTAGTAAACTGTGCCGGGGGAGATAATATTGCTGTTTCATTGGGGAAGTGGCGGGGCCAAGGTTCGGATGTATCGAACTACGTCATGAATATCCTGATCGCTCAGGATCTTTTCCCAGCCATGCATTTCATCAAACAGGGTGCCGTCCCTGATGATGGTATATAATTCTGAGTCGGGTTTCTTTCGGGTTTCAACGGACAATAGGTCTGCGGGTTGAACGGCGAGAAAATATCCTACCGGGCCTCTCCCATCACCGGTTCGTCCGTGGCACTCCATGCAGTTTTCTTCAAAGATAACTTTTCCCCGTTCCAGATTTCCTATTTGGGATTGGGCAAAGGCTGTAGGTTCCATGGGCAGGAAAAGCAGAGTGGCAAGGATCACAAGACCACAGCAGGTTTTACGGTTCATGAATGATCCCCTCCTCAAATGTCTGCGCCTGAAGCTTCGGCATCTGTATGTCGCAGCTACAAATGATATCAGCCATGAAAACGTCTTTACATGATTTTGTGAATGCCCTCAGGGCGATATAGTATTGGTAATTATTTTGGTGAAACTTTCAAAGTGACCTCATCCTTGTTGTCAACTCTTGCTTGTAGAACAGCCTCATTGATTTGTGATGCCGTTGGTGGGTTGTATCCTCGCTCCCTGACATGTTCTTGCATGGCATGAAGAGAGCTAAATGATCGACTCCCCGCCCCTGGAGCATCGGGTGTCCCCTCTATCACCCACCAAATCCAGTGAGTGCGTGGCATATCAATGTGGATGACATCAATCCATAAAGATGTGGGCTTAGCTTCTTTTTCTTTCATTTGTGGTGGCCTTCATTTAGCTTAATGTTTCCTAATACTTTGAAACCGTTTGGGACAGATGGGTTTTTTAATAAACGGATATCAATTTGCGTTCCTTTCATGGGGAGCCAGCAGGCGAATGTATCGAATTACTGAGTGAATTTCTTGTCGACTGATCCGTGTTCCCCACCCGTGCATTGGGCTATAGACTCCACCCCACACGACTTTCGAAAGGAGTTCCCCGTCAGATTTCATTCGGGAGTCTGGTGCATGAAAATTGGCTGGTTTAATGACTAGATTTTTCGCCTCTGGACCATCTCCTTGGCCTTTAGGGCCGTGACATTGAAGGCAATACTGTTCATAGACCGACTTCCCAAATTCCTCGACCTCGGCTGGCATGGGAGCCATTCCTAAAGACCAGAGCAGCAAAAAACACAAGGCTCCTATAAACCGAATTTTTTGTTTCATGATATTTCTCCTCTTTGTCTTTCTTGAAATTCTATCTATCAAACTCAAGCACTGTCCTATCTCTTCACTAGACCGAATTCTCATGGAAAAATGGAAATTTCTTTCTTTTTTGGTCATCGGCATTGGCACCGTCAAATTACATATTTTCTTGAATTATTTTTTGCGAGGCGCAAGCTTTTTTGTTGGACCTTTCCATTGAATTCTGGCGAGCTTATCCTTGTGTGACCATTTGTACTGAACCTTGCCTTTAAACGCGCGCATTAAGTCTCGGCCGATTCGTTGGGCCATTCGCTCCGTCGTAGTTTCAAGGTCGATCCCGTCAGTCCGAGTACGTACGGTCATAATCCGTTCTAACGGATTCACATGACTCGCTCGCTTTTCTTCATTGTGGATAAACCCCATGATATCCGCTTTATGGGCTAACCAATTTTCCCACACAATAGAGACAAACCCTTCGGCATAGCCATCTCGAATTTTTTGACAAGCCGGACAAAGGAATAATTCCGGAAACATTAACGGTTTCCCAATTTTCTTGGCAGGTCTGGAGGACTTAGGGATAATGGTGTCTTCCTCGGTCCGAGGTAATGTCCATCGTTTACGGTGATATACGGACTGACATTCAGGACAGATAGCAAATCCTGTTCGAGGATAGGTTGACGCGTAAGGATCGCCGACCACCTCTTTTTTCTTAAGGGATTGCAGGGTATATCGCTTAGTTTTTCGCATTGTCATATCCGGTCATCCTCGTTAATGGTGAATCCCAAATCTTCCGGAGAGGGACTGTTTACAAGACCCATGAAACCTTAAAAGCACTCCTGACTATTTAGGAATTATTCGTGTTTGTTATCGAGAATATAGGAAAATGAGGGCCTTTCACTTTGTATCTCACGCAAAATCAAGGCCAAGTTTAGAACAGGGCATAGAGGAAGGATTTTTCAAAACTTCTAAGATAAGGTGAGATTGGTCTCATTGAAAGGGTTATCTTTATTGCTTGGCCGTGATGGGGCAATTTCAGTGGGAACATGATATGGACTCTCCTGATTCCAAAATATATGAGGTGCCCTTTCTCATGCGAAATGGTGGCGCTTCTTGCTACAATTTTACCTGAAGACCTTGTAGATATTTTCGTCAAATTTTGAACCGTAGTTGTTCATTCCCTTGATTAACTCCCCTGGAATACCTCAAGAATGTGTTTTCTAAGGGCAGAAATGAGCGGGATCGGTGCAGGCATTAGTGTTGCATGTTTTAAAAAATAGAGCCCTTATCGAATGTTGCGTTATGTCAATTTCTTCTAATTCTTTTCAGCCAAGACCCCTAATCAGTATTAATGAGGAAGGGAGGAATTGTTGTGTCATTCTGGTGGTTGACGATGATGATGCGATGAGAAGCCTCTTAGTCGATGAGTTGGGTGATTATGGGTGTTGTGTCCTAGAAGCCGCCGATGGTGAAGAAGCGCTTTCCCAAATTCAAGCCAAGACGCCGAGTTTAATTGTGACTGATTTACAAATGAAATCCGGTGGGTTTGATTTTATTAAAAATGTCAAAACAGTCACTCCCGATTGTCGCGTGATTGTGGTGACGGCGTTTGGGGATTCTCAAACGCACGGCATCGCTAAGAATATTGGCGTCGATGGATACTTTGATAAACCTGTTCGTATGGATGATTTGAAGACGCTCGTGATGAAAGTGTGTCCGGTGCCTCATTGTCCACATGTCCAGGTGAACCTCGAATAAAAAGGAGCGTTTTCGTAACGACAGTTTACGATGGCCGGATCGTTTATTCATTTTCCTCAGCTCGACCCAATTCTTACCGCACGCATAGAGGCATTGGCGAGCCTAGCGGATCATCTCTCTGAGCCCGTAATGGTGGTCTCCCCAACTCATGACTTAGTTTATGCCAATGCTTCAGCTAAACAAGTGATTGACGATTGTCCTTTGCTTGAACAGGTGCGGGAGGGGGGGGTATTTGAGCATCGCTCTCAGCCTTGTGAGGCCTGTCCAGGGAAAAATGTGCTGGAGTTGGGGAATTTTTGTCAGGAGGCTGGTCATGCCCAACCTTCGGAATCGATAGCTCCCACCTGTCCTTTTCCCAAAGCGCTTCCCCTAGTTGGCACTCAGGAACACATTCGTTGTGTATTGATGTTAGGACGAACCGGACGGGAAACGATGGTGTTACATTCGTCAGTTAAAGGCTCTTTCCCTCTCGTCAAGGAAAAAGTCGTGGAATCGAATCCCCTTGATGTAATCGTTGGAAAGAGTGAGGCCATGCAGCAGGTGTTTGATACTATTCGATTGGTGGCGACCAGCCAGGCGACAGTGTTATTGCAGGGAGAAAGTGGCACGGGAAAAGAGCTAGTTGCGAAAACGATTCATCAATTGGGTCCACGTCGCGAGGCCCCTTTTATTGTCATTGATTGTGGCGCCATGCCTGAAACCTTGTTGGAAAGTGAATTATTTGGACATCGACGCGGGGCCTTCACTGGAGCAGTGGCCGATCGCAAGGGGCTGTTTGAAGAGGCGGAAGGCGGAACCATTTTCCTCGATGAGATTGCGAATACCAGTACGAGTTTTCAGGCTAAACTCTTGCGTGTGTTGCAGGAAGGCGAAGTGAAACCCGTGGGCGGTAATCACCCTACCAAAGTTGACGTGCGAATTATTTCTGCCTCGAATATTCCGCTGGAGCAGTTAATTGAAGCTCAAACTTTTCGAACGGATTTATTTTATCGGCTAGCGGTTCTTCCCATTACCCTACCACCTCTGCGGGATCGGCAGGAAGACATTCCATTGCTTGTTCACACATTTATTCGTCGTGCCTGCCAAAAGCATCATAAGGACGAGGTGGGAATTGCTCCTGATGCCATCCTTCAATTAACCCAAAGGACGTGGCTTGGAAATGTACGTGAATTGGAACATGCCATTGAACGTCTCGTGTTGACGACTCAGGGGCCTTGCATACAGGCCTCAGCTGTAGAAGAGTCTCCTGACTCAATTTCTGGGACGCCAGATTTGTATCAGATGAGGAAATTGGCTCAGTCCAGGGTAGAGAAAGACATGATCGTAAAAGCCTTGGGGGAAGCGAATGGGAACAAAGTCCTAGCGGCAAAATTATTAAGCATCAGTCGAGCCACGCTCTATAATAAGATCAAAGCCTATAACATTTCCTAACAGTCGTTCGCTTCCTCTTCTTCCCCTGACTTTTCTCCCACTACCAATTGGGATAGACTGCGGGGGAATAGATTCGCCCAACCCTCAAGCCACTTCGAAACGTTGAATGTGTGGCCTTTATGAAAGGAGCCTTTATGCCGATTCAAGACCACCAGGAGCAATATATTCAAATCACGGAAACGGTGTTGCGATTATATGTGCTGCTCAATCAATACTTGGATCGATGTCATGATGAGGCCGCGAAGGCAGCCTTTCCGGAATCGGAATTTCAAGAACATTTACGGACAACCAGGGAGAAAGCTGCAGAATTGCTAGCGAGTAATCGAATTGTCAAAGAAAAGGTGGCTGTTGAATCAGAAAGAATTTTACAGTTAGGAGTTGATTGGGTGGCTCGGTCAAGTGAGAACGGAATGAACCTTCAACTCGCAAAGGAACGAAATATCTTGCAAATAAAAACGTTGACGCTCAGTGATCTGCTGGCCGTATTTCGTTCAATGTAGAAAAGTTTTCCCAAGTTCCTAGCCGGTTGTCGCTCGAAAAATGAGTGATAATTTTTTTTACCTACGCGCGGCGAAGGTCTGGCAACCACCGACGGGTATATTATTTGGAAATAGTAATGGGCACAGCAGGGGTTTGAGAAATATCCGTAACGGTGAGATGGTACAGTTGGTAGAGAATATCAAAGGCTTCATGATTCCATTGGTCTTCCAATTCCCCCGCTTCGGATTCTTCTTCAATGTAATACCATCGATCCCGTTTCTTGGCGGAGACAATGGCCTCTGCCGGTTGGGTCCTAGATTCTTGGATGGTGAGTGTTTTGGCAGGATTCACCATTACGAATGGTGTGCGTGGATCAGGAGCAACAGGAAACTCTTGATCTTGAACAATCCCTCGCCCAATAAATCCTAGAATTCCCTTAAAGCTGCGCAAGTGAATTTCTCCCCGCATAGGGAATTCCCCGCCTGGATAGCCATGTCGAATATCTACCTTAATATGGTTGAGGGGAAATCGGTTGGCTTGTTCGTGTAAGGCTTGCCGCTCGTGATTGGGGAGTGAGTCGGGGTCATAATTGGTGATGATGATACGACCCACCGTCGGTTTCGTTCCATTCTGAAATTGAAGTGGGCCAATGAACAAATTCCGAGCATACTGTAGCCACGATATATGCATCACTCGCTGACGGAATTCTTGGTATTCCTCTTTTCGGTGTGGCTGATTCAATATAAATCGCCGATGGCTCTCCCCTTCTTCAAGAATAATTCCTCGAGCCATGAGCCGAAGGAGAATTGCAGGATCGATCCCCTGATGCGCTAAGAATTGGATGGTGTTTTCGGAAATGGGGGTTAACAGCCGTTTGGTGAACTGTTCTCCTTGGACGGGGATGATGCTCACCGTCGGATTTTCTGCGGCGGAAGTTCCTAAGGTAAGAGACAACGAGTCGAGCCCAGGATTTTCGGTTATTGCGCCAGTAATGCCCGTATTGACTCGAAAGTCAAAGGTGGCGGCGATACTCGAAACCACCGTGAAATGAATGGGTTCGTGATACCGCATGCGAGCAATGTTGAGAAGTAAGAGTTCCGATTCGATTCGATTGACCGTCCAATCATACTCCAGTACAGCTCGATGAAGGGCAATGGGGGATGCACACCCGTTGACCATGAAGAGCCCGAGGAGAGCCGCCATGCAGGCGGCTCGAAATGTAGAGGGAAGAATATTCATGAGAGAATTCAAATTTCAATGAATGTATCAAAGAAGAGAGGGCGGAACCAACTCTTTCACAGAGGCTGAGGGTCAAGAGACCTCTGGGAATTGAGGGAAAACGATGATCCTGGTGGCACATTAGAATGAGCAAGTAAATGAGAAAGTAGAGTTTGCGGTTTCAGAGAGGATGAGGTTAATCCACGGAGAGTGAGGTATTGGACCCGAAATCATCCGCAGAATCAGATTCGAATTCATCGGGAGAATCTGGTGCAAAATCATCGGAGTCGCCAGTGACCTGGAATTGGGCGATCCACTTCGCTTGGGCGTCGGTGTTGTCTGGGGCCTTGGAGGATGCAAGTGGCGATCCACCAAGAGAGGTTTTCGGTTCATTTGAGTCTACGGAATCTTGGGTCTCACGGAGGGCGATTTCCGTTTGGGTATCGAGAGTCTCTACCTGCGGCTCGGGCAGTGAGCGAACCTCACGACTCTCACCTTCGGATTCCGGATCTCGAATCTCTTCAAGTTCCTCAGATAGGGCATTGTCATCTTCGAATTGTTCGAGATCGGAGTCGAAATTATCTGATTCTGAGATTTCCTCATAGCCGTGAGGCTCGAGAGAGATTCCTTCTTCCGGAATTTCACCATGGACAACATTTTTTACGGGTACGGCTTGGGCCTTAGGGGCTGGCATGCCCGGTTCTTGGTGTGGGTGATTGGTTTCCCCACAGCTCGCAAACAGGCAGGTGGAAAACACCGTCATCCATAACCAATATTTCCCTACCGAAATGAATTCCTCGTGATTCATCCCTAATCCAATTTCTTGAAGTTTCCAGCTCATTTTTAATTCCCTGCGGTGTGGCAATAATAGCCCTCAATACGATTATTGATTCGGGGTTTCTCTTTTCTCTCTTGTCGGTTGATTTCCTCGAGGAAATGACTGAAAGGCAATGCAGAAGAAATGGACTTAATTTTTATACGTATTTATTTTTATTTAAAATGGCATTTTATTTTCAAAAATTGGGCTCCAAAACAAAATAATATGAGTTATTTTGGACCAAAATGCGTCAATGTTTCATTAATGATGTCTAATTGTTTAGACACAGTAACGCATTGTTTTTATGCGTTTTTTGATGTTTCTTTCATACATCTGTCCAATTCCATGGAATTATGTCCAGTTCTGCCATTTGCCAATCATTGCACCAAAAAGTTCATAACCTGCTAAATCGTAAGATTTTTTTATGTAATTTTCACTTCCACCTCATTCGGCATTCAATTTGCTCTCAATATTAAGTGCCGGGGAAGACGTGGGTGTGATGGACCGGCCTCCGGAATACCCAACCTCCTTTTTGGATGACTCTTCCCCGGCTTTTTCCCCTGAGGCTGGAAAATATAGGTATGGCAAGAAGTTCATTAATTATTTTTTAAAAAAATAATACTCCCTTAGCGGGATCGTCTTTAATAACCTCAGTTAAGGAGGCCGGATAATGTTTTACGGCACGCGGTTAACACTCACCGTTACGGCGGTACTGGCTCTTTGGGGCGGAATCATGGGATTTGGCATGAACACCCAAGTCAATGCCGAGGACTCCACTCATGTTCATCAAACCGGGATGTCTTCTCAATCCCCAGGTTGGGCCGAGCGGCTCAAAGGACAAACAATCACTGAAAATTCAGTAGAAGGGCGGGCGGAGCGTTCGGCCTTGGTTGAACTTCAACATCAACGTCTGATGCAGCAAATGGGAAAGGAAATGGAACACCGTGGTGACACCACTGGTGCCTTTAATACCATGTCCATGATGCATCAATATGGAGCCGGTCCAGCCAATGGACTATTGGCCTCCACCTCCGGGGTGGAGCCAGTCTCTATGAAAGGGGGAATGTGTCCAAAAACTGCCCCGGTCCGGGATTATGATATCTCCGCAATTGACGTAGAAATTACGTTGAACCAATGGTTGGATTTCTATCCGGGTTATATGTATGCCCTGACCGAAGATATCGACAAGATTCGTGAAGAAGAAGCGAAGAATGCGGAAGCCCGTGAAACAGAAGGTCATCATGATCCGGGCGGAGTAAAAAATGGCATACAAGATCAATGGATTCAGCCTTTAGTAATCCGGGGAAATCAAGGTGACTGTGTCAAAGTGACTCTTCGCAATCAACTTGAATTCGGTGAAGAGGTCAGCCTTCATATCAATGGGTCGGATATGGTCATGAGCAAGACCGGTCAACCCGCGACAACAACGAATCCTGATTCTGTGGCTGGTGAAGGCGAGACCGTGGAAATGGAATGGTACATCCATCCTGATACGCAAGAAGGTGGACGCCAATTTCACACGTTTAGTAATGACCGAGAGTTGACGGTGATGGGGCTGTTTGGTGTCTTTGTTGTCGAGCCCCGTGGCTCGGAATATTACGATCCCCTAGGGACGGGGCCAGCGACGAAGGATCGAAGCGGCTGGCAAACCATGATTAAGAATGGCACGGGCCCGGACTTTCGGGAATTTGTGTTGATATATCATGAGGTCGGTGATGAAGCGTTTCGCCCGGTGAATAAGCACGGCGACTTCCTTCCGCAACGCGATCCGTTGACTGATGCCTACCGACCTGGCGCACGCGCGTTGAATTATCGTAGCGAACCCTTCGGCATCAATAATATGCATGTGCAGCATGAATACTTTGGGTTCGAAGACGAATCCATGGCGTATAGTTCCTATACGTTTGGCGATGCGGCACCGACCATTCCGCGAAGTTATTTAGGCGATCCGGCGAAATTCCGCATTGTGCACGGCGGTTCGGAAGTCTTCCATTCTCATCATCCACATGGTGGATCCATTCGTTGGCAACGAAGTCCTCGGGCCACCCAAATGCCTGTCTGGAGTACGGGTCAAGCCGGTCCGGTAAAGTATCCAGTGGTACGGACAAAGTCTGATCGGGTCGATGTCGAAGTGATTGGGCCTTCAGAAGCCTTGGATCTGGAAACGGAATGCGGTTCTGGTCTGTGCCAATGGTTGGCTGGGGATTTCCTGTTCCATTGCCATGTCGCGCATCATTATGTCGCCGGGATGTGGGGGTATTGGAGAGTGTACAACACCCTACAGACGCCAGGAATCCAAAACGATGTGATGACTCCATTGCGGGAGTTGCCCGATCGGCTTGGACGAATTCATAAACCAGTGACATCGGATAAATTAGTGGGAACCACTGTTAACTGGTTTGGAAAGCAATTTAAAATTGTAGGGTCAGGAAAAAGCAATTGGAAATCTGAGCCTGCGGTGGTCAATCTGAAGGATTGGGTTTCCATGCAGCTGAGCAACCAAGGTAAACCAGGTCATAAGGATGACGAACTTGGGCAGATGAAGGCCTATGATGCCACCGTCATCGATTGGGTATGGGAAGGTAATCGGGCAATGAGTGAGAAGGAAGCCACCCTCGGGGAAAATCCCAAGTATCGTCCAGAGTGGCAGGGATATGAACCCGGAAAACGCCGGGCTATCTGGTTTGAACCCTCAACGGGAAAAGTAGCTTGGCCATGGTTGACCCCGCATTTTGGCAAGCGCGTTCCGTTCTCCAACGATCATAACCCAGCTCCTTGGTTAGAAATGATCCGGCTCAATAAGGATGGAACACGGTCTGTCGAACCTGCGAAGCCTGGAGAAAATGGGAACTGGAGTTTGTGTCCGGATCGGGCTGGTTCTCAAGATTATAAGGTTCACTTCATTCAGTTGCCGATTGAACTCTCCGCAGCGCAGGGAAGTGAGCCAGCCATTGTTGATCCAAACGGACTGCTGTATGTGGTCCATGAAGAGGAAGCTGAAGTTCGCGCAGACAATGACAAGAAGTTTCCATTAGTTGTTCGGGCGAATGTGTATGATTGTATTGATTGGATGTTAACCAGCGAGTGGATCGATGACGATATCACCAATTTCCAATCATCCAAGATTAACACGCATTTCCATTTCTTTCAGTTTGATAATCAGGCCTCAGATGGTGTGATCTCAGGATTTTCTTACGAGCAATCGATGCGTCCGTTTACGCAGTTTGATAAGCCGACGAAAAAAGGGTTGCCCATACCGATGAATGCCAAGATCACTAAGATGGCCAAAATGGGAGATAAGACCATCCACGTGACGAATGCCAAGCAATATCATGTCGGTATTCCGATCCTGGTAGGTGCGGATAATGTGAAGGGCCAAGAAGTACTTCGCATTGCCAAAATTGATGATGGGACGTTGACATTTACTACCCCACTTAAGAATGCGCATCCCGTCGGGGACATTGTCACCGTCGAATATGTGCGCCAACGGTTCTGGGTGGATGCTGATGTCGGGAGTGTGTTCTGGCATGACCATGCTTTCGGTGGTACCACCTGGCCACATGGTGCGGTGGGAACGATGATTGCGGAACCCTTTGGTTCAACCTGGCATGATCCCAAAACCGGCAAGCGGATTCGAACAGGGCCGGTTGCGGATATTCATGCTGTGGAGCGAGTTGGTCATGATGTGGCCGGGAGTTTCCGTGAATTGATGGTACATATCATGGATACCGTGCCGCATACGGTTAACGTGGTGACAGCCGGGAATCCTCCTGGTCAACCCGTGGAAGTGGCATTGGAAGCCGGACGTACAGTGTCTTTCCAAATGCCGCCGAACGATAAAATTAAAATGACCCCGATGCCATTTTTGAATGGTGGAACGCATACGACCGGTGGCGCCTTGAATTTCCGGGCGGAACCATTTGCTCATCGGTTGTCGAATAATCCTGATACGTCGAAGATTTTCAGCAGTGCCGTGCATGGCGATCCAAGCACAGCCATGGTGCGGGCATATCTTGGTGATGCCATTGTGTTCCGTTTATTAGATGTGACCATGAACGAAAGTAATGTGTTCACCATTTCTGGGCATACCTTCTGGTCTGAGCGATATGCGGAAGAAGCCAATCGGAAAAATTCTCTGCATATTGGAATTGCCGAACGGTATGACTTAGTGGTGGCGGAAGCCGGTGGCCCACGCCATCAGACTGGCGATTATTTGTTCTTCAATGGTCGGAGTTCCAAGTTCTCAGAAGGGGCGTGGGGAATTATCCGCGTGTTGGATAAACCCGTCTCGGATCTTCAGCCATTACCAAACAAGGCCTATGGCAAAGAAGGAATGCCCGAACGGCTTCCGGTCTGTCCATCAGATGCCCCGGTGAAGCAATTTAATGTTGTGGCCATGGATCATCCGTCCATGAGCTTCAACCCTAATGCACCGGAAGCCATTGAAGTGGACTTTGAACGAAAAATTGAACTTCGTAATCCTGATGCGAAGATTTATGTGCTTGAGGAAGATGCACAGCGTGTTTCGGGAGATGCGCAACCCATGCCTTTAACACTTCGGGCGAATGTGGGTGACTGCATCAAAGTGAAGCTCACCAATAAACTCAAGGAAGGTCGGGCCTCATTCTCAGCATTTGGTCTGGCGTTTGATCCCAAAGATTCTCAAGGAGTCAACCTTGGTAACAATTCAGGTGACCAAACAGTCGCGTCCGGGCAATCCCGCACATACACCTACTATGCCGATCCGTTTAATGGCGAAGGACAAACGTTGGTGTGGGATTGGGGAAATGTTGCCATGAATCCTCGGAATGGTTTGTTCGGAGGAATCATCATTGGTCCGAAAGGATCCACTTATCGTGATCCAAAAACCGGTGAAGATATTTCTCTGAAAAATAGTTGGACCGCCGACGTGATTGTAGATCAGACCATTCAAGGCAATGAAAATCGCGCGAATTATCGTGATGTCGCTTTGTACTTCCAAGATGAAGATAACATCATTGGAACGAGCTTCATGCCTTATGTCCAAAACGTGGCGGGGCTGACCGGGGTGAACTACCGAGCGGAACCGTATCTCCATCGCGAAGAAGCTGGGTGTTCACTTGGTCGAATGTTCCAGCCATGTGAAGTGGATAATCCACAAGATCCGGTCACGCCACTCATCCAAGCCCATGCTGGCGACCCGGTACGGGTGCATGTGTTCGGTGCGAGCAGTGAGCAAAATGGGATGTTTACCATTGAAAAACATGAATGGCCCATTGAGCCGTTCCTGCCAGGCGCGGATATGATCAGCACTGTGGAGTTTGCAGGATCAGAAGGGTTGGATGTGTTTGTGCCTGGAGCAGGTGGAAAGTATTCCCTGCCAGGGGATTATGTCTGGAGTAATGGACGACTTCCCTATTCGCAATCCGGGCAATGGGGATACCTCCGGGTGTTGCCTGCTAATGATCAACGAATCCTGCCGTTGGGTGGGTCGTCGATGAGTCAACGACACGTTGAAGGCGAGCAACCCGAAAACTTCAAAGCCACTCCGGCGTCCTTTAAGTAACGGGGGGAGGACATCGGATCAGTGGAGACGGGGGAGCTCACAAAGCTCCCCCGTTTTTTTTGAGAGCCAACTCGCCAAAGTCTAGTGAACCAATCCTAATGGCCGGAGAGGAACAGAGATGAGAAAGGGAATAGTCCATATAGCGCTAGGAATGTTTGCCGTGGTCTTTGGCGTTCAAACGGCATGGACCTATCAGGAAATTACCGTCAAGGATGGAGGAACCATCCAAGGGCATGTCGCCATTCAAGGCGAACGGCCAAGACCTATGGCCTTTAACCTAGTGACCATCCCCGACCCCGTGTTTTGTGGAACCATATCCACGGGAACGGGATGGCGCATTGTCGAGGATTTTATCATTGCCCCGGATAAAAGCCTGAAAGATGTCGTGGTGTTTTTGAAAGAAGTGGAGCAAGGAAAACCGTTCGAGATTCCAAGAGTCAAAATTGTATCAAAGGATTGTGACTTTATTCCGTTCGTAAATGTGTTGAAGGATCGAGATGAAATTGAGGTCATCAATATGGATCCAGTGGAACATGACATCCAGGGATATGAAACAGCCAGAAAACGCGGAGCTCGTGTGTTGTTTAATCGGCCGTTACCTATGAATCCCTTCTTGAAATACGCTGGGATCATTGGAAAAAAGTACATGGCTGGCGAACCGATGGTGGAAAAAATTCATCTCACCAAAGGACGCAATGTATTTGTCATGCAATGCGGTTTTCATCCCTACATGTTTTCCTGGGGGCTGGTCGTTAACAATCCGTATTTCAGTATTACCAAAGAAGATGGGAAATTTGAAATCACGGATATTCCACCTGGAGAGTATATCCTCTCCACCTGGCATCCCGGCATGAATAGTTTTTTAGAGCAAACGGTAACGATCAAAACCAATGAATCTCTTTTAGCCAATTTTGAATACCAGGCTCCTCAGGGTCGGCGCAGTGCCCACGAAATTGAAGAAAATCCACGATTTGGGTTGGAGTTGTTAGGAGAAGATATCGAGATAATACCGTCTATTCGAGTGCAAGAGTATTAAATGCAAGGTCGTCGGTTTGTATTGTGAGGCGGGAAACCTATTCGAGGGAATTCTTTGTTTATACCCTTCGATTCCACCTCAAAAAAATTACTAGAAATAATCAGGTCCTATTCACTCTTACCTGGAGAAATAAGATGAGAAAAGCTAGGAACTTTACTCCTCGTTTCATGGTGACAGCTTTTGTAGCCGGGGTGTTCTTATGTCCCTCAGGATTCAGCTTGGCAGCAGGATCGAGTGTGGATGATCGTATACAAAAGCTTGAGCAGCGTATTGAACAAATGCAAAAGCAGGTCCAGCAGCCTCGTCACATTGACTGGGAAGAGGTGGAAAAACGCTTAGAGAAATTAGAGCGGCAACAGCCGGCTTCACAGGGGGGAGAAACCGGGAATATGGTATTTTTCCGAGGTGGTGGAGCATTTGCGACAGGTGATCGTTCGGGTGAAGTGTTAACGGATGTTGGCGGGGCTAGTGGGTTTAATAAAGGAGATAATGGGTATTATATCGGTGCCGGGTTGGATTTGGTATTGTCAAAGGATGTCTGGGGAATGCTATCGAAAACCTGGGTTCTCGGTGAAATCGGTGTGGAATATAAACGGTTTAATTCGAGTACCGTGAGGAGTGCCACAAGCACTTTAACCGGAGTAGGGAACTTGACGACGAAAGTGGAAATCACACAATTGACCGTATCGGTATCTCCCAAAATTCTCTTTATGGAAGGAAGCCGGTTACGTCCCTGGATTATTCCAGTCGGATTAGATTTTCATGTGATCAGTCCCCCATCAGGCGATATTACTGTGCTTGATGTGGGTGCACAATTTGCCGTCGGAGCCCAGTATCGCGTTTGGAAAGCTTTGCATATTGGAGTGGACGGGCGTTTTCATTTAGCAGCTGGCGAAACGGATACAGATAATAGTTTTGGTACTGTGGGTGGGTATATGGGCCTGGCTTTCTGAAAGACGAAACCAAAAGTCTCTTTCCCACTTTTGTTTTGCAAATTTTAAATGACAGCTAACCTCCTAGTTTTGTGGGTTCATGTTTTTTCCGCAATCTACTGGGTAGGGGGCATGCTGTTTTTTACCCTGGTCTTGGCCCCGGTTTTTCGATCTAAGATGGCTCAGTCAAACTCTTATGGCTTATTCCAACAGGCGGCGAAACGATTTGCCAAAGGTGTCTGGGTTGTTATTCCCCTTTTGGGTTTGACTGGCGGCTTCCTTCTCTCTCAACAAACTTTTGGGAAAGGTCCTGTTCAGGATTGGCCGTTCGTGATCCTGATAAAATTGAGTCTTGTGGCCATTCTGATAATTAACGCGGGATTGCACGACTTCATAATTGGTCCTCGAATGGGTAGACTCAGAATGAAAGGTACAGAATCTTTAAACGAGACTGAACGAATTTTCTTGCAATGGTCGCCGTGGTTCGCCAGAGGGATTCTTTTATTGGGAGTCGCCGTAGTCTGCGCAGGAGTGGCGATTTCCAGAGCCTGAAGGGACTGAATCCCTATAAACTTTCGGGGAATCTGAGCGGCCTATTTCGTATGATCAATCCTCGTGGGAATGAGAATACCCTCTCTTCCCACGCCAACCACGAAATTCCATCAATTCGGAATTAACCTAAAGGATTCTTTTCTGGCGTTAATGATGATGATGGGGAGTATTTTGAACCTCGTGATCGGGAATGACGTCGGGAACGATTTTGCCGTCTCGTCCAATGGCATCAAAGCTAAAATGGGGATTTTTCACCATGGTGGTATGGGAATTTTTTCGGATAGGTGGTGCATCAAAGATAAATTGGGTTTTGAGAGTATCGTTGGCTAAGACCACCACTTTCATTTCGAGAATTCCCCCGATCCAGGGATGCCAAGCGATCAAGGAGTACACGCCTTCAGGAATGTCCGATATGGTAAAACGTCCGTCTTTATCGGTAATCGCATAATAGGGATTCGTGACGGCCAGTCCCCAGGTTTGCATATACGGATGTTGTCCGCATTCGGCCAAAAAGATGCGACGTCCTTTGGTGAATTGGAAGGTATCAATGAGGGGTTCACCTGGGCGATGGTCATGGTCTTGAGGTTCTAGCATGGAGTGGTAGGGGTTCATGCGAAGCGGGCGATGGAAAATAATCGAAGACCCATTAGGAGCCGTTTCGTACAATTGGATGTCATGGACAATGGGATCCATATTAAGAAACCGAATTTCCTGCTGATTGCGTACTACGAGGGTGTTTGGTGAAAAAATGCAGTCTTTCGCTTCCACGACAGCCGGTGGCATAGTAAATGGCTTTCCTTGATGAATGCCTTCCAATATCACGATCGCATTTTGTAGGGCGCCATCGGCGGATACTTGAAACTGGTCATACAAACGCCACCCGGTGCCGGTCGAGATGCGCCCACAAAACGCAGGGTCTGGAAAGAGGGCTAAGTTGTAGGCAAGAGATTCAGGGTCGTCGCCCTTCATGGTTACCTGACCGGTGACTGCGCCACCATTGTCTACAGGAATTTCGGTGTAGGCCCAACCAGTAGAAATGCTTAATAACAAGCTGCATACAAGAACCACAAAAATCTTTGAGTGATAACACATGGTGACAACTCTTTCGTGATGGTTGGGTGAAAAAATGGCGAGTCGGGAATCCTAATTTGTAGCAATCCATGCTCTGCCTTTCAATCTATATAGGATACCAAAATCTATTTCCACAAAGGTAGGCCCAGTCGCATTTTCTTTACATTTTTTCTCAGGTTTTTTGGTTTTGGTAACGTGCCAAGGAGGGGGAAAGGGAGACTTTAAAGCGCTTGACCATAAAAATGGCGAAAGGAAATTTTGAGGCAAAACTACACAGGGATTGGGGTTCCTATCTGGAACTCTTCCTTCAGAAGATTAAGAGAGTTGTTTGGGAGTAATGTTGCACGAAGGAGGAGACCTTTTAGGAGCCTGTTCCGCGTTTGTGTTGGAGGATGTCCTGAGCTTTGAGGCTGGCTTCCTTTACAAGGATACCCATTTTGGAATGGCTAGGTTCTAAATCCACTGGAAAATCGTAGGCACGAAGTTGTTGACTGGTGATAGTACCAATGGAGGCTACCATTATCCGATCGAGAGCCTGACGAAAGTCCTGGAGCTGATGGGATCGATTGAGGAGGTCCACAATGTGTGTGGCTTGGGCCCCACTCGTAAATAGGAGGACATCGACTGATTGGAAAAGAATAGCTTGGAGGACCTTTTGTAATGGTTGCACATCATCTGGGAGGGCCCATCGATACACTGGCACCCCAATCGCCTCGGCGCCTCTGGAACCCAAGGCGGTCATTAATTCCACGTTTGTGGTGCCATATTCTTGTACGCCGATGGTGAGCCGAGAAAGCCCTTCTGGCTTGAATATATCAAGGGTCTGGAGAATGTCTTCCCAGGTATTAGGTTCGGGAACCGTAAGGTGTGGCTGGAGACCGAACTCCTTAAGGGCGGCCAAGGGTTTAGGCCCACGCACAAGGATTGTTGTCTGGGTCAAGGCATGCTTGATATCTTCCAAGTTCCACTGTGTTTTCCAAACTTCCAATAACGTTCTGGTCCCGACCCCGGTTAGCAAAATGAGGATGTCGATATTGCCCGCCAGTAAACGGTGGCCAAAGGCCAAGGCCTCAGAATTATTCTCCAAAGGAATTTCTTGCATGGAGGGTGCAACCAAGGGAATACCGCCATGCCGTGAAATTAGTGTGGCCATTTGCTCCCCCATTCGACTTTCGAAGGCCGCCACAGTTAACCCTGAGAATCCATGCGGCGGGGTTGAACTAGAGGGAACGGTCATGGTCCTCCAAGACATACTCGTCGGGGTTGCTCCATATCGTGGGCATGGCTAAGATGGATTCTTTGGGTGTTCCTGAACAAGAGTCATGGCTGCAAACGATCAATCAAATATTCCTTCCACTAAAGGGTTACGTCATGTGGCGCTCAAGGTGAGCAATCTTGCCACCTCGAAAGCCTTTTATCAAACCTGGTTTGGAATGAACATTGTATGGGAACCAGATGCCGAAAATGTGTATATGAGTTCCGGGGTCGATAACCTAGCCCTGCACCAAATTCCAGTTGAAGATCTTGAACTACACCAACCGAACCATGGACAGTTCCTCGACCACTTGGGGTTTTTAATGGAATCTCCGGAGAGTGTGAATCAATTGTATTCCCAGGTGGTGAAGGAAGGAATCAGGATTGTACATCAACCCAAACAACATCGAGACGGCAGTTATTCATTTTACCTTGCAGATCCGGACCACATCGTGATCCAAGTACTCTACGAACCCACGATAAGCCCTATTCGGTTCTCTTCCTGATCGCCGAATAATTTTTAAAACTCTCATTGATCTCATTATGATCATAACTTTGCCATTCCTCATTTCACAGAAAGCCTGTCTTTAGTCATGCCTATTTGGGACCAATTTGGCTCGAATCAATTTTTAGGGTTGCAGCCCTGGGTGTGGGTGCAATTGGAAAGTGCTGAACCTCCGGGGCCGTTTCCTTTTATGGGGGGAGTAGATCCTGAGGTGGTCGCGAGCTTGCACGAAGTGCACAGCGTACTTATGAGTTCGGTGGAAACTGCCATTAGTGATGTGTTTGCGCGACGGACGACCGTCGACGATCCCAACGTTCAGAAGCGGCTTGAAGATGCCTATGCAGAAGTCGTGCGCACCCGACCGCGTCTTCAAGACCATATTCGGTGCGGACGAAATCCGGATGGCACGTTTCTCTGGGAATTTCCCCACGATCGGGATAAGTCCGCCGTCATGAATTATGGTGGATTGCGAATTTTCAATGCGGTAAAACGCCAGGCTATCCCCTTTGGATTTGATCGACCTCTCTCCCCATATGTGGGCAAGCTCTTGGGGTTTTTAAATGGGACACGCACAGTGGCAGAGATTCGCACGATTGCCACAGCGTCGGGTCGTGAGATTGAGCGACATTTGAATCATCTTGTCGAGCAACTCTCCACGCATGAATGTTTGACTGTTTCCGATACCTCTTCAGTCCGCACCTATTGGTTGGATGCCACGCGGGATCGAGACATGGTGCACTTAGGACATGCGGCGTTGATGTATAGACAGCAGAACCAGTTTCTATGGTTTGATCCTTGGCTCATGCCATGGTTTGCGGAGTCTCCCGTTCCTTCGCTTTGGAATTCTCTGTTGCCATCTCCTGCGGCGGTGTTTTTGACACATGACCATGACGATCATGTGGATCCCCGGACCCTGCTCCATCTACCGAAAGATGCACCGATCATTGTGCCGAGCCGGAAAAACCGGCAAGCCTTATATTTCGATTATCTTTCGCTCATGCAAGAGCTCGGCTTTACGAATGTCATTGAATTGGCTCATGGAGAGTCTTGGAAGTTTGAGGGCGGCGAGGTGGTGTCGGTGCCTTTCTATGGAGAAGATCCTTGTGACTTGGCGTTGCCGAGAAATTGTTACCTCATTGTGGATCGGGGCCATAATACATTAGTTCATGCGGATAGCGGTCCCACGAATGACGGGGACTCTGCGGTTCACAACGGAGTAATGAACAAGCTTGTGGAGAAATATGGTTCCATTGCGACCGTCTATGCCTCGCAACAACAGTTGAAAGAAATTCGTTCCTACGCCGCCCATGCGAGCTTGTCTCATCCTGGAAAATGGTTAGAGGTTGGGGAAAATGGATTTTTGACCAATCAATATTTATCGGAGCTTATTGCCCAAGCCAACGCTCAACTTTTTGTCTCTTATGCCACGGGTGGAGCGGATTGGTATCCAGATCATCTTTCGTTTATGTTCAGTCATCGAAATCCCGCCCGTACGGCTTTGCTGACCGCCCATTGGGATCCGCCAGAATCTCTGAAGGAGTTGTTAGCGCCTTTGGGGTGTCATTATCACCATGGTCAAGCCTTAGATATCGTTCGAGTGCATGACAACGGTCAGGTTCAGGTTCATGCGAGTGCCGAGACCTTAGCTCCTCCCATTCTTTATCAACTCGAACATCAGTTGCCTCTAGCGCTTACTGGTGCTTCAAGGTAGGGGCTGTCATGTATTTCTTCGGTCTCCAGATAGGTATACTTTCTTGCTGTCCCGTCATTTAATGTGATACGACTAACAATCGGTGAATAATTCTGGGCTCTCGTCATGACTGAATCAACCATTCCCACCCCCAATCCCCACGATGAAGAATCCTACCCCGAAGTTGTCACTATTGTTGGTGTGAAAGTTCGCGATGAAGGTGAAGTGAAGCAGGCTCGAGTGGATGGTGCCTCCTTAGAAGTGGGAGATTGGGTCGTTCTGGAATTGGATAACGATGTGACCTATGGGAAAGTGTATTCAGCGCCACAGGTTCTTCCTTTTATCCCTCCCATGCGAGTGATGAAAAGTGTGCTGCGGAAGGCGACTTCGGAAGATGAAGCGAATATTGCTTCCCAACAAAAGATCGCCAAGTCGGGAAAGGAATTTTGCCGAGAACGGGCCGAAGCTTTGGGCCTCCAAATGAAATTGGTGGAAGTGTATGGTTCGTTTCAGCGGCGCATTTTGACGTTCTGCTATACGGCAGAATCGCGGGTGGACTTTCGTCAGCTCGTCAAAGATTTAGCCAAGCATTTTAGTTGTCGTATTGAAATGCGGCAGATTTCCAGCCGAGAGGAGGCCCGTCGAATCAGTGGGGTCGATACCTGCGGTTTGGTGTTGTGTTGCGCGAGTTTTTTGTCCGACTTTAAACCCGTAAATTTGAAGCTGTCGAGAAAAGAAAGCGCGTGGGGTAATGATACGCATCGCATTGGGGTTTGTGGGCGACTGAAATGTTGTTTGATGTTTGAACAAGACGATTGGCCTCTCCCTCGCTCATCTCGATCACCCCTCATTCAAGTCAATCGGTCCTAATTTCCCCTCAAGTTATCATACAGAACAATTTTTAATGGGTTCTCTCTATTGCGAGTGATTCGGCCCACCGCTATAATCGCTCCCGTGACGATTCCATTTATCCATATCCTCCCAATGCAAGAATAATAATTGTATGAGTTCTCTGCCACGCTTTATCATTTATGCCCATAACGCCACTTACGATAAATTGCATCAAGTCGCAACCTTAGGGCTGACGGCGTCGGCTATGGGAAAAGAGGTAACGGTCGTTCTGCTTTTTTGGACCATTAAGAAACTGGCTGAAGGGAACATCAATAAGGTGGACTTCCCTCCGGAGTATCAGGCGTATCATGATGAAGTTACTCGACTACTGGCCGAGCGCAAAGTTCCACAAATTTCTGAGATGTTTGAAGACGCCAAGAAGGTTGGCCAATTTCGACTTATCGCCTGTAGTGCGGGATTAGAATATATGGGTGTGGATGCGGATGCGGTGGCAAAAAGCGTAGACGAAGTGATGGGGCTGCCGGCTATTTTGGCGATGGCGGCAGGGGCCGAGACGACCTTGTTTATCTAGACTTCCCTTTCACAAAACTTTTCACTTATTGAGAAATTATTTTCATGCAGGGTTTCGCCCCTGCAGACGAGGCACTTTTGTTTCGGCAAAAGTGCCCAAAACCATATCCGCCCGTGCGCGTCCCTGTGGGTAAACTCCGCCACGGTCCCGAATTACATGGCTCGGGAACTCGCTCCGCTCAAACAACCCTCGCCGAAGAGTCGAATTCAGCACCTCGGCTCCGCCGCGCCCGAAGGCAAGGTGCATCCATAAGTTAACTAAAAATTATTCCCACAGTTTGTTCTTTAAGGAATAGTGTCAGCTTTTTGAAAGCACCAAAGGGTACTTGAGTGTATCTTTTCAGATACAATTTCTATTTGTTGGAAAGTGATTAAAAAGATCTTACATTTCCCTTGGCCTTTGATAACAACAAGTTAGTGTGATTTTTTATTCTTTATATTCGGGAAAGGCAATAAGGCACAAATCGTGCACTTCTTTACTTTACGAGAAATCTATGGCTGAAGTTTTATGAAATTTAATAACCAACAATAATGTCTGAGATACACGAAGATGTAAAACTAGCACGTTTACCCCTATGGCCCACCATTCAGGAAGCTATCATGGTGGTATGGGGTGATCGGTTTCATTTTGGACGACTGCTTATTGTCCCGGTTGGCCTGTGGGTATTGATCCATCTCCTAGAAACGTATTTGATTGGAGTTGTGGAAGACACTTGGGTCCAGATTGGACTAAGTTTTATAGCAATTATCCCAGCCTCAATAATATTTACGATATTTGCGATTCCTTGCCATCGTTCCATTCTCATTGGAAAACATGTTGTTCCGCAGTTCGGTTTTGGTGGTTGGGCCATGCGGGAGACTCAGTTTTTACTGAGATTCACCGGAATTTATATCATTGGTCTATTAATGATGTTTAGTCCAATACTAGTTTTAGCAATGGGTGGATCTGCTTTTGTCCCGCCACAAATCTCTGGACCGTTTTTTGGAAGTTGGCTGCTCCTAATGGTGATAGCTTTCTTTCCCATTGTGGGGAGGCTAAGTCTAATCCTCCCGTCAATCGCTTTAAATCTTGACCAGGACTTCTCATCTGTATGGGCTCTTTCCATTGGAAATGGGTGGAGGTTGGGAATTCTTGTAGCAGGGATTCCGGTAGCATTTTTGTTTTTGCCGACGATTATTGGTGATCTTTCTATGGAGAAATTTGGCTTTGGCGCAACGATAATCTACGAAATCGCACACTGTTTTTTAATCCTCATTGAAGTAGCCATTCTTTCAATTTCATATCAAAAACTTGTGAAATGGAAAGTGGGTGCTGCGTCGTAAGGTTAATGGAGCCAAATATATTGTTGATAGTATTGTCCGGTTGAAAACATCAAATGGTCATTTCCCCACGCCTTGGGCGCGGCGGAGGTGGAGTGCCGAATCCAACCTCTCGGCGAAGGCTGTTTGAGTGGAGAGGTGGTTTTTCACCTCGGAGCGAGTTTCTGAGCCATCTTATTCGGTACGGAAGCGGAGGGGACCCCGGGACCTTGCTTCTTAGTAAGGTTGGAGGGGCCGCGCACGGGCGAGAATGGTTTTGGGTCCTTTTGCCGAAACAAAAGGACCTCGTCTGCAGGGGCGAAACCCTGCATATAAAAAAGAGAGATTCTTCACTCCGCTCAGAATGACAACTCGGGTAAGAGAAGTCTACCGCGAGGTAGTCACACCCACCCGATCACAATAATCACTCACAGGACATTGGCTACAAAAGGGTGAAACTGGGCGGCAGAGGTTTTGGCCGTAGGGGACGAGCCAATCGTTAAATTGGATCCAATATTTTTTGGGGAGTTTGTTCCGTAACGCTTGCTCGGATTCCTCAGGGGTTTTGGTTTGAATGTATCCCCAACGATTGCTGATGCGGTGGACATGAATATCCACGCAAATTCCCGGTTTGTTATATCCCACAGTGACCACTAAGTTTGCCGTTTTTCTCCCTACTCCTTTGAGTGTGAGCAATTCATCAATTGTGCGGGGAACTCGGCCCTCAAAGTTTTCTAAGAGACTCTGACAGATCGCATGAATTTGTTTGGCCTTGGTTTTGTAAAATCCTACAGGGAAGATAGCGTGTTCCACTTGCTTGAGTGGTAGCTTGAGCATTCGTGCTGGGTTATCCGCTAGAGAGAATAATCGTTGGCTCGCTTCAGCCGTAGTGTGATCTTTGGTGCGAAGGCTAAGAAGGCAGGCGATGAGGATCTGGAAAGGATCGCGGGATTCTCGGGCCACGACTCCGACAATAGGCTCTTCCCATTGCCGAATAGTGTTCTTAACGATTTTGACAGCCGCGTGAATCTGACGGTCACGCATGGGAAGAAATGTAATGTATAGATACGAAATTTTGGACTAGAGAGTCTGAATGTGTTTTAGGGGAAAGAATTACCGGAACGTACGCTTGGCTAGCCATTTTTGTCTACGACGCGCCGCTTCTCGTTCCTTAGCTTTCTTTTTGACACTCGGTTTCTCGTAAAAGCGACGACGTTTCAACTCACGGAATAAACCATCAGCTGCAAGTTTCTTTTTTGCAACTCGTAAGGCTTTTTCTACATTGTTATTGACGACTCTTATTTCCATGGCATTATCAATTTCCAGATTTTAAAAATAGTTCAATTCCAATTGACATTTCTTGAATGTAGCACACAAGCAAAGGATCAGACAAGACAAAAGGTTGCCAAAGTTATAAATTATTTTTCACTAATATAATCAATATGTTATGAATATTGCATTGAGGCGAGTCAAGCCAAATTTTATTTATTTTGTTACATGAAATATAGTAGGTGAAAATACTCTTGTTTTATAATTATAAAGTATAGAAAATATCAGCAGTTAGGAATCCTTCAGTGCTGCAATAATATCCAAAACCGCCTTTTTCCCATCACCAAACAGCATCAACGAGTTATCTAAGGCAAACAGTGGGTTGGGAATGCCGGCAAACCCTGGACTTAGGCTCCGTTTGATATTTACCACGGTTTTGGCTTTATCGACATCAATGATGGGCATGCCTGCAATGGCGCTCGTGGGGTCGGTTCTGGCCAAGGGGTTGACCACATCATTAGCTCCGATGATCAAGGCCACGTCGACTTGGTCGATATCCTGGTTAATTTCGTCCATATCTTTGAGGGATTCGTAGGGAACATCGGCCTCGGCCAAAAGTACATTCATGTGTCCTGGCATTCGTCCTGCCACTGGGTGAACCCCATATTCAACAATAATTCCACGCTCTTGAAGTATGGCTGCCAAATTTGCCACGGGGTGTTGGGCTTGGGACACGGCCATGCCATAGCCAGGTATGATAGCGACTCTTCGAGCCGCATCAAATAATAAGGCGACCTCTTCGGGGGATGTCGACTTTACGCGACCAGTATACACTTCATCCGCCGAGGCCCCACCACCCGTGGGGGCGAGGACCCCAAAAAGGACATTGAAAAGGGATCGGTTCATAGCCTTACACATAATTTGTGTCAGGATGATTCCCGAAGCCCCAACCAGGGACCCTGTGATGATAAGTACGTTATTCGATAACACAAACCCGGTTGCCGCGGCGGCAAGTCCGGAATAGGAATTTAACAGCGCTACCACCACCGGCATATCGGCCCCACCAACAGGGATAACTAACAGAACTCCAAGGGCGGAGGCTGCCACTACCAAAAGCCAGTAGAGAATCACATTGGTTGGATCCATTACCACCCCCGCGCTTAAAGCTAGGGCAGTGATGGCAAGTGCGGCATTAATAATTTGTTGGCCGGAAAACAGGACGGCGCCATCGCCAATAAGACCTTTCAGCTTTCCAAATGCGACGAGGCTTCCCCAAAATGTGACCGCCCCAATGAGACCAGATGCGGCAACGGCAATGGTTGCCTGGGTCAATGGAGTTGCGCCATTTATGGTGCTTTCAATGAGGGCCGCGCCTGCGACAAAGACGGAAGCAATACCTCCAAATCCATTAAAGACGGCAACCAGCTCTGGCATCGAGGTCATTTCAATTTTGATGGCTAATACGGCTCCAACAATGGCACCAATGATCAAGCCGGCAATAATGACCTCAAAACTTACGATGCTTTTATCAAGCAGCGTAATAACGACGGCGAGCAGCATGCCGCAGGCCCCAAAGAGGTTCCCCCTGACTGCTGTTCGGGGATGGGTGAGACCTTTTAAGCCAAATATAAAGAGCGCGGCGGAGAGTAAGTACCCAATATTAATCAGTATTTCTGTCATGTCTTAGACTTTTCTTTTAAACATTTCCAACATTCTGTTTGTGACCATGAACCCGCCAACGGCGTTAATCGTTGCGAAAAGGAGCGCCAGGAATCCCAGGACCGTGGTCACCATCGTATGCTGAGATCCTGAAGAGAGCAGGGCCCCAACAATTGTAATTCCCGAAATGGCGTTAGACCCGGACATCAGTGGCGTATGGAGGGTCGGCGGAATCTTGTTGATAATTTCAAACCCAATAAAAATGGCAAGTACAAAAATGGTAATTCCGGAAATAATATCCATGGTCTTTTTATGTCTCCTCTGCTCGTCTTCCAGCTAAGGGCCCTAAAATTTCGCGGACCCGCGAATGGACAATCTCCCCATCGCGGGTTAACAAAGTTTCTCGCGTAATTTCATCCTCCATGTTGAGCGTTAATTCTCCCTTTTTCACTAAATGGAGGAGGAAGGTGGCAATGTTTTTACTGTACATTTGGCTCGCATGATACGGTACCTGAGAAGGAATGTTTTCCTGACCGATAATGGTAACTCCGTGGGCGACAACCGTTTGATTGGCTTTGGTGAGTTCGCAGTTTCCGCCTCGTTCAGCCGCCAAATCCACAATGACTGAACCGGGAGCCATAGCCGCGACCATGTCGGCGGTGATCAAAATCGGCGCCTTTTTTCCTGGGACGGCAGCGGTCGTAACTACCACATCACTGGAGGCAATGACCTTCCCTAATAATTCTCGCTGTTTTCGATAGAATTCCTCATCTTGAGCTTTGGCATAGCCGCCCTTATCTTCGGAATCAGCCGTCTCTAGAGGAAGATCGACGAATTTTGCTCCGAGGCTTAATACCTGTTCCTTCACGGCAGGTCGAAGGTCATAAGCTTCGACCGAGGCCCCTAACCGTCGGGCCATGGAAATGGCCTGAAGCCCGGCCACGCCAGCTCCAATAATCAACACTTTGGATGGCGCCACGGTTCCTGCGGCCGTCATGAGCATGGGAAACATTTTTGGCAAGGCATTGGCCGCCATCAGTACAGCTTTGTACCCGGCCACAGTGCCCATGGAGGAAAGAACATCCATACTTTGTGCGCGGGTAATGCGCGGCATGAGTTCCATAGCGAAGGCCAGAACTTTTCGGGTATTCAGTTCTCGAAGGGCATGAGGATTGGAAAGCGCTTCTGCCAGCCCAATAATCAATTGCCCGTCTTGCATCAAGGGTAAATCGGTTTTGCCCTGTTCCGGATTGGCTCCCAGCAAGCGAACTTGCACAATGATCTTGGCGGTTTCAAATAATTGGAGGCGGGAAGAGGCAATGGCGGCACCTTTTTCAGTATAAGCGGAATCAGGGTAACCTGATTCTGCACCCGCCCCACTTTCAATGTGGACTTCCATGCCTGCCTTAATGAGGGAGGGAATGACGGCTGGAATTAATGCCACCCGTGTTTCACCGGGATATGTTTCTTTAGGGACACCGATAATCATATTTGTGTACTCAAACTAGAATGAATGAACCGAAAAATTTACTTGTGTGTTTATGTGTATGACCTGCTTAACAATTTATGCCAACCAGTTGCAACGAATTGGGTCGCCTGGATCTGGTTCGGACAAACTGTGGAGGGATACCACAAGTAGGAAAGCAGGGTCAATGCCCCCAAAAGACCTAACTGCACCAAAAAATAGGAAGAAAGGGCTAGGAGTAAAAGGCTTTCGCGATCTGTCTGGTCTGAAAAAGCAATGTCGAAAGCTGAGTATAACAGGCATGTCCATACAGGTGTTCTGCAGGTGAGCCTTCCCCGGCATCTTGGTAATCAATAAGGAAGCACCGGCCATCATTGGGGCATCGTGTCACCCGCCTTGCGCATTCCAGCCATCGTTCAAATCCATCGTAGGGTTCTAAGTTTTCCTGGAGGGTTTGATTGAATTCCTCTTGGAGTGGTGTGGCCGGGACCGCATCGGTGCTGGCCACGGCTAATTGCTGAACGTAGTCCCCGCCCATGACGGCTGGCATTTCCATAACGATGTTTGGCAAGTCCATTTTTGCCAGCCAACGTTTGCCATCGCTTCGTAGGGGGCGGTGGTTGACCAGGTGAAGCAATTTCCCGATTCCACTGGTATTCCATCCATACCGTATGGCCGTTCCTAAGGTGACGACATCCAGGGCAGGAAAGGATTGGTTTTGATTGGTGGCAAGAAATTGATCCAACTCCTGAAGATGGGTCAGGGCAGGTGGTGGCGAATCGGACTGTCCGTAAAATTGACCTAGAGCCTCAATGAGGTCTCCTCGAACAAAAGATTCCTCTGGCCCTAATAAATTCGAAAGCAAGGCTGTGAGTTGTCCAGCATGTCCATGGGCCAATATGAGAATCCGGTGGTCTTGGGTCAAATGCAGTTCTCGTTGAAGTCTCATCAATTCATGGAAAAGATAAAGTGCCCCTTCCATTCTTCCAAGGTGATGATGTCGGGATGACCAGAGGTGGCGAACGCAGGTAATTGGAGTTAATGTTGATGAGGAAAGAGCTTCCTGAAGGCCCTGTTGATATTCCGAGGAAAAATTTCCGTGATCCTTTACGCATTTGTCGATTCGGGTTTTAGTCGCCTCGTCATTGGCAAAGGGTGGGGTAAGGGTTTCATCCTCCCGACACTTTTGGTAATCCCCAGGTCTCAACATGGCCAGGAGTGATTCCAGACCTGGTATACCGCGGGAATACCCTCTCTTAAGCCCGCCAACTGCATCAAGACGCCCGGCTCCAAATAAATCAGCTCCCAAGTATGAGCCATATAATAGGAGAACTAGTCGCACCCCAGAATCATGGAGGGTTTTTCCGGCAACTCCTAACGATTCCTTCCATGCGGGGGAAAAGGGCGCAGCCCCGGGTTCAAGGGTCAAGTACGTAACTCGATTGGCAGGATCGGACCTGGAATATTTTGCATGATGAAAATTATTATCTTCCGGCATCAGTTCATGGCCCTGGTCAAGAAAATATTAGTAATTTTTAGACTATCTCTGGCTAATCTCATACCCTGAACGATAGTAGCCGTGCAACGGCGAACAAAGTGTACATAGTCTCACCAAGCATCTTTTTTGCCGGAACGCCTGAATAGATTACCGCAGTTGACCGTCAGAAAATTTGCGTGTTAAGTTGATTTCAACTGTTGTGGCAGGCGTTTTGTTTAATTTTGAAATTCGCAAACCCATAAATCTTTTCACCTAACATCACACAAAACTATCATGAATAATTCATTATCTTTCCGGCTTGCATCTGTTTTGGGATTGGGCATGGTCCTCTTGAGCTTTTGGCTTGTTCTTCCTTCCCCGGCTTGGGCTACGACCAATCATGTTCTTTTGTTTGTATTAGAAGGTGTCAACAATGAGGCGATAGAAGCCCATGATATGCCGATTCTCAAGAAGATGGCCAAAGAAGGGGCTGCCAAACTTGATGCCCAATCGGTTTCCCCTCCCCTCACAGTGCCCGCGATGGCGACTCTCCTGACTGGGGAACCTGTTGCCAGACATCGCGTGAATGCCGATTGGGAGACGTATGATTTCTCACGATCCTTTCTTCGGTCGCCCACCTTGTTTGATTATCTGGATTTAGCTGGTGGGGTGGATACCGCCCTCTTTATTATGGATGAGCGGTTTTATCAATTGTCCAGACCGGAAATTTATGTGGATCTGCAGACCTGCGGAAAATCCAAACCCCAATGCAACCCTGGGACCGTGGTGGGGTATATTGATGATTACCTGACCAAGGTTGTGAGCCAGGGTGGTTATGGATTTCGGCTCTTTGAGGTCCCGGGGCTACTAGTCATGCATGTGCCCGCGCCAATGGATGCCGCCTTAAAACGTGGATGGGATTCCCCAGCCTATTCCAAAGCCCTTTCGGCGACAGATAAAGCCATTGGAGATGTTCTGGCACTGTATTCTCGCCATGAAGTACTTGATAAGACCATGGTGATTGTCACGGGTTTAAATGGGCAGGGCTCTGGCGCCAATGGACAAAAAAATGGGTCGTTGGGTACGACCAACCTCGGGATGTCCGTTCCCTGGATTGCCTGGGGGGCAAACATTAAATCCGGGCACCGTATTGTCGCCCCAGTTTCTATCATGGATACCGGCGCGACGGTGATGGAAGCCTTAGGGCTCGAAACGCATACGGAATGGGAAAGTAAGGCACTCAATGAAATTTTCATCAAAACCCCTGAAAGAAAGACCACTGGCAATGAGAGCTTTGCACGATAAATTTCTCAATCACAGTACACGATCCGGATTTTTGTCCGGAGCTGCGCTTGGAATACTCCTTGCACTATTTCAGTTTGGATCTGGACATGCTGCTGATCCTGTGAATCCTCTGACGAGAGAACATACCATCACGATCGATCCCACTGCCCTCGACCCACCGACCTGGTGGCATGTGCCTGGAGTTACCCCCTTGATTTGGACCAAAGATCCGACCACATATGAATCCTTCAAGACGACTGAGGTGCATGAAATTAAATTGAAACCTGGAGAGTATCGATTTGGCACCTTTACCTTCGATTTTTTATTTCGCGTGACCCTTGATGGGCAATTAGAATTTTCGGAATCCTTATCTCAATGTGTCCAAGGGCGTGGCACCCATAAGCTGGTGATTGTATGCAGCCATACGCAACCCTATAAACAAGATCCTGATTACGACTATCCGAATCAGAATTAGAAGGGCACTCCATGTCCCAACGTGTACAAGATTGGCTTGAAGCTTTAGAAGATGTCGATGACGCCACACGCGAAGAAGCCGCCAAGGCGCTGGCGGAATTGGGCGACCCGAGTACGCTAGAAGCACTCCTGACCGCTTTAGAAGATGATTACTGGGCCGTCCGAGCTCAGGTGGGATGGGCCTTGGCAAAAATTGGTGGAGAACAAGCCATCGATGGGCTCATTACCTTGTTTAATGATAGCATGATGGAAGTTCAGGCCGAGGCGGTTTCCGCCATGGCCTCCATGGGGACGGGCACGGTTCCAAAATTGATCACCTGTTTAAAGGACGAACGCTGGCGGGTGCGCGAGCAATCGGCCAAGGCACTGGGTTTGCTCAAAGATCCTCAGGCGGTACAGGGCCTGACAATTACTTGCCGAGATCGAGATGGCGCAGTCAAAAGCGCTGCGGCGGAGTCCTTAGGTCGAATTGGGGATCCCAAAGCCATTCCGGCCCTCATTAAACTATTCAAAGATACCTCAAAGATCGTTCGAGAAACTGCTGGCACTGCTCTGGTGTATATTGGAAAGGCCTCCATTCCCGCGTTAATCGAAACCTTGAAAGATCCGCATTTTGTCGTTCGTTGTCACGGTGTTCGGGCGTTAGGCGGAATGACCACGGACTATCAAATGGGACGGGCCTGGACTAAAGATCCAGAAGTCGTGGATGCTTTAGTCGGCATGCTCAAAGACGAGGACCGCGCCGTCCGAGAAGATGCCACCATTGCCTTGGGTATCATTGGAGATCCACGGGCTGTTCCTGGTTTGATCGAGGCCATGAAAGATGGATCCGTCAAACGGCATGCCATTGCTTCCTTGGGAATGATTGGAGATGCTCGAGCCTTGCACCCAGTGTTAGATGCCCTGAAAGGGAAAGGGATTCCTCAAAATGGCACTCCAACGCCTGGGTGCATTATTAGTGAAGATCAGCTCATTAAGGAGTCGGCAGCCACGGCCTTAGGGCATTTCCGTGACCCCAAGGTCATTCCGGACCTTATTTTCCTGTTAAAAGACATTGTGTTACGAGAGTACGCCGCGAATTCACTCATTTTAATTGGAGACGTGGCCATTGAGCCATTAGTGGCTTTTCTTCATGACCCTGATGCCTCCAAGGTCGAAAAAGAAAGCGAGCGGGTATTGGCCTTTGCCTCGACTCGGTTGACTGCGACTAGTGCGTTAAAAAAGACCGTGTTAGAGACATTGGAAAAATTAGGATGGGAACCATTGAAAGAAGAAGGCCAGGATTCCCGTCAAGATCTGCAGTATACCGATACTGATAAAGTGCTCGGGACGGAAGGTCGATTCGGCGCCTCAGGGGATTTTGCTAAGCCCGCCAAGTCCTTGAAAATAGAACGGTAGGGTTCGGCGTATCTCGTTAAAAAATCTATCAATTTGTCACAATTTTTTAGCCTTGGAAGGCTTTGGGCGAGTTTGTTGTGGCTCCTCTTGTGGGGCAAACCCAGGAGAAAAGTCATTTTAAAATAACCGGGTTTTCCTTTCGAAATACGAAGGTCGGGATACGATCTTATCACGTTTTCTGAAAGTGAAGGATTCCCCACTTCAAATTTCCTGCCTTGCCGCCATCGACCCAATGTTGAAGGCCAATTTTCATGCGCTCAACATATTCGTCACTGCAGACACGGCTGAGGTTAAAGGTGTTGGCCTCAACTTCCTTAAGAACTCGGCCATAGTGATTTGCTAATTGCTTCGAATGGTCACTGATCGCAACTTCCTTAAATCCCAAGCCAAGCAGTAACTCCTTGTAGTATTGAACTGACCCTAAAGAGTCGAGATGAATCCGTTCGAGAATCGGTGTTAAGGCGTCCTTGGGGCAAGTTTCACTTTGCATGGGGTCCGTAAAAATAAACTGTCCGCCTTGGGCTAGGACCCGATGAACTTCTTCGAAGACTTTCTTCTTATTCCCGCTATGTAGAATGGCATCCTGGGACCAGACAATATCCACGCTATCATCTGGGAGGGGGATATCCTCAAAATTCCCATCGACGACATTAATGGCTAACGACAATCCGTCGCGGATATTTAATTCTCGATTTCGTTTGTTTTGAATTTCGCTCAGATTCAAACAACCAACATGACAACCAAATGCCTTCACTAAATATCGGGCAGAACCTCCATATCCTGATCCGATATCGAGCACACGGGTTCTTGGTCCAAGATCTTGAAGCATCGAAGCCATCGTTTCTACGGTGCGGCGACTCGCATCAGCAATGGTATCGCTTTCCTGTTCATACAAACCAATATGAATGTCCTCTCCCCCCCAGATGGTCGCATAGAAGCGGTCGGCATCGGTGCTATTGTAATAGGTTCTCGCGGTTTCCACGGTTTGAGAATAGGTTGAAGCAATATCGACTTTTTGGGAGCGCTCTTCGTTTTTATACAGTTTTTCGGCGACATGAATGAAAAAGTCTGGATCTTCGATGCGGTGGGTTTCTTGAAAATCCCCATACGTTTTGATTTGCTGAAAGCCAACTTGGCCCATAAGGTTTCGAACATATTCTTTCCGAAGCGGAAACATGTTCAGATGGTATTCGGAGTTATCTGGAAAGCGGTAACGAAAGCGGGCTAGCCCTTCATCCACATATTCCGGTTCTGCGGAAACATTATCACCGCAATAATAGTACACATGTTTTGAGGTGAACCCGTTGTCTAAAATCCCATCGTAGTTCCGTTGGTCGAGAATAAGTACGCCATCGTGTTTTAAGGCGGTATAGAACTCTGCCAGGGCCTTTCGTCGGTCTTGTTCGGAAAACAAATGTGTCAGGGAATTCCCCAAGCAGATGACGGCATCATATTTATTGTGAATGTCCCGGCTCAGCCATCTCCAATCTGCATGGATGGTCTGCAAAATAAACCCTGCTCGCCGAGCATTCTCAAATGCCTGGGCCAACATCTCAGGGCTCCCGTCGGCTGAGGTGACTTCGAATCCGGCTTTCAGAAGCCGAATTGAATGGAAGCCTGTCCCTGTGGCGACATCGAGGACCCTTTTAACTCCCCGTTCCTTCATCAGGTTAATGAAAAAGTCCCCCTCACTGGTGGCTCTGGCGTCCCAATCGATAAGTTCATCCCATTTGCGAACAAAACTATGGACATATTCCTTTTTGTATAGGTCGGTTTTTCGCTGGGCGATAGGGTTGGCTCCATAAGCCTGTTCTTTTGCCATCGTACAAATTCCTCCTTCAAACAATTTGCAATAACCTTGGACCCTTTAACCAAGGTTCCAGGAGCTTTCGAGCATTTCCCAAGTCGGTGGGGGGAAAGAGATCCTTCTGGATGTCAATGAAGAGTTTGAGTGTACCGTCATTCTTTGCCAAGGAGCAACCCCGGTTCCAGGACCGGGATTAAGTCTTGTGTTCTTAGGTACTTCCCTTCACACTGGAAAAATTCATTACTCCGATCAGGATTCAAGCAATGAATTTATTGAAATATTTGAAAATATTGCATATTTTTCAATGGTGACCATGATTTTTAGGTGGGAAGTCGTTTTATGGATAACATATGAGAAAGGTGTAACCAAAGGGTGAAGAACAGTCGTCCCGTTTTATTCGTATCGCTTGCTCTAACTTCGGTTTTTCTCATTTGGGGGGCCTTCGCCCCCAAGCAATTAGCCAAGGTTTCTGGCTCGATCCAAATCTGGTTATTGGATGCGTTTGGATGGTTCTATCTTCTGTGTGCCGCAGGCTTTTTAACTACCGTGATTCTACTTATTTTTTCCAAATATGGAGATATTCCCTTAGGACGTGACGGGGAAAAACCTGAATTCCCCCTGCTCACCTGGTTTGCCATGCTGTTTTGTGCCGGAATGGGGATCGGGTTAGTGTTTTGGGGGGCCGCCGAGCCCATCTCTCATTTTTATGATCCACCGTTTGGGTCGCCGGGTACCCCCGAATCTGCGCGGGTTGCTATGCAATATTCTTTTTTTCATTGGGGATTGCACCCATGGGCGATCTATACCCTCGTGGGTATGTGTCTTGCGTATTTCCAATTTCGAAAACAGGAGCCTGGCCTCATTAGCGCAAGTTGCAAGCCAATATTAGGGGGGAGTACAGATGGGCCCGCTGGCTATGCCATTGATATTATTGCGGTATTTGCCACGGTCTTTGGGGTAGCCACTTCGTTGGGGTTTGGGGCTATCCAAATTAGCGGAGGACTGTCTTATCTGTTCGGAGTCCCCAATACGATCAATACACAATTGGGCATCATTGGTTTGGTGACGGTGTTGTACATGTTGTCAGCACAGACGGGCCTGCAACGGGGAATTAAGTATTTAAGTAATTTGAATATGATCTTGGCCCTGTCCCTCATGGTATTCCTCCTTTTTTTAGGGCCAACCAAATTCATCATGGAAATCTTTACCTCGGCTTTAGGGGAATATCTCCATAAGTTGCCAAAAATGAGTTTAAATTTAGCTCCATTCGATAACTCAGGGTGGGTGCAAAATTGGACATTATTTTATTGGGCCTGGTGGATTGCTTGGGCTCCGTTTGTTGGTACCTTCATTGCCAGGATTTCACGAGGCCGGACCGTTCGAGAGTTTATTCTCGGTGTGCTATTTGTCCCGTCACTCTTTTGCGCCTTTTGGTTTTCGATTTTTGGGGGAACGGCCATCTCTTTGGAATTGTTTCAGCAAACCGGGCTTAACCAAGTGATTGAGGCCCAAGGGAAAGAGGTGGTCCTTTTTACATTGCTAGAGCATTTTCCCTTGGGTGGCCTCATGTCATTGATCGCCATTTTTCTCATTTCCACGTTTTTTATTACCTCCGCCGATTCCGCCACATTTGTGTTGGGAACCTTGACCACCAAAGGTAATTTAAACCCGCCAAATTCTGTGAAACTGACATGGGGGGTGGTGCAATCCGTGGTCGCGGCTGTGTTGTTGTGGTCCGGAGGCCTCAAAGGTCTTCAAACGGGGTCCATTCTTGCGGCATTTCCCTTTGCCTTTATCATGCTTCTTCTGTTGGGGTCACTTCTTAAGGCTTTCAAAATCGAATCCAAAACTAATGGTTAAGGGGTTGGAATACCTCAACACCGAAACATTGTCCTCTATTGTCCTCTAGTGAATCCCAGGAGAAGCGTCTTTTGAATCGATTTCTCACCTCCTGCGTTGCTTTGACCGCAAAAAAAACCCTGTGGTAAGTTGGCAGCATCGGATTTTTTCAACATTTTCTGTGATTTGGAACGGTTTCAGAATTCTGGGCCGATCAACAATTTTTGCATCGGAATTGCCAGAATATTTGCTTTGAATTAGGTAGGGAACGTTTTCACGAGTGTCGTGCATGGCTGATTATGTTGGTGAACAGATCGCCGCGTTACGGGATGAAGATTGGGGAGTTCGGGAGGATGCGGCACTCGCTTTGGGGCAATCTGGAGATCCTCGAGGAGTTCGCCCCTTGATCGACGCGTTGCGAGATTCCGACCGGGCAGTGCAAACCGCGGCCACGTCAGCTCTCATGGCCATTGGAGAACCAGCTATCATGGATCTGGGAAGTTGCTTACGAGATCCAGATTTATCGGTTCAAGAAGCCGCAGCCTCGATTCTATCCTCGATTGCTGATGAACGGGTGGTTGAACCCCTCATGTCGGCACTCCTAAGCGAAGATTGGGTGGTCCGTATGCATGCTTCGCGGGCGATGGCTCGCCTGGCCTGTCCACAAGCGATCGAGACTTTGGTGCTTCTTTTACAGGACAAAGTCCCTGCAGTTCGGGATGAAGCGATGTTGGCACTTAAAGCTATTGGTGAACATGTGATGACTCCCCTTCTGAACACGTTAAAGGATAAGGATTGGCGGGTTCGTCTCAAGACCACTGAAACTTTGGGTGTTCTGGGGTCAAAAACCGCTGTTCAGCCGCTGATGGGAATTGTAAAAGATGATCCGGATACGGCTGTTCGTCAGGATGCCATCCGTGCTCTGGGAAAGATTGGCGATCAGACGGCTACGGAATATTTATTAGGCCTTATAGAAGACCCTCGTCTTCAAATACAAGCGATTGAGGCGTTAGGGAAAATTGGCGATCGACGAAGCGTGCCAACCCTATTGAAGTTGGTGATACGATTAGATCCTCGTGAGTTTGAAGGACGGGTGCCGACCTGTGATGACGAAAAGTATGAGCGGGATTTAGCCCTGGTGGAGGCAGCGGTTCGCGCTTTGGCTCGATTAAAAGATGACCAAGCCATTCCGGTGCTAATTTTAGCTCTTCAGAGTACACTCGTCCGAAAAGAAGCCGCGGAGGCGTTAAGTGTTTTTGGTAAAGCGGCGATTCCACCATTGGTCGAGCAATTCAAAAAAGAACCGGACGAAAACATTCAGTATCATTTGAAGGAAACCCTCACTCGTTTAGGGTGGAATCCCAATCGGATTCGACTCTCGTGACGTAGAACAGCAGAAATTGTTAGAAAAACTCTATGCCTAGAGAAACAGTAGAAGTCATCGTTACGGAATTGGGCCACGAAGAGGATTGGCGTCGAATGCGTGCCACCGCTACCTGTCTTAAAGGTGGTCCCAAAGTCGTGGATCTCATCATTAAAGAAATTCAAACGGGCTCTCCTTCCTATAAAATTGAAGCGGCCAGAATGTTGGCTCGGATTCGTGATCCACGTGCCGGGGTGCCCTTAGTAAAATTATTGGCTGGTGAAGAAGAAGGCGTTCGTGAAGCGGTAGCTGCCTCCCTAGAACAGATGGCTGGTATTCTTGATGAACCGACGGCCGCGGCTCTGGTTGAATTATTGAAAGAAGAAGCCCTTCGCCCTCAGGTGACAGCGTTGTTGGGAGTCATTCCCACCTCAATCGAGCCTTTAACCAGAATGTTAAAAGATCCCGATGAAGAGGCTCGGATTAAGGCTTCGGAAATTCTCGACCATTTATTGGATCCTCGATCTGCGGATGCGCTTGTGGATGCCATGGGTGATCCGTCTATTCGGGATATGGCGGTTCAAACCTTAAAAAAACTTGGGGCTATTCGCGATCGTATTGATCAGGTGATGAACCAATTAAGTAGCGTGGAGGAGTCTGAGCTCCGTGAGGGTGCCCGCCAAGAAGCGGTAATCAGCCTGCATCCGATTGGCCGCCCTGCCGTGGAAATTCTCATTGAATATCTTGAAGACGACGACTGGGTCGTGCGGGAAGCCGCGGCGGATGTCTTGGGGAAAATCGGGGATGTTCGTGCCGTGGAGCCACTCATTGCCCGGTTGCGTAAGGACCCGGATACGGGGGTGAAGGAATTGGCGGCGAAGGGTCTGGGATTGATCGGTGATTCTCGGCCTGTGGACTTGCTCATTGATATGATTCCCATTAAACCCCTGCGAGTACTTGCTGTGGAAGCCTTGGAAAAAATAAAAGATATTGAAGCATTGCGGCCCCATGCCGAAGTGTTTAAACGATTGAAAAACGATCGTGATGGCCTGGTGTCTTATAATTCAGGAGTGATTATCGATAAGCTCGAAGCGGCCGCTGCTCAATTGGACGAAGAATTTTGGTTAGCAAAGGAGAATGTCAATGGCTGACAGTGATCGGATAGAGCAACTGCTATTATCGCTCCGGGATGAAAATGAGGGCTTGAGAAATCATGCGGCATCGGGCCTTGGGCAAATTGGCGCCTCCGCCATTCCAAAATTAATTGAAATGTTTGAAGATGACGATTTAGTCATTCGGGAAGCCGCGACCAGCGCCATGGTTCAAATTGGAGAGCCGGCCATTGATCCACTCATAGAGGCGCTCGAAGAGGATGAATGGGCGGTACGGGAACAAGCGGCTTCGGCGTTAGGAAAGTTGAAAACTCCGCGCGCGGTAGATCCCCTCATCAAAGCCCTCAAGGACAAAGATGGTGGGGTTCGGACTGCTGCGGTATGGGCCTTGGAACGGATCGGGGACTCGCGTGCGGTTCCTGCTTTGGTGGAATGTCTGGTGGATACGATGTTGCGCGAAGATGTGGCTCGTGTTCTGAAAAAGATCGGCGATGAGCGCGCCACGGATGCGTTGATCGAAGGATTGCAAGGGTCGAGTTGGATTGTGCGTCGGCATGCCGCAGAAGCCTTGGGAAAGATTGGAGATGCCAAGGGCTATGGACCATTAGTGGAAGCGCTTTCTGACGAAGACTGGCTGGTTCGGCGAAATGCCGTCGAATCCCTGGCCCGGTTAGGAGACACTCGTGCCATTGAGTCGGTCGTCCCATTACTTGAAGATGAAAACGAAATGGTTCGTGACACTGCTGAAGGCGTATTAGCCAGCTTGGGCTGGCAACCCAAGACGTGATACAAAGGTCTACTGGCTTGAGCAAATTTTTCGAAATACAGAATTTTCGTGCCAGGTGTTTCGCACCTGTATAGAAAGAAGGAGAAGTACCCATGGCAGATCCAGTCAAACTCGTTCAAATCATGCCCAAGAGCGCCAAAGTCGAAGGGTTTAACCTTGTGACGGAAAATGTCACGGCGATCCACTTGGAGGACAAACAAATAGAGATTGAATTACTAGCCTATGATGGCAAGACGGTGTTGCTTGAGGTGTCCGAAGAGGCATTGCCCGATCTTCAGCGGATCAAGCTCGGTGACGGCGCGACCCTCCGGGTAGTGGAAGAAGACGGTAAACGGGTTGTCAAGCAATTCCGTATTCGTTCCAAAGACCCCAATATGGTGAAAGTCGATGCGGCCTTGATGGATCTCAAGGATTCCCATTGGCTGAACCGGAAGTATGCAATTGAAGTCTTGGGGGAGCTGAAGGCGGCGGCTGCCGTTGATGAGTTGGTGGCCTGTTTGGACGATGAGGTGGGCGATGTTCGGAATCGAGCGTATGAATCCCTTATTAAAATCGGCGCGCCTTCGGTGACCAAAGTAATTCCGTTGTTGGTTGCTGAAGAAGATGAGCTTCGGCAATCTGCCACTGAAATTCTACGAAAGATTGGCAAGCCCGCTGTAGAGCCTTTGGCGGCAGCTCTTGGAGATGCCGATGCGACCTTGAAAAAACGGATTATGAAAGTGTTGGATCGAATGGGGTATAAGCCGAAAGAAGCGTAGATCGTGATGAGTTAGGCGTGATGCGTAAAGAGGAAAAAATAAGTTTTTCATGCTTTACGCATCACGGATCCCGTTAGGTTTTCTTAAGACTTTTTAAATGGATTGGCTCCTGCCGAAGGCCGTCCTACCGAAACATAGTAAAATCCCTGTTCCGCGACTCTCTCCGGTTCATAAACATTTCGAAGATCAATCAGCACTGGTGTCTTGAGCAAGGATTTCATTTGTTCAAGATCCAAGTTTCGGAATTGGTTCCATTCCGTCGCCAAGACGATGGCGTCTGCGCCAGTTGCCGCATCGTAGGCATCTTGGCATCCGATCAAACCTTGGAAGTTCTTTACCGCTTCCTTTTGGCCCTCGGGATCATGGGCACGAACCTTACAGCCTTCCTTCATCAAATGCTCCGCAATTACCAGGGCGGGGGAATCTCGTAAATCGTCCGTATTGGGTTTAAACGACAATCCCAATAACGCGATGGTTTTTCCTTGAACCCCTCCAAGGGCCTCGCGAATTTTATCGACCATCCGACCATGTTGTTGTTCATTGACTCGCTTGGTGGTGGCCGCCAATTTCATTTCATAGCCAGCCTGCTCTCCAATATGAACGAGGGCGGCAGTGTCCTTGCCAAAGCATGATCCACCATACCCCGGGCCGGCATGCAAGAATTTTGACCCAATCCGTTTATCCAACCCCATGGCTTTTGCCACGGTTTGTACATTGCCACCGACCATTTCGCAAAGATTAGCCACTTCGTTGATGAAGGAAATCTTGGTCGCCAAAAACACGTTGGAGGCATATTTAATCATTTCAGCCGTAGGAACATTGGTGACGACCACTGGCGTTTCGAGCAAATAGAGTGGACGATACAAGTCCTTCATAATGGCAGCGGCTTGGTCGCTATCGACGCCAATGACCACGCGATCGGGCCGCATAAAGTCTCCAATGGCTGACCCTTCTCGGAGAAATTCCGGATTCGAGGCCACATCAAAGTTGATCGGGCTGGGCTGATTGGTTTTGATGAGTTCTCGCACACGATTCGCCGTGCCGACGGGGACGGTCGATTTTGTCACCACCACCTTATACCCTGTCATGCGGCTTCCAATGCTCCGAGCGACTTCATCCACATAAGAAAGATCCGCAGAACCATCGGGTCTGGATGGCGTGCCAACGGCAATAAAGATGACTAAGGCGGTATCCAGGGCGGCATTTAAATCCGTGGTAAATTTTAGAGTTCCTGCTTTTCGACCTTTGGCGACTAATTCGGCCAGACCTGGTTCATAAAAGGGAACCTCCCCATTCTCTAATTTCTCAATTCTAGTGGGGTCTACGTCCATGCATGTCACGTGCAACCCAAACTCTGCAAAGCAAGCCCCGGTGACTAATCCGACATACCCAGTTCCAAGAACACTAATATGCATGGCAACCTCTTAAAAAAGTGGAGAGAGTGATAAAAATGTACAATTTTCAATATTCAATCAGCTGAGAGTGACGCTCTTAGAGTCCCATCAGGGCAGGACTAAGTCAATGCCTTGGGAAAGCTGAGCAGGAACTCGCATCCAACTGGTAAATCGGCATCAGCAGGTCGGATCTTTAGGCAAACGGTATCTACAAGTAGTAACGGCCTAATGGGTTTGTGTAGGCTTGACAGGGTATTATACGGAAACTAGAATCGAATTCTACCTATTTTCTGGAGAGCGGGAATAGCTCAGTGGTAGAGCATCGCCTTGCCAAGGCGAGGGTCGAGGGTTCAAATCCCTTTTCCCGCTCCAAATCCTTTCCCAACAATTTCCCACTTCACATTGCTGTCAGGAAACTTTCGCTATTTCTTCGTTTGTTTTTGGGTATGCTGTTTCAGAATAGAGGAATTCTGGATGAAGGGATTCCCTCGTCCAAATTCCGAGGCCTGTTGAAAGTGTTTGGCTGCCAAATCCGACCGGCCTAGCCGACTATAAGTTAATGCCAAATTATAATGGGCCACCCCAGAGCGAGGATTTTGCGTCAAGGCTTGTTGAAATTTTGACAGGGCGTTATCCATGTTCCCTTGATTGAAATGTTGGACGCCATTGTTCACCGCTTCAGCGCCTTTTGTCCCTGAGAGGGGTTTGATGGCCTGGGCCATAACAGATGAGTTGAGGGCACTGCCTATGGCCAAATATAGAATGCAGATGGTGATCAGTTTTGTAGAATTTTTCATGTGTTCCTCCTCTTCTTCTCTTTAATTTCGGTTTTTTCTGGAAATAATTAAGAATGGGTCTCGGGAGAGGAACTTGGGGGACGGGTAATGGTGTTTTTTTAGGAGTCTGTCAGTTTAGCCTCCAAATGGAATTTCCGAAAATGAAACCTGTGTCGCCATAGGAGTTTTCATGAATATTTCCTCCGCAGTGGAGAACAATCCCGCCCTCATCCTCTTGCAAAACACCATTACAGGCGGTCAGCCGACCAAGTCTTGCCCCGTACAAAGTTAGCGATACCGTGGATATCTCAGATGCATCCAAGCAACTGGCCAAGGCTATAGCCAGCCCTCATTCATAACTAACTGATTTGCTGGTGATTTTACCGATCAGGGATGAGAATAAGGCACCAGGGTGGTGCCTCTTCACTCATCTGCGAGAATTGCTTGGCGGTAAAGCTGGCAGGCATATCTGAAAATACCGCACCGCGTCGAACTTCAACATAACGAAATCGGAATCCCGATGCGCCAGGCATCCGCGGAGTCAACACCTGCGGTAATCGAACTCTTAACGGTATCAGGTTGGATAGGTCGCAGCGCTCGCCCTCGTTTAAGGAGGATAGCGATTCGTAGACCTGCTTGAAAATTGTCGGCAGGTTCTCCTCAGTAAAGATGATGTTTGAAGGTCGCATGGCCTCATTGTCGACGAGTTGAGCCAAAATCTCCCAAAACACTTCTGCGTCAATAGCTGAGAGGATACAGAGTTGACCCTGGCGAAAAAGAACATCCAGCAGGGCGAGGGGGCCGCGAATGGCAAATTTCCAGGAAGGAAAGGTCAGGGTTCGTCCTCGGTGCTTGACCTCTAAAGCTTCCTCTCCATCTATCCGGACTGTTTTGAATTCGCCTTTCGTCTGCTGGAGGTGCTGTTCGATGGTGTGCTGCGATACGCGGGTAGGTTCATAGGCGAAAGTCGGTGTGGCAGGTGCATGGCAGGTGACGACCGAATAGGTCGTGAGGCGTTCGCGGGAGGTGCTGAGATCAAGCATATCCTTCGCTCCCCAAAATCGAAAATTGAGGTGCTCGGGAGAAATTTTGGCCAATCGAGTGAGGCGCTCCGGGTTGGCATGGTAGACTCCTCCCAGCTGAGAACCTGGCTGGAGACGATCCAGGGCGTGGAGTGTTAGCGATTTCTTGGAATTGTGAAGTTGGGGAAGGTACTGTTCCGTGAGTTCTTCTTCAAACGATAAATCTCCAGCGCCCAGGTCCAGCAGAGAGGGTTGATCGGTCTCAAGAAGCCAGTCGTAGGGATTGGGATGGGCTCGAACAAATGCCTCCAGTTTTGCTGAATCAACTATTGAAAGCTTTTGAACAACAAAACCAAACAATACACACAGTGCTCGAATAGCTTTGGTTGGGGGAAGGCCCGTTAATTCCCTGAAAGTGTCGGTAGATGCCTTCGTTTTTGGAGTGGGTGTTTTTAAGGACTGAAGCGCAGCGATTAACCTCTCTTGGATCGATGAAGGGTAGGCATTCTGAGAAAGGTGTTCTGTCAATCGGTCAAGGGTTGTTGGTAGTACCCTCGGTTCAACCAGTTTTCTTGTGAGTTCCCACCCCACAGGGTCTTCAGACTTTGCTTGTTTTACCTGGTGACGGAACTGGCTGAATTCCTCATGGAGGCTAGTCGTAAAAATATTCAGGGAAGATTCACGTGTCACGATTGGAGACTAGCGATCGATTTGATCCTGCGTCAAGCGCGAAATCCCTCATCAGTTGCGGCAGAATTGGGGCTATGTTACACCATTTCCATGGTGTTCGCCTCTCTTCGGTATGCCAAACCCCCGTTCGTCTCCCTTGTCCTCCTGGCCGGCGTTTTGTTGGTGACCACCGCCTGTGCCACCCCCCAATCCTCTCCTAAATACCAAGAAGGGCAAATCATTGCCGTTGCCCAAGACACCGTCCTAACCATTGCCGATCTGCGCCCCGTCCTACGAAAAGCAGACGTGATATATATCGGAGAAACCCACTATACGCCCTCTCACCTCGATGCGGCGATTCAGGTGCTGCAAATCGTTCTTGATGAAGGACGCACACCTATTTTGGGAATGGAAATGTTTAGCTGGGATGGACAATCCGGTATTGATCGTTACCTGAAGGGAGACATCGCCACCGTCGACCAATTTTTGACCGAATCTCATTGGAAGGATAACTGGGGTGGAAAATATGAAGACTATTCTCCCCTTGTGGATTTCGCCAAAACCCATCAATTCAGGTTATTGGGCCTCAATCCGCCTCGTCCTTTTGTGAGGAAAGTGGCGCAGAATGGATTAATGGGAATCGGGGCTGATCCGGTGTTGCAACAATGGAATTTTCCCGATCCATTTCCAGCGGACGACCCCGAATATCGCCGTGTTATTTACGACCAAATTGAAAAATGTCATGGTGGAATGAAACCAGAAGTGTATCAGAAAATTTATGAAGCCTCGGTCTTTCGGGATGAAGGGATGGCATCCGTGATTGCCACCACGATGTCAAAAGAGGGCGTAGGTCGCCCTCAGACTTTTGTCAGTTACACTGGGGCAGGACATATTCAATATGGGCTCCCGATTCCCAAACGGGTTCAACGACAAATGGGGGGTACGCTGAAGCAGGTCACCTTGTATTTGCATGCTCTAGACCCTGAGTACCCCGAGGATGTTGAATATTTGATCAACGAAAATATTGCAGATTTCGTATGGCTGACGACTTTGGGACCGCAGGGGCGTCAACCTCGTTGTGGTGAATAGATTGATTGGTGAAAGGTCTCCGTATTACGTCGCTGGTATGTCGTATCTCGTAAAAAACGAAATGCCGAATGCGAGATACGAGCGATGATATACGAATAACGAAATGATGAACTGTAGGAGGGCTGAATGGGTGATCCAGTGATTATTGCGCAACGTACGCCGTATGTGATGGAAATGGAGCCGGGCAAGTATTATTGGTGCCGGTGTGGGCGGTCACAAACGCAACCATTTTGTGATGGATCTCATACCGGAACCGAGCATTCCCCTGTGGAAGTTGAGCTCACAGAAACCAAGCGAGTGGCCTGGTGCGGCTGTAAACATACGAAAAAGCCTCCTTTTTGTGATGGGTCCCATTCTCATTTGGATGATTAGACAATAATGGAAGAGAAATTTCTCTTGCGTAATACCAAGGAATTTTTATAAAATCTTCTTTCAGTTGGGCCTTGGAATGAAATTTTTGATTTTTAGAAAATAATGCATAGGAGGGTCTGGGAATGAAAAAGACAATTCAGGGATTGTTGACTGGAGCGTTACTCTTGGCCGGAACCACGCCCGCGTTGGCCAATGCGCCAGGCGGAGGGTATGAAGGTATTACCGCCATGTATTATGGCATTATTGCCGTCATTCTTGGTTATGGAGCCTACGACATTTTCTTTAAAAGCGAGTAATCTTCTCCAAAAGACCTTTCACAGAGAGAAAACCCCTGGTTACATGGAAGTAAAGTAGCCAGGGGTTTTTTGTGCCACGAATAATAGGTCCAATATCCTAAGTCAGAAATCGTGGGAATCCAGTAACGGTACCAATGCTTCCATGACCGTATCGGCGACAATTTCATATCCCGCTGCGGTGGGATGAATGCCATCGGCTTGATTGAGACCTGGTTTGGCTGCGACACCTTCCAGCAAAAAGGGAATCAGTGTGACGTCATATTCCCGAGCTAATCGTTCAAAAATTGCTTCAAAGCCTCGGGTATAGTCCAGCCCATAATTGGGCGGGATTTTCATGCCCGCCAAAACCACCTGGGTATTCGCTTCTCGAAGACGGGTGATGATTTCCTGTAAATTTGAGTATGTGGTACCCAGAGGATGTCCACGTAAGGCATCGTTTGCACCCAATTCAACAATCACAATTCTGGGCTGGCTTTTGAGGACCCAATCCAATCGGCGCAATCCGCCAGCGGTGGTGTCTCCGCTCACCCCAGCGTTTATCACCCGATAATGAAACCCCGCTTGCTCAAGGCGTTCCTGAAGTTTGGATGGATAGGATTGGTCCGGCGAGACGCCAAGCCCCGCTGTCAAACTGTCCCCCAAGGCCACGATTCTGGGGAATCCTGGAGAAGCGCTGGGTGGCATGTTAGAGTTTGTAGGTTCAAACGTATGATTGGGGGGTGGAGCTTCCTGGGGGAGAGAGGGTTCTTGGGTGTCACACCCACTCAAATGGGGCAGAAGACCCAATGCCAATGTCAGCACCAGAACAGGAAATTTTATCCTGAACAGGAAACACGGTTTGCTGAAAACCGACGTGAAAGTTGCCATACGGTATAATAATAACCTTTCAGTAAGGTTTTTCAATTATGAAAGAAAGCCTTTTACATGATCCATGTTGATAGTCTTAACATGCAACTTCGGGCTGGTGGGCAAGTGGTATCCATTCTTAAAGGGATTACCTTTGATGTGCCTGCGAAGCAGATAATGGCCATTGTCGGGCCGTCGGGGAGTGGAAAGTCGACCTTGCTGGGTCTTTTGGCTGGGTTGGATAAACCTACCTCGGGATCAATTCAATTAAATGGGCAAGAGATCACAACTTGTACCGAGTACGAGCTAGCCCATTTTCGGCGTAAACATATTGGGTATATTTTCCAATCCTTCCATCTTATTCCTACCCTGACGGCTCTAGAAAATGTCGCGCTTCCCCTAGAATTAAGTGGGGATTCGTCTGCGAATACGCGTGCGCAGGAATTGTTAGAAGCCGTTGGATTGCAAGACCGCCAGGGGCATTACCCTACGCAACTTTCAGGCGGTGAGCAGCAGAGAGTGGCTGTCGCCCGTGCGTTTTCTTGCCGTCCTCCGATCCTTTTAGCTGATGAACCCACCGGGAATTTAGATAGTGCCACTGGGCAGAAAGTGATAGACCTCCTGCTGAATCTGAACCGCGACCAGGGAAGCACCCTGGTGTTGGTCACACATGATTCCACCCTTGCAGCCCGGACCGAACGAATCATCGCCTTGCATGATGGTGCGATTTCGTCGGATCAATCCGTGAGTTCGTAGTTAACTATGAGTTATCGCTTCCTCCCTATTTCCCTCAAAATGGCTTGGCGAGAAACACGCGGCAGTTGGCATCAATTTGTGTTTTTTTTGGTGTGCGTGGCGATTGGTGTTGGGTCGGTGGTGGGAGTGGATCTCTTTGCCACGAATGTAGAACGCATGATTTTGGGAGATGCGCGAAGTCTGTTAGGGGGAGATTTAGAAATTCGGCTGGCCCGTCCATTGGACGAATCCGGAGAGACCGTCCTGGCATCGATAAGAGATAGGAAAATTGAGGTCACGCACGTCCGAGAATTGGTTGGCATGTCAGCAGTGCAGGAAAAAGTGAGGGCTGATGGTCTGACCGAAAATCCAACCTTTCCTTCGACACAATTGGTTGAAATCAAGGCGGTTGAGCCGAACTATCCGCTGTATGGCCAGGTAGAGGTGGCTCCCAAGCAACCATTACATGCTTTACTTTCCTCTTCTTCCTCCTGCCCCACGAAACCTTGCTTCGGCATTGTGGTACAGGACTCGTTATTGATCACGTTGGGAAAGGAAGTTGGTTCGTCTATCAAAATCGGTCAGGCCTGGTTCGAAATTCGTGGAGTGTTGCTTAAAGAACCGGACCGTGTGGCCAGCGCCTTTAGCCTGGGGCCTCGCGTGATTATTTCCGTGGAAGCCTTGGAGGCCACGGAGTTAGTGCAAGTTGGCAGCCGTATTCGCCAACGATATCTCCTGCGAGTACCAGAGTCGATAATCCTTGGCTCACTTCAAGGTGAGTTGCAGGGACGGTTAGCCAAAGAAGGAGCCCGCGTATCGTCCTTCCGTGAAGCACAGCCGCGCATTAGAAAATTTTTGGAACAACTCACGACCTATTTAGGGCTGATCGGACTAACAGCATTATTCGTCGGTGGGATTGGCATTGCTTGTACGATTCACGGGTTCATGAAACAAAAGATGACGACCGTGGCCATCCTCAAAACTTTGGGCGCGGATGCCGGGATAATCATGCGTGCCTACCTTGGCCAAAGTGTGTTGATGGGGGGCCTTGGGAGTCTGATTGGCGCCATGTTGGGTATCGGGTTGCAAATGGCCATTCCCTTGTTACTTGGTGGACTCATTCCCGTGGCCGTGACTAGCACGGTGACATGGTCGCCTTTGGCCAAGGGGTTGGTTTTAGGAGTGGCGACGACACTTCTGTTTACCCTATGGCCATTACTGACCATTCGAACTGTCCCTCCGGCGCTGGTGTTAAGGCGTGAAGTTGAAAAAGGAAATGCGGTGGTTCAACAAGGATCTTTTTGGAGAAACGCTTGGATCGTTCTGGTCGCGTTCTGGAAAGATCGTCAGCGGCTGGTGACCAGTGTTGTGATTGGCCTTGGACTCATGCTCCTTGCCATGTGGCAAGCGCGATCTGTAACCCTTGGCTTCGTATTTATTCTAGCCTTTGCCGCGGCATTAGTTGTTCTCCAGTTTGGGGCGCGTCTGATGCTGAAGGGATTACGAATGTTACCTCGACCCCAATCCTTTACCGTTCGGCAAGCATTAGGGAGTGTGCAACGACCAGGGAATTATACCCTGGGAATGGCGGTGGCCATCGGTGTCGGCGTGATGGTCATCGTCACGGTGGCATTGGTAAAAGCATCCTTACTGACGTCGATTGGGGATCGCATTCCTGAAGATGCGCCCACATTCTTCTTTATTGATATTCAGCCCGACCAGAAAGAAACGTTTGAGCAGATCATTCGCGCCCAAACCCCAACCGCAACCTACAAACTGACTCCCGTCGTTCGTTCACGCATCGGCGCGATCGATGGAAAACCGGTCGATCCAGAAGAACATAAGGGTAAACGTAATGGGTGGTATTTTACTCGGGAATATGTCTTGACTGCGTTGGCCGAACTTCCTGAAGACAACACGGTGGTCAAGGGGCAATGGTGGTCCACCGACCCAAGCGACAAACCTTCTGCCAGCATAGGGTCTTTTCCCATTCGCATGTCTGTGGAAGACGAAGCTGCCAAAAATCTTGGTTTGGATTTAGGCACGACGGTGGAGTTTAATATTCAGGGAACGCCTTTGCCAACCATCGTGGAAAGTACCCGAAAGGTAGATTGGGGAAGTTTTTCCACGAACTTTTTTATGATTCTTGGCCCGGGGGCTCTCGAGGGCGCGCCGATGACCTATATCTCCACGGCTAAAGTGAGCCCTGCAGAAGAAGTGCCGCTGCAGCAAGCATTAGTTCGTGCCTTGCCTAATGTCACCGCCATTAAGATTGGTGATGTGCTGGCCAATGTCGCGCGGCTGTTAGAGCAACTGGCGTGGGCTATTCAAGGAATGGCGTTCCTAAGTATTATCAGCGGGGCGGTGGTGATGGTGGCTGCGTTATCTTCGACGCGTTACCGTCGGCTTTATGAATCCGCAATTCTCAAAGCCATCGGCGGTACACGGCAGATTATTGTGCAAGCCTTCGCCATTGAATTTGCCGTGGTGGGTGGTTTGGCCGGCCTCATCGGCCTAGGTCTTGCCAGTGCCCTCTCCTGGGCCATCCTTTATTTTTTCTTGGATCTGACTTGGGCGTTTCAACCCTCAATCCTGGGATGGGCCCTCTTCGCCACGATTGGACTAGCTGTGATCGTTGGCTTCCTCAGCACCTTCCGCGTTTTGGGTGAGCCGCCCCTAGTGGTGTTGAGACAAGAATAAAATTTCAAAATTTTTGGCGCCTGGTCCCAAAAATCTACACCTTAAATTCATAGAACTGCAATTTTTTTACTAAAAATTTCACGAATAACCATATTTAGTACTTATTAATCACTAAATACATAAAATAACTCTACATATAGAAAAACTGGATAGTAATATTTTTCTCTAGTATACTTCATAAGGAAAGGAAAATGCACTATCGTTTCCTTGCTGAAATTCTTAAGAAAGGATCCTTTCCTAAATGTCAGATCAAGTGGAAAGAAATCGTTTGGGGGACCTTGTCATAACAACGATTGCCAATGAGACCGTTCGTGCATTTGTCCCACCCCAACTGCCTCCAAACCCACCGATCAGATTATACGACCTTTATGGTCTTTTGGACGAATCAAACCAGGCACTTGGTCGTCTTGATGGGTTAACGTCGATCCTCCCAGATACTCCTTTGTTCTTATACATGTATGTCCGCAAGGAAGCGATCTTGTCCTCCCAGATCGAAGGAACGCAATCATCATTGTCGGATTTGCTGTTATTCGAAAGCAACGAATCCCCAGGAGTGCCATTGAATGACGTACAAGAGGTCTCTAATTATGTCGCCGCAATGTACCATGGCCTTAAACGCCTGAGGGAGGGATTCCCATTGTCACTAAGGTTAATGCGCGAGATTCATGAAGTTCTTCTTTCAAAAGGACGAGGAAGCACGAAGCAGCCAGGAGAATTTAGGCAAAGCCAAAATTGGATCGGTGGCACAAGACCAGGGAATGCGATGTTTGTGCCACCACCACATGATCAGGTAATGGCCTGTATGGGAGATTTGGAGAAATTCATCTATACAGCTACTCCCCAACTTCCATTGCTGGTCAAAGCAGGGTTAATACATGTGCAGTTTGAAACGATTCACCCTTTTTTAGACGGGAACGGACGACTGGGCCGTTTGCTAATTACATTTTTGTTATGTGCTGAAGGTGCGCTCAAAGAACCTCTCTTGTATTTAAGTTTGTTTTTTAAAAACAAAAGGCAGCAATATTATGATCTGTTGCAGCGTGTCAGGCAGGAGGGGGATTGGGAATCATGGCTTGAGTTTTTTCTCACTGGTGTTAAGGAAACCTCCGATCAAGCAGCGGAGACAGCAAAATTGATTCTTTCTCTATTCGAAAAGGATCGGTTGCTTATAGAAAATTTGGGGCGACCGGCGGCATCGGCTCTGCGTGTGCATCAGTATCTTCAATCAAAGCCAATTCTGTCCGTTCCCCGAGCTTCGGAAGAGACAAATTTGTCTTCACCAACCGTACGAAAATCTATTTCACATTTGGAGAAGTTAGGACTGGTCCGGGAAATAACAGGCAAGCAACGGGGGCAAGTATTTGTTTATGACAAATATCTAGAAATCATCAACCAAGGGACCGAGCCGTTATAAATGAGGGCAATTGTTTCACCAATAAACCAGACTTCTTAGATCGTCGTGAGGTAAGAGGCGACGAGCAAGACGGCGAGTGTCATGAGGATAATTGCCTTTTGTAAATTATCTGCACGTGAATATGGGATGAATGCCGGAGGATTGATGGTTTTCTTTTGTGGAGGTGTATGGGGATCGAGGATGAAGTCGTGGATGAGGATGAGGCCGAAGGCAATCACAAAGAGAAACAATTTGAGCATGAGGACTACACCCCACTCCGTTTCAATGCGGGCCGATCCGCTTTCGTTTAGCATTTGATACGAGCCCGTTAGGATCAACGTGATCAAACAGACCCAGGCAAGGGTTCGAAAGCGACGGCCAGCCAATCGGACCATTTCTTTGGTCTTGGGGTCTGGCGGATTTTGGTGTGCAGAAGGGTTCAGTACAAACTGAACGAAGACTAGCCCTCCTATCAGAGTCGTTGCGGCAATCAAATGTATCCACGTAATGAGGTAGTCCGGCATGATGATGAAAAGAATTTCGTTACTTTATTCTCTTAGCCGGACGGTAACCCATGGGCCAGGGGCTAGTCAAAATCGCCTACCCAAAGTCTTCCTGCCGGAGTTTTTTCCTTTTCAGCAACACTAGGACCCTGTATATCACTTCTCCCTCCGTGTTTTGTACACTATAGGTAGATCTTCGTTCCATAGTTTCATATCTGAAGGAGGTTCTCCTATGTCTGAATCCGTAACCATGAGGATTGATGATCAATCCATTGATTTCCCCCTTGCCACGGGAACCGAAGCCGAACGAGTGATAGATATAACCAAATTGCGAGAGCGAACAGGATTGACCGCGTTCGATCCGGGATATGTCAATACCGCTTCTTGCTCGAGCGCCATCACCTTTCTTGAGGGGAATCAAGGCATTCTTCGGTATCGGGGAATTCCTATTGAACAATTGGCAGAACATTCAAATTTTTTGGAAACCGCGTATTTGTTGATATATGGCGAGCTTCCTTCTTCATCGGAATATGAGATATTTGTCCAAACCATCACTCGCCACACCATGCTGCATGAAGATGTGAAACGGTTTTTTGATGGGTTTCCCAAAGACGCGCACCCGATGGCGATACTATCCGCCGTGATAGGCGGGCTTTCTACCTTTTATCAAGATAGCCACGATCCGACTGATCCTCAACAGGTGGAAATTTCCACGCATCGACTGTTGGCGAAAATTCCAACCATTGCGGCCTATTCATACAAAAAGTCCATTGGACAACCCTTTGTGTATCCGGACAATTCACTCGACTATTGTTCGAATTTCCTTCGTATGATGTTTTCGGTTCCTGCTGAACCGTACAAGGCAAATCCTATAGTCGCCAAGGCGCTGAACCTCTTATTTATTCTTCACGCGGACCACGAACAAAATTGTTCCACCTCTACGGTCCGCTTGGTAGGGTCTTCGCATGCCAACCTTTTTGCTTCCGTGTCCGCGGGGGTCTATGCGCTATGGGGACCACGGCATGGCGGGGCGAATCAGCAAGTTATGGATATGCTCAACACCATTCATGCCGACAATGGCAATGTGGAGAAATATGTGGAGATGGCCAAGGATCGTGCACACCCATTCCGCCTGTTCGGGTTTGGCCATCGGGTGTATAAAAATTATGATCCGCGCGCGAAAATTTTAAAGCAAATGTGTGATCAGGTTTTGTCGTCACTAGGCGTGCAAGATCCGTTAGTGGATATCGCCAAACGTCTTGAGGACATTGCCCTGAAGGATGAGTTTTTTATTTCGCACAAACTCTATCCGAATGTCGATTTTTATAGTGGGATCATTTACAAGGCGATTGGCTTTCCCGTGAATATGTTCACGGTCCTTTTTGCGATAGGGCGGTTACCCGGTTGGATTGCCCATTGGCGGGAAATGATGGAGGAATCAAATATGAAAATTGGGCGGCCCCGACAATTGTACACTGGGCGGACACAAACCGAATATGTTCCGATGAAACAACGGAATTAACGCGAGAAGTTGAGGTCAGGGTCGGCAGGTTTTTTGGCGACCAGAAAGGCCTAGGAAGGGAAACGTGTTCCCTTCCCAGAGCTTATCGTTTCATTTCAATAGTGCCGTTAAAAATGACGCCTTCTTCAATGGATAATTGCGGAGTGTTTAGCGACCCGTCCATATTGGCGGATGACAGCAAAAGGACTTTTTCGTTCGCCACAATATCCCCGGTAATCTTGCCTTTGCTAATCACAGACCCAGCGCTGATTTTGGCGGTGATGACGGCTTCCTTACCGACGAGAAGCGTACCTTCGGTATGTAATTCCCCATCGAGTTTTCCATCAATACGGACGCTGCCTTTGTAATTGATGGTCCCTTTGAATTCCACACCCTGACCGATGAAGGCCACGATTTTTTCTTTGCCAAACGCGGCATCCCCGGACATGCGATCACGGGGAAAGTCAGAATAGGGATCGGTTGGAGGGGCGTACATGGTTTGGGGTTCGTCTAATTCAGCGGTAGACATGTGAGATCCTCCTCTATGAATGGAAAGCCCTAATTTCTCGAAATGCTCGTTTTGGAAGAATTCCGAGTGTCAATTATGTTTATCGGTTGTTTTTGAACATTCTTAACCATTTTTTTCCGTTAGAGGGGTATTTTTGCCTTCTTATGGTTGATTTGGTTCAAGGAGATGCCAAGCTGAGGTCAAAACTCTACTTTAGGCGTGGTTTTGGCCTCTTCTCCAATTTCAAAATATTCGGCTTGTTCGACCCCAGCCAAACCGGCATACAATCGTCCTAGCAGTTTGCGGGAAAAAGTATTGAGTGCCCGAACCGCATCGTTATAGCGTTTCCGTTCCACGGCTAGTCGATTCTCCGTGCCTTCCAGTTGATCCTGCAGTTTTAAGAAAGATTGGTCTGATTTTAGGGCTGGATAGGTTTCCCGCAATACCAAGAGACGCGACAGGGCTGATTCAAATCCGCTTGCGGCCCGTGCCTTTTCATTAACGGAATCGGCTTGAAAATACGACTTGCGGGCTTCAGCTACGCCGAGAAAGATTTTTTCCTCTTGACCAGCCACGCCCTTCACCGTTTCCACCAGGTTTGGGATTAACTCAAATCGTCGCTGCAACTGATTTTCCACTTGCGCCCATTGGCTTTTAACGCTTTCGTCGAGAGAGATGGCTTGATTATAGCCATTATAGACAGCACATCCGCCCATCAATCCCAAAACAAGGATGACGGCCAAAATGATTAAGACAATACGTCCTGCACTCACTAAAGCACCTCCCTTATCAAGGATATCTTACCGATTACCTATCCAAAGTACAGCCAAATATTTTGGTGATGATTTTCTTGCCTTAAAAAAAATCTTACCAACTGGCACCACCGCCACCGCCGCCAAAACCACCCCCACCGCCAAAGGATCCACCGCCAAAGCCGCCTCCGAATCCTCCGCCGAACCCACCTATGTGAGAACGTCGGCCGGATAAGCCACCCAAGGCCGATCCCAGCAGCATCCCTTCCACAAGGCCACCGCCACCCCAATTTGAATAATATCGACGACGGCGTCGCAAATTGGAAAATAGCATCACCAGGAAAAACAGCGGGACAATCAATGAGCCGAGAAGAGAGCCATTCCCTCCACTATTGGGTTGATACCGGTAATTGGGGATACCCGTGAGTGTGACTTGTTGCGCATCGGCTACTTGATTTGCGGTAATGACGGCCAATTGGAAAATCCCTTCGGAATACTTCCCCTGCTTAAAAAACTGCGAGGCTACCGCACGAGACAGAGAGCCTGCCCAGGAATCGGGTAAAGTGCCTTCTAGTCCATACCCGGTCTGGATACGGACTTTCCGTTCCTCAAGGGCCAGGACAATGAGCGCACCGTTGTCCTTATCCTTTTGCCCAAGTTGCCAAGATTCGGCATGGCGCTGAGCAAATCCAAAAATATCTTCCCCCTCAGTGGTTTTGACGGTGAGCACTTTTACTTGCGCTGTGGTTTTTTGCTCCAATTCCTTCAGCCAACCCTCTAGTTGACCTTCGGTGGTTGGATCGATTAATCCCGCTTCATCGACGACAAATGTGCCGGGATCATGGATGGACACTTCAGCCCATCCAGGGCTGGCGAGTAATATAAAAAACAGGATTGTCGTGAATCGTGTTGGCAGGGAGAGTTTTACCATCTATCGGCCAGCGTCTTAAGCCCATCAATTTCATGGTAAAGGGTCGTGAAATCGTCCCAGTCGTGTTGCCTGTTGTATGCAAAGGCCTTACGGATTCCCGGTAAAGTGCGATCCGTTTCCTGCTCGATATGCCCGACGACTTGGATGGCTGTCAGAAAATCTTTTGTTCCGTGTAACCAGAGTAATCCTCGCAAAGTTCGGATGAGACGTTCGGCAATATCGGACTCCATGGCACCAAACATTTTTTCGCGTCCTGCGGCAGCCAGGAGGCCTTGCCTCATCGCTATGAGAATGGTTTTTAGTTCCCGTTCACTTTGCAGGCGAATATGGTTGGTATCAAACGACAAATCCTTGAAAAAGTCCGCTCCCATCAGGCAGACGTGGCATTGCTGGATTTCCAGAAATTCCAGGGGAAATGCATCAAGCGATCCTTTTATGTACCCTGGGGTCATAATCAGGGGCGCGGAAATTTTGGCCTTACCCAGCTTGACGCCTTCTTTCGCCAATTCCCTGAGCATTGATAAGTCTATCTGATCGAGGACCACAACGCTTTTGGCCGTGTGTTTAGTTGGATCAAATGCTGGAGTCGCGATCGTTCCAAATGCAGTAATGGCCAGACAATTTGGTCCTCCGAGCTCCTGAACCCTGGCGACAAATGTTTTTACGGGCTCCTGCATGTTTTGAACGATTTGGTCAATATTCACGGCAGCTTGAGTCATTCACATACTCCCTGCGGAAAGGATTGTTCGAGGGCTAATGGCCGTTTAATTTTGGAGGGAACTCTTTTTATCAGGGTAACGTACGGTGGAAGGCCTGGCAAGGGAGTCCCAAGGCGAAGTCACATTCTGGATTTTGAACGAGTCTGGAAATTTTTGGAGAATCAAAATAAATATAGAGGCAAGAAGTGTAGAAGTCCAATTGATTATTTCGCTTTGCCCCTCACGATTTATATGCCCTAGGGGATAGCATATACCATGCGTCGAACGGTGTGGCCTTTATCAGTGAGAAGTTTGACGAGCCCATCTTCACCGACCAGATGCCCAACACCGACAATGACTAAATAGTTTTCTTCTTGGCCTAAAAACGATTCAATTCTTGGGAGCCATTTGAGGTTTCGATCGTGGTAAACTGCTTGATACACTTCTGGTGTGGCCTTCTCTTCTTCAATCATTCGCTCTAACGTTTCCTCATCCCCACGGTGCCAGGCTTCGAGAAGTTGGTTAAGCCGCCGAGTGGCCTGTTTCGCATGTTCACGATTCTTTCCCGCCATGCCCTTTTGACTTTTCAAGATAATGTCATCTAATACGTTCATTTGATAATCTACGCTCTCAAGTCCGAGGATCTGTTTTCCAACAGCTTTGGCTTTCCAGTAAAAATGACGATCCACGCCGAATTTTCCCTCGAAATCTAATTTCATGAGGAGCGCATTTTGCGAAGTGCGAATAGTCGCAAAATTCCTTTTCCGCTTCAGTTGCTTTGATTTTTTTCCGGATAACACCTGATCCAGGTCAACCTCAAACACAATATTGGGAGAATCATAATAGGCATAATAAAACCCACGTGTCAGTGGGTAATACGCCGTGTTCAGCGCATGGATGGAACCTAATAGGTACACAGTATTGGTTTCAGTTTTGATTTCCCAAATCGGTCCGTTGTTATAGCCTTTTCCTATTTTGTGCCCAACTACAGGCGTGGTCCAAAACAAAATTAAAAGGCCGAGAAGTAAAAAACTAACATGCCATCGAAATTGTCGAGTCATCATAATGGTGCTCCATAACGGAAAATTTCCTTCGTGATTGATGCTCGGCTGAACACCAAATGACCTTCTGGGAAGGGACACATGCATTGCCTTCTAGTATCTATACTCGGTTGATTCCCTATACTGTTGAGCGTGTCTGTGTTTGTTTTTTCGTGAGGTCGGAGGAAGTTGTTGGTAATTGGCCTTCTTTTTTTTTGAATGGTACGCGTTGGGATTGGACGAGTGGGAGATTGATTATGTCTTTATTGACTCTGTGTTGCATGGGAGCGGTGAAGTACCTACAATAATCGAAGTCCAGAGAAGCCCAGTTCTTTTTTAAAAGGGGATGCTAATGGCCACTGTGGGACAATTGATGACGAGCCACCTCAGCACTATATCTGAGGAGGCCACGATCAAACAGGCTGCAGTCTATATGCACAACGAACGCATTGGGTCTTTATTGGTGAAGAAGGAGGAGGAATTTTCCGGGATAATTACCGAGACTGATGTCGTTCGTGCCGTGGCGGAGGAAGAGGGAAATATTTCAGGAATTTCTGTGGCTCATGTGATGTCAAAGCCGATTCTATCCGTTGAGAAAAAGCTGTCCCCTCATTACGCTCGTGATTTGATGGCCGACAAGCGTATTCGGCATTTGGCGGTGACCGAGGAGGGAAAAATTGTTGGGATTATTTCGGCGCGCGATCTGCTGGCATATTTTAAAACTGTCTCGAAAGAAATTGCCTGACACGGTTGTGTACTAGGTGGTGCCTACCCCGATTTTCTCCATCACCGATTGTGTAGAGACCAAATTCCGATTCATTCCTAGAGTTTTGGGTTTCATGCCCATAGCCAATCCTAATAACTGGGGCAAGTGTAAGATGGGAAGACCGATCTTCATTCCATTCTGTGTGCCAGCCTTCGATTGTAGTCCATCCAGATTCAAGTGACACAGAGGACAGGGCGTGACCATAAGGTCGGCTCCATGTTCTTTGGCATCCGAGGTGTGGTGAGCCACCATCTTTAACGAATTGGGTTCGTTGATCGTCAGAAGAGGCAGCCCGCAGCACCGAGTTTTACCAGGGAAGTCGACAACCTCCGCACCCAACAAATCGATCACGGTTTCCAGAGATTTAGCACGAGATGGAATTTCGTCAAACCCAAGGGCGTCACTTGGCCGCTGTAAATAACAGCCGTAAAACGGAGCAGCTCGTAGGCCTGTTAGAGATTGTTTCACATGCTGGAGGATCGTGTCTTCTCCAATATCTTCCAGCAGTATCCACACAAAATGTTTGACTGTTGTAGTTCCACGATATGTGATTCCCTCTTTTTCCAGAACCTGATTAATTTCAGCTAAATACGAGGGATTGGACTTGAGCCGATGATTGGCCTGACTCATCACGCCCTGACAGGTGCTGCAAATCGTCATGATGGGGAGCCCCTGCTGTTCGGCCAGAGCCAGGGTATGAGCATTAAGAAGATCACCCAATCGGGGATCTTTTTCTTGCAACACGCCGGCGCCTGTGCAAGAGGCCGTGGTCATTTCTTCAAGCTCAATGCCCAGACGTGGGTAAACCTGCATCACGGATTGGTACAATTCAGGGCAACCACCTTTCGATACACAGCCAGGGAAAAAGGCATATTTCATGAGCGGGTCCTCCAGTGGCGAAAAAGACGACGTATTCGATCAATCCCTGGAATGGCCAAGTGTAATGGACCAGACCTTGGAAGTTTTCCCCGCATCAATGCACGAAGAGTCATAGGAAGATATGACAGCATGTGCCTAATGTTGCCAATCCCGAAGGTTCGCATGGCTAACATGGGTTCATCTAAACGCCCCTTTTGTTCAATAAGATCGGCAAACACCTCGGCATGGCGGGACCCGCAGGTCGAGGGGACATTTTGCTCAATGCCCTTGGCCCGAAGGGTCATGATCCGCTCCATAGCCCCAACATTTTTGGGGCAGACCTCAATACATTCCATACATCGGGTGCAGTCCCACATGCCACTAGGTTGATTCAGGTCCAATAATCTGGAAGCGTTGGCACCATCTCGGGGGTCGGCCACGAATCGATAGGCTTTGGCTAAGGCTGCGGGGCCTAAAAAATCGCGATCGACTTCCAGGGCAGCACAATCCGATACGCAAGCCCCGCACATGATACACCCCATCACACCTGTTAAATGGCTCATCGATTCCGGGGATGCCAAGTACTCAGTCTTGGGTTCAGGTCCACTCGGTTGAAGCCACGGTCGCACGTGTCGAATTTTTTCCCAAAATCCACCCATGTCCGTCACGAGATCTTTGATGACAGGCATGTTGTTCATGGGTTCGATGTGGATAGCCCCATCAAGAGATTCAAGAGACGACACTTTTGTTTTGCAGGCTAATGTGGCATGTCCGTTGATACGCATGCCGCACGAGCCGCAAATCGCTCCTCGGCAAGAACACCGAAGCGTCAACGATTCATCAATCGACTCTCGAATTTTTATGAGGACATCGAGAATCGTATCTGCGCGTTCCGTTTCGAATTCAAAGTCTTGGAAAAAAGGGTGAGGTGATTCGGATTCAGGATTGAAACGTTTTATGCGAAAGGTGGTGGGCATTAGTAAACTCGGACCTGGGGTTCCCATCGCGTAAGGTGAACCGGAAGATAGTCAATATGAGGCTGTCCCTCAGGAGAATGATAAATCAATATATGCTTGAGCCAATGTTCGTCATCTCGTTGAATATAGTCGGCTCGAAAATGCGCCCCTCGGCTTTCGGTCCGTGTAATGGCTCCACGGACGATTGTCTCCGCACAATCTAACATCATACCTAATTCTAATGCTCGAACAAGACTGGTGTTAAACACGCGTCCCTTATCCTGAATACCCACCTGATTCCATCGGTTTCGAAAAAGAGGCAACTTGCATTGTGCGTTTTCCATACCATCCTGATTACGAAACACTCCTAAATAGGAGTTCATCGTAGTTCCAAGGTCTTCACGAATAGCGGCGATGGTATCGGCCCCTGCCCTGCGTTGTAAAAATTCTTTGACCATCTGTTGATCGCTGTCCGCAATAGAAGCGGAGACGTGTGATTCATTGACGGATTGAGAATAGGTTGCCGCACAGGTTCCGGTTCGCCTGCCAAAAACTACGGTATCCAACAGAGAATTTGCTCCCAAACGATTGCCACCATGTAAACTCAAGCAGGCTGTTTCGCCTGCGGCAAATAATCCTGGGACCCCTACCCAAACTCCCTTTCGATCCCAACAACGACCATCCACGTCCGTTTTAATTCCTCCCATGCTGTAATGCATACCTGGCCGGATTGGAATAGGTTCTTCAGTTAAATCAATATTCGCAAAGGTTTTCGCTTCTGCGTAAATTTGACCAAGCCGTTCTTGAATCAATCGTTTGCCCAAATGGCGGCAGTCTAATAACACGCATCCATTGATTCCGCGGCCCTCATTGATTTCAATTTGCTCTGCCCGCGATACGACATCCCGGGAAGCCAATTCCATCATGTTCGGGGCATAGCGCTCCATGAATCGCTCCCCGTCCTTATTGACAAGATAGGCCCCTTCTCCTCGAGCGGCTTCAGTAATCAAAAGACCTTTCCCCTTCAAAGTCGTTGGGTGATACTGCACCATCTCCATATCCATCAAGGGGGCGCCCGCGCGATAAGCAATGGCCATGCCGTCGCCGGTACAAATCATGGCATTCGTGCTAGGTTCAAACACACGACCCAATCCACCAGCGGCGATGATCACGGCCTTGGCCTTGATAAAAGCAAAGGTGCCGGATCGAATTTCAAACGCCACGACTCCAGCACATCGACCGTCGTCATCTCGGACAACAGATGTCGCGAACCATTCCTCAAAGACCGGGAGGTTGGCCTTCATGATTTGTTCGTACAACACATGAAGCATGGCCTGCCCGGTGAAATCCGAAACAAAAAACGTTCGCGCTCGTTTTTGACCGCCAAACCGTCTGGTGCCTAATCGGCCTTCATCGTTTCGATTAAAAATCACCCCCATGTGTTCGAGGGTGAGGATGTCCTGTCCGGCTTCCTCCGCGAGAATTTCGATGGCATCCTGATCACCTAAATAGTCACTTCCCTTCACGGTTTCAAACGCATGATCTTCCCATTGATCTCCACGATCGGTGAGCGCCGCATTAATGCCCCCCTGCGCCGCATTGGAATGGCTCCGCACTGGATGAACTTTGGTTAAAATGGCAACCTTGGCTCCGGCCTCATGCGCAGCTAGGGCCGCCCGCATTCCCGCTAGGCCAGCGCCAAGAACCAGGACGTCATAGGTATATGTAGTGGTCATTACTTAAAAAATTTTCAAATGTCAGAAAAGATCTGCCTGTAAGTTTTCATGTCCTTTTGTATTATATCACGCGAGAAAAATGACAAACTTTTGCAAAGATTCTTCTTTAGGGAGATGGCGAAAAAACTCTGTTTGGGGGGATAACAGTTAACCCATTTCCAACAAATCGTGATCGGGGTTGCGTTCCCTGGCAAAGTTCTTGGACCAAGGCGATCTGAAAAGCACCACAGGGCGATCCTGTTGGTCTTTGACAACCATGGCATCCGAGGGTGGACGAAAGGTATTCACATCCCCGACCAGCCAAGAACTGCATTCAAAGGATAAAGGCTCCAATCGTGTTTCGACTCGATACTCATTCTTCAGACGGAATTGAAGCACGTCAAATTGCAGACGACCGACAGCGGTGACAAAAAATTCCAGCTCATCCAAACTCCTCATCAATTGAATGGTTCCTTCTGCCGCCATCTGTGCCATGCCTTGATCAAAAGCCTTGCGCTTCCCCACATCGGTGGGATGAATCCGTGCAAACACCTCGGCTGGAAATTGCGGGAGGGGTTTGTAATTAAACCCATCTTGCATGGAAATCGTATCACCAATTGCAAATTGTCCAGGATTGATGATGCCAATAATATCGCCGGGATAGGCCATATCCACGGTGTTGCGCTCGCTGGCGACCAGGCTATGCGGGCGAGATAATCGCACCTCGCTTTTCAATCGATGATGTTTCACCACCATGTCACGTTCAAACCGTCCCGAGCAGACACGAAGGAAGGCTGTACTATCACGATGCCGGGGATTCATATTGGCCTGAAGTTTAAAGACATAGGCGCTAAAGGGAGTGTTGATCGGATCGACAACAATTTCTTCTCCATCAGGTCGATCCGCAATGCGTGGTGTGGCTGCGGGTGCCATATCCACAAAGGCATCAAAAAAGTTTTCCACGCCGAAATTGGTCAGTGCGGAAGCAAAGAAGACCGGGGTCACTTCGCCGCGCAAGAATTGTTCTTCGGAAAATGGGTTACCGGCGATTTCGAGTAGCTCCAGATCCTGATGGACTTGCGCGAGGATTTCTTCTTCGATGAGGGAATTGGCTTCCGGGCTGTCCAACGAAATTTCAGTCCTGCTCGCTTTGGCGGCACCTCCGGCAGCCATTTTTTTGAACAGGGAGACCTGCTTGCTTGTTCGGTCGACCACACCGACAAACTGTTGTCCTGAGCCAACGGGCCAGTTCATCGCACTAGCATGAATGCCCAAAACTTCCTCAACTTCAGCCATGAGGTCGAGAGGGGGACGGCCAGGCAAGTCCATTTTATTAATCAGTGTCAGAACCGGGATTTTTCTCAGGCGGCAGACTTCAAACAATTTTCTGGTTTGCGTTTCTACGCCCTTGGCTGCATCGATGACCATGATCGCGCTATCTGCTGCTGTGAGCGTTCGGTATGTGTCTTCACAGAAATCTTGGTGGCCCGGAGTATCCAAGACATTAATTACCGCCCCTTTGTATTTGAACTGCATGGCTGAGGCGGTAATGGAAATCCCGCGTTCCTGTTCCATGCCCATCCAATCTGATGTGGCCGTGGTGGAGCTTTTTCGACTGCCGACCATGCCGGCGGTTCGCACCATGCCAGAATACAGCAATAGTTTTTCCGTGACTGTGGTTTTTCCGGCGTCTGGGTGGCTGATGATGGCAAATGTGCGGCGTTTCTTGGCCTGCGCTCGGACATCGTTTTGTATTTGTGAATCGTATGAAGCCATGTTGATTAGGTCTTGATCCTGTCTGTGGTGAAAAATTCCAAACCTGAACTTCCGCTTAAAGGTATTGGCATGACGGTTGGGATTTATAACGGGATGGTGTCTAAGCGAGTAGACACTTCTAAATTAAATGATGTTCGGCATTCTGGCTAGAGTAGGTTCGAGGAAAAGGCTATGTCTAGCAAATGAGGTTCAGGCTGGTCAAACCGATAGTGAGTCCTGAACGAGATACGAGCGACGAGATACATTCACGCTATTTAGAGGCTTTCCAGTTGCCCTTGAGCCCGAGCGAGATTCACACGAGAGGCATTGAAATTAAACAAGGCCTCAATGACATTATCACGGGCTTGAGCAACCGAATTTTGAGCATCTGTGACTTCGATGTTGGTTGCCACGCCAACCGCAAACCGTTGACGGGCCAAATCGAGTTCTTCCAGCGCAAGCCGAAGGCCATTCTCCGCCACCGTCACCTGTTGTTGGGTAGATTCCAGCGTCAATAGTGCATCTCGAACTTCCAGCGCAACTTGGTAGCGGATGTCTTTAGTCCGAATATTTTCTTGCCGAACCAGGCTTCGACTTTCTGAAATGCGGCCTTCCCGTTGACCTCCGTCAAAAATGGGGATGGACAACAGCAATTGCACATTGTCTGTTGTCAGTGCATCCGGAATTTGGTTGCCGATCATCCCGACATCTCCACTTCCGGTCAATGACGGTACGCGCTCTAACGTTGCTGAACTCAAGGAGAGTTCTGCCAATCGTTCACGTTTCTTTTGCGCTTTAAGCTCAACACGGTTTTCCGTGGCAATTTGCAAGGCTTCTTCAACCGTTTGCTCGGGAATTTGGCGAATTTCAAGTTCGTCGGTAAGCACGAGGGCGATGTCGAATGATAGACCTATGCCGCGAATGAGGTTGAGTTTGGCACGATCGTATTCATTGCGGGCGACCAAAAGCCGTTGCTTTTCATTTTCCAATTGAACCTTGGCACGCGTGACATCCAGGCTGGTGGCCATTCCCGCATATTTTCGTTCTACTGCCAGGCGAAGGAGTTCGTTATTGAGGGTGACATCCGCCATGCGGGCCTTGACCGCAGCCTTGGCCCGTAAGGTTTCTAAATAGGACAGTCCTACAGTAGCCATCGTATCCATCTTGTTGGCTTCTGAGTCTAAGCTAGAGACCTCCACGTTGGTTCGGGCCGCACGCCATTTTTGAATAAGACTAAGGCTAAAAATACTTTGAGTAAGTGCCACACGCGCTTCATAAAAATCTCGCGGGGTCGACACGCCAGATCCGCCGGCAAAGGATCCAAAGAAAAACCGTCGTCGGGCGCCGCTGGCTCTTGCCGAGACATTCGGAAGAAGTGTTCCGAGTTGGGTAAAGGCTTGATCTTCTGCTTGGGTGATACGTTCCTTAAATAATTGCACCGTTGGGTTTTCATCGACGGCAGCTTTCATGGCATCACGCAAACTTAGACGCAGCTCAGGAAGTTTTTGGTTGGGTGGTGACTCGTCCTGTGAGAAAGCAGGGCTGAACATGCCAGGCAGAACAATAAGACATGCCAAGAAACCAAGCGTCATCGTGAAGGAGCAAATGGGCCATTTCATGTTAATCATGATAAAGGGTTCTCACGCATGATTAGGTTTCTTGCACCCCTTCGGGGACTATCTCATTCCGTGCGACCATATTTTTCCGTTTAAGTTTCCACTCCATGATCAAACTAAACAAGGCAGGTACGACTAGAAGGGTAAAGACCGTAGACATAATCAGTCCGCCTAACACGACACTGCCGATTCCCCGGTAAAGTTCTGATCCCGCACCGGAGGAGAGCACCAGTGGGAGTAGTCCAAAGGTTGTGGTCAACATACTCATCATGATTGGACGAACCCGAGATCGGACGGATTCGGTAATGGCTTCCCGAATAGGCATCCCTTCGTTGGCTTCAACTTCTCCCGATGCGGAAAGAATTCGCCGGTGAGGATCCATGAAATTCAAGGCTTGATGGACGACTAATATTGCATTGTTTACCACGACGCCAATTAAAATGATAAAGCCCAGCATGGTCAGGACGTCTAGGGGTTGATAGGCCACGAAGAGGTTGACCAGCCCCAATCCCAGAATGCCTCCCGCAGCGGCCAATGGCACGCTGAAAATAATCACAAAGGGATACAGGAAGCTTTCGAATAACGCCGCCATCAATAAATAGGTAATGAATAATGCCAGCAGGAAATTGTATTTCATTGCGTCATAGGTGTTGGTGAGGTCGTCGGCAGTGCCGGATAGTCGAACATTATATAACCGTCCCAAGCGCCCGCTTTCTTTGATGGGGAGAAGCACTTGATCCTGGATGAGGTCCATGGCGGTTTCTAAAGGCATTTGTTCAGAGGGAATGACTTGTACGGTAATCGCGCGTTCTCGTTCCAAATGATTGATTTGTTCAGGACCAGCGAGCAATTGGACATCTGCAATGTCTCCAACGGTTGTGAGCCTGCTCCCTCGCGTGTAAATGGGTAAGTTCGCCAAATCCTGCGTTCGATTGGCAAACCGATCCACGCCACGAATGGTTAAATCTATTTCATCTCCTTCATATTGATAATCACTGGCTTTGGCACCATCCACCAATGCATCAATGGTAAAACCCAATTCCTGATTCGTTATTTGGACATCTGCCGCACGGTCGCGTTTGAGCCGGACACGTACTTCCGGGCTACCCAGATCCAGGCTGGGTTTTGGGCGAACCTGCGCCTCGGGCAAGACTTGTCGGACTTGGCCAAATATTTGACCGCCTAAGGCGACAAGGGTATCCAATTCTGGTCCAGTAATTTCGATATCGATATTACGCCCTTCTCCAAGACCTCGTTGAAAGAGACTACTTTGGGTCACAATGGCAATCACGCCAGGGACATCGGCCACGGCACGTCGAAACACGGGGATCAAGTTTCGAATTTGGGAATCATCATTGGTGCGTCCTCCCATAAAGACGGACCGACCCCGAGCAACATAAAAAAAGTTTTTAATACTTGGGCCGTCTAAGGCCGTTTCCTCCGGGCTTCCCGGTTGAGCATCCCAATAAGGAGCAAGGACCGCTTCAATGGATTCACCCATTCTGATGAATTCATCAATGTTGTATCCAGGAGGAGGAAGCACAATCCCGATAATCAGATTGCGATTTCCTTCCGGGAGATACTCGGCTTTGGGGAGGAGGAGCCACGTCATGCCAATCGCCAGAAGAGTTAATCCGAGTACGATCCCAATGCGAATACGCACGCTGCCGGACATCCAATAAACGAAATCCCCAATTCGGTCTGCACTCAATCCCATTCGTTCGGCCATTCGATGGGCGCCATCAACCAATTCGTGGGCCAAGATTGCCACACGGGACTTTGGAATTTCAGAACTCTTTTCAGCCTTTCGGATCTTCAGAATCCGAGCGGACAGGCAAGGAATCACGGTAATGGATACAATCAAACTCAGGCCCACGCCGGCGCTAATCGCAATGGCAATGTCCCGAAATAATTGCCCGGCTTGTTCCTCAATGAACACAATAGGCACGAATACGGCGATGGTGGTCAGCGTACTGGCCAGGACAGCACCCCATACTTCGGTGGTACCATCATAGGCGGCTTGAAAGAGCGGCTTCCCGGCTTCCCGATGGCGATAGATATTCTCTAGCACCACGATGGAGTTATCGACCAACATTCCCGCTGCGAAGGTCATTCCCGCGAGGCTGATGACATTCACATTTCGATCCAAGGCCCACAGGGCGATGAACGTGCCCATGATGCTAATGGGAATGGCCAAGCCGATGACCAGAGTGGTGCTCCCCGTTCTTAGAAAGAGAAACAAAATAGTGATGGCGAGTATGCTGCCGATCACGAGGTTTTGTTGAACCAAGGTCAGAGAGCTATAGACGTAATCCGTCTCGTCATAGACTTGAAAGAGTTCAAATCCTCGTTCGTTTAAGAGGTCTTGATTAAGACCATTCACCGCATGTTTCAATTGCGTCATGGTGTCTAGGATATTGGCCCCAGTTTCACGGATGGCATTGACCGCAATGGAGCTTTTCCCCATTTGGCGGACCACGTGAGAAGGATCTTTATACCCAATGCGTACCGTGGCGACATCCCGAACATACACAGGAGCGCCACTGCGTCGAGCAATGATCACATTTCCCACATCCTCAGGGCTTCGGTATTCCCCCACAGTTCGAACCACATAGGAGCGCTTCCCTTCCTCAAAATCACCGGCACTAAAATCACGATTTTCCTGATCCAATGCTTGCGCCAATTCCCGAACGGTCAATGAGCGTGTGGCTAATTTTCCGGGATCAACTAACACTTGGAGTTCTCGCTCCCGTCCGCCATAGACATTCGACGCAGCGACCCCGGGGATTCGTTCAAACCGTGCTTTAATCACGTCTTCCGCGAAGTCCCGCATGGTTTCGATATTTGTCGGATTGCCTTCCAATGGTCGAAAAATAAACCAGGCCATGGCGTTTCCCCGGGTATCCGCACTACTGATCACGGGTTCATCAACCTCCTCAGGGTATTCTTTGACCTGGTTTAGGCGGTTGGATACCCGAAGCAGGGCGGTGTCAGTGTTCGTCCCGGTTGGAAATCGCAGTACAATATTGGCGGAATCATAGGAACTCTCTCCCGTCATTTTTTCGAGTCCCTCGACGCCCTTGAGCTGTTCTTCCTGTTCGTCCACGATTTCACGCTCGACTTCATGGGGACTGGCGCCCTGCCATCGTGTTTCCACGGTGATCTCGGGTTTCGACACATCAGGAGTGAGTTGGATCGGAAGTTTGGTGAGGGAGACCATTCCGAACAATACGACCAGAATGACCCCGACCGCGGTTGTTACCGGGTAGCGTATGGCAGATTGAATAATACTCATGAAGTTGGTTGTGGCATATCAAGTATTCGAACGGGTTGCCCAGGGAACAAACGTTCATTGCCTTCGACAACTACAGACATACCTTCCTGTACATCACCCGAAACTTCAACCCATTCATCCAAATGTACCAGCGATTTTACGCGGACTTGTCCGACGGTTCCCTCGTTGACGAGGAAGACAAATTCCTGTCCCCCTCGAAGCACCAGTGCGTCTTTTGGAATAACGATTCCCTCGTGAGGATGCCCTACCTTAAGCGTGACACGCGACACCATGCCGCTTTTAATCGTAAGATTGGGATTAGGAATATCAATTTTTACTGGAAAGGTTCGAGCCACTCGATCGGCTTGCGCCACGACTGAAAAGACGGTGCCTTTGGCCGTTAAGTCCGGCAGGCTATCAAATGAGACTTCGGCTGAATTCCCAGTATGAATATCTCCTATATATCGTTCGGGGAGGGGCACTTCTACTTTCACATGAGATAGATCGACCATTTCGACAATTTGCCCACCGGCTTCGACCCATTGACCCACTTCTGTGAATTCCTGCGTAATCCATCCATCAAAGGGTGCCAAGATCTGAGATTTTTTTAATTGGTCTTTGACTCGTCGAATTTCCGCATCGAGCTGCGAAAGTCGTTCACGTAGGGCGCCTTCTTCGGCTAGTGCATCATCGAATTCTTTTTGGGTGACGAGTTCTTTATCAAACAAGACGCGGATTCGTCCTAAATCTTGTTGAGCTTGGTGATATCGGGTCCGAGCCTCACGATGAGACGCTAATGCCGAATCCAATTGAATATTCAAGGTGGCGGTACGCAAGCGGGCTAGCACCTGCCCTTTTTTTGCCTGGTTACCCTCTTCTACTGGAAAGACCTGGACTAATCCCTCAATTTCGCTGGCGACAATGCTACGCTTCCAGGGCTCTACCGTGCCGACCAAGGTCACCGATTGTTGAATGGGTTGCTTGAGGATAGAGGCCACGCGAACCGGGGCAGGTGGTCGTCCTGGCGGTGGAGGAGCAGCTTGCTGCTCATTACACCCCATGGTGCCAACAAGGAGGCCGGCAGCCAAAAGAGTGAAGGGTAGTCGATGTAGGGAAGCGGATTTCATATCTACAATCACAATAAAAACATTTTACACGACCCGACGGATGTAGCTTGGTTTACTTTCCTTTTGGATGCCATTCAAAAATAAGGTGCTGATGAGGTTGCGTTTGTCGATTAACGATTCGCTGGGTTTCGCTTGTAAAATCCATACGTACATCGTGGAATTTAACATTCCATGCAGCGCCAGGGCAGCGTCCTTGGGATCAATTTTCCTGAATTCCTTCCGTCGGATGCCCTCTTTAATCAGATCAGCCACCAAGTCGACTTGGGCCATGTAGAGTTTCCAGACACGCTCGCCAAAGGCGCTCTTGATCGTCCATTCATAACCACTCCACTCGGAAACATAGATGCGGAAAAAATCGCGGTGGCGATCTGCATAATCGAGTTTCACGCGGATGAAGGCTTGAATTTTGTCACTCGGGGTTTTTACGAGAGCAATTTCTTCATCGAGTAATTCGGCTAATTCCTCAACTTTGGCTTCCACAATGGAAATATAAATCTCTTCCTTGCTTTTAAAAAATCGATAAACGGTTCCCATAGCAAACTGGGCCCCCTGGGCAATCTCGGCCATGCTGGTCTTAAAAAACCCATTTTTTGAAAACAGACATTCTGCCGCTGACAGAATTTCCTGTCGCCGAGCTTCGTATTCACGCTGTTTCCGCTTGGTTCGAGGGTCCATGGGCCATGAATCCAATGAGCAAAAATTGAATTAGTATTCTATGCCATGAGAAAAAATTCTACAAGCTAGAATGATCATTCATTTTTTAAAATTCGGCAGGTTCAGATGGTCCATTAAATGGACAGGGGACTATGGAAACTTACCGCGAGGGGTCTGGAGAATCGCCAGGTGGAGGAAGGGCAGGAATCGGGTCAGGAGAGGAAGAATCGGACTCGGATCCGTTGTTGGCTCTTCCGGAAACTCCACCGGAGACAATAAAGGCCATGACTTCAGAACTTTCCGCGTCGATGGGCCGAACTTGATCCTTGGGGAACACCAATAAATTTCCGGCGAAATTGTATGATTGAGGAAAATACACAGCCACGTGGTCCGGTTGGCCAAACATATCCATACTTTTCCTGGTCACAAACCCGATGGCCTCAGCATGCCCTCCCGGGACCAGGGATACCATAACCGGTTGATCAAACCGCTTTTTTTCACCCATAAACGCTTCAATGAGGTCTTTCAACGAGGTATAGACTAGTTTGATGAAGGGCGTTCGAGTGAGCAATTTTTCGAAAGAGCCGAGGGCACCTCGGAAAAATACATTGGAGGCCAAGCGCCCAGCCAGTGTGATAAGGAGGAGTGTGATCACAAACCCTAGGCCGGGAATCGGGATATTCAACCAGCCATCGATGATCTCAAATAATTTGAGTACAACGACCACGGTGACAACCACCGGGACGAGAAGAAACAGGCCTTCAAAAAAATTCCTGGTCAACTCATTCATGTCCCATCGCTTGGGGACGGCTTCGTCTTTGAGGGATTTGAGGATTTCTTTCCAGTCAACTGCCATCTCTATGGTCCTTCTTACCAGATCCCGGTTGCAGGGGGAGTCAATGTATACTTCGTGTTCACAACCTTCATTCTTGACTCTACCGCCGGACACGGGTTGAGACAAGTGGGAATTGAGACCTGGAAAAGTGGGAAAATCTCATATCCTGTGATTTGACACCCAAGACTCGAAGCCGTCACAGTAAGGCCACGCCCTCTGGAGAGTTTTAAGTAAGGAGAACGGTTATGGCAGAAGAAAGACCTCAAGAAAATCAAGGCAATCCACCGGCATCCCCCAAAAACCCTATTGAAACCGAAATTCTCAACGTGCATGTGGAACGAAAAGGACAGGAAGTGACGGCCAATTGGGGATTGCATCCGAGTTTAAAAGCCGAATTAACTGCGGAAGAATGGAAAGATCTAACGAACGTAATGAGCAAAGTCACCGGTATTGTCGGCAAACGTTTTGCAGAAATCTTAGCCCGAGGGCAAAAGGAGGCCGGAGGCACGGCCTAACCTTTAAAGGTGACAGCGTTAAACGTTTAGAATAACGACCTAATAACGAATTGGGATCATTGGGGATGACCCTCTCCCAATGATTTCTCAGGCCTGCTTCTCTTTTTTCCCTCACACATATCCCTGTTCTCGAAACCAATTCAACGAATCTCGAATAGCCGGTTCAATCGGGCTTTGAGGGTATTCCAATTCAGTCAGCCCTTTTGTGCAATCGTAATGTTGTAAATGCTTAAGCATTTCGACAAAGAAGACTGGAATGGCTGGTGGGCGATGAAGAAGGGTGCGTGAAGCCCAGTTACCTAATTTGGACCCAAAGCGCGCAATGGGGAAGGGAATGGCAAAGGTGGGAGCTGGCACTTTCGCGACCTTCGCAATGAGTTGATTGAGTGCTCGTTGCGACGTGTTCCAATTGCCGATGATATAGCGTTCTCCGATCCGTCCGTGTTCTGCTGCTCTGATGTGGGCGGCGGCTACATCCCGCACATCGATTACGTTGGTGGGCCCGTCGATATAAGCTGGCATCTGTTGTTTCGCAATCATGAGAATTTGTGTGCCACTGGTAGGTGTATGATCGTATGGACCAAAGAAGACGGTGGGATTTAATACCACGGCTGGGGCCCCTTGCTGAGTCGCGTGCAGCACCACTTCTTCCATGGCCGCCTTAGCCACCAAGTACGGATTGTTGCGAAAGGCAGTGTTGAATGGACAAGTTTCATCAGCTAGACGGCCGGTCGTGGTGGGAAAGCCAATGGTGGTCAAGGTGCTCGTAAATATCAGACGAGAAACTGAACATCGCCGAATGGCTTCCAGCACATTGTTCGTTTCCTGAAGGGCTTGAGCGGTGGCGGCGTCGCCAGAGAATTGGGACGTTGGGTAAAAGGCGGCAGCGTGATAGACAACATCCACACCTTGGAAGGCTTGGACTAGGGAATCAAGATCATTAAGATTTCCCGGCCTTCGCTCGATCTCGATTCCTTGAAGGGTGATGGCTTGGCTTGAGGGTCGAACGACAGCACGGACCTCATCCCCTTTGGCCAATAAGGCCCGAACGAGGTTGGCTCCTAATTGGCCGGTCGCGCCAAGCACCAATGATATCATCTGCTAGGTCTCCCTGCTGTCTCCATCCCTGCGCTTGAAAAGGAATCATTGAAATTGCTTGAAGAGATCAAATTGGGAAAGGTCGTTGGTTGGTACTTCATCATTGGGTTGCCGTGCTAGTGATAGGGGTAGAGTCACTCCAGAGACCAAATCCGTGAAGGTGCCGCTCATGGTTTGTCCATCCTCGGAAATCGTCATGACGGTTTTCCCGCCCGTCTGAAATGCCGTGACATAGGTTAAAGTCAGGGTCTTTCCCTGAAGGCGTCCTTCCCCACTCGCCGTCATGACAGGCCCGAACATGTTGAGCGTGAATTCCTCCATGGTGATCTCGGAGCCATCTTGATCCAGCGAATACGAAATGGCTGGATTGGCGACATTTCGCCATGTCCCGGTCAGGTCCAAGCCTTGGGGAGAAGTCGAGGCGATGACGGGTTCTTCAGGGTGATCAGGCCCAGAGGGTATAGGCCCTGCCTTCGATTCATTGGGAGGTGTCGACTGCGGAAATTTCACTCCCCAGGATTCCAGGGCAAACTTCGCGATAATAGCCGGCGTGGCATGTGCAAAGGATCCGGCCACTTCTGTGATGATGCCAATGACTTGCCCTTTCATGAGCAATGGGCCTCCGGAATTGCCTTCATCCGCAGGAGCCGTGAACGATAAATCTCGGCCACTGGAGCCAGCGATCGTTCCAGGAGTCACGGCCCATGAGGTTCCGGCAATTTGAGGAAATCCGATCAAGGTGACATTTTCTCCGCCAGACACACGAAGGAAAGGATTCAAAGGCAATGCCTGGAGATCGGAAGGAAGCGTCCCTTCCACTAATAATGCCCCCAAACCACGTTGATCACCACCTTCCAAGCCAATGACTTTTGCCGATACCGGACGATTCGGTTTGGAAAAGAAGGACACCTTGGGATGTGGATCTCCTTCGATCACATGGGAAGCCGTGACGATATAGGCGGCATCGGAATCAAGTTTGATAATGATCCCAGTTCCGACACGCTGTTTGCCCCCAAATGTCGAGGTAATCTTTACCACACCCTGCTTGAGTTCTTGAATCGGCGTGGCCGATGCCTGGGGAGGCCACGTCCATCCGTCCATCAAGAGAAAAAGGATGAAAAAAGAAATGACGAATCGCGGAAGAAAGAAATTCTTGAATCGCATAGGTGGTCCTGTGGCGAGTAGGCTCAATCTTGGCGTAAAAAGAATACCATGTTTTGGGGAATTAAGAGAACCAGGGGGCTGAAGAACATCAACTTGTTCAAGGAGTGGTCAGGGTGGAACCGAGAGATCGCACCGCTCTCGTGAAATACTTTGTTTTTGAGGTATCCGAATACACGCTCCCTTGGAGAAAATTTACAATCCAGGAATCCGTGAGTTTTACGAAGTCACGAGTCGAATCGCTTGTCCAACAAGCCGTTTGGATCGCAGAGAATCGAGGATCGATAAAGAGGTTTTCGTGGGCACCAATGGGTTCAATGAGTGAAGCGAGTTCTTCGACCGTGGGAAGCCGCCAGTCTGAAAAACCTGCCAATCGGGTGGCATTGAGGGTTTGCACATAGGTTTCGGCATCAGAAAGAAACATATCCCTGTCTGATCCACCTTGCTGCCACATGAGGCCCGTGGCTTTATCAAGGACAACGGAATTCCCGTCCTTCGTAAGTGTCGCAAACTCGTGTTTAAAGGCGCCCAACACAAAACCGGAAAATCCCGTGTCCCTAAGATCGGCGGGATGGTGAAAGCGGTTGTTTCGAATCATATGCACGACATATTGAGGCAAGACAGTGGCGGGTAGGCTTCGGAGGTGAACGCCAAATCGCACGCCCCAACTTTCCAGAGTATATTGTGCGATAAGTGAGGGAACGGCATAGGCAAAGGGAGAACCAACTTCGGAGACGATCCCGATAACCTCCTGACCTTTGAGTAAAGGACCGCCGGAGTTGCCTTCATCCACTGGGCCGGAAAAGACCAAGTCACGTCCTTTTCGTCCAACCGTCTCCCCGGTAGTAACGGCCCAAGGTACTCCAGCCATACGGGGAAAGCCCACCAAAGTTACCGCATCGCCAGGTCGGACATCCACTTGTGCATTCAGAGGCATTGGATGAATACCCCGAGGCAGGGTGCCTTCAACCAGAAGCCCGGCTAATCCTCGATCGTCCCCACCCTCAAGCCCGACGATTCGCGCGGAGACCGAATGATTTCGCTGTGGATAAAATTCCACTTTGGGTGACGGGTCGCCTTCTACAACGTGGGAAGCGGTCACGATATAGGCGGCGTTTTGTGTCAGTCTAATCACCAGCCCCGTGCCGACTTTGGTTTTGCCATTCACCTGGGAAACGATTTTCACAACAGAGGGATTGACATTTTCAATCGGCTGAGCGATCGCCTGAGGAAGTCCAAAATTACTTCCAATGGCCACGACGAGACAACACCACAGCATTGTCGAGACCAGCCTCATTTAATGTCTTTCCAGAGCCCATAGAGCAACTGAACTTTGGTGTTGTTCCACAGTTCGTCAAATTTTGAGAGCCGGTGGTCTATGGGAAATTCGGAGGATCCGGATTGAATGTGTTTGGCAGTGCCGTCTAGGAGGAGCTTTAGGCCGGGTTGGTTTTCTTGCAGCATCATGTGTTTGATCGTCATGACCTTTTTGGGCTCAATGCTAACAAAGTCGGTGGCTGGGATGGTGTGGACCGGCAGATCTTTGAAGTCTGGATAATGCAAGGTGCCTGGTTGGACCAAAGCCGTCACTCGATTGCCGGTTGGCCCTTGTCGAGAGAAGTCCAAAGAGCTGACAGTCATGGGCTGATCCGAAAGCATGTGATTTTTGGGAGACCGGGTGATTTTCACTGTCAACGTCAGGAGTTGTTCCGATCCTCGAATTTCGATTTGGGGTCGGCGTTCCGGGAGGTCGGGTCGAAAGGTCAGGGAGGGCTCCTCACGAAAGGGCATGTCCTTGATGCCATCGATCTTGGTCTCATCGGCAATGATTTCGAATGGTTGGGTGGGGGTTAATATCACACGAGTCTCGGGCCCAGAAATTTTCATCGTGATGGTGCTGGGATCATGCTCGTCCATCTCAAAAATGACATTGGATTCTTCGCGCACATGAATGGGCTCTAAAGTCCCCAAAATTTTTTGGCCTCGGTCTTCCGGGTGTATTGTCACCAACGTGCTCGGGGTTTGGTTGGAAAACCGGATATATCCAAACATGGTGAGTGGTTGCCAGGCTTCAGGGGCAAAGGAATCAGTTTGCATATCATACTGGTTGGGATCGGCGACCTGTAAAACAGAGGGGTGGAATTCGATCTTGGAAAACTGCCCAAAGGAGATGGATTCCACTTCAAGCGGATTTAGAATTTGTTGACTCGGAAACGTGCCTAGCGTCATTTCTGCACGACTGACAGTGGTTTCTAAGGAAATATGCGATGGCGTAGGCCAGTACATCAGGAAAAGCGCCAGGAGGAGCAACCCGCCGATGAGGGTACTTCCTGAGGTTATCCATGAGGGCCAAGCGTTCTGAGAGGACCGTTTCTCTTTGGGGGTGGTCATGCTCATTTCACCGTAGGCCTGTGATAAAAATGGACGGTTTGCTGAATAGGTTGATTGCTATCCAGAAAATAGCCAGTGACGAGAAACATGTACGAACCTTCCTGCGCGTGAGATGCATCCCATTCCACGGAGAACGGCTGCCCAGCTGGTTTTCGCCGAAAAGTACGTGACCAAATCGCAGTATCAGACTCTTTAGGGTAGACCGCGCAATTGACCAAGGCCCGGCCATTGGGTTTGAGCGTAAACCAATATCCTTTCACCGTGGTGGGAGGGACCGTATGGTACAAAATTGCCGGGGCAATATACTCGATACTGGCCGGGGTGGGTTGTCCTAGGCGCGTGAGGACACCTAGGTCGTAGATATCCATGTTGCGATCAAGGCTTTGGAGGACAGTTTCTGTTGACCATGAAAACGTATTCCCGAACCCTTTCGCCCATGACGCCGAAGATCTGACCTGATCTAGCCAATAAAATTTTCGGTAATCGATCTCGCGAACAGTCAGATGAACTTCCGTGGTTTCCGGTAGATAAAACTGAATGGTGAGGCTCTCTGGGAGTGATGTCGTGGGTTCGCGATAGTCCGCAAGAACGGAAATCAGTTCGATATCATAGCCGGAGACAGGCTTCGGCTTGATCCCTTCGTGATAAGTCCCACGGTCTTGATACTTCAGTTGGGTGTCGGCCCACGTGAGGAGAGGGAAAGCCTGAAGGCAAGTGATCAGAATTAAAAAGAATCGTTGAAGGAATGATCTCATCCTGAGTTCTTCCATGTGAAAAAAGAAACCTCTCGCGGTGCATCATGTACGCGAGTTGTCACGGAAAGTCTAGCTCGGTAAGAAACGAAAATCTAGCGGAGGGAATGAGCCGAGGGGGATTTGTCTCAAAAATTTTGGTTCACGGGAAGGGCAAGCGTGAAATAGCGACCTTTGTCTTCTATGACGACGCGTTTGGCGACAAGGGTTGCTATGGCGGTTTCTATGGAGGCGGTGGCTTCTACTTTGGAGTTTGAGGCCGTGGTTGCTTCTCGACGAATTTGGTCCAAGGTTTTGGGCGTTTCATTGCAGGATGCAATGATGGTGGAAGACGGCCAATCAAACCGTTCGCTGGTGGGTTGATCGGTGCGGCCATCGTAGACCGTTACGTAACTCATGGCTTTGGCAAAATACAGAAAGGGCCGATTGTCCGAGAAATACCGAGCCCGCCATTCCATGACCAGGCGAACCAATTCTTCATAGAGATGAGGCTCGACTTTCCAATTAATCTCATATTCAAAATCGTAGGCGATTTTATTTAGATCGACCTTGCTTGGGTCATACACATATTCGTAGGCAGAACCAGGACCGGTAATTCGCACTCCATAGTCTTCCGGTCGCATGAAATAGGGGCTAAAACGTTCCAACCAAAGTTTGCCGGTCCCCTCCGGCGGCTGAAAATGGAAAATGGCGGGGATGAGATCGATCTGGCGTTGGTAATCCTCATTGGTTTCCTGAGGAAAGCCCAACAAAATATTCCAATTCACATCCACGTTATAGTAACGGCTCCATTTCAAACATTGGATATTTTGCAGCGGGCTCACGCCCTTATCCATTTCCTTAAGTTGTGCAGCGCTTAAACTTTCGAGCCCTGGCTGCATGCATTTGACCCCGCCCTGAGCGAGGGTTTGAATTTGGTGTTTTGTGAGGTTGGCTTTGGTCTCGATAAACACATCGAGGTCATAATGCCCAGAGGCAAAATTTCCAAACAAATTATCGATGTACTTTAAGTCGATTATGTTATCGACCAGACGGAAGCGCGTGGTGTCATAACGGCTGGAGAGCAGGTCCATTTCTCGAGCCACTTGTTCTGATGACTTGGCGCGGAACTGCATGGACTGCGCATTCAAGCCGCAGAAGGTGCAATGATGTTTCTCTCCCCACCAACACCCGCGTGAGCCCTCATACAGCAAAATACGGTTGAGCCCGGTTGACCCCTGCCCTTCCAGTTCACGGACCATCTCGAAGTAATCGTCATAATCCGGCGGGCCGACATCAGTGAACCTCGTGAATAATTTGGTATTGGGTTGAAATTGAATCTGGCCATCTTGGCGATACGCCACGCCTGGCGGAAAATTTTTCTCGTCTTGGCACAATATTTTTTTTGCCAAAACAGGAAAGACCTCTTCCCCTTCACCAACCACTACGTAATCAATCCACGGAAATGCGCGGAAATGTTCCAACCCCATTTCCCCATCGAAGTTGGCACCCCCAAAGACAATACGAACATCGGGATAGAGATCCTTGATGAGTTTGGCCATCGTCAGGCTAGCCATGTTTTGATCAAAGGTTGAAGTGAACCCGACGATTTTGTATTGATCCCAATCGTAGGAGGTCATAATTTCGGTGAGAAACTGGGGCGCGATTTTGTGTGCCACCTCTTCCAAGAATCCCGTCGAACACCCCGCCTCCTGAGCCGTGCTTTCAAAGACAGGCTTGAAGACATCGGGGTACTGGGCATGTTTGGGATTGTCACGAAAGAGGATCGAAGAAAAGAGCCATTCGCCGATCATTCCACGTTTTTCACACAGCACTTCGTAGAGTTGAAGGCCAATGCGTTGGGCGAACAGCAAATTAAAATGATAACTCTTGGAACCAATACTTTGATTTTTTAACACACGGGACAGAGTGCCCAGCTGAATGGAGGGGAACTTCGAATATCCGAACGGCATGGCGAGCAGGGCGATCTGTGGCTGCCCGTTGGGATCAGTCCAAGGTTCTTCTTCGAGCGAAGAGTTCACCTGAGAAGACGGAGCGATAGTGATGAGTGAATCAGCCATTACTGGAATACACGCGGTCTGCTTTCGCTGCGAAAAAGAAATCGCTTTCAGTGAGGCCCTGAATTTTGTGGGTCCAAATTTCCACCTTGCATTTGCCCCAGGCCAAATGGAGATCGGGATGGTGCCCCTGCTCCTCGGCAATCGCCCCGACTTTGTTCACAAATTCCAAAGCCTCCGCAAAGTTCTTGAAGGCATACTCTCGTTCGAGATGGCCTTGAGCATTAAAGGTCCATCCCTGCTCTAATTGTCTGAGCAATTCCTGCGCCTTGGCCGGTTCCACCGGCGGAACACCACCTCGACATGGCACACATTCGTTATCAGCCAAACTCATTATGTCCCTCCTCTGAAATTTCGAATTTCGAAAATTTCCCGTCTTTGGAAAAATGGAAAACCAAAGGTCCCTATTTTATCAGCTAGAATTATAGACTTCCAAAAACCCCATGCACAAATTCCTTGCTTCTGAAGAGGGATTTTGTGGCATACTTGGAAAATCATACATCTAGGTAAAATGGGCGATTCCTTAACCGGGAGGTGCTTCATGGGTCCGACAAAGGCAATTGTGAAAGGTTCTGCTATTTATGAGGCGAAGACTGGAAAATTAATAAAGGACGGCCTAAATACTCCTGAAGAGATTCAAGATTATGCCAATCATCACTATTTGGTCCTTCCTGTCGTGAACAAGGCGTGCCAGCCCTGGCTTCTGGACGGAGAACCAATTTATTGCTTGCGGGGGACCCGGTACGAAAATCTCAATGACGAGGTGTTGCATCTGGCAAAATGCCCCGATTGTGGGGGGATGGGGATTCGAGACGATGAGCCCATGGTCGAATCAGATTGTATTCGTTGCGTCTCTTGCGGCCACGAGTTTGATGCTCGTTTGGAGATGATGGAAAGCTAGGTCCTCATCCTTTATACTTTGGCATTGATCCGACCCGCACTTTTACATTAACAATTGGTATAGACCTAATCTTACGAGAAAAAAACCCTCAGGTTTTGTTTGCCCAAGGGCTTTTTTCATTTAGAAATGAATTACTTGCCGAGTAAAGTTGACAATTCAACGAGCGAAAGGCGCCTGTGCCGTCATGTTTTCCATGGGTTGCGCTGGATGAAAGGTGGCTTGTTCATTGCCATTGAGGCCATCCTCATCCGGATCAATCCAGGTTTTGGTAGGAAAGCCAATCACATCTTGCCCTACGCCATAATACAAGGCATTGGTGCGAATCACATAGGTCATGGGGTTAAGGGTGCCGTCAGTTTGCAGGACAGTATACTGGGGGTCTCGCCGTTCAGGGAGCATGGGATGGTAGCCGGCCAGAATCATATGAATGCGATGCACAGTGACATGAATGATTTCTTCCCCTTGTTCACTTCTATAAACTACAGCCATCATGCCATTAGGCAAGAGGTCTGATTCGTTGGGGAGTGGGCGTTGAAAGGCGATGGGGTTGGGATGCTCGTGGCAGGCCCAAGAGCTTGAGGGAAGGCAAATCAAGAGGACGACGGTTCCGCCTGCTAACACGTTGGCCGTTTTGGAGAAGAAGGATTTGGTCTTCATGGAGACTCCCTTCTGTTTGTGAAGCCGGCTTTCTGTTCCCTCTTCTTTTCTTATCGGCACATGGTTTGAATTTCTGAATGCGTTGATGCAGATTTGTTCAAATTAAAAGCCCTTGGATCAACTCGACCCAAGGGCTTTCTCATTGGTGGAGGTGGCGACTACCGAAAAGTTCGAGTAACTATATCGTATTAAAGGATATTTATATTTTGCAGATTACCTGTTGCCCCCAAAGTTGCCCCCATACTGGCAATCTAGGGTTTGCTAAGGATACTCCTTTATCCAGTATTCCTGGATAGCTCAAATTCTTTAGAAGACCTCTATTCTATAAACACCAGACATCGGGCCGTTCCAAATCTAGGGTTATGACTTCGGTAACTCACTTATTGAGTCTTCCTTGCACTTACGGAGTAAACCTGGGCTCACTAATCAAAAATCTTAAGCGACGTCACAGTGGTTAAGTGTGACTCAGTAGGATCGAGAGTTTTGATTTCCTCATGAATACAGAAAATATTCTATTTTTCGGTTTTATTGTGTGATTGAGTGCGATCGAGGTAGATTTAGAGCGGGAAATGGACCCGGGAGTAAAACCGGAAGCTGAACCCTATATATACCATCATATGAAAAGGGCATGCATGCGAACAAATTAAAAGCGAATGTCCGCATAGAATCCTTAGATTTAGAAAAAGCTTCGTTAGTTATACATTAAGTATCCTGAATATTTTATTAAAGGGCTTTTGACGTTCCCCTATTGCACGAAGTAATTCAAATACATGATCACCAAGCTTGTTGGCTTCTCTTAGATATTCTCTACTTTTTTTATCGTTTAAAAATAATTTAACAAGGGTTTTTTCGTCCTGGTCTGTTTTAGTTAAAAAATTCTGATACAAAGATAATATTTCATTGATCTTACTTGAAAAGTCCGTAAATCCTTTTTCTCCTAAGAGCCATTCCAACCGCTCAATAGGGGATAGGTATACCATTTTTTTTGCATCGTATTGTGTAACCGTATCCTTTTTCCCCATCGTAGCCATTAGGTAAAAGATAGCTGAATAACATGTAATTAACCTCGAATGTTTTAGCTTATAATTTTTTAGTTTTCTCTTTGCTCTTTTTTCGTCAGAACTTGTTTGGGTACGGGCTTCGTAATTCACACAAAATGTACGCCAAAGTCGAATAATATCATTAACCAGGAAAGCAGGCACAAATTCACTTTCATGGCCTCTAAAATCTCGCCAGTAGGCATTGATAACTGAGTTGATTGCTTGTTTATGAATTTGTTCTTCTAAAAGGGGACGACTTTCAAGTAACAATAGGAGGCGAGCTGTGAAGGTATTGGTAGCATCGTCATCAGGTTTTCCTAGGGATGCAACGAGATCTCCCACAGTATAATGTTTAAGGTATTCGCCATCTCCCGAAAACTCCGGGAAATTTAGTTTTCGTGTAGCTTTAATTAGCTCTGCCTTGACTAAAATCTCGTCCAGGTTGGAAAGAACACGAAAATTTTTTTCTTCTTTGCCCACAATAAAAAGGTCAAGGTCACTGTAATTACTCGCCTCGCCTCGGCCAAAGGAACCTGTCACGTAGACACATACTTTTCCCTTGGAAAGTTTATGAGCCTCTTTTAAATGTATCTGGAGTTTTTTGAGACGTGCTAGGGCTTTATCGCGCCGGGTTCTTAGAAAATTCAACTGCTCTACCCTCCCACTCGATCAAATTTGCAAAAATCTCAGCCTGTTCTTTCGCATCATTAAGCGCATTGTGAGAGTGGGTAAGTTGTGACCGGAGCCAATTTTCGAGATTGGACCTTCCAGCAGCAGCAATTGGAACTCCTGCCTTAACAGCATACGCAGTCTTCAGATCAAAACAACCTGAATGATTAAAAGGGGAGCCCTCAGATGAAAACTGTACAAAGTACCAATATAACCATGTCCAGTCGAAACTTAGGGGGTAGGCCACAAGAATTGGTCTATTGCCATTAGCAATTTTTTTAACCCATCGACTAGCTGAGGTCATGGCTTTGATGGGATCTTCTCCTTTTCGCATTAACATTTCACGGTCTAGCTTGTTTACACGCAAAGCTTCACTTTCGTAATGATCAGATATAGGTTTCAATTCGCAATAAAATGTTTCAGTCAGATTCTTGGGGCGATGAAATTCCTGTCCATCAAATTGGCCTGCAAATACTAGCGCAAAAGAAAGCATTGAATAGGGACCAGGAATAGGACCATCAGTCTCAACATCAGCGGAAAAATAAACATCAATTAAACTTTTTTTGTCATTGGAAAGTTCGTTTTTCATTTTTCAATTCCTGAAAAAATTTAGGGCGAACAAACAAATTCTATTTATGTTTTAGGATTTGATCAGCAAAAGAATTGTCTGTTGCAAAAATTTTCTTAGCAACAATTAAAATCTGGTTTAGGAAAAAACAAAATCTGAGACTACAAAAAAAATGATTAGGATTTTAATTTCAATAAAAAAAAGAGTTTATGCATTCTCTCATTTCTTAAATTGGGAATTCAAATCTTTTTAATCCCGCCAATTGGCTTAACCCAATCATTAACCTTTTCCGTTAGTTACCTATTGGCATGGAAAAATATTTTACATAATTTGGTGGTGATCGGTTGTGAAAAAAGGGGGTTAACGAGCTCAAGGGAACAGCTTAAGGAACTTTCTGTAACTCTTTATCCAACACTGCCTACATCAAAAAAGCGTGGATAAGTCGCGACCGATTGCGGTGACAACTTTCATGTTGGTCACGTGCCGAGTCACAACGGTTTTAAATGCCTCGATAAATTGGGTGAGTTGTGCAGGCGTGAGTCGAATGGCGATGCCTTGTTCAATTTCGACCTTGCGTTTGACCGCCCGGGTAATTCTTTCAAGAATTTCCGTTAAAACACGGATTCGGTCCGTATAGCTATCCAATATTCCTAGTTCAAGTCCTAACTCACAGGCTTTTTTCCGTTGGTCCGAATCGAGTAAAGCCTCGGCCCCTGATGCGGTTTGCATTGCGCAAACCCTCAAGAAGGCAATTTCATCATTGATGGAGGCCAGGGTCTCTTTTTGATCTAACATATCTTGATAGATGTTATGCCATTGATTCTGGACGACGGTTGAATATATGCCTGATTTGATGGGTGTTTTTCCTCCATGCATAAAGCAACGTCCAACCCCAAAATGATCAGTTCGGAACCCAGCCAGATTTTTACAAGGTTGTTGAGTTGATTTGGATTTAGCTCCACATTTGGGTTTCATTCCTTAGAACCTCCATGAGGTATCAGAAATTTCGTCGTGTCCATGAGGTACACCTGTGTGAATTTTTGAATTGGGAACATCGCCGACATCCTGGCTAGTTTTGAGTTGACTTGGGGGCATGGTACTGCTCCTTTTGTTAGGGTTTCTATCGAATGCGTAGTTTTTACAACGCCTCATGTCATTCGTCTTCGTACGTTCCGTGAAGAACCTTTGCGAGATTTTCCTTATCCAATATCCACATCAAGGAAGCCATAAACGGTAATCGCCCATCCACTCCATCTACTCGGCCACAGAGAAAATTGGATTCACGGACGAGTTTGAATAATTCTTGCCACCACTCCTCATCAGGAAATTCCTTTAGGCTAGCCGTTATTTTTTTTGAAAGTTTGTCTCGTCCCGTGACATGTTTTAAGCGAACGTGTCGGACATCTGGAATCGCATTCCACATTGAAATGACATCGTTTTGTGAGAGCATAGGAGGGGCAGGCGGCTTGCCGCCGTTTTTTTCTTTTCCACTCCCGTTAGGGAGTGGTTTCTTTATGTTGTCTGTAATTTCTGTCGTAGTCTGTGAAGTAGTCTTTGTATTAGATTCGCGTTTTTCGCCCATCTGCTTTGGCTTTTCTGTAGAATCAAGATTGGCTGACTTCGCCAATCTTGATTGACACTTTTCGTGGAGTAGTTTACCTAGCCTCTGCAGATCTACTTGGAACCAAAGCTTTGCCGGAATGTCGAGCCGTCGAGCCTCAAGGATTCCGAGTTGTGTCAAACGACGGCGCGCGCTTTCTTGCTCCCTTCGGCTCAGTCCTGTTTCTTCTTCCCACTCCACACCTTTTTTATAAAACCATCCACCGCGTTCTTGTGATACACGATTTTTCGTCCAATACATGGCCTGACTCAGAAAAAGAGCAGCAGTGATTGACCCCGTAACATGGACCAAGATCCTGTGAAAACTAATTGGTCGCTCGAAAAATTCCGCGAGATGAGCCCATGGTACGTCTTGCTCGCTTAGGACTTGCGTTCTGCTCTTCATATTTCGGAAGCTTTGACGCTGAGGTTTTTTATTTCTCATAGCATTTTCCTCATGTGATCCCGCCAGTTCCTTGCGCGAGCTCGCTCACATCCCACTTTAGAAATCGTTTAAAACGTCGAGCGCCACATCCAGGGGTCCGTCAGATTTCACGGTGATGCTTCATTTGCCACCGAGTGAATCAATTCTCGGATGTCCTCGACTCGCCAGGCAGTAATGCGGCGTCCGAGAGATCGGACGGGTGCCGGGTAGCGCCCGACTCGGACGCCTTCCCACCACGTTGACTTGCTTACAGGAATGATTGGAGGAATTGGCGGATCTGCATGCTTGTCGCCGACAATTTGTGGAAGCCGGAGATACCCGGTTTCGGGGAGTTGCTGGATAGCCTTCGCCATAGTCGTACCTCGTGAGATGTTATTGGTTGTAATAAACCAAACATTACGAGATACGTCCTAAAAAATGGGAGGACGCATAGGAGGGAGAACAAATATTAACCTTACGCATCCCTTTTTTCATGGCGGAGGGCTTGCCTTACCATCTTTTTGTCAATCTGTTTATCGAAAACAACAGAGCCAATGTTGGCGAGAGTAGCTTCCATTGATCCACCAAGATGTTTATGGAAGTATTTAGCAAGCTTCCTGAAAAAGTAGTTGGCTTGCCGATCAGCGGTATCTCGATCAACAATTCGTTTCTCTGTGAATGCTTTTTTTGCAAGGATTTCAGCTTGCCGAGCAACCTCATGAAGCAACCCCCTCATTGATGGCCACCAACATAAACTTTTATGTGCTGCACTCATTTTGAGTATTAGATTTAGATCAGACCAGTTGCTTTTATCAAAGGCGATCTCTGCATCGTCGTTGGGAAAGAATTCAAATGCCATCAAATCAAGCGGGCCATCTCCAATCATGTCGGCGAGTTTTTTAGAGTTTCTTCCGATGCGAAGAAATTGATCGCGCATTTCGGTTTTGGACAAGAATGGGATTTCAGATTGTTTCAATGCTGCAAAGATCTCATACCAGACCTGCCTAACTTCATGGTCATCGGGACAGCGTTTCCCGATTAGGGTCCAGGAACGTTTCATTCTTGGATCACTCAAAAGTCGTCCAAGGATGACTCTTTTCCTTCCCCTAGACATAAAATAAAGTTTAGCTAATGGGAGAGGTGCGTTTGGCAGAAAGTAGTCCGGAATTTTCCAAGGTATCATCATTGCTCTCTAGCTGGAGTAGTATTGGTCGGTCATGGCTCTGATCCAATAATAGCTTGGATTATAGCGGACTTTACACTACATTATTGGACGATCAATGTTGAAATTATGAGGGAATGCAATATTGGTACTTAAATCAAAAAAGCTGATCCCATGTTGGCTAAGAGGACTGAAGGACAAATCATTGTGACAGGCTTGGGAACCCAAGAAATGAAAGTGGCAGACATAAATAATAAATCGATAAAATTTTGAATCAGTATTTAAACGATGGCACTCAAGAAATCTGAACTTTATTCCTCCCTCTGGCAAAGCTGTGATGAGCTGCGTGGTGGGATGGATGCCAGCCAGTATAAGGATTATGTCCTCGTCCTGCTCTTCATTAAATACGTCAGCGACAAATACGCTGGCATCCCCTATGCCCCGATTACCATCCCCAATGGCGCATCTTTCAAGGACATGGTTGCGCTCAAAGGCAAGCCCGACATCGGTGATCAGATCAACAAGAAAATCATCGCTCCGCTGGCCAACGCCAACAAACTGTCGGACATGCCGGACTTCAATGACCCCAACAAGCTGGGCAGCGGCGATGAGATGGTCAAGAAACTCACCAATCTCATCGCCATCTTTGAGAACAAGGCGCTCGATTTCTCGAAGAACCGCGCCGAGGGCGACGACATTCTGGGCGATGCCTATGAATACCTCATGCGCCACTTCGCTACGCAGAGTGGCAAGAGCAAAGGGCAGTTTTACACCCCGGCGGAAGTCAGCCGAGTCATCGCGCAGATCATCGGCATCCATGAGGCCAAGACGACTAGCGCCACCACCGTCTATGACCCTGCCTGTGGCTCCGGCTCACTGCTCCTGAAGGTGGGTGACGAAGCAGGCACGGCTGTCACGCTGTACGGACAGGAAAAGGATGCTGCCACCAGTGGCCTGGCGCGGATGAACATGATCCTGCACAATAACCCCACGGCGCTCATTGTGCAGGGCAACACGCTGTCCGCTCCCCAGTTTAAGGAGGGCGACACTCTTAAGACCTTTGACTACGTCATCGCCAATCCGCCCTTTTCCGACAAACGCTGGAGCAACGGCATCGACCCGCTCAATGATCCGTACAATCGCTTCCAGCCATTCGGCACACCCCCTGGCAAGCAGGGCGACTACGCGTATCTGCTGCACATCGTCCGCTCACTCAAGAGCCAAGGCAAGGGCGCGTGCATCCTGCCGCATGGCGTCCTGTTTCGTGGCCATGCCGAGGCGGACATCCGACGCAATCTGGTTCGCAAGGGGTACATCCAAGGTATTATCGGTTTGCCAGCCAACCTGTTCTTCGGCACAGGCATCCCCGCCTGCATCGTCGTCGTGGACAAACAAGAGGCCCACACGCGCAAGGGCATTTTTATGATCGACGCCAGCGAGGGCTTCATGAAGGACGGCCCCAAAAACCGCCTTCGCTCGCAGGACATCCACAAGATCGTGGACGTCTTCAACAAGCGGCAAGAGGTACAAAAATACGCCCGCATGGTCAGTGTGGAAGAGATCGAAAAAAATGAGTTCAACCTCAATCTTCCGCGCTACATCGACAGTCAGATGCCCGAGGATCTTCAAGACATTGAGGGCCACTTGAAAGGCGGTATTCCCGTCGCCGATGTCGAAGCCCTTCAGCGTTACTGGGAAGTCTGCCCCAATCTTCAACAAGTGCTTTTCAAGGCCAACCGTCCCGGCTATCTCGATCTCACCGTGGACAAGTCAACTATCAAGCCCACCATCTATGAGCACCCGGAGTTCGCCACCTTCATCACCGACATGAACCGCCACTTCGCTGCCTGGCGGAAGAAGAGCGCCAAAAGGCTAAAAGCTTTGCAGGCCGGATGCCATCCCAAGGAAATCATCTTTGGACTCTCCGAGGACTTACTCGCGCATTACAGGGGCAAGCCGCTCATGAACCATTACGATGTGTATCAACATCTCATGGACTATTGGTCTGATACCATGCAGGACGACTGCTACCTCATCGCCGCCGAGGGCTGGAAGGCCGAGACCTCCCGCATCATCGAGACCAAGAAAGGGAAGGATGGCAAACCCGGCAAGCAGGTGGACAAGGGTTGGGCCTGCGATCTCATCCCAAAGCCACTCATCGTCGCACGGTACTTCCCCAAAGAACAGAAAGCCATCGACCAACTCACGGTCGAATTGGAAAATACGATCGCTCAAATCACCGAACTGGAAGAGGAACACGGTGGCGAGGATGGGGCGTTTTCGGAAGCCAGAACCGACGCAGAAGAAGGCAAAGAAGGAAAGGTCACCAAAGCTACGGTGACCAAACGCCTCAAGGAAATCGAAGAGGATAAAGAAGCAGAAGACGAAGCCTCTGTTCTCAGCAAATGGCTGGAATACAATAACCAGCAGGCCGATCTGAAGAAACAACTCAAAGACGCCGAAGCTTCGCTAGACGCCAAGGCCTACGCGCAGTATCCCAAGCTCACCGAGGATGAAATCAAGACACTGGCCGTGGATGATAAATGGCTGGCTACGCTGGAAAAAGACATCCACGGCGAGATGGATCGCATCAGCCAGGCACTCACTCAACGCGTGAAGGAGTTGGCCGAGCGTTATGAAAACCCAATACCACAGCAAGTCTGCACCGTCGTTGAGCTTGAGGAGAAAGTGAACGGCCACCTGGAGAAGATGGGGTTTGCATGGAAGTGAAGCCAGGCTACAAGCGGACCGAGGTTGGGGTGATCCCCGACGATTGGTCATTTCGCTTCCTTGCTAGCGAGTTAGACGAGATGACCGACTTTGTAGCAGCCGGAAGCTTTGAGGCATTGCGAAACAACATTCGAGTCTATGACACTCCAAATTACGCCCTCTATGTTCGTCTCTTCGACCTCAGATTGGGCCTGGGCCACAGCGCGCAAAAATACGTTGATGAGTTCAGCTACAGGTTTCTTTCAAAATCCAACCTTTTTGGAAACGAGATATTGGTTGCCAACATTGGCGCGAACGTTGGCGAAGCGTTCCAAATGCCGGCGGGACTTGGGCCGGCAACAGTCGCCCCCAATATGATTGTCTTAAGGCCAAATGAACGAAAGATTCAACCTGACTACCTTTTCTTCTACCTTACGTCAGATTTCGGACAGGCCAGATTTGGTGAACTGATCGCCGGCAGCGGGCACCCTAAAATCAATAAGACGGACCTGAAAAAGCTAAAGGTCGTCGTCCCCCCCCTTCCCGAACAAGAAGCCATCGCCGAGGCGTTGAGCGATGCGGATGCCCTCATCGAATTCCTGGAGCAACTCCTCGCCAAAAAACGCCATCTCAAACAAGGCGCCATGCAGGAACTCCTCCCCGGCAAAAAGCGCCTGCCGGGATTTGAAGTAAAACCCGGCTACAAACAAACCGAGGTGGGAGTGATTCCAGAGGATTGGCATCCTACGACAATTGGGGATCTCGCCATTAAGGTTGGTAGCGGCATCACACCCAAAGGAGGAAGTAGCAGATATAAGGAATACGGGAGGCCATTTGTCCGGAGCCAAAATATCGGTTGGGGAACGCTTCATCTCAGTGGACTAGCTTATATAGACGACGATACGCACAATAATTTTTCTGCGACAGAGTTAAGACAAGATGACGTCCTCTTAAATATCACGGGAGCCTCAATTGGTCGTAGTGCAATCGCTGATGCTCGTTTGGCTGGCGGCAATGTGAATCAGCACGTCTGCATTATTAGAACGGACTCCGGTGAAATTGCATCAAGCTTCATCAACTATTTTTTACTTTCAAGTTTAGGACAGCAGCAAATTGACAGTTTCCAAGCAGGCGGAAATCGTGAAGGGCTCAATTTTGGCCAAATTCGTTCCATCAAGCTACCCCTTCCCCCCACCAAATCTGAACAAACCGCCATCGCCACCATACTTACCGACATGGACGCGGAAATCGCTGCGCTGGAAGCGAAACTCGCCAAAGCTCGCCAGCTCAAGCAGGGCATGATGCAGAAACTCCTCACCGGAAGGATTCGCCTGGTCCAAAGGGATCAGGAAGTGAGTAAAAAAAATGCTGAATAAATTTGCGAAGTTTTTGCTCGTGGCCACATCGCTTTCGCCGGTTCTGGGTGCGGTTGCCGTTAATCAGTTTGGTCTTGGGAGACCGTGGACAAACTGGTTCCCCTGGCTAGCAGTGGCACTACTACTGGTACTCATTTGTTGGTTGTTGCTTCGATACGCGGCAAACAATGCGCAAAAGCACCAATTCCAGATAGAGCAATTTGAAAGCAACAACAAGGAAGTGCTCGCCTTCCTACTGGCATACCTGCTCCCTTTTATATCCTCCAAGGATATGGCGTTTGAAGGTCAATGGATGACCGGCGCCTATATCCTTTTAATCATCTTCCTGGTGATCGCGCACGCCGGCGCGTTTCATTTCAACCCGGTTATGGGGCTTTTGGGCTATCACTTCTATGGGATAAAGAACAGTGATGGCGTCTCCCAGCTACTCATCAGCAAGGCAGAACTTCGTCGAACCGGAAAAGAGGTGGAGACCGTCCGGCTTGCCCACAACATCTATCTGCACACGGGAGGCGCGGATGCTTGAAAATTTTCAACTTGCGGCGATCGTAAAAACAGGCGGGCAGATGGGGCTTTACCAAATACCCCTTCACCAGGCTTTACAGAAAACACTCGCGAAAAACTGGCAGGCGCAATACGAATCCTTCACGAACAATATTCACGAAATTGATTTCGATGCTGGATATAATCCAGAGCAACATGAGCGATTCCGTTTAGAGGCCTACGAACTTCCAGACTGGCTCAGCGGCGAGAACAGCCAGGCTGCGCCTAACCTTGATTCAATTAGTAAACATGAAGACCTTATCGAGTCCATCAAGGGCATAGTAGCATTCGCGCGAAATGACAATGGTGAAGAACTGATGCTATTCCAGAACTTCAGCCGCTCGCATGTGATCAAGCCCGGTCGCTTTCTGTTTCTGCAAAACAACACCTACGAAAGTGCGGAACGGCCGGGACTTACCCTTGGTGGGAAATTAAGTGCCTTGTATCTTTCCAGTCAACATAAATTATTGTTTCATAACTTTCGTATTGCCAACACCTTTCTCCCACTTGCTGACTTTTACCAAGAGGCGTCTGAACATGAGATTCGAGAGGTCCTGGAGCACCATCGTTTAGCACCAGACAATCCAGATGCGGTGGTCGCGGATGCCAATCAGTGGTTTCGCAAACGTTTTGCCATGCTCAAAGATTCCAAGATTCTGGATAAGTATTCTGCGAAAAAGATTAAGTCTCTTTCACAAGGTTACGAAGTCGATGTCCAGCTCAAGGGCAACAAGATCATATTTCCCGCAGATAAAACAGCCGCCAAGCGCCTGCTTCAGTTCCTGAATGAAGAGCTCTACCGTGGCCCCATTACGGAAACACTCTACGAAACCAACTCAAAACGGGAAGCTGACTAATGAGCGACGTTGGCCAACCCGAGCGCACCACGCAACACTGGACCATCGCCGCGCTGGAAACTAAGCTCTCCGAAGCTCGCCAGCTTAAACAGGGGATGATGCAAGCACCTCTTTCCAGAAAGATTCGGTAGGTATGAGCTACAAGAGCAAAATCATCAAAGAAATAATCGATGAAATCGATCAGCGAAAGATCTATCTTCCGGCACTCCAGAGGAAATTTGTATGGGGCAAGCAACAAATTGAACAACTGTTTGATTCTTTGATGCGGAATTATCCCTTTGGAACATTTCTATTTTGGCGACTCCACCGCAAAAAAGCGGAGAGTTATGTCTTTTATGAGTTTCTTGCGGAATACGACGAAAGGTCACCCTATAATCGCCGAAAGACTGGCGCCTTCTCACACCCGGAGATTATCGGTGTCTTGGATGGTCAGCAACGCTTGAGTTCCATATATATCGGACTTATGGGGACGCACACAGAAAAAGCTCCATACAAGCGGAGCTCCAATCCTAACGCCTATGAAAAAATGTGCCTCTTTCTCAATCTTCTTTCTCTACCCTATAACATTGATGCAGAAAACAGAATCGTGTTGCGAGAGGATCGTAACTTTGAATTTTGTTTTTTAACTCAGGATGGAGCCGTGACCAATGTGGCTCGTAGGGTGACAAGGGAGGATGGAACCGAAGGCCGCGATGAGGCGATGTATTGGATGAAAGTGGGACAGGTCCTCTCATGGGAGGAAGATCCCGAGTTCGACAAGATTATTGAAGGCTTTATGGAGGATTGCCCGACTGCCATCCAAAAAGAAGCATTTGCCCGGCAGAAACGCCTAATCAAAAAAGGGCTGCAAACCCTGTACAACCGAATCCATATAGATCGACTTGTCAATTATTTTGAGGTAGCCAAGGATGATTTAGAGGACATCCTAAAAATCTTTGTCCGAGTAAATAGTGGGGGCACCGTCCTGAGCAAAACAGACTTGCTATTTTCCACCATCGTTGCGACATGGGACGATGGACGCGAGCAAATCGAAAACCTGCTTAAAACTATTAACCAAAAAGGGGACGGATTTAGCTTCGGCAATGAGTATCTGATGCGCTGTTGCTTGGTACTGAGCGACGGGCCGGTGGTCTATAAAGTCAACTCGTTCAGATACGAAAACGTACAGAAAATCCGGGATGAATGGCCAAAAATCGCCGAGGCGATTACGAAAACCGCGGATATGCTCGTCGAATTTGGTTTCAGCAATAGTACGCTTACCTCACAAAATGCCACTATTGTTATCGCCTACTATCTTTACAAGGGTGGAAATCAGAGTAAAGAGTCGAAGGAGGCCATTCGGAAGTATTTGATTCATGCACTGCTCAATGGAATCTATGGCAGCGCTCAGGATCAGCTAATCTCTGTTTTGCGGAATGCATTCCGTCAGGAAATTAAGCTGGAAGCAAGGGAGAAGGAGTACCGAGGCCGTTATGATGGTTTTTCGTTCGAGGATGTTCTGAAAATTGAACTCCCGCAACAAAAAACGCTAGCGGTGACGGAGTCAGATCTCGAAAGATTTCTACAAAATAAGAAAGGCCCAACCTCGTTTTTTTTGCTTTCGCTCCTCTATCCTCATTTGCGCTTCAACGAAGTAGCCTTCCATCAAGACCATATTCATCCCGCTGCTGGTTTCAATGAGAAGAATTTCCAAGAGATGAGGATACCAGATAATCAATGGAACGACTGGTATGAAAGGCGAGATTGCGTTCCAAACCTCCAATTGTTGGAAGGTAGACAAAACGAAAGGAAGAAAGCGATTCCATTGAAGATGTGGGTTGACCAAATGAGTGAATCTAAGCGGATATCATCTGCTAGAGAAAATTATTTTCCTGACAACGTCGATTTAGAGTTCAAGAATTTCATGGATTTTTTCAAGAAACGAAAAGAAGTATTGCGAAAGGAGCTTAAACAAATATTGGCCATGACCAAGGATCAGCCCTCAGGAGAATTGGCGGAGTGGGAAAGAGGTGATGACGAAGTTGAAGCAGAGGAGAGCGTGGTAATTTCGCCGAGAGTTACCCAATGACCACCCTTGGCCAACCGGAACGCGCCACAATCATGGACTTAAGGCAGGCTAGGAATTTTCCATTCTCCATTGATGTTTATTGTATAAGCGACAGCTTTGTCCATATGATTCTGCATGGCCTCAAATCGTACGCCATGTTATTTTCAGTAAAACGCACCTATTTTCCTGAAAAAATTGTTTTGTAAAAATCATGCAACCTATTGAAAATAAAATACTTTCAAGAATATATGGGCGCGGGAGGGGGTGGGCGTTCACCAAAGTTGATTTTGTGGCTGATTTTGGCACTGTCAACATCCATCAAGCGCTTTCCAGCCTAGCACGGGCTGGAAAAATTCGCCGGGTCACTCGGGGGGTGTATGGCTATCCCCACTATATAGTGAGGTACTGAAGCAAAAACTAAGCCCGGATATAGACCAGGTGGCAAAGGCGCTGGCGCGCAAGTTCAACTGGCGCATGCGGTGCAAGCTGATTATCGGTCCGTGGCGAACATGATTTTTGGCGAGGTGCCCGAGATTGGTCACATCATGACAATCCTGAAAAGGCTTGAGGACGAAATCAACAGGTGAGGACATGAGCGACATCGGCCAACCCGAGCGCACCACGCAGAACAGGGTCATTGCCTTGTTTCGTGATGAACTTCACTATCGCTACCTCGACGATTGGACCGACCGCGATGGGAATAGCAACATCGAAGAAGGTTTGCTCACCGACTACCTGACCAAAAGCGGCTATACCCCTGCACAGATCAGCAAGGCCATCTATGATTTACGCACCGAAGCGGATAACCACAACCGGAGACTCTACGGGAACAATCAAGCCGTTTACAATCTGATGCGCTACGGCGTGCCAGTGAAGATTGAGGCGGGCAAGGTTACGGAGACCGTTCAGCTCATCAACTGGAAAGAGCCGAAGAAAAACGACTTTGCCATCGCCGAGGAAGTGACGCTCAAAGGCAACCATGAGCGGCGGCCTGACATTGTACTGTATATCAACGGAATAGCTGTCGGCCTATTGGAGTTGAAAAACAGTCGCGTGTCGATTGGTGACGGCATTCGCCAGAGCTTGTCCAACCAACGCCCTGAGTTCAATGAATGGTTTTTCAGCACCATACAGTTCATCTTCGCGGGCAACGATTCCGAGGGCCTGCAATACGGCACCATCGGAACCCCGGAAAAGTATTTCCTCGCGTGGAAGGAAGACGAAGAGGACAACAACCGTTTCAAGCTAGACAAGTATCTGCTCAAGATGTGCGCCAAAGAACGACTGATCGAGCTGATGCACGACTTTGTGCTCTTTGACGGCGGTGTCAAGAAGCTCCCGCGCGCGCACCAGTATTTCGGGGTCAAGGCCGCGCAGCAGCATGCGCACCAAAGAAAGGGCGGCATCATCTGGCATACGCAGGGCAGCGGCAAAAGTATTGTGATGGTGTTGCTGGCCAAATGGATCCTTGAAAATAATCCCAATGCTCGCGTGGCTATCCTCACCGACCGCGACGAGTTGGATAAACAGATCGAACGGGTATTTGAACAATCGGGCGAGGCGATCAAGCGTACTTGCAGCGGTCGTGACCTGATGCATCAGCTCGGTCAGGCTACGCCGCGATTGCTCTGCTCCCTGGTGCATAAGTTTGGCAAGAAGGGCAAGAAAACGGATGAGGAGTTCAAGCATTTCATCGAAGACCTAAAATCTCAGCCATCACATACCGTTGGTGAGGTGTTTGTTTTTGTAGACGAGTGCCATCGTACGCAGAGCGGCAGATTGCATAAAACCATGAAAGCCCTCATGCCCAATGCCATCTTCATTGGTTTCACCGGCACCCCTTTGCTGAAGGAGGACAAACAGACGAGTCTTGAAGTCTTTGGCGGCTACATCCATACCTATAAGTTTAGCGAAGGTGTCGAAGACGGGGTTGTGCTGGATCTCGTCTATGAGGCGCGGGACATCGACCAACGCGTTGGCTCAGTGGATAAGATCGACGCCTGGTTTGAGGCCAAGACCAAGGGACTCAACGACTGGCAGAAGGCTGAGCTAAAAACACAATGGGGGACGATGCAGAATTTGCTCAGCTCCAAGTCACGGATGGATCGGGTGATAAGCGACATCGTGTTTGACTTTAGCGTGAAGCCTCGCCTTTCCAGCGAACGCGGTAATGCCATTCTGGTAGCGTCGAGCATTTACGAGGCGTGCAAGTATTTCAGCCTGTTCCAGAAGACGCCCTTCAAGGGCAAGTGCGCAGTGGTGACCTCCTACAACCCCCAGACGAGGGACGTGACGCTTGAGGAGACCGGCGCGAACACCGAGACCGACAAGCAGTTCATTTTCAACACCTACACCGCGCTGCTGAAAGATGTTGAAGCCAAACCAGGAATGACTAAGACGGAGACTTACGAGGAATGGGCGAAGAATCTGTTCACCAAGGAACCGTCGAATATGAAATTGCTCGTCGTGGTGGATAAGCTGCTCACTGGTTTCGACGCTCCTCCTTGCACCTATCTCTATATCGACAAGTCCATGCAAGACCACGGCTTGTTTCAGGCCATCTGTCGTGTAAACCGGCTCGACGGTGAGGACAAGGATTTCGGTTACATCGTGGATTATAAGGACCTGTTTAAGAAGGTCGAGAATGCCATCGCCGTCTATACTTCTGAGCTGGATCACAGCGCGGGAGGTGTTGATCCTGAGGTGCTGTTGCAGGACCGCCTCAAGAAGGGGAAGGAACGGCTCGACAATGCGCTGGAGGCTCTTCCCCTCCTGTGCGAACCAGTGGAGCCACCCAAGGGCGAGTTCGAGCACATCCGTTATTTTTGCGGCAACACGGAAATCGCTACCGATTTAAAGCAACGGGAGCCGCAACGCGCCGCGCTTTACAAGGCGACTGTGGCGCTTGTGCGCGCCTACGCGAACATTGCCGATGAATTGGATGCCGCCGGATATAGCGGAGCCGACATTACGCGGATTAAAGAGCAGCTCAAGCGCTACCTGGACCTTCGTGACATCATCCGCAAAGCCAGTGGGGAGACCCTCGACCTCAAAGCCTACGAGGCCGACATGCGACACCTCATCGACACCTACATCGAGGCGGACGAGCCAAGAAAGATTTCTCCCTTCGACAACATGGGTTTGCTGGAGCTAATCGTGAAGACTGGCATTGCCAATGCCATCGCCACGCAGTTGGGTGGGTTGAAAGGCAACAAGAATGCCGTTGCCGAGACCATTGAGAACAACGTCCGCCGAAAAATCATCAAGGAGCATCTGAACGATCCGGCGTATTATGACAAGATGTCCGCATTGCTGAACGAGATTATTGCAGCGCGCAGATCGAAAGCCATCGCCTATGAAGAATACTTGAGACGTATTGCCGAACTGGCGAACAGAGTAGAGGCCGGGCAGGCAGAGGATATGCCCGACGAGTTAAATACGCCGGGACGCCGGGCTCTCTATAACAATCTCAAGCCGGAGACCATTGACGGGGGCGCAAGTGTGGGCGCTGAGTCTATGGCTTCCTATGGGAACGCGACAAATGATGATGTGCTGAAACTCGCGGTCAAGATTGATGAAACCGTCAAGCGCACTCGTCCCGACGGCTGGCGCGGGGTACAGGCCCGAGAACGCGTCATCAAGGCTGCCTTGTATGGAATCTTGCAGAACGAGGCTGAGGTCGAACGTATTTTCCTCATCATCAAGCAGCAAAAGGAATATTGATGGTCACGCAGATCAAGCTTGGTGACATTGACGTGGATGTGGTGAAGAAGGACATCAAGAACATTCATTTGAGTGTCCACCCTCCAACGGGAAAAGTGCGGATTTCTGCGCCGCTCCGAATGGATATCGATAACATCCGTGTGTTTGCCATCACCAAACTCGACTGGATCAAAAACCAGCAACAAAAGCTGTGCGAACAGGCCCGTGAAACTCCACGTGAGTATCTCAACCGCGAAAGCCATTATGTTTGGGGAAAGCGCTATCTCCTCACAGTCTTTGAGGATGCCCAATTATCCTCCGTTGAATTGAAACACCAACAGATGCTTTTGCACGTTCGTCCGGGTACTGATGAGCACAAGAGGCAGGCTTTGGTAGAGGATTGGTATCGTGCCCAGCTTAAGCAAGCAGTGCAGCCATTGATCGAAAAATGGGAACCGCTTATCGGTGTGAAGGTGGAGCGGGTCTTTGCACAAAGAATGAAGACGAAGTGGGGAAGCTGCAACCATAAAGCAAGGACCATTCGGTGTAATACGGAATTAGCCAAAAAGCCAGCGGAATGCCTCGAATATATTGTTGTTCATGAACTGGTTCACCTGCTAGAGCCCACTCACAATGCCCGCTTTGTCGCACTGATGGACCAATTCATGCCGAAATGGCAATTCTATCGGGATGAGCTCAATCGCCTGCCAGTTCGGCATGAGCATTGGGTGTACTGACAAACTAGGGGCCTGACCGAAGATTAGTGTAACTTTTCGGGAGTGCCTCTAAATGGCAAGAAAAGATCAATTCACAGAATATCCAATGTATTGTTCGTGTTTACCTATCCCAATCTAGCTGAGGAAGTTCCGTGAGTTTGGATGATATATTAAAAATCATTGAAGGAGAAAACGAGGAGGAGATATCCAAAATTCGGAAATCATTGGACCATCTTAGGCGACGGCTGGAAGTAGACCCTGCCGGCGTTAGTCAAGAAGACGTTATCGAGGGAATAATTAACCGATTTGGATTAGTCGGAACTTCAGATTTTTTGGAAGACAGCCCCTGGCTTATCAAGGCACTTCATTTTACTTCCAGACCAATTTCCAATGAGCAAATACGATCTGCCTGGGAAGATTTTTTTATAGAGGAAGCCGAAGAGTCCCACATTATTCTTGACGATTATCCTATATTGGAGAGTATTGCTTGGTGGTATTTTCTCCATCGGAATGACCCTGCTCTTGACGGCGAAGAAAATATGATCCGCCGTGCCCTCGCCGTTTTTGAAGCTTTGGTCCTGGCAGTGCGTGGATATGAAGGGGAAGCAGACTATGAAGATGTGCTTTCGGGCAACGGCCTTACAATTCTCCATTTATATTTTTATGGTCTAAAAGATTTTGAACGGGCTAAATTCTACGCACAGCTGTTGGAAATGGAATACCGGGCCTGCCGTATGGTGTTGGAGGACTACCTTCAAGTCCGAGATGTGTATGAAAAATTGGTAAAAAAAGAAAAGGAAAAACATACGACAATTGATACACTTTTCCTTCTCCAATGGGACACGATTGCCGCCAGAGAAAGAGAGATTAGGGAATTAGACAAAAAGTTTAAGCAACTACTTAAAGAAAGAAGAGAACAAATCGATTTAAAAGGGGCAGAATTTGAATTGCGGGAAACCTATGGAGCAACCTGGAACGAATTACATGATGAAACAAAGAAACAAATTATACTTGCATCAGCCTTCATAAAATCCACCCTTGCAAATAAACACCCTTTTGTAATCCCTTGGACCATTTTTAAAGCCATAAACAGCGAATTGTTAATGAGGCTGTTTGAGCCCATTGGTCTTCTAAAAAATGATATTTTGAACTATGAAAATGGGACCTCTCCAGCATCCTTACTCATCAAATTTAGAATGTTAGAAATAGGGAGCAGGGCACCTGATGTCGATTCTCTTATTCGGAATGCCCTGAATAGCATTGGAGGTCAGGATAAAATCCTTTCCTTTGATGACCTTGAACATCTTAAATTTTTACGGAAGCATCGTAATAGTGCCGAACACGGTACCAGACGCCCATACACGGATACTGACATGAAAAAATTGGCGCGGGATGTTTGGGAAAGTGGTTGGTTATTAAATTGGCTGAAGCGGCTCAGCCAAGGATAAGAAAAGACAAATAATCCACTTTCTCATTTGGGTGTGTCATGAATGCTTGGGCTCAGATCAGGCACTTCGGTTGATTTGTATGACTTCTGCCCCAGCTTTAATTTTATCGAGGTAGTCTGCCCAACCTTGCATCATTTTCCTTCTCTCAGGGAGATGGGCTGTACGGTTGTAGGCCCGTCCGTTTGGGTCACGGACCGCATGAGCCAACTGATGTTCAATATAATCGGGTCGTATCCCCAACACTTCATCCAGAATTGTCCGTGCCATTGCCCGAAATCCGTGGCCGCTCATTTCTTCCTTGCTGATCCCCAAACTTCGCATAGCGGAAAGAACAGCGTTATCGCTCATTGGTCGTGCGAAGCTTCGCGCACCGGGGAAAACATAACGCCCATGTCCAGTTAGCGGGTGTAGTTCCCATAATATAGCTACTGCCTGTTTCGATAGGGGGACAATGTGTCGCGTCTTGGTCTTTGTAACCGTGTAGGACCATTCCGCTTTATCCAAGTCGATGTCTGCCCATTGAGCATGTCGCAACTCACCTGGGCGCACGAAGACCAATGGGGCAAGGCGTAAAGCACAGCGCACGGTAAGCGTACCTTCGTATCCATCTAAAGTTCTGAGTAGCTCCGGAACTTTTTCGGGTTCTGTTACGGACGCAAAATGTTTACCATTCACTGGTGGAAGGGCACCGCGTAGATCGCTCGATATATCCCGCCCCGCTCTTCCGGTGGCGACAGCATAACGGTAAACTTGCCCGCAGTTGCTCATGGCACGATGTGCGGATTCCAAGGCTCCGCGTTCTTCGATCCGGCGGATGGTTTCAAGTAGTTGTGGCGGTGTGAGGTCGGCAATGGGTTTCCCCCCAATCCATGGGAAAATGTCCCGCTCTAAACGGCTGATGATCCGGTTGGCATGATTGGTAGACCAGTGGGCTGAGTATTTGGCGAACCATTCCCGCGCCACGACCTCGAAGCTATTTATTCCCCGTTCCGCTGTTGTGGCCTTTTTCGCCTTGCGATTTTCACTGGGGTCGATTTCATTGGCCAGCAGTTTTCGCGCCTCGTCGCGACGCTCGCGTGCCTCCTTCAGTGACACATCAGGATACACACCAAGGGAAAGGCGTTTTTCCTTGCCGCCAAATCGGTATTTCAGCCGCCACCACTTGCCCCCGCTGGGGGCAACTTCCAGATACAACCCACCACTATCAAATAATTTCTTGGGTTTTGGGGCTGGCTTGGTGTTGCGAATTGCGGTGTCTGTTAGTGGCATTGGGGGCAACTCCTTTCATGGTAGGCGCTGTTGCCCCCAATGTTGCCCCCAGTTGCCCCCAGATGTCAATAAACTTGTTCAAACTTCATTGGATGCCAGAAAATAAAAAAGCCGCTACAGGAGCGGCTTTTTTACTGTTCATTGTCCGTTATTGGACGTCTTAGGACAATGAATTGGTGGAGGTGGCGGGATTTGAACCCGCGTCCGAAGACATTCAGCGCAATGGTCCTACGTGCGTAGTCGATGATTTAAATTTCGCGACCGTCCACGCCCACCGACCGGCTTAGAACGTTCGCTAGCCCAGAGTTTTCTCGTCCGCAGCCGCTGGAGCACCAGCATTGGACCAGCCTGCTAAGGTGTCGCCTCTTCCATGCCCACAGACAAAGAATGGAGAGACGTCGCAGTCAATTAAGCTGCGAGAGCCAATGGTTCGTTGGCAATTATTGTTTTCCCGAAGGTTTAACGAGACTCCGAGAGCTCGACACGCACCGTTGACCTCCTGTTCCCCGTCGAAGCCAGTCACCCCCTTGATGAATTCATTGGCAAATCATTCACTACTTAATTACTATAGCTCACTGGTTTCAGTTTGGCCAGTTAGCAGGCTTAACCCCAAGCAGGTATTGCATAAAAGAATCATTACTTAGAATTTTGATGAGGAGTGGACGGATGGCATGGATGTATTTGCTCGTGGCAGGTGTGTTTGAAATTATTTGGGCCGTGAGTCTCAAATATACGGATGGATTTACCCGCTTGTGGCCAAGCATCGGCACAGTGGTGGCTATGGGCATCAGCATGGTGTGTATTTCATTCGCCTTGCGAACGATTCCAATGGGAACGGCGTATGCGGTTTGGACGGGAATTGGAGCCGCAGGAACGGCACTCTTCGGCATCTTTTATTTTGGAGAACCCGGAGGGTTGATTCGACTGTCGTGTATCGCCCTGATTGTGGCTGGGATTGCGGGATTGAAACTCACCGCGGCTACTTAGCGGAGGTTGTGACCATCCCTAAATCTATAGGTTGGGCCCCTCAATTTATTTAAAAAGCCCAGGATACGAAGGAGTATCGCTCCCCTTGCGTCACCTCCTTTACCTCATGCGGATACATAAAATTAGAGGGGAAGAGCAAAATATCACCGGCCTTCACAGGAATTTCATCCTTTCGAGAGAATAAGAACTCTCCGCCTTCAAAATCGTCATTCAGAAATCCGACGATCGATAAGATCGGGATCCCTTTACGGTTTCCATCAAAAATCGAGTGAATGTGGTCATAATGCTCTCTCATCATTGTCCCGACCCGATATCGATTGAATCGGATGGGTGTAAAGGTTCGAATGAAACCTTTAATTTTTTCACTTTCCTGTGGAACGAATTTGAGCATGTACTGTTGAAGGGACTGGAAAATAAAAGGAGCCAAAGTATCATGCAGTATTTGTGTGGGGTTTTGCACCTCTAATTCTTTTTCAATTTCAGATGCATAATTATTGGATGTATAGCTATGCCATGAATGGGGAACCCATTCTTTTGCCGTTATCTCTTTAAGCACTTGCTTGCAAATGTTCTGAGGAATCACATTCGTGACAAAGACATAATCCAAAACCTTATCCACAGTCTGGGACCTCACAAATCTGGAGCGTACATATCACCAAGTGTACAATGGGAGACTTTCGGCTTTCAATGATGCCTATCACGCAAAAAGGCAAAAAATGACGAACTTCTGTCAGGCCCAATAATATGAAGTTTTAAAACAAGGAGATTGGAACGCCCCATTCCTTACTAAATGGAGAATTGAAAGGCTGGTTGGTTTCCCAGGGCTTCGGCAAGAATCCCTTTTCGTTTGAGCGCCTCAAGAATTTCATGGGCAGAAGTCGTAAAGTCTTCAGGGCCGGTAAAGGATAGATCGGCCTCGATTAAAGGTTCTTGGGCGTCTTTACTCATGTAAGCCGTGAGGATTGGTGTGGGGTGCACGAGAGTACGAATGGCTTCAATGGCCTGATCTGCCGGAAGATGAAACGAGTTCGTTGTGGAAATGACCACCAACCCCGTATCAACCAATAAACGAGCGACTTCGCCATACCGGCGAACAAATTCCAAGGCTTCTTCTTTATGGAGGTCGGCGTCGAGTCCTCGGCGTAGATTTTCTGGGTCAAGCATATAGGCATGCCGTCCCTCGGCCACGAGTAGGGACTCCAATTTTTTAGACAAAAAGGTTTTCCCTGTGGCGTTTGGACCAACAAGAAGCACCAAGGCCGCACGATGGCCGTAATGCTTGGCGCGGTCGGCTAATGTCACATCCCCTTGTACCCAGGCAAAATCCCGTTTTTGGGCCTCAACGCGAAGGGTGCCTTCTCGATCTTGTACCATTTCGGTGATAATGCCGCCTCCAGCGACATCGTAGTTATCAATGAGTACAAAACGACCTGTCGTTTCAAATTGGGTGTAAAGATCAAATGCCAAGGGAGATTTGGCTCGGATTGATATATCAGCGACTTCGTTTCGTTGGACGGAAGTTTTCTGTTCCTGGTCAGCGAGTGAGAGGTCGTTCGCATCGACGATTCGATGAATGGAGGATACTTGGCATTCCACCTCTTGCGTGCCCAGGCGAACCAGATATTGCTTATTCATTTCCAATGGACGGCGGCCCAGCCAAAAGAGGTTGGCTCTGAAAGTGGTAGACACGAGAGGTAGAGAAGTTTCGTGGCTGACAACTTCTCCGCGTTCTACGAAAATTTGTTCGTCCAGGGTAATGCCGATGGATTGGCCAGCGACGGCTTGGGCCGGCGGTGGTTCAATATTAAAGGCTTCGATGGATTGCACTACGGCGGTCTTATTGGAAGGGGAACAAATTAATCGATCTCCTACTTTTAGCCGCCCTGAAGTGATGCGTCCTGCCAAGATTCGGCGGGCGTCGAATTTGTAGACGTCTTGGAGTGGAAAGCGTAACGGTTTTTCGGTTTTTGCGGTTTCCGAGGAGAACTCTGCAAGGGAATCTAATACCGTGGGCCCGGTGAACCAGGACATGTGGGCACTAGGTGTCGCGATGTTATCGCCGAGTTTTGCGCTGGCTGGAATGACAAACTGAGGAGTTACATTGAGCTGACCAAGAAAATCTCGATACTCCTTTTCAATGGAATCGAAAGTATCCTGCCGATACCCTACCAAATCCATTTTATTCACGACGACCGTGACTTGTTTTACTCCCAGCATCGACAGCAAGAGCCCATGCCGTTTGGATTGATCCCTTACGCCTTCGAGGGCGTCAATCAGGAGTAGGGCGGCTTCGGCGCGGGCGGCCCCGGACACCATATTTTTCAAAAATTCCTTATGGCCTGGTGCGTCAATGATGATGTACTGGCGTCCAGCCCATTGAAAAAACGTTCGTGCCGTATCAATGGTAATGCCTTGTTGTTGTTCCTCAAGAAAGGCGTCAAACAAAAATGCGTATTCGAATTCCTTGCCTTGTTGTTTGCAAATGGCTTGAATTTTTTCCACCTTGCCTTCAGGCAGGGTGCCGGTGTCCGCATATAACCGACCCAGCAAGGTGGATTTGCCGTGATCCACGTGGCCAACGATGACGATATTCATGCGGTCCCGAATGTCGGGGGCGCTTTGTGTTTCGGGATTACATGTAGCCATCTTTGCGCAGTAACTCCATTCCTCGACCTTCGTCTTGGGCGCGACCAGCCCGTTCGGCGACATGGGTGCCGCGAAGTTCTTCAATGATTTCATCCACCGTCGATGCGTTTGATTGAATTGGTTTGGTACAGGGAGCGCAGCCTAAGCTCCGATAGCGCAGGCCGTCGCCTTTATTGAGATATAAATCCATAAAGGGAATGTTTTCGAGTTTAATGTATTCCCAAATATTAATTTCGGTCCAGTCCAACAATGGGTGAATGCGAATGTGCGTGCCTGGGGGAAACGAGGTTTTGAACTGATCCCATAACTCAGGCGGTTGATCGCGAAAATCCCATTCGTTGTTTTTGTCGCGTGGGGAAAAATATCGTTCCTTGGCTCTGGTGCTTTCCTCATCGGCACGAACGCCCAGAATAATCCCGGTATAGCCTTTGTCTTCCAATAGCAATTTGAGCCCATTGGTTTTAAGGGCGGTACAGCATTCTACTCGGCCACGCTCGTGGTTCATTCCCTCAGCCAAGGCCTGTTTGTTTTGTCCTACCACCAGGTTGAGTCTCCACTCCCGTGCGATTCGGTCGCGGTATTCGATCATGGCTGGGATTTTGTAGCTGGTATCGACGTGGAGGAGCGGAAATGGTACGTGGCCAAAAAACGCTTTGCGCGCGAGCCATAGCAAGACTGTGGAGTCTTTGCCCATGGACCACAACATGCCCAAGTTATCAAAATGCTTATAGGCTTCCCGAAGAATATAGACACTTTGGTCTTCAAGTTGGCGAATATGTTTCATGCGTGAACGACCTTTTTGATACGAGCAGTGGCGCCGGGGGACGTGGCAACGCTGGACAGTGCTTTTAACTTTTTGACTGCGGCGCCCGATTCTAACGTGTGTTGGGCCAGAGAAACTCCAGCAGCAATAGATGGCGCCAGTCCTGCGGCATAGATGACCAAGGCAGCATTATAAAGGGCCCAATCCCTGAGAGGGCTCGTAATTTCTTGATTGATAATTTTGGTAATGATCTGAGCTTCCTGGCGAGGGAGCAAAGCTGTGGATGATGGTTGTGGAGTCGCCATGTGCTGAAACGATCCTAAGGGCAGTCGCACATCTTGCGGTTTCAAATGCACGGGCACGATTCGATCGTCTCGAAGCTCTCGCATCAATGCGGGGGTTGAAATGGAAAGTTCAGGAAACCCTTCCACCCCTTGGAATACCAACAGGCGGTGCCCGCCAAGCATGGTGACGACTTCGGGAATTTTTTCTAAATACGGCGGGTGGGCCACCCCAATGACTTGTGACTGCGCGCGCGTGGGGTTTAACAGCCGTGCGACTTGATGGAAAAGATTCTGGGCCCCGAGTTCTTCGCGCAACTCCAGAAAGTGTACGAGTGGCGGATGGTAGAGTGCCAAGTCGAGATAGGCGAATCCCAGATCCTTGAGCGTGGAAATCAAATCGTGCCCTTGTAAATTGTTGGGTATGTTCAATTCCTCGAGGATGCGTGACAGATCTGAGGCTGCGCTTGGATGTTCGATGCTATGCAAGCAGACTTTTGCTCCCGAGGCTGCTGCGATTACAGCAGCCGCAAGGCAAATGTGAATCGTGTTATGCTTTTCTCCATAGGCAGGAACATCCACCACATTCATTTCGCCTGGCATACTCAGAGGCGCGATGTAAGAGCGAGTCGCGGCCGTAAAGGCGGCTAACTCGGTGACAGCTTCCAACTTGATTCGCATGGCCATGAGAAACGCTCCCACCTGATGTCCCGTGGCTTGCCCTTCCATCATGAGTTGAATGGCTTCTTTCCCTTCATCCCAGGTCAGGTCTCTGACGCCTCGTTGGCCCTTCCCTATTTTTGTAATGAGGTGTTGCATCGTATGGTGTCAGTTCCTAAATAGTTTCGTGGTCTGTGTCTCGTTACTTGTTATTTGTGGAGCCCGCATTCGGTTTTCTCGGAGCTTTGCCAGCGCCCGGACCGTGGATCCTCGCCTGGTTTGACTGGTCCGGTGCAATGCGTGCATCCAATGCTGGGGTATTGTTGGTCGTGGAGCGTGTTGTAGGGCACCTCATTGGCTCTGATATAGGCCCAGACCTCATGATGGGTCCATGCCGCGAGTGGATTGAATTTGACGAGGTCAAATTTGGCATCCCATTCAACGAGTTTGGCGTTGGCACGGGTTGGAGCTTGGTCGCGGCGAATGCCAGTTACCCACGCAGAATAATTTTTCAATACCCTAGTAAGGGGATCAACTTTCCTCAGTTGGCAGCACTGATCCGGTTGCCGAATCCATAAAAGATCCCCAAATTTCTCTGCTTGTTGTTCGGGTGTCAGGTCGGGTTTCATCTCGATGACCTGTTCCGGAGCCAGGTGGTATTTGGCAACCATGCGGTCTCGAACATCGAGAGTTTCTTTAAAGAGAAAATCCGTGTTGAGGTAAAAAAATGAGGCTTTGGGATTGATACGATACATCATGTCCCACAAGACCACATCTTCCGGACCAAAACTACAGGCCAACACAATGCTGGGAAAAAATTGATCCAATGCAAAGGCGAGCGCATCCTGTGGTGTTTGGCCTTCCAGCCGCTGGCCGATTTCACGCAATTCTTCGCGTGAGGGTTGCGTAGGTATCATTTGACTCATTTTTGGTTTTCTCACTACCCGTACTCTTCGATTTAGGCTTCTACCTTTTCCACCAACACTTTGAAATGTTGCTGATCGGCTTCTAGCGGATCTTCCGCGAGTACTTTGTGCCCATCATTTCGCAAACTCATGGGCACATTCTTGATGGGATCTCCGGCATCAAGCCACACTTCGAGGCGTTCGCCATCATCCATCATTTCGAGTTTCAATTTGGTCTTCACATAATTGAGTGGACACATGACGCCACGAAGGTCAAGGATGGTCGCCTCGACGGCTGGCTCGTTGGCGACAGTGGGTTCTGATTCTGGAGCCTTTGGCTCTTCTTCCGAAGCTTCTCCCAGTCCGAGTTTCAGGTCTTGGCCTATCTGGTCGGTCAATTTTCGGCAGACATCCACGAATCCTTTCGCAAAAGTCATTTTATCTTGAGTAAACGCGGAGGTGCTCTCCTTGGTTCCAAGATTTTCGGTTTTGCTGGAAAGATTGCGATACGCTTCCGGAATGAGTCCATTTTTTCCTGCAGCAAATCGATCAAATTCTGCCAAGGTATCGGCGTCCGTATTCGGATCAATACCTTCGGTCACTAATAGGGCTTTCGCGCCTGCGACTACCGCCCGATAGGCTTTATTGATTGCCATGGCAAACTGATGTTTTTCGGCTAAAATTCGAGCTTGGTAGAGTTCCTGTTCGGCTTCCAAGATGCGGTTGTCGATCATCTCAACCGCTCCGCCGGCACATTCCCCAGGTCCAAGGTCTTCGACGGAGAATTCCTGATCGGCTTCCCAGTCCATATAGTACGAAGTGTCTTCTTCGTAGGAGGGTAAAATTGAATGAGGAATTAATTCTTCTTTCAATTTGGCTTTGCCGGTTCGATTGATAAAGGCGAACAGATTTTCCCCTTCTTGCCGTTCTCGTCGATACAGCTCAACCACGTGGGATACTGCAGCCGGGACATTCTTTGCCGGGAGTTTGACGGTCATTTGTCCAATCTGAGCGGTGCCATTGATTTGCCCGCCAAGATGGAGTTCGTACACCGGGGCAATATGTTCGCCGATGCGTTTTCCGACGCCATGTAAACCGATCGTGGCCGTATGATGCTGGGCACACGAATTATGGCAACCACTGATATGAATGGTGGTACCTTTTAAATCCTCCGGTACTTGGCCTGGAGGAAACACATCGGCCAGGGCGCGGGCCATACCTTTGGAGGAGGTGATGCCCAACCCACAAGTGTCGGTTCCTGGGCAGGCGACAATGTCTTCTGTTTTATTCGCGCCGGGTTGGCCCAACCCATGGCCTTCCAGTTCTTGGTGGAGCGCTTCCAATTGTCCCTCGGCAATCCATCGAACAATGAGGTTTTGTCCAATTGTCGTGCGGACGTTGCCATTGGAATATTTTTCCGCCAATTCCGCAACGGCGAGCATTTGCTCGGCGGTGATGTCTCCGGTAGGTAGTCTTAATACCGCAGCAGCAAATCCTTCTTGCCGTTGCTTTACCACATTTGTGCGGCGCCACATGGCATAGGGCGTTTCGGTTGCCGCGTGTTGCCCGTTGCTGCCATGGCCATTCGATCCGTTTTTCGTCGGCATGATGAGTGGTGCGGGATCAGGGTGTTGGAGCAATTTAATGGGTGGGTGCGTTGGCGATTTGCCAAACAACGTTTCATAGGCCTCTTCCCACCGGTGCCGAAATTCTTCAAAGCCAAGTTTCTCAATGACGAATTTCATGCGAGCTTTGCTCCGGTTTTTCCGGTTGCCAAGGTTATCAAAGACTTTAATCACGGCCTCGATAGAAGGAATGAGATCTTCCATAGGAACGAATTCCCGCAGTAAATGGGCAATGCGGGGAGCAGCGCCCAATCCACCACCTACGACCATCCTGAACCCAATGGTGCCATCCTCGGCTTTAACGGCTAAGAGTCCAACGTCGTGGATTGGCGTCATGGCACAATCCTGCTTGCACCCTGATAAAGCAATCTTAAATTTTCTCGGCAAAGATTGCGTTAATGGGTTGCGGAGCAAATGCTGCGCAATCGTATTGGCATAGGGTGTGACGTCGAACACCTCTCCCTGGCATACGCCAGCCAAATGGCAGGCGGTAACATTGCGTACTGTATTCGCGCAGGCCTCTCTTGTGGTGACGCCGACTTCGGCGAGTTTGCGCATGACGGTTCCAACATCCTTTAATGGCACAAAATGGATTTGAATATCTTGTCGAGTGGTGACATGGCCCACCCCAGTTCCATACGTGTCCGTCAATTCGGCAATTCGCCGAAGCTGGTTGGCATTGAGTCCCCCGAACGGGATTTTAATACGGACCATTTGTACATCAGGTTGGCGTTGCCCATAGATGCCATATTGCAGACGGAACGGTTTAAAGAGATCCATCGGGGTTTCGCCTAATTGCAAACGAGAGACTTCATCTTCAAACGTCTCAATTTCCTCCTGAATATCTTGAGGAATAGGGATGGTCTGGATCTCGGGAATGGTTGATAGCCGGCCCGTGTTCATGGTGCGCCTCCAGGAAGAATCAGTAGGGAAATGTCGATGGTCATTTTTGCCATTTCTCAAGACGAAAATACAAATAACTTAAATGTGGTACATGGGAACCTGTTCTTGTTCCAGCTTGGCGTATTGTTGTGTCAGGGTTTCCAAAGTGACCGAATTCAATACTTCGAGTTCTGCTTGGCGAACGCGGTCCCATATTGTAGATAATAAGGCCTCATGGTGTATAGGTCGTTTTGTGTGTCCATTGGTCGTCATTTGCCGTACATCCGAATCCATGGAGCCATTCATGGCTTCTACGATATCTGCCAGTGAAAATTCGGATGGGGCCTTTTTCAGAGAATACCCGCCTTGGGCGCCCCGTAAACTCTCGACGACTCCTCCCTGCTTTAGCGCTTGTAAGATTTGCTCAATAAATCGAATGGGAATTGATTGTCGACTGGCAATGACCCTAGCTTGGACCGGGGCTGTGCCATAACGCAAAGCCAGCTCCAAAGCGACAAAAATTCCATATGTGAGTTTTAAGGGCACCTTAATCATTTAAATCAACACAATTCCGGTAGGAATTACGGTAATTTAAATCATGATTTGTCATTTTGTCAATACGTCAATCAAAAATTCATTATTTTTCAAATTGATGAATTGAAAACCCAAGTTGGTCCAGGTCTGAAAGAACGCCAGGATCTGCATCTTGTAAAAGAAGCGGGAAGGCATAGAACTCTCGGCGTTTTGGGTACTGTCTCCGAAGTTGGTCAAACCTAGTGGGGCGTTGGGGCATGGGTAAAACTAACAAGGACCGCATGCGGGTATCGTCACCCTGCAAATCGTAGAGCCGTGGGGCTAATTGAACAAGAAGGTGCTCCAAATTATGACCATGGGCGTTAATAGCATTCCCTGGATGAGAGAGGGGGGGGGCATCTTCTGTAAATTTCCAGGTAGGTGCGATTCCAAAATAGTCGCAGGCCGCTGAATAAATCATTGAGGTGCCCTTAATTTTCCCATCAAAGGAATATCCTGCGATGTGGGGAGTGGCGATAGTGGCAGTATGGGCCAGGTCCCAATGAATAGAGGGCTCGCCTTCCCACACATCAAGAACCGCCCCTTGGATTTGCTGATTTTTCAGGGCAAGGAGCAATGCGTGATTGTCAATGACTTCTCCTCGGCAAGTGTTAAACAAAATTGAAGAGGAAGACATAGCGGCAAGTTTTTTCTCCCCTATTAAATGAACCGTTTTATCCACCCCTTCATTAATAAGAGGAACATGAAGAGTCACAAAATCCGCTTGCAATGCCTCTTCTAACGGTCGATAGCATTGGTCTTGTGATTTTCGAGCTAACGGAGGATCGTTAAGAATCACCTCCATGCCCAGTACTTTGGCATGGTTGGCCACAAGCCGGCCAATTCGGCCAACACCAACGATCCCAAGAGTTTTGCCCTTTAGCGAGATCTGAAATCGTTGCGCAATGATGGCAAGAGCCGTCAGTACATATTCTGCCACCGAATTGGCATTGCTTCCGGCTGCGTCCGCGAAGCCAATTTGTTGGTTATTCAAGTACTCCTGATCGATGTGGTCAATTCCCGCGGTGGCGGTTCCAACAAATTTTACCGGCGTCCCAGCAAGTAGCTTTTTATTCACGGAGGTTACGGAACGCACTATGAGCGCCGACGCTTCCTGAAGGTAACTTGAGGAGATTTGGCGACCAGGTAATACTGAAACGTTTCCCAAGGTAGAAAAAGCGTCCTTCCCCAATGGGATATTTTCATCAACGACAATATTCATTTCCGTCTCATCTTTTCTCTAAAGGGTGCTTGGATTCCACCATCGGTATATCATACTATTTCAGAGGATTCCTGGTGAAAATACCGTTTGCTCAATCGAGCAAACGGAACGTTTCGAGGGCTCAAACACTTCCAAAATCGAAAAAACAAGGAGAGGGCAGTCATGGCAAATATGGGGAAGAAAAAAACCACGACCAAAAAGAAGACATCCTCCAAAAAGACCACAACCACAAAGAAGGGCATGCCAGCGAAAAAGACAACAAAGCCATCCAAAGCGAGTAAGCCCGTTCCCCCGGCATCCACGGTGCAGTTAAAGGTTGGACAAAAAGCCCCGGCGTTTTCCTTGCCCAATCAGGATGGAAAAATCGTGAGTCTGTCGGACTTCAAAGGGAAAAAAGTCGTGCTGTACTTTTATCCCAAAGATGATACTCCCGGTTGCACCAAAGAGTCTTGCGCATTTCGAGATGGTATTGAGGAAATTCATGGGAGTGGGGCTGAGGTGCTTGGCGTGAGTGGAGATTCCGTGGAGTCGCACAAAAAGTTTGCGAAAAAATTTAACTTAAACTTTTCATTGATCAGCGATGAAAGTAAAAAAATGCTTCGTGATTACGGGGTATGGAAGGAAAAGTCTCTCTATGGCAGAAAGTATATGGGCATCGAGCGGACCACATTTATCATCGATGAGAACGGAAAGATTGATGATATCTTCCACAAAGTCAAAGTCGATGGCCACTTGGAGGAAGTATTAGGCGAGCTGGATATTATGCCGTAGGACCGTAACGCGTGATGGGTAAGGCATTAACAATATCTTTTTCTTTACGCAGTCTTTGGAAGACTGTTCAGTGCAGCAACAGGTTGGAGGATTCCTGATAGGGAGGATGACCCATGCGATTCAGGTCTTCTCGGACGAACCCAAGCCCAGTGACGCAGAGTTCAAAGTTTGAGGATAATTTTTGAAACAGGGCTGGTTGCTCATTGGACTCGCCCTGCTGCGAAGCCGCTACAATGCTATAAGAGCGTTTTCCGGTTTTCATATAATCAACGAGATGGTCTTTGTGATAGATCATTCCCCCTGATTTCAAATAGCTAAGGTATTCTGGAAATAACCCAGCGATAAAGAGGGTAAAGTCCCCAATGTGTCGGTGGACTTCCCGCTCGCGTTCAGAGGAATTCATGTCCTCCTGAACTTCCGACTCAAAAAGAAGTTCCACCACAGTCTCAACGGTTTCCCCTTGTTGATTTTGAATGCAGTGCAACCGGTCGACGTGGACGAATTCTACGAGTAGATTGGAAAGGTATTCGGTGACGTTGAAATCGGGCCACCCTAAGGCTTCGGTGAAGTTGCGTTCGGTCAGCGTGCCAAATAATTGTCTGAGTGGATGATGTTGAGGAATCGTCTCTTCCATGGTTTACCCTCCCACCTAATCATTCACTGGGTAGCCCCAAGTTCAGTCCGGGCTGCCGGTGTCTACGTTCCATTATCGGAAACGAAAAAGTCGTCCTTAATGTATGTTACCCGAAATTCCTTTCCGGCTGTCCAGAGTAAAAGTCACTGGGCCGTCATTTTTCAATGAAACCAACATGTTTGCCCCAAACATTCCAGTCTGGACGGGAATGCCTTTTTCGCGAAAATTGGCAATCGCAGAGTCGTAAAGGTGCCTAGCCAGATCGGGAGAGGCAGCCTGATCAAAGCCAGGACGTCGGCCACGATGGGTATCTCCAAGTAATGTAAATTGAGAGACTACCAGAAGCTCCCCTCCACAATCCATGAGCGACCGATTCATTTTTCCTTGGTCATCGGAGAAGATTCGAAGATGCGGGATTTTTTCTACCATGTAATCCACATCTGCCGGAGTATCGCCTTTTTCTGCACCGAGGAGCACGAGCAATCCTGCTCCGATTTGTCCAATCGATTTCTGTTCTACTTCGACCGAAGCCGACAAGACTCGTTGGATCACCGCCTTCATGAGCGTGCTTTTATCCTTTGGGACGTTATGTGTGAAGAATAAACCGTGAGGCGACGGAAAAAAAGAAAGATCGGATTTTTTCCACGGCTTGCGGATTACTCCTCACGAATTACGAAGTTCGACGAAGCACTTTTAATTGCACCAGTTGCCACAACACGTCCAGCTCTGGCGAGCGATATAAGGCATGTGTGCCCATGTAGCCTCCCATGCTGATTCCAATGCCTAACGCCACTAGTATTCCTTTGGTGATCCATTCGTCTTCGCGTTGCCAGATTCCTAAAGAGGAGATCCACATGCAGACCAACGCTACGGGGATAGTCGCAATGAGGACTCGTCCCAAAGATTTTCCAACATGCCACCAATCAATGCCATGCAACCGATGCGTGAGGACCGCGATCAAGATTGTGATATTTAACATTGCCGAAAGAGCCGTGGCTAAGGCTAATCCTGCGTGTTGGAGAGGCCCCATGAGGTTGAGGGCTAAAAGGATATTCATGAACATGGCGGCCACAGCGGCTATGGCTGGAGTTTTCGTATCCTGCATCGAATAGAAGGCGGCGACGATGATTCGAATACCTGCGAAGGCCCACAGGCCGACGGCATATCCAAGAAGTGCCGTGGCAGTGCCTTCGGTGTCGGCAGAAGAAAAGGCCCCATGTTCAAAGAATAGATGCACGAGGGGAATCCTTAGCAAGATAAGACCGGCCATGGCGGGAAGAATGATGAATCCAATCATCCGTAATCCGAAGTCGACCGTTTCTCGCAGTTCGTCCATGGCTCCCTTGGCGGCTTGTGCTGAAAGAGTAGGGAGAATCGCGGTAGCCAAAGCTACTCCAAAGATGCCCAATGGAAATTGAATGAGCCGCATGCCGTAAAATAAGTAGGTCGGCCCCCCGTCAAAATAGGAAGCCAAAATTGTATTCACCGTAATATTGATTTGCGTGACGGACATGCCCAGCAACGAAGGGATGATGAGTCGACCCATTCGCCGGACACCTGGGTGCCCAGGTTCAAAGCGCCATTGAAACAACAGCCCACGTTTGTGCACCCCAGGAAGCTGAATGACCAACTGGGCGAGCCCGCCGATCACTACACCGATGGCCACCCCAATAACCGGTTCTTCCAGTAATGGAGCAAGAAACAACGCAGCCATGATTACACAAATATTAAAAAACACCGGGGCGAGCGCTGGAGCGGCAAAGGCCCGAAGCGAATTTAGGATGCCCATGGTCAACGCGGCTACGCTGATAAAAATCAGATAGGGAAACATGACTTGGGTGAGAACCGTGGTTATTTCCAACTGCGTGGGGTCGTCATGAAAGCCTGGCGCCAATAACCACACAATCGTAGGGGCGACAACCACGCCAATAAGTGTAATCAGCGTGACGATCGAAAGTAGTGTCGTGAAGGCAGCGCTAGCCAATTCCCAAGTCTCTTTTTTGCTTCGAAGGGTGTGGTATTCAGTAAACACGGGAATGAAGGCCGAGGACATAGAGCCTTCCGCCAGCAACTCTCTCAGAAGGTTGGGCACGCGGTAGGCGACAAAAAAGGCATCCGCCGACGCGGATGCTCCCAGAAGACGAGCCAAAAGCATGTCACGGATAAAACCGAGGATTCGGCTACTGAAGGTGGCCAACCCGATAAGACCCGCGGCTCCCGCAATGGAGCGATGGGCATCGGGTGGCGGATTTGAAGAAGGGGGTGGTTGGGGTATGTCAGACATTCACCCCGATTCTAGCAGGATGTGTAAATAAGTTGAATGTCCATCATCACATCGTGCCCTAAACTCACAAAACCAAAAAAATGGTGATCAAAGGTTCAAGAATATACTCATAAAGGTCTTTCAGGGTGAACCGAAAGAGGAACGGGGAGAAATTGCCAAAAAATTTCTAAGAATTCACGACCCCATGTTGTAGCGTCCTCGATCGGTAATATTGTTCATCCGTAAGGAGTTGTCTTTATGATTAGAATATTGTGTTTCAGGTGTGGCGAAAAACGGTCGTGGAGGGAAATCCTAGGCCAGTTTCTGTTTTTCGGTGTTCTAGTTTTTTCGCTAATGTTTGGAAGTACCGTACTGGTCGAAGCTGAAGAAAACGTCTCAATCTCTGCTGGACCTTTATCACCCGGTCAGACTTCTATCGACCCCACCCAACAGTTAGATCAACAATTGGCGGCAGTTGAATCACGGATTCAGATGCTCAAAGACCAACAAAGGCTTACTGTTCTGGAATCTGATTCTCAGGATATCCAGCGAGACTCCCAACAAGTAGCTACACAAATGGAATCTGCCGATCCCGCAAATTTCGAAACCAAAGAAATGGACCAACCAGAGGTGCAGCGGCTAGAAGAAACGTTGGTGGAAGGTACCTATCTGGATCCCTTTAGCGACGATGCCAATACCGAGGTCATCAAAGACCCTTGGGAATCCGTGAACGCCCACGTGTTTTCCTTTAACCTGAATGTCGATCGGTATGTGCTCAAGCCCGTAGCCATTGGATATGCCTGGGTGGTTCCCGATCCTGTGGAGCAGGCAATTGGGCGAGCGATCTACAACATTCGATTTGTGCCACGTACCGTGAATGACCTGTTGCAATGGAAATGGGAAAACGCAGGGATAGAAGTGGGAAGATTTTTGGTCAATAGTACGGTCGGAGTTGCTGGGTTCTTTGATGTGGCCGGAGATTACCTTGATCTGGCTCCTGTCCCAGCCGAGGACCTTGGACAAACACTGGCCAGACATGGGGTGCAGGCTGGTCCCTATCTCGTACTCCCATTTCTTCCACCCACCACCGTTCGCGATGGAATCGGCACGGTAGGAGATGTATTTCTTGATCCTTTAAGCTATATCTTACCTTTTGTTCCGCAAGCCTCGGTACGTGCTACCGAAATCGTAAACGAACGTTCCCAAAACCTCGATCTGTACGAAGGGGTGGAAGTTGCCACGCTAGACATGTATGGGGCTGTGCGCGAAGCTTATACTCAAAAACGATCTCAGGCTATTCGAGAATAATATCTAAGCAGGAGAGATTCTTCGTTGCACCCTGCATGACAAAATTGTCTATAACCCTCCGCGCTCTTCTCGTGGAATGGTCAATTTTGCATTGATGAATTCTTGATGGGGAAGTTCGAGGGCTTTGGCGATGCGGCGGATTTCCTCGATTTCTTCATGGGAAGTTTCCGTGGCGGCATTGGCGATGGCGAAGAGGCATTGGAGGAAGGCTTTGCGTTCGTCGATAGTGGTGTATTCGCAGAACCCCGTCGTTAATCGCACTAGATCTAAGCCATGCATGATGCGAGTGTGGCTCATGTCTGTGATTAGGTCGGCTTCATCCTTTGGCAGATCCCAGAGTTGCTGAAGCCCCAGGCTCATGGCTTCTCGTTCCCGATGACAGACCTCGTTATCGACCCATGCGACATGCGCCATCAGGCCGGCCGCCAAGCAAATTTTTCGGACTTCGTTTTCGGGGATATCCAGTTTGTGGTCACGAGCTTCTAGTTCGGAGGAAAGCTGATAAAAAATGGTGTTCTTGATGAAGTCTTCAATCCGATCTTCCCGTGATGATGCTCCAGAGTAATGACTCGCTCGGGATTTAAGGCTTTTCTTCAATGGGCTCATAATGTGGGCCAAGAGCCCGGTACTTTTGGTTTCTAAATCTTGACGAATTGATTCGATTACCTCGGCATTGGCTGTCCCTCCTTCCACGGTCATGAGTTTCGCCAAGGTGGAAAGCGCCAAATCCCGTTCGCTGGCTGACCGAATATTATTCAACACGCGTTTCAATAACTCTTCCCGCTCTACCTCCGTTACCGCATGGGTCATATAGAGTTCGAGCTGTCGCCAATCCTCACCAGATATATCAGGAAGCAAGAAGAGTAGTTCTTTGAGGGCATTGATTTCCTCTGGGTGTAGCTGGCCGTCCGTCCAGGCAATGCCGATCATGAGTTTACCTAAGTCGAGAATGAAGTCTTTGTTTGCCATTTTTTCCTCTCTGGCCTTGGAAATTGGGCTTGCGTTGACACTCAAAAGAGTCTTTCTATAGCATCTTTTGCTTGTGCTTGTCTTGGGTTGTGCCTCAGCGGCTCAATCTTCATCGTGGGTTATAAATTCTTGAGTGGCTATATCATTATTTCAACGCCTTGAATCATTCTCGATCTGCTTATTTCCCAGTCTAATGTCCCCACGATGACTCCTCCTACAAAAAAATCATATTCTTCTTGGTCACGCTGGTGGTTTTTTCTGACAGCATTTACAACCGGTGGCGTGGTCATGGCGTTGGAAATCTTAGGGAGCCGGCTCCTGGCGCCGGTGTTTGGTACTTCTCTATTTGTGTGGGGTGCCTTAATTGGCGTGGTGTTGGCGGCAATGAGTACGGGCTATGCCGCAGGCGGCTGGTTGGCTGATCGACGCTCCCCCGGTGTGGTGTTAACCATCCTTCTCCTTGGAGCTGGGATTTGGACGCTCATGTTGGCAGGGGTGGGGCAGCCCGTAGTGTTTACGGTATCTCATTGGACGGGCGATCCCCGGTTGGGTCCTTGTTTAGCGGCCAGTGTCTTGTTGGGTATACCGGCATTTTGTCTAAGTGGTGTTCTACCTGCTTTGCTTCGCTTAGCTATTGCGGACATGGGACATTTAGGCCGCCATACCGGTGGAATGATTGCCGTCTCGACAATTGGAAGCCTCGTGGGGACTTGGGGGACGTCCTTCTTTCTGCTGACCTGGATGGGAAGCGTCAAATTGGTTGCTGCGTTGGGGGTCGTGTTGATGGTGTTCGGCTTGTTTTGGTGGGTGTGGACAGGGCGGACGCGACCATTGGTTGTCATTCCCGTGTTGGCGTGCCTTGGGGTCGCGCTTTGGGTAGGGTTTCACCCCGTGTTGGTGCAGCCACCAGCAATTTATCAAGAAGACAGCCCCTATCAGCAGGTGCGGGTTCGCGATGAAAAGGGGCTACGTTTTCTAGTCTTGGACAACACATTTCATGCCATTATGTGGGAGCCAGATCCCGTCCGATTAGCCTTACCCTACAGTCAAATGATGATGGCAGTTCTTGGACTGCATCCTAACCCACAACGGGGGCTGATTCTGGGTCATGGTGGAGGGTCATTGGCCAAATGGCTGCAAAAATATTGGCCGGATTTGTCCATGGATGTGGTCGAGATGGATCCCTCGGTCGTGAAGGCGGCTGAGGAGTTTTTTGAATATACGCCCGGGGACAAGCATCGGGTCTTTGTCAAAGATGCGCGGGTATTTTTGCGACGTACCGAAGCGCAGTACGATATTGTGTGGGTGGATGTCTTTGCGCGTCACCAAATTCCCTTTCACCTGACCACCGAGGAATTTTTTAAGGAGCTTCGTTATCGACTTTCGCCCAAGGGCGTCATTGCGGTGAATTTGGCTTCCTCGGATTCAGCACTAGATCGAATGCGAGCGGAGGCCGTGGTCTCGACGATGAAGACGTCATTTCCGCATGTAGAGACCTTTAGCATTCCGGGTCCTTCATGGTTACGAACGGACAAAGGCTCGGCGAATTTGATCTTTTTTGCTTCTACGGAACCGTTTGATATGCGTTCCCAAGATTTTGCCAATACGACGATTGAGCTGTTAAACCAAGGGAAAATGCCCCATGAAGTGTTTACCTTTTTAGATAACTCGCCATCTCCTCAATGGGACCCGGGGTTGATCCTCACCGATGATTTTTCTCCCTTCAATATTCTCTTGGGCAGTGGGTGATGACCTAAATTCATCCCTGTTTCTGACAGGCTGGTAGTATCCTGTTTTTCACCTACCCTTTTTGACCTTCTCTTATCATTAAGGAGTACCCATTTTTCGCCGATTTAGCGGAGGGAGGGCTTCTCTCCTCTGCCGTGGGTATTCCTGAAATCTTGGGCCCTTGGAGGAATGACTGCTTGACCCCCTACCTTTTATCAATGATGTGCTTGTGAAAGGGTTGTGCACTATGAGTGTTGAAGAAATGATTCGTTCTCGAGGAAGTGCCGTTGCTGATGGTCTGGAAAACACTCAGTCAGACATGTGGCCTCGAATTCTCCCCTTTGCCGCGTTTATGGGATTCATTGCGATCAACTCGTTCCTAGGAGGCAGTGAGGCCAACGGAAACCAGGGCACTTTCGATTTATGGTCATATCCCATCAAAACTCTTGTGGTCGCCAGCCTCTTGATGTTTTTCTGGTCACGGTTTCATGAATTGAAGGGCTCGATTTTTGTGAATTGGCAGGAGGCCCTGGTTACGATCATCGTTGGACTTGGGGTGTATGCGCTGTGGGTGCGGATGGACTGGCCTTGGGCGATTCAAGGGGAATTGTCTGATTACAATCCCTTTGTTGCAGGGTCGACGCTTGGCCTGGTGTTGGCCGGCATTCGAATATTTGGTGCGTCCGTGATCGTTCCTGTGATGGAAGAACTTTTTTGGCGGTCGTTTTTAATTCGTTATGTGGTCAATGCCAATTTTGAAACCGTCAGATTAGGCACGTTCACACTGGGATCATTTGCAGCGACGGTGGTGTTATTTGGATTAGAGCACAATCTTTGGCTGGCCGGGATGATGGCCGGAATCTGCTACAATGGGCTATTGTATTGGACGGGCCGGTTATGGCCATGCATCATCGCGCATGCCATTACGAATTTGGTGCTCGGGATTCATGTCTTGGCCACTGGTGAGTGGTACTGGTGGTGATAGAAGGCTATAGGTAGCCTTCAAATGTGAACGGTATTTCGTAATGGTGAAGCCAAACAGAAATGAGAAAATTACTGTTCAAAGATTCCTCCACGAAATACGAGATGCGTGCGAGGAGATACAGTTTTTATTCCGCTTGCGCAGCCCAAAACTTGTAACGGACTGCAGGGTTTTGCTTGCCTTCCATATTGGGAATGTCATAAAGACATCGGTCGACCGTTTCCACTTCCTCTTTTGTGAACTCAAAGATCTTCCGCTTTTTCCAAAATTGGTCATAGACGAAATAATCCCCTGCGGTAGGTTTTTCCGCGACGGCGGCTTGCATTTCTTTAAACACGGCGGTGTCTGCACCAGGAATTCGACCCTTATTTTCGTTGATGCACCATTTAAGAATTTCAGCGACACCGTACATGGATAATTCGATTTTGACTTTTTCCCCTTGAGCTGCTGCCATTGCTTCCTCCTGTTAAGTAAGGGAAAATCTATAACATATTTCTATTTCTCTCTGCCAGTCATTCCAGAAAACATACGAACATTTTTTTCCTTTAGCACTAGTGGTGGTTGGGTTGGTAGGTCTTTGGCCCCACCTTCATGCCGTTATATCAATCCCAGAAGAAAAGTCGTATACTTTAGTGGTTATGCCTTCTAGGGTCTCCCTGGGGGAATGAAAGGAGAAATCCTTCCCTTCACTAATGAGGGTTTGTTATTAGCCTGTCTGCCGATTCGTGAGATTGATGGTCCGAACCCTCGCAATTCTTCTCTTGCTGCTTTCCGTTTCCGGGTGTCCTTCGGAAAATACCTATGTACCGCCTGACTTGCTTTATCTTTATAAAAGTTACGATGTAGAAAAGAATCCTACAGCCATTCAAGCTGCGGACTTTAATCAAGATGGGTTTACTGATTTAATCACGAGTAACATTGCCGCAAATTCCCTTTCCTTGTTGTTTGGTAATGGTGATGGGAGTTTCCAGGCCCAGGTCACGGTTCGAGTCTGTCGTGAACCGCGAAATCTGGCCATCGAAGATTTTAATCGAGACGCGCATCTCGACTTAGCCATTGCCTGTTCTGGCAGCGACCAAGTGTCCATCTTGGCGGGTCATGGCGATGGAACCTTTGACGTGGTCGCGCAATACCATGTCAACCGGACCCCCGTATCCATCTCGACGGGAGACTTCAACAGTGATCAATTGATGGATTTTGTGGTGGCACTTCGCAACGATAAGCTTCAGCTGTTTTTCGGTAATGGGATTGGGAAATTTCGTCTTGGTCCCCTCTATGAATATGGAGATACACCAACGTCCGTGGTGACTGCGGATTTGAACCAGGATGGACATTTGGATATGGCCGTGTCGAATGGCGGTCCGATGAGCAGCGCAGTCTCGATTTGGTTGGGCCAAGGCGATGGGAATTTTCTCATGCCGACGGATTACCGGACAGGCAAACGCCCGCTGTCTGTTTCCTTATCCGATTTTAACAACGATGGGGTGCTGGATCTTTTTGTGATCAATGGTCAAATGAATACCATTACCGTGTTTTTGGGCAATGGCGATGGGACGTTTCAGGAGGGCATTGATTCAGGAGGGGATGCCGGCCCCAACCATGGACTGGCCCAAGACTTTAATGGAGACCAAATCATGGATGTTGCGGTCGTGAATATCCAATCGGGAAGTATGTCTGTGCTGTATGGGAAAGGGGATGGGAGTTTTCAGTATCCCCCGCGCCAATATGAAACACCGTATGGTCCCTTTGCCATCACTTCCTTGACACTGGCCAAAGGGCGCGGGGAACAGCCAGGCTTGGCCATTGCCAATAATGCGAAAAATAGCGTATCGATTTTTCTTCACCATGGACTCAAGTCGCGAGAAAATTTGGCAAAAACAGAAGAAGGTTAATCGTTGCGAGGTGTGAGGTAGCAGCCTCTTTCTTGACTCGATGAAAGATCCGTGGATAGAGTGATCAATCGCCGATGAAACCTTGCCAGGGTTGCGATTTCTAGGCTGGATTCCCAGTGAGGTAGGATGCGAACATTTGCATGGTGGTTTGGGATGGGGTCACTGATGACCCTCTCGGTGATTATGGTGCAGGGCGGTGTGCGAGACTTGTTATATGGCACCCCTGATTCAAGTTCTCTGGAAGCCTTTTTTTCTATCGGGTCCACCATTTTTGGTGGCGGGCTGTTGGCGGGCTGTATCGCAGTGATTTTAAATCGACTGCGGTAAGGACGAGTGTTCCTCTCTGGGCTGATGAACGATGAACCGAAGTGTCACATCGAGTAAAAGAATAATCGAGTAAAAGAATATCGGAAAGAACATTGAATGGAATGTCTTAAATGCAACGGGCTCATGATGGTAGAACGACATTATACCTCTATCACGAAACGACTCTATGCTCGCTGTCTCAATTGCGGCTTTTGGTTTGACCTGGTGGATGTCCTCAGATTTTTCCATCGCGTCGTCGACAACGCCTACCGGGGAGCTAAAATTCGCGAGACGTTGTAATTCCTCTATAATTCCCATCCCGTGATGCCTTTTTTATAATTCCTTTTTTTGTTTCCCATCTGGTTATCTGGCCCTGAGATGTTTTCCCGATGATTAATTGAGCGGACCCTCAGGGAGGATTTCAACCAGAGCAAAGAGAAATGTCTAGTGTTTTGAAAGCTGCTTGAGGGCTTCTCGAATGAGGTCGTCGAGGGGCAAGGAATTGGGTTGGTCCCGGCTAATTTTGGTGACCATGTCCTTGACGTCTCGTGGACGATAGCCAAGGTTGACGAGTGCGGAGACCGCATCGTCCTGAATTTGATCGGGAAGGGTTGCTTGGGTAGGGACAGCTGAGTCTGGGTTAAGCCGGGCGACTTTATCTTTTAACTCCAGGGCCATGCGGCTTGCCGATTTTTTTCCAATTCCGGGAACGGAAGCGAGTTTATCGGTGTCATCCGTTTGAATGGCGGTGATGAGATCCGACACGCTGAGGGTGGACAGTACGCTGAGAGCGAGCTTTCCTCCTACACCGGAAATTCCAGTCAGCATCACAAAGGCTTCTTTTTCAGGGATAGTTAAGAATCCAAAGAGTTGGATCGCGTCTTCCCGCACATGGGTGAGAATGTTGAGAGACAGGGCGGCTTGAAGGTCAGGAAGTGCGAAATAGGTGCTGAGTGGAATAAAGATTTCATAGCCGACGCCTTGGACATCGAGAATGATAGTGGTCGGCGACTTGGTGATGAGTTGGCCTGTGAGCTTAGCGATCATGGGAAGGGGTAGCCCCAGCAGAAGTATGGGTGATTACTCTGCCGCCGCGACTTTTTCCATGATCTCTTCGGGGATGTCAAAATTGGCGTGAACTTTTTGCACGTCGTCTTGGTCATCGAGGATTTCCATCAATTTCAACATTTGTATGGCGGCTTTTTCGTCGAGCTTTACGAGATTTTGAGGAAGAAACGTGACTTCTGCCACGGCTGTTTCAATATTGGCCTTTTGCAAGGCCTCCTTCACCGCTTCAAACTCGCCAAGTTCCGTGGTGATTTCAAAACCGCCGGCCGTTTCTTTGACATCCTCGGCACCAGCTTCTAGTGCCAAAGTGAGCAATTGATCTTCGTCGATATCGCTGCCTTCTACGATGAAGAGACCTTTTTTCTGGAATTGCCAAGCCACTGCCCCGGCTTCGGCCATGTTCCCGTTGTTTTTCCCGAAGAGGTTTCGAATTTCCGCCACGGTGCGGTTTCGGTTGTCCGTCGCGATTTCAAGAAGAACGCCCGTGCCGCTTGGGCCATAGCCCTCAAGCGTAAATTCTTCGTAGTTTACGCCGGGAAGTTCGCCAGTCCCGCGCTGAATGGCGCGTTTAATTGTATCGGCGGGCATATTCATTTCTTTGGCTTTGGCAATGCAGGTTCTGAGAGTGGGGTTGGCATCCGGGTCACCACCCGCTCTTGAGGCAATGGTGATTTCGCGGATAATTTTGGTGAAGATTTTGCCACGCTTGGCATCCACCGCGCCTTTATGCCGCTTGATGGTTGACCAATGACTATGTCCACCCATTGAAAAGCCCTTCAGTTAAACTGTCAGATTTGACTTAAATCTGGTCCGTGTCAGGGCTCGGCTTGTAGCATAGAGTTTCAAGGGGTGTCAACGAGATAATAAGTAAAAACATATAGGCGTTAAAGATTAGTTAATGTGCCAAGATTCCCAACGAGAATCTTGTTGGTGAACTTGTCTGTTGCTTCGGAAAAATTGGAATGGTAAGGAAATCTCATGCGTATTATTTTTATGGGAACACCAGAGTTTGCTGTCCCTTCGTTAGAGTCATTACTCCAGAGTGAGCATGAGGTCGTGGGGGTTGTCACTCAACCAGATCGCCCCAAAGGGCGAGGGCAGTCGGTGGAGGCTTCGCCTATTAAGCAGCTTGCGCAAACGGAGAGATTGCCCATTTTGCAGCCGGAAAAAATGAAAAGTCCTGAACTGTTGCAATCGCTTGCTGGGTGGCGTCCTGATGTGATAGCGGTCACAGCCTACGGTCGAATTCTTCCGAAAAGCATTTTGGATCTGCCACCGGGAGGATGTGTGAATGTCCATGGCTCGTTGTTGCCTCGGTATCGTGGGGCCGCCCCCATCCAATGGTCATTAATCAATGGTGATATTGAAACAGGCATTACCACCATGCTCATGGATGCAGGCATGGATACCGGCCCGATGTTGCTGCAACGGGTTGTTCCGATTGAACCCGATGATACGGCCGCTGAATTGGGCCATCGGTTAGCCAAGGTCGGAGGCGAGTTGTTAGTGGAAACTTTGAAGGGATTGGGAAACCAGACCATCACGCCACAGACGCAGGATTCGGAGCTGGCGACTTATGCTCCCTTACTAACCAAGGAAGCGGGTCTTATCGACTGGACCCACCCTGCTTGGCATATTGCCAACCGCATCCGAGGCCTTTCTCCTTGGCCTGGGTGTTATACCTTTTTGCATGATCAACGATTGGTGATTTGGAAAGCCACGGCAGAACCAGTGGAAGGAGCAAAATCAGGGTCAATACCCGGAACGATTCAAGAGGTAGGCAAAAAAGATTTTTTGGTATGGACGGGCGAAGGCCTTCTCCGAGTCACGGAGGTTCAACCGGCCAACAAAAAACGGATGACCGTAGAGCAATTTCTTCAGGGACGAGGTTTGCAATTCAGTGACCGATTTGTTTCTGATCCTTAGGGTGCCTCTTGATTTCTATGAAACAAAAGCATGCTCTCAAAGGGTAAGGGCTTGGTAAGGAGCCATAGTTGCAAAATTATTTGAGAAGGATAGATTGGACTTATGACTGATCGTGAACAAGCCGCCTTAGAGTTTCTTAAAAAACAGCTGCAGGACTTGGAAACCATCCAGCCTCATGCTCTCCAAACGACCAATGCGATATTGGCCAAGGAGCGATTTCACAAGTGGAAAATCTATGTGATCGGTGCCGTGGGAGAAAAACTTGGCCCCACTTATGGCAAACGCTTGCAAATCGATTGGATCGAAACCGCATTTGCTGGAGGGGACATGTACGATGAAATTGCCGACGATATCGAAATGTGTCTTCGCCAACTCAAACACCTGATTCGAGAAGTGGGAACCAAAGGGCTTGAACCCCTTCCCACCGATGATGCACCTGAATTGAAATAATTTTTTCTAATGAACAACATGCCTTATGAAGCTTCAAGAGAACTAGGGAATGGTCAAAAAGGTGTGTCCAGCAAGGCCGCAGCCTTTTTGACGCGCGGATCGTACGGATTAGTACGTGAGCACGGCAAAAAGGGGAGAACGCTGCTGACACCCTTTTTCAACATTCCCTGTCTGGGAACATGACCATTCCCTCCCCTCCTCCCCCCCTTAAACGGCTTGGACAGCACTTTCTGATCGATCCGAATATTGTCAGGAAGATCATTCACGAAGCCGCGATCAGTCCCGAAGACACCGTGCTTGAAATCGGACCCGGGCGGGGGGTGCTCACGGGGCCGCTGTGTGAATTAGCTTCGCAGGTTATCGCCATTGAACTCGATAAAAAATTGGCAGCCTATTTAAAGCAGGTCTGTCCATATCCCAACCTGGATCTCAAAGTGGGTGATGCGCTCGAGTTTCCTGTCGAGACCTTGCCCCCGGGAACGGTTGTGGTGGCCAACTTGCCTTATTATGTGTCTACGCCTTTATTGTTTCAGTTACTTGAACAGCCGTCTCGGATCAACCGGATGATCGTCATGTTGCAACTGGAAGTGGCCAAACGATTAGCAGCCAAGCCAGGGAGCCAAGACTACGGGGCGTTATCTGTCTTAAGCCAATACCGGGGGAAGTCACGGGTCGCTTTCAAAGTTCCTGCCTCGTGTTTTCGTCCAAGGCCGGATGTGGAATCTGCCGTTGTGACGCTGTCCTTATTCTCTGGGGAAAAAGAAGATGAGCCCTTTTCTCAACTCTTCACACAAACCGTGCGTGCGGCGTTTGCGCACCGACGAAAAACCATGGTGAATTCCTTTCGTGACTCAGGATTTCTCATGCCTATCCTTCAGGAGGCATTTGACGAGGCGCGTATCGATCCGAAGCGTCGTGCTGAAACCCTGACTGTCCAAGAATTTATCACTCTTGCGAAGGCCATTCATCTTCGATCCATTTGAGGGGGGTGTTTCCATTCCATAGAGTTCAATATTTGGATTTGGAGTTTAGGAAAAATTGGACTGATATCATAATGGTAATACCGCCTTAACCACATAGTCTTCACTAAGGGTTTTATTTGATTAACCTCACCCCCTGTGCTAGAGTTTCTCCCATGAGTACATTCCCTAGGTCTAGGGGAAAATCCATCAGGTCTGAAGTGTCTTCCCCCCCTTTCAAACTCAGCCGTGAAATCCTTGGAATCTCCCTTTTCACTCTGGGGGTCCTAGTATTTTTGAGCGTGTGGTCGTATTCACCACAGGACCCTTCCTGGCTCGGGCCTCTGATATCTCCATCCAATGAATCCAACGGCGTTTCGCAGAATGTGGTTGGGATGGTGGGTGCCACCATTGCCGCGGGCTTAGTGTGGCTTGTGGGGTCTGCGGCCCTCATGATTCCAATCTTGATCATGTTGCAAGGGATTCGAGCGTTCCAGGAAGAAACCCTTGAAACCAAAGCCCGAAGCCTGATCGGCGGGATTCTGTTGGTGTTGTCTCTCAGTGCCCTGTTTGAATTTTATGGTCCCTCTGCCATCAATGTGATAGCGACTTCCATTACGGGTGGAGCTTGGGGGCAATGGTGTATGCCTGTTTTGTCTCCCCTGTTCGGGGAAACCGGCAGCACGATTGTCTTGTGTGCACTAATTCTTGTGGCGGTCATTCTTATTGCTCCATTTTCCGTCGCCACGGCCTTGGGTAATATTTTGAGTTTTCTTAGCAATCTTCGATTTCAAATACCTCGCCTGTCCTTCAGTTGGTTAAGGTTTCCCACTAGAGGGCGGACGCCTAAAGCCAATAAGCCACTGAAAATTAATCGGAGTTTGGGCATGCGGGAGAGTGCGTTATCCTTTTTGGGCAAAAAGGATCCACTTCCCGAATTGGATGTACCCGAAGAGGTATTAGAATTAGAAGTGGGGGAACCTGATGAAATTCCTCCAGTCCGTAGAACCTTTGAAATGAACCGCAAGGTGTCTGAAGGATACAATTTACCAGACCCATTGGCTCTCCTTGAACCCGGGGAAGTTTCCAAATCGCAACAGACTGATGACATATTGGAATCTCAGTCCCGTGTGCTTACTGCGGCTTTTCAAAATTTTGGTATTTCCGGGAAGGTGACCGAAGTGCATCCGGGCCCGGTTATTACAATGTATGAATTTGAGCCTGGGCCGGGAATTAAAGTCGCTCGCATTGTGAATTTGGCACATGACCTCGCGATGGCTCTGAAAGCCACAAGAGTGCGCATTGTTGCTCCCCTCCCTGGTAAATCAACAGTGGGAATCGAAGTCCCGAATCCGGTTAGAGAAACTGTTGCCTTTCGAGAAGTGCTGACGAGTGAAGCCTACGCGCGATCGCGCTCGAAACTTACCATGGCGTTGGGAAAAGATATTTTCGGTCGTCCGTTTGTAGCTGACTTGAGAACTATGCCTCACCTGCTTGTCGCAGGGGCGACCGGAGCCGGAAAAAGTGTGGGCTTGAACAGCATGTTGTTGAGCTTGTTATTCTCTGCCCATCCCGATGAAGTCAAACTTCTGTTGATCGATCCCAAGGTGCTGGAGCTTCAGGTCTATGATGGGATCCCGCATCTGTTGCGTCCCGCCCTCACGAATCCCAAAGCCGCAGCGCGCGGGTTAAGCTGGGTCGTACAAGAAATGGAGCGTCGCTATCGATTGCTTGCCGAACATGGTGTGCGAAACGTTCAGGCCTATAACACCAAGGTGCTTGATGCGAAAGCCAACTCCACCACTTCGGCTTCTACCCCAGACTTGCTTGCGGATCAAGATGCGGAGCTGACCACAGAGCCACTTCCCTACATCGTGGTAGTGATCGATGAGTTTGCAGATTTGATGATGGTGGCCCCCAAAGAGATCGAAGAGAAAATTGCCCGCTTGGCGCAAATGGCGAGGGCTTCAGGCATTCATTTGATTTTAGCGACACAACGCCCGTCGGTCGATGTGGTGACTGGGCTAATCAAAGCGAATTTCCCCGCGCGTATTGCCTTTCAAGTGTCTTCCAAAACCGATTCCCGCACCATCCTGGATTCGAATGGGGCCGAGGCGCTTTTGGGACTTGGCGATATGTTGTATTTAGCACCGGGGACCGGCAGGCTGATTCGCCTCCATGGTTCCTATGTGTCGGATGAGGATGTGCGGCGCGTGGTAGAATACGTCAAAGCCCAGGCCGGTCCCGACTATAGTGACGAAACGCCTTTTCAAAGCGCCGAGGTGTTGGAAGACGATCTGGAACGAGATGAAGTCTATGAGCAAGCTAGGGAAGTCGTGCTTACTTCAGGGCAAGCCTCGGCTTCTCTACTGCAACGGCGACTTCGTGTGGGATATCCACGGGCCGCCCGTATGATCGAACAAATGGAAGAAGAAGGGCTCGTCAGTGCGCCGGGACGTGATGGACGTCGGGAAATTCTCGGTCCGCAGGGTATGATCCAAGAAAGGGCAGGATGAAAATTATTCTCGCAGGGTTTCTCATGGCGGTGAGCTTGATTTCTTTTCCTGCTTGGGGAAAGGAAAATCTCGACCAGCAGGTCCATGAATTGGTCGCCCGCGTTGATGCTCGGTATGCTGCCACCAAGGATTTCCGTGCAGAGTTCACCCAGGAAACTCGTATTGAGGGATTCGAGACTCCTCTTCAATCTTCGGGCCGTGTCTTCATTAAAAAACCTGGGCGTTTGAGGTGGGATTATCTTGAACCCTCGGTAGAGCACATTTACGTCCACAATGATCGGCTGGAGATGTATGTGCCACAGCATAATCAAATTTTGAAGGGCAATCTGACGATGATGGTGGCGACCAAAGCCCCGCTTGCCTTGTTGCAGGGCGCCGGAAAACTCGCTGAACATTTTGAGGTGCACCCAACAGACAATGGCCGCACTGGTGAAGGCGGATTGCCCTTGCTCACCCTTATTCCGAAAAATCATGGTCAGCTAGGTTCCTCATCGGTCACCCGTATTATTTCGGAAATCCAACCAGGTACTTACTTCATTCGATCGCTTGCTCTGCACGAAGTGAGTGGAAATATTTCCACGTTCCGTTTCACCAATGTGAAGGCAAATACCGGTATTGACGATACGGTATTTACCTTAAATCCCCCAGAAGATGTGGTAATTGTGGAAGATGTCCTTCCTCAGGGTTGACCTGTAAGGAGGCATTTTGGCCAAGGGGATCACCTGTGATATATTTGGTGGCGGTTTGATCCCACCCGACATGTTGGATCGAAAAAATGTTAAGGAGTAAAGACCGGTGTCAGGACGCATACTCGTAGTCGATGACGATGAAGGAGTTCGTGATGCGTTGAAGCAGTTTTTGCTCACGCTGGACTTTGAAGTGGTCACAGCTGAGGATGGCGAAGATGCCCTTAATAAATATCAAAAGGATGACTTTGAGATTATTATGGCTGATCTCATGATGCCGAATCTTGACGGGATGGGGTTGCTAAAACGAATCCGCGAAGTGGACGAAGATGTAATCTTTCTCATGATTACCGGCCATCCCTCTATTGGATCGGCCGTGGAAGCGATCAGTTGTGGAGCAGAAGACTATATCACCAAGCCGTTTCATTTAGAGGATGTCAAACTTCGAATTGACAAGGCACTCGAAAAACGGTCTTTGAAGGGACGCCTGAAAACGGCACAGGGTTTGGCTTGGGGCCTCATGTTATCCATTCCGTTGTGGCTTCTTCTCGGAATTATTTTAGTCATATTGATCAAAGGTTAATGCCCGCGCCACGTTCTCCTCTGTTATTGCCTTGACCTTCTGTGTTCACCCTCATTCTGTTTGCAACGGTTATCTCTATACAACACCATGCGTTCTCTTTGGTTATGACATGAGACGGTTTGTTCAAAAATTTTGCGCTTCTAAGACACCCATTCCCGCATCGTTTTTTTTTGTCGGTGTGATAGGCATGTTCGCTGGTATGCTCAATCCTGGCCTGGCTCTTGGATTGACCGGGGATCTGACGAACGATCCAGCGGACATCATAAAAAAATACCTTTCGTTGGATAAACGAGGTGCTCGATTGCAGGCTCTGTCTTATGAAGCCGTCAGACCCTATGTTGCTTGGGACGAAGAACCACCCTGGGGCCAGGTCGTGATTGTTGGTGATTATGAGGTGAGTGATGATATTGAAGAGTGGGATATCATCAGTAGCACTGAAGCTGTCATTCCTGTGACGTTCCAAATATTGGGGGTGATGCATTGGGAGGCTGCCACCTTTTTACCAGAAAAACGTGAGGAAACCATTTTGTTTCGTGTGCGGGCTGTTTTGAACCATTGGCGAATAATCGGGCCGATGTTCCCTCCGCATGTCGGAAGGAAGCGGCTCAAGGATTTTGTTCGCGCGGCCATGTTGGAGGAGACTGACGAGGGAAGAAAGGCCGCTTTGCAACGGCTCAGCACTTCCATAGGAAATGCCAAATCATGATAATCAATAACGGGAACACCTCTTTTGATTTAGTCATCTTCGATTTTGACGGTACTCTCATTGATTCAAAATACGATATTGCCACTTCGGTCAATTTAACTTTGAAAGATTTGGCTCTGCCTCCCCGATCTCGTGATGAAATTTTTAGTTTTGTCGGAGATGGGGTCAAACGGTTGCTGCGACTTTCCGTTGGCGAAGGCAATGAGGCCCAATATGAAGATGCGCTCAAAATTTTTCGAGAACATTACCTGGCTCATTGCCTGGATTCGACACAAATCTATGAAGGACTCGATTCGGTGCTGAATATCTTGGAAGGAAAACCCAAGGCATTAGCCACGAATAAATCCTTGGAATATACTCTGAGGATTGCCGATGGGTTAGGCGTTCGAAACACATTTTCCGCTATTGAATGTCCTAACGACCAGGCCGATCTCAAGCCAGACCCCGGTATGCTGTTTCGGATCTTGGCACAATTAGGAGTGGCCCCAGAAAAAACAGTACTTGTCGGAGACAGTACCAACGATGTTCGAGCGGCAAAGGCGGCCGGCATGAAAGCCTGTGCCGTGGGATATGGCTATGGAAATCGTGAAAAAGTACTGGCCCTTGGCCCGGACTTCTTTTGTGAAAAACCCGAAGATCTGCTAGCCATTTTTTCCTAACGGCCTACCCTGTTCCTGTATATGAGCTTTCCCTACAGATGGCCTATTTTACTGATCTCACTCTCCTTGCAGAGATCTACCCAAGTACCATCGTGTTTATGGAGCATTTTCAGCCTTTTTGGTCAAAATTGCTCATGAAAGGGTGGGTATGATCCAGTACCTATCAAGAAGAGACCTCCAGATCCCGAATGGATTATCAATACAAACCAATAGGTTTGAGCCAAACGGCCAAAGTCTTGGGCCTGAAAAATTTCCGAAAGACTTTGCTGAATAGAATACGAGAAAATTGGCTTAATAATTTTTTCCCTTACCACTAGAAAAATTCAGAACAGATTTTTTTGTGGAGAAACCATGCCATTTCACAATTTTAGAATCGGAATAAAAATTGCCCTTGTCCTGGGAGCTATCGCGTTGGTCCAGGCGGGCATTCAATTATATGTCGTGGTTGGTTCAGGCCAAGACTGGCTGCAATCGTTTGGCCATTTGTTTGCTGTCATCGTTACTACTTTAGTAATGGTTCAATGGCTCGTCCATAAAATGGTTATTGTTCCTCTCAAGAAGTTGACGGCAATTGTTGAGGATATTGCCCAAGGCCAAGGCGATTTGACCAAACGTGTTCCGGTGACAGACCAAGATGAAATTGGGCAGTTGGGACTATTGTTCAACACCTTTATTGAAAAACTTCAACGGTCTATTACCAAAGTAGGAGAAGTAACCAACCGGGTTGCACTCGATTCCCAGGAAATGTCATCCACCGCAGATGATATGGCTCGTGGCGCGGATACCCAAAAAATAAAGATCACCCAGTCTGCTTCCGCGGTAGAAGAAATGACAATGACCGCTGGTGAAGTCGCCCGCAATTCTCAAGAAGCTTCAAATATTGCCCAAGAGGCTTCGAACACCGCAAAAAATGGACATCGTGTGGTCACCGAGGCGGTGGCGAGTATGCAGCATGTGGCGGAGGCCGTCGGGCAATCCTCCGAAGTCATTGCAGCCTTGGGACGATCCTCTGATCAAATCGGAGAAATCGTGGGAACTATTGAAGACATCGCCGATCAAACCAACTTGTTGGCGCTCAATGCCGCGATTGAAGCGGCTCGTGCTGGCGAGCAAGGTCGAGGATTTGCGGTAGTCGCAGACGAAGTAAGAAAACTTGCCGAACGCACCACCAAAGCAACCAAAGAAATTGCTGAAATGATTCGCCAAATCCAAGACGATACCAAAACAGCGGTCATGTCCATGGAGGAAGGGACGCAGCGGGTTGGGAATGGCGTTATGTTAGCCAATGAAACAAGTGATGCGCTCACACGTATTCAAAGTCTTGTCCTACAAACCGCGGAGATGATTCACCGAATTGCTGCAGCTGCCGAAGAACAATCCACGACCACTCATCAAATCGCCAAAGATCTCGAGGCGGTTACCCAAGTAGGAGAAGAAACGAGTGGGGGAGCTGCGGAGTCAGCCAAGCGAAGCCATGAATTGCGTGGTCTTGCCGAAGAACTCCAGGATATTGTGGGAACGTTTAAGGTCTAAACGCCCTTGCGACTGGGTCCCCTTTTCCTGGCTGAAAGCCATCTGCAATCGTTAAACACTTTTTCTTCCCGCTACCTTATAAATTCTTGTGATTTCCTTTGGGAATTCTCCCTGAGCAAATCACCGCATGACCCTCCTGTAACACTCTTCTTTACATCAAGACTGTAACTCATCGTCGCTTTCATGTTTGTTATAATAGCTGGGGAAGCAGGAACTATCTTCCCGTGAATAGAAAGGAGGATGATATGGAAGTAAGCAGACGGACTGTCATGGCAATGGCTGTTTTCATGGGGGTGGGTGCATTGGGCAAGGCGCTAGGTTTTGGTCAAGCCTTGGCAAAGGAGAGTCCGATGAAATTTGAAATCGAAAAAACCGACCAGGAGTGGAAGAAGATCCTCACTCCGGAACAATATGCAGTTCTTCGGAAAGAGGGCACCGAACCCCCATTTAAAAACGAATACCATAACAGCAAGGCTGAAGGAATCTATCACTGTGCGGGTTGTGATCTTCCTTTATTTTCATCAGAGAAAAAGTTTGACAGCCAAACCGGATGGCCAAGTTTTTGGGAGCCCATTTCGCCCAAGGCGATTGGAACAAAAACCGATTGGAAGCTTCTCTATCCAAGGACCGAAGTGCATTGCAGCCGATGTGGTGGGCATCAAGGCCATGTGTTCGATGATGGACCACCACCCACTGGTTTGCGGTACTGCATCAATTCAGCGGCATTAGTGTTTCGGGCGGCCTAATGGCCGACCGATGGTCAAGCTCTCCCGCCATTTAGAAAAAATTGTGAGGTGGTATAGTTAGGGTGTGAAACCTGGGAGGAAAAAGAAGGATGGTGGTATTGCCCCGATACTTTCTATTTTCGAGAGAACGAAAAATTAGACGGATTTTTTGACCAATCCAGACCGTAAGCATCGAGTGCATACCCGAATCCGCTTCGTGGCTCCATTGACCAAGGCCCGGACATTTTGAAGATTGGGTCGAAACACCCGTTTGGTTTTATTATTCGCGTGACTGACATTGTGGCCAGCCATCCGATTTTTTCCGCAAATTGAACATGAAAACGCCATAATTGTCTTTCCTCCTTCCAAGATTGTACCCGAGGGTCACTCTTGTTACCATACCCCCAGCCTTTCTGACAAGCCTGTCTGATAACCCAGGCCCTCACGTGGGTCCTAAACTGGATAACTCCTTTGAAAATGCCCACTTCTCCATTGATTGGAAGGGAACCCCTAGAATACCTCCGTGGCTTACTCGCGAGACTAAATCGACCCATTGAGTTGGCGCACCGGCAGGGAGGGGCAAAAAAAGCCAAGATTAAAAATCTCGAGACGTTCATTACTGGGCAAATCGTACAGGCCTTGGGCGAGGTCGTCTTTCCCAGAAAAATTGAATCGGAATTACTCGCGCTTCGCGCGCTCTTCCAAAATGATACCAAGGTCACGTTACCAAACGAACTGAATCAACTGATCCAAGCTAGGCGTATTTTGGATCGGATTTCCTTTTCGATTAAGGACATTCCCAAGGTGGAAAAGTCTGTAGAATTATCTCCTGCATCTCAGACTGCCAGATCCTGCAGCAACGCCCGTGAAGTAGATCCCTCAACGAGCCAAGGCCATCGACCCCTCCATGAAGTGTCTATTCGCTATGCCAAGGGGGTTGGGCCAAAACGCGCTCTTCTGCTTGAAAAATTAGGGATTCGAACCATCGAAGATGCTCTGTGGGTTTTGCCCTGGCGTTATGAAGACCGGTCGGTCATCTCCTCGATATTTACGCTCGTGGCTGGGGAAAGAGCCACCGTCTCGGGCGTGGTGGATCGAACCACCCTACGCCGGATCCCCAGACGCAATATGACGCTCGTGTCGGTCTTTGTTCGAGATGAAACCGGAGTCATCGAAGTGGTGTTTTTTAATCAGCCTTATTTGGAAAAAACGTTTCAGTCTGGGATGCGCGTGGTTCTGAGTGGGTTGGTCAGTGTGGCGCCGGGAAGACGAGCACATTGGCAAATGCGATCGCCGCAGTTTGAAGTGGTGGATCCTGAAGAGGACGGGCTCCTGCATGTAGGACGTATCGTCCCGGTTTATCATGAGACGAAAGGCTTGACCTCTCGTCATTTACGTCGAATGATGCAGGGCCTGCTTGAGGAATACCACTATCAGTTTCAGGAAATTTTACCTCTGTCGCTCCGACAACGGTACCAATGGCCGACTATGAGTGAGGCCATGCGCCTGGTGCACTTTCCCGAGGAACACATCGATCTCAATGAATTGAATGGGTGGCAGACCCCTGCGCATCGACGGCTGGCATTTGAAGAATGCTTTGTTCTTCAGGTTGCACTGGCCATTCGTCAAATGACAAACCAAAAAGAAACTCCTGGAATTGCCTTTACGCCCGCCACTCCATTGGTAGCTCAACTGCACAAGCAACTCCCTTTCCCTTTAACTAAAGCCCAAACTCGTGTGATTCATGAGATTCAACAAGATATGGTTAAACCCAGTCCCATGAATCGGCTGATTCAAGGTGATGTGGGGTCAGGAAAAACCATCGTGGCCTTGAATGCCATGTTGATTGCCGTAGGGTCTGGCTATCAAGCGGCGCTCATGGTCCCAACAGAAATCCTGGCAGAACAACATTATTTGAATCTCCAAAAATACGTCGCAGATCTTGGTGTCAAAATGGCACGGGTATCGGGAGGGCTTTCCACCAAAGAACGGGAAAAAGTCTATGAGCAAATCACCTCGGGCGAAGTCCAACTAATCGTTGGCACTCATGCGCTGCTGGAAGAAACCGTGCAATTCGCCAAACTTGGCTTGGTGGTGGTGGATGAACAACACAAGTTTGGGGTGTTGCAACGTGGGACCCTCAGAACCAAAGGCATTCATCCAGATGTCATCGTGATGACGGCCACTCCCATTCCACGAACCTTGGCCATGACGGTCTACGGGGATTTGGATGTGTCGGTTATTGATGAAATGCCGCCCGGGCGAAAGCCCATTCAAACCAGAGTGTTTCGCCAAAGTTCAAGATCGCGAGCTTACTCCCTGATTCGAAAACAAATCGAATCCGGTCGCCAGGCGTATATTGTGTACCCGCTTGTGGAGGAGTCCGAAAAAACTGATCTGGAAGCGGCCACTCAAGCGGCGGCGCGGCTTCAGAAGGAAGAGTTTCCCTTCTATACAATAGGTCTGTTGCATGGACGCATGAAGTCCGAAGAAAAAGCCCAGGTCATGGCAGCCTTTAAAGAGGGTTTCCTGCAAGTGTTGGTGGCCACTACGGTGATTGAAGTGGGCTTAGATATTCCTAATGCCACGGTGATGGCAATTGAACATGCCGACCGGTTCGGTTTGGCGCAGTTGCATCAATTGCGCGGACGCGTAGGACGAGGGGACCATCAATCTTTTTGCCTGCTAATAAGTTCGGCCAGGAGTAAGGCAGGTGCTATGGAACCAGATACGACAGAAGAATTTTCTCAAAGGAAGGATGTGAAATTTGCACCAGAACTACCGCTGGGCATTCAAGAAACATGGGCAGCACGCAATACGGCATCTGTAACCCAGAGTGCACAACAACGATTGAAGGCGATGGTGAACTGTTCCGACGGGTTTGCGATAGCTGAACAGGACCTACTCATTCGTGGTCCTGGAGAATTCCTCGGCACTCGTCAATGGGGCATTCCTGAATTTCGCGTGGCTGATCTCGTGCGAGATAGCCAATTGCTTGAGCAGGCCCGCGACGAAGCGTTTCTCTTGGTGCAACAAGATCCACACCTATCCTTACCCGAACATCAAGAACTAAAAACCGCCATGCTGCGACGGTGGCAAAAAAAGTTAGAATTGGGATCGATAGGATGAGGAGATCGTGAAGCGTATCTCGTGAAGCGTGAAACGCAAAAGAAGTGAAGATAGCAATCTTCCTCCCGCGAAATACGAGATACGAAATGCGAACGACGTTTTTTCACGAGCGACAAGCAACCAGCAACGAGCAACGATTTTCTTATGAGAGTAGCATCGATCGACATTGGCACACTCACCTGCCGATTATTGATTGGAGACGTTGAGGGCCCTGGTCCAGTGAAGCCCGTGTTCTCCGGACGAAAGATTCTTCGGTTGGGTGAAGGTGTTGATGAAACTAAGCGACTCAAGCCGGAGGCCATGACTCGTGTCGTCGAAGCGATTAAAGAATGGCACGGCGTGATTAAACAGCATGACGTTGGAGCCTCCATTGCCGTTGCCACAAGCGCAGTCCGCGAAGCGCGCAATCGTGAGGAATTTCTCAGGCGGGTCAAACAAGAAGCCGGCATAGAGGTAGAAGTTATTGATGGTCAGGAGGAAGCCAGGAGAACACTCTTAGGTCTTCGTTCTGGGCTGCCAACTTCTGTTGGTGACATACTTGGCCTTGATATCGGCGGTGGAAGCACAGAGTTTATCGTGGATCGGCAAGGCCAGGAAGTGCAAACCATTTCGATTGACATGGGCGTTGTGCGATTATCTGAGCGTGTACTGAAAAGTGATCCGCCAACGACTTCAGAGGTTCATGAAGCAAAACAACTCATCCATTCATTAACACGAAAGGCCTTAGGCGCCCTCGGCGATACGTCCGGACTGACGTTCGTCGGAACCGCCGGAACCATTACCTCCTTAGCCGCTATCGCTCAAGGACTTACCATCTACGATCCCGACCGTGTTCATAATTATTCTCTTAAGCTTGAAACAATAAAAAACCTCGAGCGCACCATTCTCCCTCGAAAACAATCCGAACGCACCGGCATCCCCGGGCTAGAGAAAGGCCGTGAAGAAGTCATTGCCGCCGGTACCCTTATCCTCCGCTGCGTCATGGAAGAACTTGACCAAGATCAATGCCTAGTCAGTGAGTACGGGCTACGGGAAGGAGTGCTAGTGAATTTGGCACGACAAAACACAATTTACTAGTATTTTTTATGCGGGGTTCCGTCCCCGCGCGACGAGACACTTTTGTTTCGGCAAAAGTGTCCAAAACCATTTCCACCCGTGCGCGTCCCTACGGGTGGATTCCGCCACGGTCCCGAATTAGATGGCTCAGGAACTCGCTTCGAGGTTTAAATCCACCTCTTCGCTCAAACAGCCTTCGCCATAATAGTCGAATTCGGTACCGCAGCTCCGCCGCGTACGAAAGCGGGGGAGGAATATGGAAGTAAGAGGTGAATCAAACGGACAGCGAAACGGCTAAGGTTGATCTGAAGTTATGCTCTCAAGTTGAAACAAGCAAAGTTGAGTAACAAGTACCGCCATTTTTTCTCCTTCCATAATAAAAAGTGTGAATTCCTTATCCTGCTCATCCTGCTCCGTATGTAATATTTTCCTTAGCCCTCATGTCTTTGGGTTGAACTTTTGGAGGGCGATAAAGACCCCCATAGAATATGGGACCAAAAAATGGAAATAGTAAAAGAAGAGTCCAGATAAGTCGTTTTTTATAAGTATCCGGTTGTTTCCAGAGGCCAAACATAAGAAATATGGCAATAAGGTATGAAATGATAAGAGCCACCCAAAAGATTGGTTGAGCCTCTTCTGATTGGGCCATTCGTATCAGGGGGCCAGCATTTGCTAACTGAGCATTCATTTCCATATTTCACCGTAGCAGACAATTTCTGGAAAAAGAAGTGAATTATCGCTGGCTGTGTGCCCTGGAAGGCTGCCCCTCTCCTGATAGGCAGCTGGGATTCTACCGGAGCCGCCTGATTTTGTCCTGCCTGCTTGTGCCGCAATCTTATTCAGAATTTATTTTATGTGGGGGCGAAATCCCGAAAAATGATATCGGGGGACCGTCCGATCATTTTTTACCAAAGGGAGCAGGGTAAATAGCCAAGAAGAAGACTATCGCTGACTATACCAGCGGAAGCCGCCTGACTCTTGGTAGGCGGGCCGTTTGAAGCCGCCGGGTTTTTCTAGAATCAAGGCTTTGAAGTCCCAGAGGCCAAACCAAGCGGGGTCGAGGATGTTGTGGTAGTGCAGTCCAGTAATTTTGGGCAGGGCATCGCCGAGAGACTGTTTTAGTTCAGATTCCGTGTATGCACGGACGGCGAACTTTTTTCCTTCGGCTTCTTGCAATCGCCGGAGAGCATAGGCTGCTCCGGTACACAGTACTTGGGTGTCGCGTTTGATGGAAAGCAGTTGCGGTAGGGCGCAGTATTGTTCGTTAAAACCAAGCCACTTTGCGGTATGGCGCATGTGCGAATATTGCACCTCGTACTCGGTATGACCGGGAAGCCGTACTGGGTCGGGCCAGCCTGAGTCAATGCCAAATTCAATCAGTAATGCTCTCCCACCCGGACGTAACACCCGCCACAGCTCAATCAGAAATTGAATGGCTCCGTAGTTGAAGATGGCTTCATCAGGATACGGTTTGTCCAAATTCAATCGAAGTTTATGAATCAAATCCAAACTGCGTTGATGTTCTTCGTTGGCTCCTTTGCCTGAATCCAATTCTTCCTTGCTGAAATGAGTTGGCGTCATGTCCGCCAAGTTTTCATTGTCGATGACGAGGTCTACGCTGGCATCAGCAATGGGCAAAAATTCCGCATTGGCATTCAGCGCGAGGGCATTCCATCCGGCTTTCGTCGCGAGATCGAGTTGGGAATGCAGAAATGGGCGAGTCAGATCCAGAAAAATATATTCGACGTTTCGTCGTTCGACGGGGGTCAGTTCCTTTGCCATTTCGTGTGACAAATAACCGAGCCCTGCGCCGACTTCGACGATCCGGTTGGGTTTGGGGTTCCACCAGCCGAGTTGCCGCAAGGTTTTCGCGAGAAGTTGCCCATACGATAGCCCGTTCAGCGCTTCGCAGGGTTCGCGGAGTAAATGCGAGACCGTGGTTTCGACGATTTCAAAATGGCCGTGGTGGCTTTGAATGCCTTTGTGGTGAAAATCGGTGAGATGTTCATCGGTTTCCTCAGCGACATTCTCATGCCATTGTTCCCGAACCTTTTGCAGCAAGAGATCCCATTTGGCATTCACGCTATGTCCGCTCGGTGCTTCATCACCGTAATAGCAGAGCGAATAGCGAGGGGTGGCCCACCGCTCTAAAAAATAGCGCCCAGTTTCTTGATGCGGACCGCATACCCATTTTCCGAATTGAGCGAGCAACGTTTGAATGGAAGACCGGCCATCCATGGCCCCAAGGAGCGAAGCGCCCATGCGGTTCAATTTGACGAGGGGAAGATCTTCATCCAGCGGAGTGACCCACCATTCTTCGGGGCCGTATTGATACACGATAAGATCGGGCATGCGCCAGGCCCGTTGCTGGAGGACTGCGCCTTCAAGAGCCTGTGGTTGGATGGTGGACGGTGAGGTTGGGGGAAAATCCGACATTCAATTGAGAGCGTCGGAAGGGTTAGCATCAAAGACAGCAAGGTACATGCCATCCCAAAATTCGAGCCAGGCGTCGGCAGTCTCACGAGCGCCAAACGCGACTTCGAATAAATCTTCATCTGACTTGGCGGTTTTGCGCACGGCCTCGATGAGCCATTCGCCATGCACTTCTTCCTCGGCCACATGCAATTCAAAAAAAGCGAGATCTCGCCGATCGAAGTGTTCATATTGCTGAAGGCCTGGGAGAAAGTATTGGAACTCGGAAATGGCCGTGGTTTCCACGGCGAGTTCGGCGCCCAAGGCCGTTAAATGGCTCGACTGCAAAAATAATCGGCGTAGGGTTTCCAAATACTGCGTGACTTCCTGAATGGGTTCGGTCTCTTCCAGATCTTGCGGATGTAAGCCGATGCTGTGGGCAAATCGTTCTAACTGCCGAATGTGCACGTGTTCGTGAGAACCGCTTCCTAATTCGGAATAGAGAGTTTTCGCCAACTGGGTGCGCATTTCCACTTGGTCAATGGGGGTATGATACAGCAGCCCTTCCAAGACTTTGACGAAGTGAAAACAAAAGTAGTGATACTGACGAATGAAAACACGTAACTGACGAGGGTTGAGCTGGCGTGTTTTAAAGGTCCTAAAAAATTCGTTGGTATTAACCGGATGACTTTGTAATTCATGAATAAGGGAATCGACGTCGACTGGTAACTCTTGAACAGGGCCCATAATTCGAAATCCCCCTTACCAGAGCAAGAAAATATAAAAACTAATAAGCCGGGGAAGAGTACACGAAGGTCTCAATATGTCGCAAGGGAGGAAGATCCGTAGGGTGACCTACGGAGACCCAACTGTTCAGTGACGGACGGGTTTCGGTTTCGCTGCCAGAATGCTGGCATAGGCCGTTTGTCCATCATCCTGTAATTGATACTGTAAGACGGTGAGGTCTTTAAAATGATGCAGAAGTTCATTGGGTTCCAGGAGAAATTGGCGAGGAAAGCGGGGACGGTATTTTTGGTGATCTACAGTATAGGTTTCTACCACGACCATGCCGCCAGGTTTAAGGGCATTGATTATTTGTGGAAATAGATTCCTTTGTAGGTAATAGGTGCAAATAATGACATCATAAGTGTTCGCCGGGAGTTCAGTGGTTTCGAGATCCACCACTTGGGTCTCGATGGACACGCCCTGTTCTTTAGCAAGGGTTCTAGCCTTGCTCAATCCTGTCTCGGAAATATCAATTCCTGTCACTTGAAATCCTTGGGCCGCGAGAAATACTCCGTTGCGCCCCTCGCCCATGGCGATGTCTAAGGCCTTTCCTTTTGGGAGAAGATGAAGATATTTTTTTAAGAAGGCGATCGGAGTTTTTCCAAAAATATATTCCTCGGTGCCATATTTTCGGTCCCAGCGCTCTTTATCTTTCGGTGCCGCTTCCACGACGGAAACCATCATAAAAGTCGAACCCACGATCAGCAGACGGAAGACCATCGAAGGGCGAACAAACAAACGGTGAATGAGAGAAGTCAATGCACTCATGGCGAACAACTCGAAAAATTTAATTGGTCACGGTTATCATACCTCACTTTAAGCCCTTCTCCAACCTTGTGAGCGATTTCTCGATTCGTTATTCTTTACCCATGATAGTAAAAATTTATCTAACCGTGTGGGAATTACGGCAAACCAAACGGGACCCTGTGACAGGGAACAAGGAGAAACACTGATGCGTGTGCTATTAGCTGTAGACGGGTCTCCGCATTCTCAGCACGCTGTCGAGGTCGTGGGGCAACTCTCATCGGTAAAAAGTCTCACCGTGGTGCATGTCGTGAACTTGCCAAGACTTACCTATCCGGCACTCGGTCCTGATATTACTAAAGATTTGGCCATGACCATAGAACAAGCCATGCGGGAGGAAGGGGAGCACATCCTCAAACAAGCCATGGCTCATTTGTCCTACCACAATGCCCCGGTCTCAAAACGATTGGAAATCGGCTCCCCGGCGGATCGCATTCTAACGATAGTGGAAGAAGAAAAAACAGACCTAATTCTCATCGGGGCCAGAGGGTTGGGCGAAGTGCAAGAAGTCATCTTTGGCAGTGTCTCTCATCGGGTGTTGACGCATGCGCCTTGTTCCGTCTGTATTGTAAAATCCCCTGTGGCGAAATTAGATGACATCTTATTGCCCATTCAGGGAGAGGGCGATGAACAAACCGCCGTGGAATTCTTTGGTAATCATCCTTTCAAAAGCACCGCGGAAATTACGGTCTTCAATGTCGTTCCCATTCCACGATCCATTTTGCGCGCAGGCGTCTCGGCTTCAGAAACCAAGATACAACAAGCATTGGAAAGCGCGGAGACGTTTACCGATCATGTGGTGGGGAAATTGAAAGCCCTTCACTATTCGGTGATTGGAAGGGTGGGCATGGGATCTCCGGCGGAAACCATTTTGGAACAGGAGGGCTCCACCAACCCGGATTTAATTGTTATGGGAACCCACAATCCCTCTATCCTCTCTCGTTTTGTCCTGGGAAGCGTGTCGCATACCGTGCTGCATCGCTCCACCCATTCGGTGTTGCTCATCCGACCGACAGGAAAAGAAAATTAGGGGAAGAGCCTGGTATGTTGGAGCCGCAGTATTTTATGCTGCCAGCCATGTCCACCAAATTATTTCCACCGTCGCTTTAAATCGTTAGCAAAATCTTCATACGCCCGAATCGGCAGCACTTCTTCGACATCCACTACGTTGGCCATGGGAATTCCGGCCATGAGAATGCGATCCAGTTCGTCGTGGGATTCCACGTCGGCAATGGCCAACACGCGCCGCTGCCCGACGACTTTGTATAATGCCTGCACCTTTCCGGCCTGTTTGGCACCAAGGGCCGATTTGGCTTCCTTTTCCCAAAGAGTCCACAACTCATCCAACGACATCCCCTCGTGCTTCACTCGAACCTTCACAAAAAATAACATGATTTCTCCCCTTTTTTCTCTGTAGTATTTTAATCTTCCAGCTTATATTTCCTAATCCTATGCCCTTGTGCGCGACGGAGCCTCGGTACCGAATTCCACTTCTATGGCGAGTATTTTCTGAGCGAAGCGAGTTGCGCAGCCATATAATTCGGTACCGTGGCGGAGTTTACCCGAAGGGCCGTGCACGGGCAAAATGGTTTTGGGTCCTTTTGCCGAAACAAAAGGACCTCGTCGGCGGGGGCGAAACCCCGCTATAATAAAAATGACAATTGGGAATTACACATAAAAAAAAGGAGATTCAAACATGGCGGTTCAAGTGTATGGCTGCAATCATGTGGTGATTGAGGTGGATGATGTGCAGAAGGCGGTGGAATTTTATTCAGATGTGTTTAATCTCGAAATGCTACGACAAGGTGGAGAAGGAGCAGCCTGGTGCAAACTCGGCGAGCATCAATTCCTGGCGATCTTCGAAGTGGAAAAACTTCAGCCCGATCGCATGAAACACTTTGGCATCATGGTCCGGGACGAAGCCCAAATCAACGAAGTGCGAGAAAAACTGGTTAACAAATATGGCCTGAAAATGGAGCCCAACTTCCGCTGCGATTTCCGCGACCCCTGGGGTAACCGCATCCAAGTCGGCGACCTCCACGACGAATCCCTAGTCTGGCTCCTCCCCTACCGCGAGGTCCAGGATACTGGAATTCAGTTTTCATGATCTTTTTTACCTTTGTTCGCAACGGGAGGAAAGATTTGGAATAGATTCCTTTTACGCCAAATTGTAGCGTCTTCGGTTAGGCTAGATGCACCCGTTACCCAAAAATCTACATCAGAAGGGAGAGCTTAACGTTAAGTAAAACGAATTAGCCTGGGTTTTAAGACTTTGTTTCATTGAAGTTAAAGAGGAGAATTGTTTCACTTAGACTTTTAAACTCTTTCGCAAGTTCAAGCACTGAATCCGTAAACCCTAGCTGACTAAATATCATACCCACACTACTTTTATTTAGGCCTTTGTAAAAACGACTAGTTTCCATTTTTTCTTCTCTGGCTTCACAAAAAAAGTAGTGCAATGACAATAGCCGCTCAATATTTCTTTGGAGTTTCCAAAGTTTTTCTAATTCAACTTGTGAATAAACTGTTGGCATTTCTCCAAGATTAGCTTTCCATGCATCTGTTGTTAATTGAGGAAAGGGTTTCCTCGATGCTTGTTCAGCGAGTTGTACATATAGAAAGGCCCCTCCTTCATCATTCCACTTTTCCTTGCTTGCCAAAATACTTTGCCAAAATTCTGATATGTAAGAAATATTATTTTTTGTTTCAAGTTCGATAAGGCTTCGAATAGCTAGTCTTTTTTTGTCTGACTTTCTCTTTGATTTAACCCACTCAGATATTTGGCTAAGTAAAAAGCCAAGTATAACTGCCCCGAGAGTTGTAAATGAACGAAGGGCTTCTTGCTCGTTCATGAAAGTCCTTTTTGTTTAAAGAAATTCAGAAGTAGCTCGTTTATTAGGTGTTTACAGAGTCCATATATATTCAAAATCCAAATCAACTTGCCTTGGGCGTGGCTGGGCCGCAGGATCGAATTCAACATTTTGGCGAGCATTGTCTGAGCGGAGCGAGTTGCGCAGCCATTTAATTCGATCCTGTGGACTAGGGACCCGCAGGGCCACGCACGGGCGAACATGGTTTTGGGTCCTTTTGCCGAAACAAAAGGACCTCGTCTGCAGGGGCGAAACCCTGCTAAGGTAAATTTCAACCAATCCATTTTTGCGAAGGTTAAAACCAGATTTCTCCCTTTGGTCGAAATGACAATTCGACGGGTCTCTCAGTTCTCTTATTTATTATTGAACAACCCCTTCAACAATTCCTTCCCAACCTTCTCAGCCGACTTCCCCAACTCCTCCGCCGTTTTCCCAAACTGTTTAAGACTCTTGGGAATTAATTTTCCCGACTCTGTGACGGCCTTAATAATAGCCGCATAAATCGCATCGAATATTTCAGCTGAGGCTTTTTGAAAACTTGTGCCTCCTGGTTTATTGCCGATATCGCGTAATTCAAAATCGGGCAAGGTCAATTCGATCATTTCGGCTTCCCCACCGAACAAACTCAAATTAATTTTCGCATCTTTCATGGTCACTTTTTTAATGTGAACGGTTTTCTCTCGGTCTTCATGCTGTTCGCCTTTCTTTTCTGTCTCATCGTCTGACGCAGAGGCCGTGTTGTGTTTCACGTTATCCTGAATGTCTCCCAGGTTGCTCCCGAGCAAGGAACCTTCAAACGTAATGGCAGGGCCTGCAATTAAAATTTCTTCGATGATGATCGTATCGGTGAGTACGGAATTTCGATCTACCTGAACCCGAATATTCGGAAGAGAAAACGCATAGTCGGTTTCATAGCCAGCGGGGTTTTTGATAATGAGCCTTTCCAGGCTGGCCCGCATGTCCTTCCCGCCAGAGAGAAGCGAAATATCTACGTCTTCCAGCGTGATGGGGACCCCCAAAACTTTCGGCCCCATGGTTTCCACACCGGTTTTCACAAGGGCATTCAAGGACATGCCAACAATGATAATGGCAATCACGCCGAGCACGCCAAGCAGCGCAAGCAATCTGAGAAAAAATTTCATGTATGTGTGCCTTTGCCTTTCACATTGATGCTTTCCGAATCATTTTTTCGTTGACTGGCCAAGTACATCGATGATGGCCTCATGAAGAAGTCCATTGCTGGCCACCATTTGTTTGCTGTAGATGGTGTACGGCGCTCCGTCATAAGAGGTCACCTTCCCCCCCGCTTCCCCCAGAATGACGGTTCCCGCCGCGGTATCCCAAGGATTGAGGTTCATTTCCCAAAAGCCATCAAATCGGCCACTGGCTACGTAGCACAGGTCGATGGCCGCGGTGCCGGTTCGCCGGACGCCCTGTGTCCTGAGCGTGAAGCGGCAAAACTCATCGAGGTTGTCGCCGCTTTCCGCGATATCGTATCCAAACCCGGTCACGAGTAGGGATTTGCCTAATTCAGCAATCCGAGACACCTGAATGGGTTGCCCATTGCAGGTGGCCCCTTCATTCTTCACGCCGACAAACAGTTCAGGACGAGTCGGGTCAAAGACAACGCCGACAATACACGCGCCTTCATATTCCAGGCCTATCGAGACATTATATAAAGGAAGCCCATGGGTGAAATTAGTTGTGCCGTCGAGGGGGTCGATCACCCATTTATAGGGGGATTGTTGAGCCGAGTGAATGCCTTCTTCTTCGGCCAAAATCTGATGGGTGGGATAGGCTTGTTTGAGGAGAGCGACAATCGTTCGCTCGGACTCTTTGTCGGCATCAGTGACCAAACTCAGCCGGGTTTTGTGTTCAATGGCAAAACCGGCTTTGGTGTACTTTTGCAGAATCTCGCCGCCGACCTGGGCGGCCTCAATGGCAACTTTTTTCAACGCTTGCAGTTCCGAAGGGGGAGGAAGTTTGGATTGTGACATGAAAGCTATCCTATCATACCGGAAAGAAAAGACCACACGAGATCCTTGGGTATTGCCGCCCTATGAGGAAAGGGCTATATTTCTGGACCAAAATTTTTTTGTCTTTTTTATTATTGAGCGACTGGGAGAAAGGATTCATGGCCACAAAAAAGAGACACAGCAAACCATCTAAAAAATCCAAGGGCTCGAAGACCTCTGGCAAGTTTCCCCATGCATCAAGCAAAAAGCCTAATGGCAAAAAAAGCTCCACCAAGGCCAAAGCAAAAACGAAGAGTGTCAAAGGAAAAAAACCTACTGCGCAAAAGAAGTCAACCACCAAATCAAAAAAGTCTTTATCATCGGCTTCAACGTCACAATCTGCGGTTAAAACTAAAAAGAAAAAGGTAACATCATTTACTCAAACTAAGGGGAAAAAGGCCGCCGTTTCTAAGAAAAAAGCTTCGAAGAAGGCGGTTACGTCCAAACCTTCGTCTGCCAGGAAAGCAGCGAAATCCCAAACTGTCTCCACAGGAAAGGCCAAATCGTCCTCCACGAACCTCAGCCAGCTATCTCCGCAAGTGCGCTACAACGTAGGAGGGTTATGTGCCTGTGTGATTGAGACGTTCACGGAAAAGGGGCAAGGGCGATTGCTTCGCGTGTTGAAGCATCTCAACCTGTCGGACATGGATCAAGCCAATCTTTACCGTGTGTCGCATGGGTTACGCATTCCCAAACTCTTTGCCGATGGATTGCCGTCAGAGGAAACCCGACGTGTAGTACTTCAAGGTCTTTCCCAATTTGCGAAAGCGGATGACCCCTCCGGCAAAAGTTGGAAGTCTGATCTCGAAGATTTTGCCAGGCTGTTGGGAAGCTAAGAACGTAAAGCGTAATCCGTCTTTGGTTTTTTACGAAATACGAGCGACGAGATACGAACGACGTTTTTATAGTTCCCGCCGACCTTCGATGGATTTGGTGAGGGTGACATCATCGGCATATTCGATATCCATGCCGACCGGGATGCCATAGGCGATACGAGAGATTTTTACTCCGTAGGGTTTGAGCACTTTGGTGAGATAAATCGCTGTGGCTTCGCCTTCAATGGTGGGGTTGGTGGCGACAATGATTTCTTCTACGCCTCCGCCTTGCACACGGAGTTCCAGTTCTTTTACGCGAATATCCGCTGGGCCTACGCCATCCAGTGGAGAGAGCGATCCCATCAACACGTGATATAAGCCTTTATATCCACGGCTTTGGTCAATGGCAAAGAGAGTGCTGGGTTCTTCGACCACTAAGATTTTCGTACGGTCTCGCTTCGGGTCTTGGCAGATCTCGCATAACTCGCATTCCGCGATATTGCGGCACTGGACACAGAAGGTCACGAATTCTTTGACGTCACGGATGGCATTGGCGAGCCGCAATGCGTCTTCCTTATTGGCTTTCATCATGTGGAAGGCTAGTCGTTGGGCTGTCTTTTGTCCGATGCCCGGCAAACGGACAAACTCTTTCGTCAGTTTAGCCAACAGGCCTTGGGATTGCTGTTGTACGCTCATAATTGATTGCTCATCATAGAAAATTCGCTGGTCGTTTGTTGCTGGTGAGAGATAGTCGATCTTTGTTCATTTTTTTACTAGCGACGAGCAACCAGTACCTAGCAACGAGTCATTTAAAACATCCCCGGGATGCCCATGCCGCCAGTCAGCCCTTTCACTTCTTCGGCCATGAGTTCTTTAGCTTTTCGAAGGGCTTCGTTGGTGGCTGCGACTAATAAGTCTTGGAGCATATCCGGATCTTCGGATTTCAAAACCTCAGGGTCAATCGCAATTTTGGTAATTTTCATTCCCCCATTGGCGGTGACCGTGACCATGCCTCCGCCCGCGGATGCTTCCACAGTTTTATGTTCGGCCTCTTCTTGAATCTTGCCCAATCGTTCTTGCATTTCTTGCGCTTGTTTCATCAAGTTGCCCATATTGCCAAATGGATTTTTCGACATGTTTATGCCTCCTTATTCTCGACTTTCTCGACCATGCGGCTGGCTTTGATCACAGCACCGCCAAATAATTCCATGGTTTGCTTCACTAGGGGGTTGGCCTTTGCTTCTTGCAGCAAGGCGTCTTCATCTTGTTTCTGTTGTTGGGCTCGTATCTGTTTGATGCTTGGTCCACTCTCATGACCTTCGGTTAATTCGACCACGCGCAGTTGTACGGTGGCGCCGACGACTTCCTGGCAAACAGTGGAGACCAAGGTCCGAGTTTCTTCTTTTTGAATCCGAGAACAGGCCACCGACGCGGTTTTGGGAAATCCAATAATGACTTGATGCCCTTCGACTTTGACCAGCATCCCCATTTCGAGAAACGTGCCGATGTTCGGATATTTTTTGACCATTGCTTCGACGACTTTGTGCCAATCCTCCTGTCGAATCGCCGGGGCCAAAGCGGGGGATGGTCGACCTCTTGGTGGAGCCGCCTTGGTTGGGGATGTCGTGGATACGGCGGGCGGCCGCTCCGGGGCACTAGGAGGAACCGTAGCCTGTGGTGGGCGGTTGCTGGGTATTGGGGGCCTGGGAATGGGACGGGGCTCATTTCGTGCTGGAGTCGAACCCGATGTGGTTTGGCGCTCCGGTGGAGGTGATGTTTTTTGTTTCGTGGCCGATTCCGGGACTGGCTGTCTTGGTGTGGCGGCCTGAGGGGCTTCTGTATTTTTGACCTGAGGCTTGGGCCTCGTGTCTTTCGCAGGACTGTTGGTCTCCGCTTGTGGGCGTTGCCGCAGACGAGCGGCTCGAACTGTTGCCACTTCAAAGGCGAATCGCGGATGGGCAGTGGCACGAAGACGGTCTTCAGCCTGGGCAAACAATTGAAAGAGTTCCTGTAATTGCTCCACAGAAAAAGCTTTGGCCTCGGTCATCAGTTGCTGGACATCTTCGCTTGGTAAATCCATCAACCCTTCAGCCTGTCCTGCTTCTGGCACGACGGCCGCGATCATGAGATTCCGCATGCGTTCCACGACAGCGCCACAATACGCGCGAAGATCATAGCCGTGATCGATCACTTCCCCGACCAATTCCACGGCAGCGGCAGCGTCCTGACTGACCACGGTTTCCACTAATCGGCGCACCAATTCGTCAGGGACCGAGCCGAGCATTTCTTCAATATCCTGATCGGTGATCGATTTTCCTCCAAAGGCCACGGCCTGATCCAGCAAACTTAAGGCATCGCGCATGCTGCCTTCGCTGGCCTGGGCAATAGCACCGAGGCTTCGTTCTTCAATGTTGACCCCATTCCGTTGAGCGACTTCAAGCAGGCGAGCAATGATTTCCCGGCGCGGGATGCGGCGGAAATTAAAATGCTGACAGCGTGAGGTTATCGTGGCCGGGATCTTATGGACCTCGGTCGTGGCAAAGACAAAGACAGCATGGGCCGGAGGTTCTTCAAGAGTTTTGAGAAGGGCGTTAAATGCGGAATTCGAGAGCATGTGGACTTCGTCGATAATGTAAATTCGATAAGTGCCACGAAATGGGGAATATTTCACGTTTTCCCGAAGCTCTCGAACATCATCGACGCCGGTATTGGACGCTCCGTCGATTTCGATGACATCCACTGAGTTTCCGCGTGTGACTTCTTTACAGCTTTCGCATTGTCCGCAGGGGTCGGTCGTGGGGCCATTTTCGCAATTCAGCGCCTTGGCCAGAATACGCGCCACCGTGGTCTTCCCCACGCCGCGCATGCCGGAAAACAAATAGGCATGAGCTACCTGCTTTCGAAGAATCGCATTGCGCAAGGTTTGGACAACATGCGGCTGGCCAATGAGTTCGTCAAAGGTGCCGGGCCGAAATTTTCTCGCGGAGACTTGGTATTCCATTTATTCGTTGTTCGTGTCTGGGTGCTCGTCGCTCGCAAAAATACGAGATACGTAAAATAAAAGACGAGATACAAATACACCTTAACAATAAAAAACCGGGGCCAGGTGATCCTGCGGCACACAGACTCGCCTGCTTACCGTTGCTTCCTTCCGGACCTGGCGGGGTTCACAAGATTCTGTTGCACAGGGCCCGGCCCCTTTTCCGCACTAATTCTTCAAGGCGAATCCGACCTGTGGATGCGCTATTGTTTAGCTGTTCGTATTCCGCATTTCGTTCTTTTACGAGATACGAACGACGAAATACGAGCAACGATTTTTTATGGCGGAGAGGATGGGATTCGAACCCATGGTACCGTTGCCGGTACACGTGCTTTCCAAGCACGCCGAATCGGCCACTCTCGCACCTCTCCGCACCCTATTTCCCTAGAAAATTGTTGACGAATCAACAAGGTTTTTTCTTGTTCCCAGCAAGGCTCGACATCTTATCATGGGCCCTTCTGGTCCACAAGGAGAGCACATGGGGCATTTTTCCATTGAAAGCCCGACGGCTGGATGTGCACGGATGATTCTTCTTGGTTGCTTGTTGCCTGTCGGTGGAAAAAGAATGGGGAAATCAAAAAATACGAGCAACCAGCGACCAGCAGCCAGAGTCTCTTTATGATTACAAAGACCGTGCCCGAAATTGGCGTTGACGTCTTGATGATCCATGTAGGGCTTTAAAAAGGAATCCTCGAAAGAGCATCATTGCCACGACCCCAATGGGGGTGAAGAGGAGGACCATGACGGTAGCAAGAGAGGAGGAAAATCCGAAGAATTGAAAGAGTTGGCTTAGTATTGCCAAAGGTAATTGTAGCAATTGTAAAAAATCTAGCCCGCTGAGCCGACCGCCTTGGCTGGATATTCCAAAGAAAAAAGAGAGCCCGAACGGTGCGAGTACAAACGCCAAGGGCAAAAACCATTCAATCCAATTTTCTAACACGAACTCATAGCTTTCCTTTAGGCTGTCGAGGGGTGATCCCAGGCGGCTTTGATAAATAATTTCAGGAACGGGATTCAGCAAAAGAAAAAGCAGGAAAAAGATGGCTGAGACGATCATGGGGCCATAGGGGTTGTTTTGCATGCCGAGCTCGAGAAATTGCAAGGGGAGCAAGACAATAAACCCAATGGTAAGGACATCCCAGAAATATTGACCGGCTGCCTGCCACAAATCTTCCCAGGTCATCCGTCGAGTACTCATCACGGCTTGTTCCAAGAGCCCCAAAAGGGCCCCCACGGCAAACGCATTCGCGGCTCCCAGTAAAAACCCCCCGAGCATTCCCAAGGGTCTGGCGACCCCCGTGATGAGAAACATAAAGATGGTTAGTGCGATGACGGCAATGATGAGAATCCAGTTTCGGATCAGGGATGAACCGGTCGCCTGTAAGGCTTGGCGATATAATAGCAATGTCGCTCTGACGAACTCAGACATGTGTCGTCGTGCAGAGAGTCAGGCTTGAGGAGGTTGAGGCTGAGACTTAGACGGCTGTTTGATCGAGAGAATATCCTGTTGCTGTCGGTCTCGTTCTTCCTTGATCATTTTTAATCGTTTCGGGCGATCAAGGGTCCACCATTTGACCCGGTCCTTGAACGTGACCATCTTGGGGCGCATACTTCCTTGATGGTTTTCCTGAAAGCTATAGCCCTTGACCGTGTCGTGTTTCTTGGCGAACTGTTCGTAAATATCAAGGTAGAGTTTCTTGAGTCCCATAACGGATTACCTTATCCTACTTGACGCAATAATCGCAACGGCAGAATCACCGATGGTGAGAGGTCTTTGTGGCACTTCCCCAGGATGTCCTTCCCTTACGAAATACGAGCGACGAGATGCGCTTCACGGTCTTTTGTTAGTCGTTGACACTACACGCAAGGTGTGGGTAAATAGGAAAAACACCCTCACAAACAAGGGCCTGTGGCGATGGGAATGCCATTGTTCGGTTCGATGCGCGTGAAGAAAAATTTGAATGACCCTCCATACCGAAGGACATTGATTAATTGAAGCGAGAGTGGCGGAATTGGCAGACGCGCGAGATTTAGGATCTCGTGGTTTACCGTGGGGGTTCAAGTCCCCCCTCTCGCACCACGCTTCCTCATTAATTTTCTCATTGACTCATTCATTTATCATTATAAAGTATCATTAAAGTAGATAAGGTAGACACACATCATGAAATTGGAAGTCACAGAATTAGGCCCAGTCAAACGCGCCATCAAGATCGAGGTGCCTGAAGATGCGGTCAATAAAGAATTCGACCGGGTCTATACCGATCTCAAACGGCAAGTTCGTATCCCAGGGTTTCGCCCCGGGAAGGCTCCCTTGGCGATGTTGGAAAAACGATATGCGAAGGCGGCTGAGCAGGATGTGATTCAACGGTTGGTACCTGACTATTATCACCGCGCGATGAGGGAAGCAGACGTGTCTCCCGTTTTGGTAGAAATTCCACCGCTCGAACGGATGAAAGCCCAGCGCAACGCGACCCTCACCTTCACCGCCACGGTGGAGATTAAACCGAAAATCGAATTGCGCGACTATCGTCCTCCCAATCCCATTTCCTTAAAGCCTGATCCTCGAACCGTTTCTGATGAAGATGTGGATAAGGCTTTGGAAAATCTGCGCCAGTCTCAGGCGAGGATTGATGCGGCTCCGGCGGAGACTACACTCGACGAAGGGCTGCTTGCCGTGGTGAATATTGAAGGCTTTCTCGATGGGGAACCGGTTGAGGGATCAAAGAAAGACGGTCATCTCCATAACGTGGGATCCAACGAACCCGTTCTGGGGATCAAGATTGACGAAGCGTTGATGGGCAAAACCGAAGGGCAAACCGCGGAAGTCATTCAAGAATATCCTGCTACTCATCCAGACGAACGGTTGGCGGGAAAGTCGGTGACGTTTCGGCTTTCTATTATTGGAGTCAAGCAAAAAATTATCCCAGCGTTGGATGACGAATTCGCGAAGGACTGCGGCCCGTATGAAACTGTGCAAGCACTGAAAGACAAAGTGCGCACTGAATTGGAAAACTCACTTAAGCGAACGATTGAGGAAGCCCATAAAGATCAAATCATCGAGCGCTTAGTGGAAATGCATCATTTTGACCTCCCCGAAGTGTTGGTGGATCGAGAAGTTAAAGCCATGGTCCGTCAGCGCTTAATGGAAGAGCAAAGGAAAAAGGGTGGCAGTCATCCCCCTGATGATCAGAGTTTTTGGGAAGCCGAGGTAAAGCGGTTGCAGCAAGATCTTGCTCCTGATGCCAAAAAGCGCGTGAAACTCGCCTTGATCCTCGAAGCCATTGCGGACAAAGAGGGTGTATCCATTTCCGAGGAAGAGATTCAAGAGGAAATCACCAAATTAGCGCACAGCCTTCAAATTCCAGTGGAAAATATTCAGGAAATGATAAAATCGGGTGGGGAGTCGTCGCGTCAAGAATTTCAGGATCGGCTTCGGTCGGAGAAGGCCTTGCAACTCGTCTATCAATTTGCAGTGATTCAAGGATAATTGCGGGAGGGGGTGTCTCTCCCAAATCATGATGGGTGCCATCCTGATTTGGAATTCGATCATCCATACCGTGAAAACAGTTATCAGAACAGAAAGGGCAGACCAGTTATGTTAGTTCCTATGGTAATTGAAACGACGAACCGCGGTGAGCGCGCGTACGATATTTATTCCCGCTTGTTGAAAGATCGGATTATCTTTCTTGGAGCCCCGATTGATGATGTGTTTTCGAATCTCATTATTGCGCAGCTGCTATTCTTAGAAGCGGAAGACCCCGAAAAAGATATTAACATTTATATTAATTCTCCCGGAGGGAGCGTCACGGCTGGGCTGGGCATCTACGATACCATGCAATATGTGAAGCCGCCGATCACCACCATTTGTTTAGGGCAAGCCGCGAGTATGGGGGCGTTCCTCCTAGCAGGAGGTGCCAAAGGCAAACGGTATGCTCTCCCCAATGCACGCGTCATGATTCATCAACCGATGGGGGGCTTTCAAGGACAAGCGACGGAAATTGATATTCATGCAAAAGAAATTTTGAAAATTCGTGAACGACTGAACCAGGTCTTGGCTCAGCACACGGGGCAGCCTTTGGAGAAAATTGAACAGGATACGGAACGGGATTATTTTCTATCCGCGAATGAAGCCAAAGAATATGGTCTCATCGATGAAGTCATTGTCCGAGTGGCAGAAAAGGGCAAGGGGACAAACGGGAAGTAAGCCCAGCAATAAGGCACTGGTTGTTTAAACATTATGGCAAAACAAATTAAAACAGAAGCGAATCTTCGATGTTCGTTTTGCGGGAAAAGCCGCGATCAGGTTCGGAAACTGATCGCTGGCCCTACTGTCTATATTTGTGATGAATGCGTGGGCCTGTGCAATGAAATTATGGCCGAAGAATGGCAGGAGGCTAAGGAAGAGATCTCCTCAAAGCTTCGTAAGCCCGCAGAAATCAATCGCCATCTCGATCAATATATTATTGGTCAGCCTCGTGCCAAAAAAATTCTTTCGGTGGCGGTGCATAATCACTACAAACGGATTGCCGCAAATGATGCTGGGGATGTGCAACTCCAAAAGGGGAACATCTTGATGGTTGGTCCCACGGGGACCGGGAAAACCCTTCTTGCGCAAACGTTGGCGGATTATCTAGATGTGCCGTTTACCTTGGCAGATGCCACCACCTTAACGGAAGCAGGGTATGTCGGGGAAGACGTCGAAAACATTATTTTAAAATTGTTGCAGGCTGCGGATTACGAAGTTGAGCGGGCAGAGCGTGGGATTATCTATATTGATGAGATCGACAAGATTACTCGTAAGTCCGACAGTCCTTCGATTACCCGAGATGTCTCTGGAGAAGGGGTTCAACAAGCGTTATTGAAATTGATTGAAGGCACAGTCGCCAATGTGCCTCCCCAGGGCGGGCGCAAGCATCCCCATCAAGAATTCATCCAAGTCGATACCAAAAATATTTTGGTGATTTGTGGAGGTGCTTTTGTTGGTTTAGAAGATATTATTGAGCGTCGCTTGAATCAAAAGCGCATGGGGTTCAAATCCGAGGCCAAAAAATCTCGTCATGAACGATCGGGGTCGATGTTGGCGCAGGTGCAACCAGAAGACTTGCTCCATTATGGGCTGATCCCAGAATTTATTGGTCGGCTGCCGGTGGTCACCACTCTGGATGAACTTGATGAAAAAGCACTCGTCAGAATTCTTACAGAACCTCGTAACGCGCTAATCAAGCAATATCAAAAGTTGTTGTCTTTCGACAAAGTGAAACTGAAATTTACAGAGGGGGCGCTGACTGCAATTGCTGCGAAGGCACATGCCCAAAAAACGGGAGCCCGGGGGTTGCGGGCCATCCTGGAAGAAGTGATGCTGGATATTATGTACGATATTCCTTCTCAGAATGAAATACGAGAAGTCGTCATTACAGAAGATGTGATTCTGAAAAAGGGTGAAGCGATTAAAATATTCGAGCAATCCAAAGGGATGAAGCCTGCGGTGGGAACTTAAAAAGTCGTATTTCGTATCTCGTTAAAAAACGAAATACAAAATACGAGATACGTCTTCCCTACTATCCTGCCTCCTGAAAATCGCAACTCTCCTGATAACATTCAATGCTCTTTCCAGCCTGCTTGCTGTACTTTTCGATGAGGAATGGGGCCTGGCATTTTGGGCAAGCGCGGTTGATGGGTTTGTTCCAAATCGCGAAGGTGCATTTCGGGTAGGTACTGCAGGAATAAAAGGTCCGGCCTTTTTTTGTCCGACGTTGAGCAAGATCGCCAGTACAGCCTTCGGCTGGGCATTTGACTCCAAGAGACAACGGTTTCGTGGTCTTACACTCGGGGTAATTGGAGCAGGCGAGAAAGCTGCCAAAGCGACCCTGTTTGACTACCATGGCATTCCCACATTTTTCGCACACTTCCCCAGTTGTTTCCTGTTCCTGTTCAACTACGGTAATGGTTCCCGATTCGTCTTTGGTAAATGGTTTCGTATTTTTGCAAGTTGGATAACCTGGGCAGGCTAAGAAATGGCCATGGCGTCCCCATTTAATGACCATGTTCTGACCACATTTATCGCAGACAATGTCCGTGGGTTCTTCCTTCCCCTTGAGATCCTCCATGTTGGCTTCGGCATCTCCAAGGTCCTTGGAAAAGGGCGTGTAAAATTCGGAAATGGTTGAGACCCAATTTTTTTCACCTTCTTCAATGTCATCCAGTTCGGATTCCATTCGAGCCGTAAATGCCACGTCAAAAATTCGTGGAAAATAGGTGACCAACCGATTGTTCACCGTTTGTCCCAATTCGGTCGGTTTAAACCGACCTTCTTCCTTTTGGACATATTGGCGATCCTGAATCGTGGAAATAATCGTGGCGTAGGTCGATGGTCTTCCAATCCCTTTTTCTTCGAGTTCGCGAATCAATAATGCTTCGTTATATCGGGGGGGTGGTTGCGTGAAATGCTGTTTGGGGATGAGACCTTGATCCTCAATTTCCACGAGACTGAGATCATCCCCGACTGCGAGTTCCGGCAATCGTTTGGTCTCTTCGTCATTGGCAACCGTTTGTGGATCTAGGGCTCCTTTTCCCCTTTCGGGGACATCGGTGCCTTCTACATAGATTCGTCGAAAGCCGTCGAATTTTTCCACCGTTCCCGTCGCGCGAAACCCATACTCGCCTGCCTGGATGGTGACCTTGGTGGCTTCGTCCAAGCCCTTGGTCATTTGCGATGCGAGAAACCGGTTCCAAATAAGCTTGTACAGTTTGTAGAGGTCGTCTTCCAAAAATGGCTTCAAGGATTCAGGGTCACGTTGCGCCGAGGTCGGGCGAATCGCTTCGTGTGCCTCTTGAGCGGATTTCGATGTCTTATACACATTGGGTTTGTCGGGAAGGTACTGATCCCCAAATTTCTCACGAATAAGATCAGCAGCTTCAGTTTGCGAGTCGTTGGAAATTCGCGTTGAGTCAGTTCTCATATAAGTAATCAATCCGACTGGGCCTTCTTTACCAATTTCAATGCCTTCATATAACCGTTGAGCTAACATCATGGTCTTTTTGGCGCTGAAACGGAGCTTTCTTGACGCATCCTGCTGAAGACGACTTGTGATAAATGGCGGAGGAGGGTTTCGACGTTTTTCAGTCTTATCAACTGCCGAGACCGTAAAGGTCGCATTTTGAAGAGCCTGCAATGCTCGGTCAGACTCATCTTGTGAGTGAATCTCTAGTGGTGCACCTTGGAACTCTTGCAAGCGAGCTTCAAAAACTGGTGGATTGGGCCCCTGGAAGTTTGCTGTGATCGTCCAATATTCAACGGGTTCGAATGCGTCGCGTTCGGCTTCTCGCTCACAGATGATCCGTACGGCCACGGACTGCACTCGACCGGCACTGAGTCCACGTCGAACTTTTTTCCACAACAAAGGGCTCAACATGTACCCGACAATACGATCTAGCACGCGGCGGGCTTGTTGCGCATTGACCTTTTTCATGTCGATGACACCGGGGGATTTCAAGGCCCGCTTGATGGCGCCTTCGGTAATTTCATTGAACAAGACTCGGTACACATTGTCGGCTTTGCCATTCAACTCTTCAGCAATGTGCCAGGCAATGGCTTCTCCTTCGCGGTCAGGGTCAGGAGCCAGGAATACTTTTTCCGCTTTTTTGGCTTGGGCTTTAATCTCGGTCAGCGTTTTGCTTTTTCCCCGAATGACGACATAGTGCGGCTGGAAGTCGTTGTCGACATCAATTCCCAACTTACTCTTGGGTAAATCTTTTACATGTCCCACAGAAGCCAATACTTGATAGCCGCGACCCAGATATTTTGAAATGGTTCGCGCCTTTGCAGGAGACTCAACAATGATTAGGTTTTTTGCCACCAGCTGCGGTTCTTTCTCTTTCTGATATTAACAAGCAATCCTTAGAGGAAGGTCTACATTATTATTCAGATTTATCGTCGTATATAACACGACCCTGGTACTTGCTGAATGATCCCTTTCAGTTCCAGGGCCAGCAAGATACCCATTACCTCGGCTGGAAGATAATGAGCTTGAGCCAAGACTTCATCAACCGACGTAGGCGTATCCATCACCAGGTCGAAGATGTCTTTTTCCTGTGTGCTGAGGTCCGGTGTGGATTGATGTGACTCTGAGGCGGCACGTTTTACTTGATCCTGAAACGACTCGTCAAGTTGGGGCAACAGCTCTTCGATGATATCTCCTGCGTTTTCAATGAGTTTGGCGCCTTCTTTAATGAGCCTATGTGGACCTTCATGTTTTCCCTCTTTGACATTTCCTGGCACCGCAAACACTTCCCGGTTATGTTCCAGCGCATAGCGTGCTGTAATGAGGGAACCGCTTTTTCGCGTTGCCTGTGTGACCACGACGCCATAAGACAATCCACTGATGATCCGATTCCGTCGAGGGAAATTAAACGGTCGAGGTTGAGTGCCTAATGAAAATTCTGAAATGACGGCTCCTTGGGCTTCGATAGCCTCCCGCAGCTTTCGATGTTCAGAAGGATATGTCTGATCTATTCCACATCCCAAGACAGCAATGGTTCGTCCTTGAGCCTTCAGTGCCCCGCGATGCGCCGCCGCATCCACGCCTCGTGCCATCCCGCTGACGATCGTAAATCCTAGGCTTGCCAAGGAATGACTCAATTCTTCTGTGAAGATCAGACCTGCGGGGGAAGCCTTCCTTGCGCCCACAATAGCGATGGCACGATTATCACAAGGCTCTATGGTGCCGCTCAGGTAAAGAATCGGGGGAGGATCGGCAATGTGAGAAAGTTTTTCAGGATAGAGACGATCTAATATCGTAAGAACCGTATGCCCTTCAGTTTCCAAACGATGGGCCTCATGCTCTGCCTTTGCCCGAGCTTGCGGACTCGGTCCTTGACGAATAGCCGTTGCCAAATTGTGACTGAGGTTTCCCCGATTCTGAAGCTCTTGCAGGGATGCTGAAGAGACTGCCAATGGCGAGCCAAACTCTCGAACGAGCCTTGTGAGGGTTCCATCGCTCAAACCTTTGACTAATCGTAATACAAGCCAAGGTTCGAGAGAGTTCACGGAAAATCCTAATCTCGGAATGCGTTAATCATGAGTGGCGTCAATGGAAACTAGTCGAGTGGTGCTTTATCGTGATCCTTCTCCAATGACGACAATGTCATAATGTTCCAAATGAAGAAGTGGATCAGATTGCACAACAATCCGATGATTGCATTCGCGTTCGAGTTGCTCTAACCCCTCATTCTCTGTGTCTCGCAGCATGTCTACAATAATGGGGTTCGCCCCTACCATGACTTTCTGGAGGCTAGGCCCTCGTCCAATCCGACGAATGTCACGAAAAATATCATAAATGACCGTGGTGGCAGATTTGGTATACCCGCGCCCATCACAGTCGGTACAGAGGTCGGATAACGTGCGCAGAATATCTTCGCGCACGCGTTCACGAGAAATTTCAATGAGTCCCAAATCGGTAATCCGTGAAATCCGCGTCCTGGCTTTGTCATTGGCCATGGCATCAACCATGGCATGGTAGACCTTATCGCGATTGCGTTCACGTTCCATATCAATAAAGTCGACAATGATGATGCCCCCGATTCCTCGCAGTTTGATTTGGTAGGCTACTTCTCTGGCGGCTTCCATGTTGGTTTTTAAAATCGTTTCTTCTTGATCCCGTTTTCCCACAAACCGTCCGGTGTTCACATCGACGACGGTCATGGCTTCGGTATGATCGATCACCAGATGGCCTCCTGATTTGAGCCAGACTTTTCGGCTTAAGGCGCGGGAAATTTCCATTTCCACACCTAAGTGCTCGAAGAGTCCTTCCTCTTTATCATAATGATATATGCGGGAAGATTGCTCCGGAAGATACCGTTTCACAAAATCTCGCACGGCTTCACATTCTTCTCGGGAGTCAATGAGCAGGCGATCCACTTTTTTGGTAAATAAATCCCGGACCACACGAAGCGTCAAACTCAGGTCGGTATGAAGCATGGCTGGGGCAGGGTATTGTTCATGTTTTTTTAGAATGTCCTGCCACAGAGCGGTTAAATAATCGACGTCCGACCGAAGGTCCTCCTCGCTGACGTTTTCGCTCACAGTTCGTACGATATATCCATACCCAGGCTCTCGCACTCGTTTCATGATGTCCTTCAGCCGTCTGCGTTCTTCGTCATCGGCAATGCGTCGGGAAATGCCGATGTCGTTCACATTGGGCATCAAAACCAAAAAGCGGCCGGGTAATGAACAATATGAGGTCACACGTGGTCCCTTGGTTCCAATGGGGCCTTTGGAAATCTGTACCATGAGCTCTTGGCCTTCGGATAACAAATCTTCAATAGGGAGAAGATGTTGCCGACGAGGGCGAGGAACTTCCTGGCCTTTGTCGTCGCCATCATTATCAACCAAGATATCTCCTGGTTCTGTGCCGATGGAAAGATCCGACACATGGACAAAGGCGGCCCGGTCCAACCCAATATCAATAAATGCGGCCTGCATTCCTGGTAAGACCTTTACGACTTTGCCTTTATACACATCTCCAACAAAGTCCTTTTTCTTGGCCCGGTCTACATACAGCTCTGTGACCACCTTGTTTTCGAGCACCGCCACCCGCGTTTCTTGCGGAGTGACGTTAAACGCAATTTCTACACCCATACTGACTCCTTCGTCTCCGAGTCCTATGTGGCAACGAGTGAGGCGGTTTCCATCTCGCGATGAGTCCGCACGAGAGATGTTGAGTGAAACCATCTTGGAATGATGAACTCGTTTCCCATAGACTGCGAAGCGTATTTAAGATTATTGAATTAAGGTCAATCGGCGCCGTTTCACACTCAGCAACAATCCCAAAACGGCCATTGTCATAATTGTGGCACTGCCCCCATAACTCAGTAAGGGTAGTGGAATTCCAACAATGGGCGCGAGACCGAGGGTCATAGCGATATTGACCACCACATTAAACGTAATCATGCCGACGACGCCGATGGCCAAAAGTGCTCCGAGCATATCTTTGGCTTTTGAGGCGATGTCCAGGCCGAGAAGAAATAAGCTTAAAAACAGCATGATTAAAACGACAGCACCTAAAAATCCCCACTCTTCGGCAAACACGGCGAAGACAAAATCCGTATGACCTTCGGGGAGAAATTTAAATTGGGTTTGGGTTCCGCCACGGAGACCTTTTCCCAGGAGTTCTCCAGAACCGATGGCGATACGAGATTGTAGTCCTTGATACCCTTTTCCTCCTGGATCATAACCCGGGTCCACAAAGCTGATAATACGTTCTTTTTGATAATCATGGAGCGATCCCCACAGTTCGCCCCAGGCAAAAGGAAACATCATGAGTGCTGTCAGCAAGACGAGACCAAATGCTTTTGACTTTACTCCCACTGCTAATAGCAAGGTAATATAGATGGCTAAAAAACTGAGGCTGCTGCCAAGATCCGGTTGTTTGAGAATAAGCAGAAATCCTGGAAGAGCCAACAGGCCGGGAACGATCACGCGATACAACCATCCGGTTCGTGTCTGTGTGGAATAATACGTGGCAAGCATAAGTAACAGAGGGAGTTTAATAAATTCAGAGGGTTGAATGGCGATGGGACCCAACGAAATCCAGCGTTGAGAGCCGCGACTGACTTTACCACTGAACATGACGACCACCAGCAGCAGTAATCCTAGCCCATATAGAATGTAGGAAAGCCGGGCGAGTTTATGGTAGTCGAAGCTGGCCATGACGAGGAAGACTAATGTTCCGACTCCAATCCAAATTGCCTGCTTGGCAAAAATAGGAAAACTCCCTCCGGGTGCCGTAGATGTGACGCTATAAATGGTGAGCACGCCTACACTCAGGAGTGAAGCAATGACACCGAGAAGGGATAAATCCATACCATCAAATCTTGGAGTTCTCGTCATGCGTCTATCCTCGTAGTGCTCCAGGGGTGTCAGGGGTGTTAGGGATATATTGGGACATGGGGCGTTGATCTCCTGTTGGGGTTTCATGCCCGGTTTTCTTGATAAAGGCTTCAATCAATTCACGGGCTAGAGGAGCTGCTGCGGAGCCACCATGCCCACTGTGCTCTGCCAGTACGGCCACGGCAATGCGGGGGTCTTCGAATGGCGCGTAGGAGACGAACCAAGCATGGTCACGAAATTCCTTCGGCGTTTCTTTTTCCTTATCAGGACGAAGCGCCACAACCTGGGAGGTTCCGGTTTTTCCAGCAATCCTGACCAGTGGCGAATTGGCACGTTGGGCAGTACCCTCTGAAACGACGGAGGCTAAGGACTGTTGAATCCCATCGACAAATACTGGGTTAAGACCCAGGGAGGTGGACTGAGATTTTGGCCAAGTTTCTATTTGCCCAGTATTTCTCCGTCGTACTCCTCGAATTAATCGAGGTTGGTGCGCGACGCCATTATTACTGATCGTGGCAATGACCTGCGCCATTTGGAGAGGGGTCACCGAGACGAACCCCTGTCCGATAGAAACTGAAATAGTTTCTCCGGGGTACCACGGTTCTCCTCGAGCCTGTTGTTTCCATGTTGGGGATGGCACAATTCCCGATCGTTCAGAGGGTAAATCTATCCCGGTTTTCTTGCCCAATCCAAAAAGGCTTGCATAAGTGGCAATGGTATCTATCCCCAGTCGATGTCCCATTTTATAAAAATAGACATCGCAGGAGTGCGTTATCGCTTTTTGAAGATCCACTGTTCCATGGCCACTGGCTTTCCAGTCACGGTAGGTTCGGTTCCCAAACCAAAACCTGCCATTACATTGAATGGTATCGGACATCTCGGCGCCATTGGTTTCCAGTGCTGCCGAGGCCATCACGATTTTAAAAGTTGAACCTGGAGGATATACACCCTGTATGGCACGGTTGGTAAGCGGATGTCGATTGTCACGTATGATATCTTGCCAATCCTTAGAGCTCAGTCCTCGAGAGAGCGTGTTTGGGTCAAAGCTAGGCCGGCTGGCCAAGGCGAGAGTCTCTCCAGTCTTAGGATCCAAGGCGACAATTGCCCCGGCTTCGGTTCCTAACAAATCTTCGGCCAGTTGTTGAAGGTCAAAATCAATGGTCAGATATAGGTCATGTCCAGCCTGTGGTTTGTTGACTGAGATCGTGCGTTTTTCATGACCGAGAGCGTCTACTTCGATGAGCTTGGTCCCGGCCTGTCCGCGCAAGAGTTGGTCATATTGGCGTTCTACACCATATTGGCCAACGATACTTCCCTGATGAAGGCCCTCGAAATAATCCTTGGCCATTTGTCGCTCAGACACCTCTCCCACGTATCCAATGACATGAGCGGCGTAGGGGCCTTGAGGGTTATTCCGTTGGAACTCCGGTTGTACGAAGACACCGGGAAGTTCCAACCGATGAGATTCAATGAGAGCAGCCTCGCGAAGCGTGAGACCACCTTTCAGTTTCTGTCGTGTCCGGCTACTCCTCGTAAGAACTTTTTCGGTTAATTCCGACGGGTCAACATCCAGATACTCGACAAGTTTCTCAATAAGGGCTTCACGATTTTTTACATCCTTGAGCTCGACGTACAGGTTGAAACTTGGAACATTATTTGCCAGCAATTTCCCATTCCGATCGTAAATGAGTCCGCGGGCCGGATGTAACAGAATAGAGCGTGTGCGGTTATCTTGCGAGAGTTCAAGATAATGCGGGCCATCGCGAACCTGGAGTTGCCACAAACGCAAGGTCAGGAGGCTGACGACGACGAGCACTCCGATTTTAAGGAGGACGAGTCGCTGCTGAAGCTCAGCTAATCCGGTTTGGGGAACTCCACTGTCACTCATTTCATATCCGTTTCAAAAACGACCCATGACGTCGCCAAGCTGTGGGCCTCTGGATGGTCTTTTGACGCATTGCTTCCTAAACGCTAGAGAATTCAGGTGTCCAGCGAGTGATGACCCAATAGAGTCCGACGGCCACCAGTCCATCAAAGAGCGCTTGGGGCAAAAGCACCGCAGGAAATCCCTGCAAGAGTTCAACCAAGTCCAGGCCGCCCCGCGAGGTCATCAGAAATATCACACCGGAGAAAAGTGAAAATGCCACCATCAATAAAAAGGCCGAATGGGATGCGGTATTGGCCAAGTTTCTTGCAATCAATCCAGCAAAAAATCCTACGCCAGATTTAGTAATGGTATTCAGCCACAAGTCGCTGGCCGAAAACAGGTCTTGCACGAAACCCAGAAAAAATCCCAAAACAAATCCTTGGATCTGCCCGGTGAAAAACCCCATAAGACAGGCAGCAATGAGGCACAGGTCAGGACGAATGCCAAATGGGCTGATCGATCCAAGCACCGTGGCTTGGAAGGGAACGAGAAAGAGGATGAGGCCGAGGAATATCCCTGTTTTCATGGGGGTGTAGGTTCCCCTTCTAGAGAAGGTAGGAGATTTGAAATGGATCCTGTCTGGTCTTTCGATTCCGTGGAATGGAGGATTAACACTTCTTCCAGCTTGCCAAAATCAACGACCGGAGCAACTTGTGCCGTGAGAAATAGATCACCCTCACGTTCTTCAACACGAAGAACCTGACCAATCAGGAGCCCGCGAGGGAATCCTCCAGTTAAGCCCGACGTCACGACTGCATCCCCTTCCTTGACTGCCGCCAAAGGCGGAATATATTTCATGCGTACATACCCATTGGCGGTTCCTTGAATGATGCCTTCATCCCGAGTCCGCTGTACCAGGCCGGTGACAGCGACATTGGGGTCGGTGACTAACAGCGCAATACTGGTTGAGCTGGCCACTTTAACAATGGTCCCCACCACTCCGGCTGGAGTGATGACACCCATCTCCACGGCCACGCCATCCTCTTCTCCTTTATTCAACACTACCCCGCGATACCAATTCGAGGCGCTTCGCCCAATTACCCGTGCTGCCAGCGTCTGGAGCGCACTTTTTTGCTGGAAGTCCAATATTGCTGCAAATCGTTGAGAGGCCAGGGCTTGTTCGCGAAGTTGATTCAGTTCCCCTTCCAGATCTTGAATTTTCGCTTGAAGCTCGCGGTTTTGCTCGTAGACGCCCTGAAGGGCGATATATTGGTTCCACCAATCGCGAACACCACGATCAGCTCCAGCCATGATTTCCATGGGGATGCCGACGACATCGGCGATGGGCCTTCCTAAATGTTGGAGGAGAACCTGGGTTTGTCGAGGAAGGAGAAATAACAGGATCAAGGCAACCACCACCACGACGACAATGAGCCGCCTGGTGCTGGAACTCCACAGGACTAAAGGCCGAACCCGGCCGATCATATACGCGTGTCCTTTATGATCGGACGGTTGACATAGAAGCCACGCTCCGTAGTAAGGAAAGTTCCTCGAGTGTCTTTCCGACACCGAGGACCACGGAAGTGAGTGGGTCATCCACGGTCACAATCGGCAGCGCGGTTTCGTCACGTAACCGGGCATCCAATCCCTTGAGTAATGAACCCCCTCCAGTCAACACAATCCCTCGATCAATGATGTCTCCAGCCAATTCAGGTGGAGTATTTTCTAATGCGGTTTTTATGGCCGACACAATGGTCGACACGGATTCCTGTAAAGCTTCACGAATTTCGGTATCTTCCAAGACAATCGTCCGAGGTATCCCTGAAATGAGATCCCGTCCCTTCACCATCATCTGGGCCTTTTCAGGAAGAGGATAGGCCGAGCCAATTTCAAATTTCACTCGTTCGGCCATATGCTCTCCAATGAGCAGGCTATACTCGCGTTTCACATGACTAATAATGGCGGAGTCAATCTGATCGCCCGCGACTTTGACGGACTCGCTATAGACGATTCCTCCAAGAGAAATTACGGCAATATCAGTGGTGCCACCGCCGATATCCACGACCATGTTGCCTGAGGGCTCGGTTATGGGCAGTCCGGCGCCAATGGCGGCTGCCACTGGTTCCTCAATTAGGTAGACTTCTCGTGCGCCGGCCAATTCGGCGGATTCTCTGACTGCACGTTGCTCTACTTGTGTGATCCGGGAAGGGACACCAATAATAATGCGTGGACGGACAAACATACTGCGATTATGCACCTTGGTAATGAAATGCCGAAGCATTCGCTCCGTCATTTCAAAATCAGCGATAACGCCCTCTTTCATGGGACGAATGGCAATGATATTGCCAGGTGTACGACCCACCATTCGTTTCGCTTCACTCCCAACGGCTAAAATCTTATTGGAATTCTTTTCAATGGCGACGACCGAGGGTTCATTCAGCACAATCCCTTTACCCTGCACATAAATCAGAGTATGGGCGGTACCCAAATCAATGGCCATATCACTGGACATCAAGCTAAGGAATCGACTAATTAACCCCATGGGGGACCCCATTTTTTGAATGGCCCATCAAATTTTCCACACAATCTATTCAATGAAACTACACCGTAATCAAAGGAACTTTTGCGCTGCTGACATTACGCCCTGTCGCATCACCAAGAAGACTGACCACTGAGGTGCCATGAGGGTCACGTCCTGTGACGGAGGTAGGCCAACCCAAAAAAGAAGAGACTTCTTTTTCGAAGAGAGTACTCTACGGAAAAGAACTCATTCCGTTTCTCATCCGTACGCAACTGGGTGAAATGTAAACGAAACCCTTCAAAAAGTATAGCAAATCCTCCGTCTCCTACCAAATTACTCTGGATGAGACCTTATGAAAAGGGGGGGACAGAAAAATTCTGGAGGAAAAAGGAGCTGCTCCCGGGGTCAGAAAGGAAAGATTTGAGCCAAGGGTCCAAAAACGGAATATGGAGGCCCCCTAGCTTCTGGGGTTGCAAGGGTACATCTCTTCAGCGCATTATACCGGTCCCGAAATTAACCCAAAGGAGCTAGGGATGTTGGCCAAGACCCTCTTTGAAAAAATCTGGGAAGCTCATGTGGTTCATGAGGAAGCAGATGGAACCACGCTTCTCTATATCGATCGTCATTTAGTGCATGAAGTAACTTCCCCTCAGGCATTTGAGGGGTTAAAACTTGCCGGCCGCAAGGTTCGGCGTTCCGCAGCGGTTCTCGCGGTTCCGGATCACAATGTGCCAACGACCAATCGTCAGGTGGCCATTGCCGATCCCATGAGCCGTATACAAATCCAAACATTGGAACAAAATTGTCGTGATTCAAATATCTCCGTGTTTACCATGGACGATATTCGTCAGGGAATTGTGCATGTCATTGGCCCGGAACAGGGCTTGACGTTGCCCGGGATGACTATTGTGTGTGGAGATTCACATACTTCCACGCATGGTGCGTTTGGAGCGCTGGCCTTTGGGATTGGTACCAGTGAAGTCGAACATGTTCTCGCAACTCAATGCCTGGTGCAAAAACGTCCCAAGACCATGGAAATCCGAGTCGATGGAACATTGTCCCCGTATTGTTCAGCCAAGGATATGACGTTAGCCATCATCGGCAAAATTGGGACCGCTGGTGGAACAGGTTATGTGGTGGAATACACTGGATCCGCTGTTCGAGCGTTATCCATGGAAGGTCGGATGACTTTGTGCAACATGTCCATTGAAGGCGGGGCGCGGGCCGGCATGGTCGCTCCGGATGACACGACTGCGGCCTATGTGAAAGGTCGTCCTTTAGCTCCCAAAGGGGAGTTGTTTGACCAAGCGGTACGAGCCTGGGCGAGTCTTGTGACAGATTCCGGAGCTTCCTACGATCGTACGGTCCACCTTAGGGCGGAGGAGATTTCCCCGCAAGTGTCTTGGGGAACCAATCCCGGCATGGTGAGTGGAATCGATGGTGCAATTCCTGACCCCCGGACCTATCCTGAAGGGGAGGCCCGTGATTCCCTTCAACGAGCATTGGAGTATATGGCACTCACACCAGGCACGCCTATTCAAGAGCTGAAGATTGACCGAGTGTTTATTGGGTCATGCACCAACTCTCGAATTGAGGATTTACGCATTGCCGCATCGTATTTTAAGGGGAAAAAAGTGGCTGACGGAGTGCATGCTATGGTGGTGCCCGGTTCGGGGCTAGTGAAAAAACAAGCTGAGGAAGAAGGATTAGATGCGGTATTCCGTGAGGCTGGAGCTGAATGGCGCGATGCGGGTTGCAGCATGTGTTTGGCCATGAATGCCGATGTGCTGAAACCTGGAGAGCGATGTGCGTCTACGAGCAACCGGAATTTTGAAGGGCGTCAAGGTAAAGGCGGGCGAACGCATTTGGTTTCACCAGCCATGGCTGCAGCAGCTGCGGTTGCAGGGCATTTTGTCGATATTCGTCAATGGACATAAATAATACCCTATCTCGTGGCTCGAAACGAGTATCTCGTATTTTGGGGTTAAGGTATTTAGATTATTACTGAGGAAATCGTATGGAACCATTTACTACTCTCACAGGAATTGTCGCTCCGTTGGATCGCGTGAATGTGGATACTGACCAAATTATTCCTAAGCAATATCTCAAGACCATCCAACGAACAGGGTTAAAAGAGGGGTTGTTTGCAGATTGGAAAATTCGACCCGATGGTTCCCCTGATCCAGGATTTTTTATGAATCAACCTCGCTTCCAGCATGCGACGATTCTGTTGACTCGTGATAACTTTGGATGCGGTTCGTCCCGGGAACATGCGCCTTGGGCTTTATTGGATTATGGTATCCGATCGATTGTGGCACCAAGTTTTGCCGATATCTTTTATAACAACTGTTTTCAAAATGGAATTTTACCCGTGGTTCTCAAGGCAGAAGAAATCCAGCAATTGTTTGATGTCGTTGCCCAGGAAGAGTCCGTGCAGGTGACGATTGATCTGCCCAATCAAACGGTGGCCCTGTCTCTTAGCAAAACCTTTGCCTTTACCATTGATCCCTTTCGAAAGAATAGTCTGATGAAAGGACTCGATGCCATTGGTTTAACCCTCCAACGTGAATCTGCGATTACGGCCTACGAACAGCGAAGAGCATCCGAAGCGCCCTGGTTGTTTCAAGATCTATTGCCCTCTTCATAACTTCTTCAGTTGTTGGGATGGTGTGCCTGCATCTCAACATCCAAAGACCGAATCGGGTTTGTGCGACCCGGATTCCCCTTTTGCCATTTGGGTGAGTCAGGTATAGTAGAAATTCACCCTCCCTACTTACCCGGATATATCATGGAAGATATCAGTGTTTTACGCGACATCGTCGTGATCTTTGCAGTCTCCATCGGAGTAGTATTTTTATTCCAAAAAGTCCACTTGCCTCCCATTGCAGGTTTTCTGGTCGCTGGGACCGTCGTCGGTCCGTATGGCCTGAACCTCATCTCCGATCGAGAGCAGGTGCAAGTCCTCGCCGAAGTTGGAGTCATCCTCCTATTATTTACCATTGGTTTGGAATTTTCTCTTGCCAAATTGAAATCTTCGCGATCGTTATTCCTCATTGCGGGTCCGGCTCAGGTTTTTGGCGTCCTGGTGTTGATCATGGGCGGGGGGTTGGTCTTTGGACTATCTGTGAAAGCCGCTATTTTTTGGGGCATGCTCCTTTCGCTTAGTAGTACGGCCATTGTTCTTCGTGCGCTGGCGGAACGGAAGGAGAACGATACCTTGCATGGACGTTCCACCATTGGGATTTTAATTTTTCAGGATTTGGCAGTGGTGCCCATGATGCTTATGACTCCTTTTTTAAGTGATATAAGTGATAAAGGAGCAGACGGCATGGGACAGATTTTATTGACGTTATTGGAATCACTCGTCTTGGTCGTTGGAGTGGTCATTGCGGCTCGAGTCCTCGTGCCTCGATTTCTCGAACATATTGTTCGGACCCGAAGTCGAGAATTATTTCTTCTGACGGTCATTGTGTTGGGACTGGGTACCGCATGGTTGACTTCGTTGGTGGGACTCTCCTTAGCGTTGGGTGCGTTTATCGCGGGCCTGTTGATCTCAGAATCGGAGTATAGCCATCAAGCGTTAGCCGAAGTGCTTCCCTTTCGCGATAGCTTTAACAGCCTGTTTTTCGTATCCATTGGAATGTTGATGGACCCTCGTGTTCTGCTGGATCATCCGTTACTTATTGTGACCATGGTGGCCACTGTCTTCATTGGGAAATTTGTGACAGGGGCTGGGGCAGCCCTCGCCGCGGGCGTGCCAGTGCGTTCAGCTGTGTTGGCAGGGGTGGCATTGGCTCAGGTTGGGGAGTTCGCGTTTATTTTGGCGCAAGAGGGTCTAAAAGTTGGCATTTTGTATCGCGATACCTACAACGTGTTTTTGGCTGTCTCTGTGCTCACGATGATCATTACTCCTATTGTCATTCAATGGTCTCCAAAAATTGCCCGTCGAGCCGAGGCCCTTCAACGACTCCATCAATGGTTTCCCGGCCGAACGAGCTTTCGCACGGACCTATCGCAACTGAAACTCAAAGAGCATGTAGTAATTGTTGGATACGGATTAAATGGCAGGAATCTTTCCAAAGTTCTGAGCGAGTTTCAAATTCCCTATGTGGTCCTAGAGATTCGTGGAGAAGTCATCCAGATGGAATTAGGTGCAGGCGTGCCGTTTCAGTATGGGGATGCTACAAATCCCACGGTGCTTCGTCATGTGCAAATCGAACAGGCCAAGGTGTTTGTGGTTGCGACGTCCGATCCCTTTGGCGCAAGGCGGATGGTACAGTTGGCGCGGGAACTGAATCCTTCACTGCATATCGTGGTGCGCACCAGGTATTTAAAAGAATTGGAAGAGCTTCAAAAGCTGGGAGCCAATGAAATAATTCCCGAAGAATTCGAAACCTCGATAGAGATTTCCTCTCTGGTGTTGCAATCTTTTAATTTGCCATCGCAGACTATCAGGGAAAAGGCCGAACAAATTCGTCGGGAAGGGTATGCACTTCTGCGACGTGGGGAATTGCCGGAATTGGCCCATCATTTAGGAACAGGGACGTTAGGTGACGTCGAAGTCGAAACCTGCCGGATCGATGACAATTCTCCGGCCCTTGGAAAATCTTTGGAAGAGTTGTCGATTCACCAACGAACGGGAGTTTCTGTGGTCGCCCTCTTGAGAGCGGGTGTCACTCAGTCAAATCCCAGCAATAAATCTGTGCTAGAGGTTGGGGACGTTTTGGCCCTTTTGGGGCCGGCAGAAAACATTCGTCGCGCGATCAGTTTGTTGGTTGACCCCAAACACGAATAATTTCCTCAGGATGCAACATCGTTGTATTCCTTCATCATCATCCCCTCTAAAAATCAACGAAATCAATTATAAGATTGAGAGAGTTTCTCTATTTTAAGAGGCCGCTGTAGAGCCCAAACTTTGTGCGTTGTGGGAGGGAATATCAAAATAGAACAAATTATAACAAAACCAAAAATAATCACTTCAGACCAGGCAAGACTGAACCGAACTAGTAAAAAGGAGCGTAGGTAGGTTTTCAGGGAACGGACCTGCCTCTTCGGGGTGAGGGTTTTCATCTCAGGTCGATTTTTTGAAATGATCTAGAATTATGAATCGATAAATTTTTGGGCAACGTGGCTACTATTCTTATTATAGATGACGATTCCCAAATTCGGGTGATGCTGCGCGATGCCTTGGAATCGCAAGGCCATACCATTTTCGATTCAGCCAACGGCACCGAAGGTCTCGAGAAGTATCGAGCCTATCCAACGGATTTGATTATTTGTGATTTAATGCTTCCGGAAAAAAGTGGTCTTACGATGATCCGGGAACTGGTTGAAGATTTTCCAACTCTTAACTTTATCATCATGTCAGGATTGACGGGCTTTGGGGAGGCGACTTCCCTGGAATTCACCAAGAAGTTTGGAGCACATAGGACGCTGCCAAAACCTTTTGAACTCGCGGAAATGATGATGGCGGTGCGAGGGGCTTTAGGTCAAACTGAATGCATTCCGGTATCTTGTTCTTGAAACCTGTCTTTTGTTCACGCAGGGGATTTTTAAATTGAGTTGATTGAATACGAGGGTAGAAACAATGAGCACGAGTAATACCCCAAGTGATGGAGAAACAGAAGCCACCTCAAGACGAAGCGTTTTAGTCGCAGAGGACGATAAGATTTCAAGAAGAACAGTCGTATCGGCGTTGAGCCGAGGTGGAAATCATGTGGTGGAAGCGGAAGATGGCGCGCAAGCCTGGAAGGTGCTTCAAGGCTCTGATTCTCCGCAGCTGGCGATATTGGATTGGATGATGCCAGAATTGGATGGGTTGCAATTATGTCGTGAGGTAAAGAAGCTTGGCGATGGGAGGGCTCGATATGTAATTCTTGTGACGTCAAAAGCCGAACGTCAGGATGTGGTCAAGGGCCTGGAGGCCGGGGCAGACGATTATATTACGAAGCCATTTGATGCCGAAGAATTGCGAGCCCGGGTGCGGGTAGGATTTCGTGTACTTGATCTCCAGGAAAAGTTGGCCAATCGAGTGCATGAATTAGAGCAGGCCATCTGCCAAATCAAACAACTCCATGGACTTTTGCCAATTTGTTCGTATTGTAAAAAAATTCGTGATGATGGAAATTATTGGCAACAAGTCGAGGAGTATATCGGGCAACATTCAGAAGTAAAATTCAGCCATGGAATTTGTCCGGCATGCTACGAGAAGGAAATGGTTCCCCAGTTGGTGGCCTTGAAAAATGAAGGCCGAGGTTGAGTTCGGTAGGTCTGATCCCCTCTTCAAAGTTTCTCGCCCCATTACAAAAAAAGGTTAATAAAATCTGTAAACCCCTAGCATTCCTATTTTAAGATTCAGGAGTAGTTGGGGATGCGGGTGCTTGTGGCGGCGGGGTAATATTGTTAATTGCCCAGCTTGTCCAAAGATGAACAATGGGGGTGGTATCTTGTTTGGCTGCCTTCTCTAACGAGGGAATGTTCTCTTGGCTGCCAAGTTTGCCAAGCCGATAAGCAGCTTCTGTTCGAACGCCTACATTGTCATCCCGTAGCAAGATCTTTTCAAACGTGGGCAATGCCCTTCGATCTCCCATTTCACCTAAGGCTGCAATGGTACCCTGTCTTACCTTGGGGTCTGGGTCTGTCAATGAGGAAAGGAGGGCAGAATAGGCAGATTTTTCTTCAAGATTCATGAAGGCATCGACAACCGCACGTCGGCTTTCGATGGCTCCTACGGCCAATCCTTCGAGAAGCAACGGAATGGTCGGCTCTCGTGGACCAATATTTCCTAAGGCTTTGGCGGCGCGATGTTTTACTGCCGTGTTTGGGTCTCCCAGGGCAGACACCAAAGCGAAGGCAGCGTCGGTGTTGACGTTTTCTCCGATTTGACCCAATGACCAGGCACTATATTCTCGGACCAATGGATCAGAATCAGAAAGGGCCTGAACCAGGCCTTCGGTTCCGGCGGAATGGCCAATTTTCCCAAGTGAAAGGGCAGCCGTTCGTCGGACATCGGGAGATGGATCTTTGAGTAACTCCAGGAGGGTGGCGGTGAGTGTCAAAGGGTCGTGGTGCGTGGATTCTCCTTGGCAACCGACGCTACCTACCAACAATAGCAGCGACAAGACAAAACTTGGAGAAAATGTTTGAACTGGCCTTGTCATCAATGGGTTTAGGTAGAGGAAGGAGGAGGTTCTTTAGGTAAGGGTGGCTGTTTGGCCACTTCAATGGTTTGCTCGACTTCTTTTTGTGCCGCATCGAGCTCGGCTTGAATGGTGCGCATCTCTGGATCAATAGAATTCCGGACATCTGCGGTGGCCTCACGGAAGGTGCGAAGTGCACTGCCCAGTCCCTCACCCAAACTTTGTAAGTCTTCTGGTGATCCCGTAGCGGCTTTTGCTTTGGCGGCCTTGGCTTGCAGCGCAGCCCGCTGAGCCTGGACGCGGGCCACGGCTTCTTTGTTCACCACCGCGGCAGGACGTTTGCCCGTTGGGGTTGGTGCCGCAGCAGTAGGAACAGGAGGATACTGGGCCATGGGGCGAGGGACAGAGCTGGAGGCTCGCTGTTCCATGGTCACAGGGGAATGTTGTTCCACATAGGGAGTGGCCCCCTCCGCTGCAATGGCTGGTTGAGGGGAGGCGGGCTGAACGGGTTCCGGCCCGACGCCACTATAAACCGTCGCCGCTAAAGTTCCCGGAGTGCGTTCGGGACCAGGTTTATAGGGTTGTTGGGTTGCGGATTGAGTTGCAGGTGGCGCGGCGTCAGCTTCAGGTGTTCCCGAATTGGACATGGGCCCAGGTTGTTCTGGCGCGACGTTATCAGCGGTGGGCATGGGCTGTTGTTCTTCAGGGGAGGGTGGGATTTCATTGACTTCCTTTTTAAAGCCCTTCAGGGCTTTTCCGACACCTTCTCCAATTTGTGGCAGACGCCCTGCACCAAAGATAATTAACACTATTACCAGAATAATTATCAGTTCAGAGAACCCCATTGTTCCAAACATATAACGCTACCTCACCCTGACTAGTGCATTAGGTCATTTTTTGTAGGTCTAATACTCAATGGTAATGACCTAGAACTTGTGGTGTCAACCTAATTGCGGTTTAAGAACTCCAAGGCTTGGGTATGTTCGATGCCCCATTATGGCCCTGTCGAGCTACTATGGTAGTAGTCGAACTTCAGCGAAATAGGCCTGGGGAACGAATGAAAGGTCACTGCCGGATATCTAAGTGCAGGTTTTTTCAATAGCGCCATGTTACAATTCGCGCATGTCAGAGTTATCCTTTCCAAAAATTCCCCAATACCGAATGACTTTGTTTTACGGGCCAGAACAGCACGAATCCGATTCAGAAGTGATGTATTGTGTGTTTAATGTCAAAAAACGAAGTTGGAAGGGAGGCGTACAAGTGGCCGTGGAATTGAGCCGTCGTCAAGTGTCAGATATCCGCGAATGCTTCCAAGTCGATGCGTGGCTGCAAGCCTCTCTGGCTCATCTTCTACCACCGGAACGGAAGGATTATTTCGAACGTGGACAAGATATCGTCATCCAACAGCTTTGCCTGTTAAAACTCCAATTGGCGATCGAGGTAGGAATTCGCCAAGAAAATAGCCGCATTGCTCATGACGACTTGGTGTCTGAGTTGGTGGAAATGCTCAAGAAGGTGGAATCGACGATGAAGGAAGAAGTGTTGCAAGAATTGGATATCGAGCTTCCAGCCTAAAGCGCCTCATCTCATTTGCAAGATTCGGAAAGATCGGTTAAATAAATTGGAAGGGTTTTCCCTTCTCTTCGAATTGAATTCAGAAAAATTTCTGTCATTCCATAGTGCAAGGAGGAATTACCAATGAATGGCCCAAAGTACATCCGTGGAGGTTCGTCCCCCTCAATCCGACACTCATGTTCGAAAAATGTGTGCGTGGTACTCATGAGTCTATGTCTTGTGGTGGGTAGTTTCTCGCCTGCGTTGGCCGATGATGGCTCTGATCAGGTGGAACAAGCCGGGCTTGGAGTTGCCAGCGCGTTGCTCACGCTTCCCTATGGTCCAGCCAAAATTATTTATGCGGGACTGGGTGGAATTATTGGTGGTGCGACCTGGGTACTGACCGGAGGAAATACCGAAGCGGCGCAAACAGTATGGGAGCCAAGTTTTTACGGCGATTATGTCATTACACCAGATCATTTGACTGGGAAAAGACCATTACGATTTTTTGGTGTAAGTCCGTACCAAGAAGATGTGTATTCCAGATAAGGATATAGAGTGCATTCGTAGTCGCCCGCACGAGCGCTGTTGTTTAAGGGAAGGCAATCATGAAGCCTATCATCGGCGTCACCCCTGATTTCAATGCTGGCGATCGCCAGGATATGGGCGGAAAAGAGCCCACCTATTTCCTACGTGCACGGTACACGAAGGCCATTGAAGATGCCGGGGGCATTCCATTCATTCTTCCTCTAATGCCCGATCGGGCGTCCTGGCGGAGAATCGTGTCGCACGTGGACGGGTTGCTGATCACGGGAAGTGGATCAGACCTTGCGCCGGAAACTTATGGTGAAAAGCAGCGTTATAAGTTCAACCGGATGAGTGCCCAACGTGCAACATTGGAGATCGGCGTTTCAAAGCTTGCCTATCAGGGCGATGTGCCTACACTAGGGATTTGTGGAGGGATGCAGTCGATCAATGTGGCCTTGGGAGGAACCCTGTTCCAAGATATTAATTCGCAATTGAAGACTTCGATTCCCCACCAACCATCCTTTTCTGCCACCAAACCTGCTCATCGCGTTAAGATCCAACCCCGGTCTTTGCTACATCAGATTGCGGGAAAGTCCACCATTCAAGTGAATAGTTCGCACCATCAATCGGTGAAAGACGTTCCCTCGTGTCTTGTGACGACGGCCGTGTCTTCGGATGGTGTGATTGAAGCCATTGAGGCACCTGACAAACGCTTTCTGGTGGGTGTGCAATGGCATCCCGAATTTCTGTACGAACGCTATCCTATCCAAAAAAAGCTATTCCAGGCACTTATCAAAGCTGCCAAAAACTTTTCCCGGCGCAAGTAAGAATACCCTTCCCTCTTCTCCGGTACCTACAGATTGTTTGAAATCTTTTATGATCCAGGAAATGTTTAGCTTGTGGGGTTTTCTTGGGACGGATCTGTTGTTGATGTGACCGTTTCGGGTGATGGGGAAGTGGGCGGTGTTTCTGCCGTAGCCGCTACAGGACTGGGTTTCGGCGCCGGGCCAGGACTTTGAGGCACGGCACCAGGAGCGTCGGCCTTCGCAGATTCTGGTGCTGCGGGTTTTGGCGGAGCCGCAGGTTTTGGTGGTGGTTTGGGTTTTTCTGGCTTGATCCCGCCTTCCCAATGAGGACCGGAATACATGTCCTCCGTCAGGTCGCTCTCTTTCCATTTGAGGTCAAAATCCGCTGCGGCCTTATTCACGGTTTCCCCAACCCCTACAAACTTATTCCAGGGATAGATGGTTGGCGAAATCCGACAGGAGTCTCCCTCCTGTCGCAAGTACAGCGCGATCGGATTGCCGCGGTAGGGCCCGAGATAAATATGAATCGTGCCAACAAATTCAGGAAGTGTGCTCATGGACGCCTCGGGGAGGGATAGTGCCATACACGGTTTCCTGTAAGCAAGACCGGAATTGTAATGGGTGGGAGTATCTAGGGGTGCGTATTCAATACCTTGTGCCTCGGTTTCATTTTCTCACGAGATTCGGGCGACAAGTTACGAGCGACTCCAATTTTATGCATTCCCCGGGGGGCTGTTGGTTTCGACCTGCGCCTCACCACCTCGACGATCCTCCCCATACTTGAATTCCTTCATGGCATTAATTTTGAGTGAGTGCCCGCAGCAAATAATTTCCTGAAATCCCGCTCCACCATCCATAATCATCACGCGAAGTCCGCAAGAGTCGGGGTGGAGTTTTTTTTCATCTAAGAGTACTGCCGGAGGTAGTTTCCCACGCTTTCGGCCACGACCGCGGGTAAAGGTTGGGGTGATGTCCTTTTCGGTCAACTCATGGCCGCAACAGATGACTTTTTCAAATCCTTCTCCTCCGGACATGACCTTGATCATCAATCCGCAACTATCCGGATAGTGTTGATGCTCATCGATGATATCTCCTTTTTTTAACCCCATGATTTCCTCCGGAAAAATGCGACATATCAGGAAAATGGACTATGTGATGCAAAGCCTCTAGCTAAACAAATTGGGCATAGGAAAGTCCAGCCTTAAAGGGCAGGAAACGTAAGTTGGAAGAAATCAACATGCAAATCTCGAATTTTGAAACATATGCAAAATTCGGATTTCAAAATTCGATTTTTGGATTCATTCCCGGGTGTTCTCCCTGAGAGTGAGGAACCCGAACGTTTTTGAAAATAGCTAAATTGGGAGGGAGGGGATTATACCCGTGCAGCGACTCGTTGGATTTTTTCCAGAAAGGATTTGTGCTCGGGAATTCCCACGGTGTGAGTGATGAGTGTGGGGTCAACGGGTTGAAATGTAGAAAGACGCGTATGTTTCAGGGCAGTAATTCGATCCACGCTGGCCTTCAGGTGGTCCATGGAAAGCTCTCCACGATCCAGCGCCTGTTCGATGGCTTGGATGGCCTCAGTCTGTCGAGACTGCTGATGACAAATGAGCACGATATCCGCGCCGGCTTGAAGTGAGCGGACTGAGGCTTCGCCGATTGACCCATGATCAAGGATGGCCCGCATTTCCATGTCATCGGTCAGGGTGATGCCCTGGAAGCCCAACTCGTTCCGAAGTAAATCCGTGAGGATCGTACGAGACAGGGTTGCTGGCGCTTCCGCATCTAGAGCCGGGTAGTAGACATGGGCGGTCATGAGCGTGGGGAGACCCTGTTGGATGGCCTGGCGAAAGGGTTCAAACTCGATGGCGGTGAGTCGAGCTCGATCAGCCGTAACCACGGGCAAGACTTTGTGCGAGTCGGTGGTGGTATCCCCATGCCCGGGAAAATGTTTGCCGCAGGGAATCACCCCATGGTCTTGAAGCCCCTGCATGGTGGCGATGCCAAAGGTGCAGACCTGTTCGGGACAATCTCCATAGGCGCGATTCCCAATAATGGGATTCGCGGGATTGCTGTTCACGTCGAGCACGGGAGCCATATTCATGTTGATCCCGACAGCCCGTAATTCTTTCGCTGTAATCTCAGCGACGCCATACGCCACATCCGGAGATTGACACGCGGCGACGGACGCCGCAGACGGGAAAATCGTAAACCCTTGAGGCAAGCGCGAGACACGGCCGCCTTCTTGATCAATGGCAATCAATAACGGAGGGTTGGGTGCATGTTCTTGAAGAGAATTGGTAAGTCGCGCAACCTGCTCGGCATCGACCAAGTTGCGCGAAAATAGAATAACCCCACCGGGGCGATACTCCTGAAGCCACTCGATAAATTCGGGAGAAAGTTCCGTGCCTTGGAACCCCACCATCAAAAGTTGGCCGATGGTATCGCGAACGGTCATGAGGAATAGTCCTTCATCCTAAATCCAGCATTGTCATTCCCGACATCTTTAATCGGGAATCCAGGTGTGTTGTTTTCCCTTTCCGGATGGATCCCCGATAACACATGTCGGGGATGACCATGGAGGCACAACGGCTGTGTTTGGTCATGAATGTCCGGCACGATTGATCAAAAATTGCACCAAGAGACGTGTGCCAATGGCCGTCGGGCCCTTGCAGACATAGGGGCGCTCGGAGACACTCCAGTCGGTGCTTGCAATGTCGAGATGCACCCAGGGGTAATCACCGACAAACTTACTTAAGAACATTCCTGCGGTGATCATGCCTCCCCCGCGGCCACCGATATTCCGCATGTCAGCCACATCGCTTTTGAGTTGCTCGAAATATTCATCCCATAGCGGCATTTCCCACACACGTTCGCCTGCCTGCTCGCCGGCTTTTTTGAGTTCGGCTTTCAATCGGTCATCGTTCCCTAACATGCCAATGGCAAACTGACCCAAGGCGACGACACAAGCCCCGGTAAGGGTGGCCACATCGACTACGCATTTGGGTTTGAGCCGGGTGGCATAAGACAGACCATCAGCTAAAATGAGGCGACCCTCCGCATCGGTATTTTGAACCTCAACGGTTTTGCCATTGAGCATATTCAGAATATCACCAGGTTTGGTCGCTCGTCCCCCTGGCATATTTTCGACTGTGGGAAGAATTCCCACCAGGTTGATCGGTAACTTGAGGCGTGCCGCCGCCCTCACAGCACCCAAGACTTCGGCGCCTCCAGTCATGTCGGCTTTCATTTGCTCCATGTTTTCCGAAGGCTTCAAAGAAATTCCACCGGAATCGAAGGTGACAGTTTTACCCACGAGGACGATAGGTGCGTCATTTTTCTTGCCGCCGGAATATTCCAAGATAATGAATTTCGGGGGTTCCTGGCTTCCTTGCGAGACGCCGATCATACCGCCCATGCCTAATTTTTCCTGGTCCTTGCGTTCGAGGACTGTGAGCTTCACTTTGCCCTCTTTGGTAATTTTCTTCGCCTCTTGTGCCACGCGGGTTGGTGTCATGACATTGGCTGGGTGGTTGCTGAGATCTCGTGCCAACGAGGTGGCCTGAGCACTGGCTTCTCCACGCTTAGCACCGGTTTTCATGGCACTGAGTTGATTGGCCGTATGGGCAAGCAGCGTGATCGACCGAACCTCTTTGGCCCCATTTCCGTTGTCGGAGCGATATTGGTTGAATTGGTATCCTCCCAGAATGGCCCCTTCGACCATGGCCTGAGCAAGATCCGATGGAGACACATGTAAAGCTTCCGTTCCTAATAACGGGGCTGAAAAGGTTTGGGCCCCTGTTTTTTTCACCTGTTTACAGGCGGTGCCCATGGCTTGTCGCACACGATCCAGAGTCACCTCTTTTTTCTTCCCTAATCCCATGAACAGAATGCGCTTAGCCGGAAGGGCTTTTCGCGTGTGAATTAACACGGCCTGTTGGTTTTTGCCTGTGAATTCTCCACTTTTTCGTAGCTCTTGGAGTTGGCCGCCGAGAGCTTTATCCAAACTCTGATAGTCTTTGGGGAGGGTTTTCTCGTCTTCAAAGCCACCTAAGACCAAAACCTCCGTGGCTTCTTTATTAATATCACCTTGCTTGACCTGACAATTCATAGAATCTCCTGTTTCTATTGATGGTAATTGAACTGAGAAGGGACCCCCTACACGCCGCGCGTTTCGGGGTTCCAAATAAATTTATGCAATTGCACTTGAAATCGGACGGGCAACCGGTCTTGAAGAATCCACTCTGCCATGGGACGCAATTCTTGTCCACCAAACACCGGGCTAAATAATACGGGACAGCGGTCAGCCAGGTGATGCCGGTGGACCACGTCCACAGCCCAATCGTAATCCCGACGGTCGCTTATGACAAATTTAATCTGATCTTTTTGAGTGATGTGCTGGAGATTATCCCAGCGCGTTCGGTCCTCCATATCACTGCCAGGACATTTAATGTCCAAAATTATCTTTGCCCGGGGATCGACCGTGGAAATGTCCATGGCTCCACTCGTTTCGATGAGCACTTCGAGTCCTTCATCGCATAACCCGGCAATCAGAGGAAATGCGGCAGCTTGAGAAAGTGGTTCTCCGCCAGTGACTTCAACGAGCCGACATCCATAGCTTTTCACCTGATCGAGTACGGTCGCCAAGCTCATGTCGGTGCCGCCATGAAAGGCATAGGCCGTATCGCACCAGGTGCATCGAAGAGGGCATCCGGTCAACCGAACAAACACGCAGGGTTCCCCGGCAAAGGTCGACTCACCTTGAATGCTATGAAAAATTTCTGTGATCCGGAGTGTGGAATCTGGAGAGGAAGAAGATTGTAGTGGAAGTGACTTCGGGCTGTTCATCGGCATGCAGGTGATTAAATGTCCTGCTATGCCCAGAGCGCAATGGGCCACCGGTGTCGTCGAGCAATGCGTGCCATTCCGCGAATGGGATTGACGACCAAGGGATGCCCCACGGATTCCAGCGCCTGGATATCCCCAGGGCTATCACCATAGGCATAGCTTTGAGCCAAATCTACGCCATGGGTTTCTGAAAAAGTTTGGAGCAGACGGCGCTTGCCTTCTCCATAAGGATAGGGGGAATGCACCCGACCGGTATAGCCATCTTGGTTGGTTTCCAACTTGGCCGCCAGGACATTCGGGACATCCAAGAAATGCGCCAGGGGTTTCACCAGAAATTCTGGAGTGCCGCTAATGAGGGCGACGTGATGACCGGCGAGTTTATGTTGGGCCAGGGCCGTGGTGCCTTTGAGGGATAACCGGGGACAGATCTCCGATCGCACAAACCATTTGGCCAGTGGCTCAATCCCCTCCGGGCGTTTGTCCAGTAAATAAATTTTTCGTTCGCGAAGAGGGGAAAGGGAAAACTCAAGGATATTAAACAACAAGTAGAGCGCACTATCGACGAGCACTCGTTTGGATAAAAAACCGCTTTTCCACAAATACCGCACAAAGCGAATTTCAATGGATTGTCCGGGAATCAAGGTATTATCAACATCAAAAAACGCACCAATGGCGCTAGGCGGCGAAGGTGGGGAGGAAGAAGGCTGAATGGAGTCGGACATGAAGATTGAGATTCTCTGATGAGAAAAGTTTTAATGAGAAGATTGTACCGGAGCACCACTTGATTGACAACCGTTTTCACCCCTACCTATAATCCCCCACCTTGCCGAAGTGGCGGAATGGCAGACGCGCACGTTTGAGGGGCGTGTGGGGAAACCCGTCCGGGTTCAAGTCCCGGCTTCGGCACCAATTTCCATTTCTCTTCCCAATAATCGCCCCACCCATGTGTTTGCCAGGGTTTCTGTCAAAACTGACAATCTGTACAATCTTTTCATAATGCCCAAGCATTTCCTCTGCTTTTGAATTTGATATAGTAGGGTGTTTCCACCCTGAATACCTAGGAAGGCGGGAATGGATATTGATGCGATCAAACAACGAATCATGGAAGGAAACTACGAATTCAGTATTCACGCTCAACAGGAAAGGCTAGAGGACGATCTTGATATCACTGAGATCGAAACGGCTATTATGGGCGGGGAAGTCATAGAAAATTACCCCGACGATCCAAGAGGGGAAAGTTGTCTGGTTTTAGGATATGTGGGGCCCATACCTGTTCATCTGGTCATGGGCTGGGCATATGGTCAATCCAATGGCGAAAAAACCCTGAGAATCATCACGGTGTATATTCCCCAGGCACCAAAGTGGGAAGACCCCAGGCGAAGAGGAGGAAAAACATCATGAATATCTATGGAGACTGTTCCTTTTGTGGAGGAGAGGTAGAAGAAAAAAGTATTGAATACGATTATCGTCGTCAATCACATTTGTTGATTGTCAGTAATGTCCCAGCCGGCGTTTGCCGGCAATGCGGAGAAAAATATTTTAAGCCAGGCATTCTTAAAAAAATGGATCAGGTGTATCACGATATCTTTGACCGTCACCAAATCCCTGAACGAGTAGTGGAAATTCCAGCCGTATCTTTTCAGGCATAAAACTTGGGATCTGAAAGTCCAAATGGCAGACGCGCACGTTTGAGGGGCGTGTGGGGAAACCCGTCCGGGTTCAAGTCCCGGCTTCGGCACAAGTTTTTTTGGATAACCGTTGTTAAAGCCTTCCCACCCGAAATAAACCTTCCCTTTAATTCGATACGGGGATTAGCTCGACAAACAGTATCCTTTCCACAATAAAATCCTTTTTTTGATCCGACAATTAAAGTATACTTGGGTTCATATTTCTCTATCAACTGGAACCGATACTTTGAAGACTACAATTTTAATTTTCATTTTTTCTATGACCGTATCAGGTTGCATGAGTGCTGGTGACCACCGTTCGGCAGTTCAAAATGATTCCGGCGACCGTGTAACAGTAGGGTCAGTTCAGAGGGAAATAAAGGTAGGAATGTCCTCTGCCCAAGTTGCTGAGGTTTTGGGTTCTCCGAATATCGTGACCACGGATGAGGAGCGGCGAGAAGTCTGGATATATGACAAATTTTCGTCAGACGTGGCGGTGTCGGAAAATAGCGGTTATGGAACCCTTATACTTCTTGGAATGTCGGGAAGCTCTGGAGCAAGGTCAACAACCCAAAGAACTCTTACTGTGATAATTAAATTTGATAAAGATAAGAAAGTTAGAGATTTTTCCTATCGGACGTCTCGTTTCTAGGCCGCTCAAAAATGTACTCCCGCATCTCCAATCTTTTTTTTGAAAAATTGTTAGCTAAAGGATATTTCTTATTTTTACTGGCTGTTATTCTCAGCGTGAATGGCTGTTTGCCACAAAATTATACACCAACTAAAACAAGCCTTGAACTTCAAGCATTTCAAACAAAAGAATTCGATACTTCGAAAGCAGTTGCGTTTGCTTCAACGTTATCAGTATTTCAAGACCTTGGCTACATTATAGAATCCGGTGACTTAGAATCAGGTTTAATAACTGGTAAGAGTCCCACTAATAGGGGATTTGTATTAGGCGGGGCCACCCAAGAATACCGAAAAGCTACCGGATTTGTGGAGACAATAAGAAAAAACATGACAAGAATTCGAATAAACTTTGTTGACAATATTATAGCCTCAAGTGGTTATGGGCAAACACAAAGAGTAGATACTCCAATTGAAGAGCCTAAATTATATCAAGAGGTTTTTGAGAAAATTGAGAAGGCCATTTTTGTAAGAAAAAATATTGATTAGGGGTATATTTTTAACCTTGAAATCTCGACTTTTCCCTACTACTTTGTCTAGGAAAACTTCTAAAGAAGTTATTGCCCCTTTAGTTCTTGGGCCATAACAAAAAATTACCGAAATTGTTTTTAGTGAAGTTTCAACTTCATCCCCCATAGGTATTTCCTTCTTCGCCAATATTTGCCCTTCCAAGCATCTCTTTTGATTGAAAATAAAGCCAGTGAGGATTTTATTTAATTGAAAGTGGCCTAATGATTTTTTTCAGTAACAGTGGGGTAGAAAAGAGGCAGGGGCCCAGATAGTTGCTTGGGACGCCAGTAGAGGGATAATTAAAACGGCGTTTTGCCTTGGCAGAGTTTGGCGAGGGCTTGTTTGACGTACGCGGAGGCTTTGCTGTCGGGTTAGAGGTTTTTGTGGATGGTGGCCCAGAATTCTTCGGTTTTGCGGTAGTGCTTCAGGGACCACAAGGCCAAGCCTTTGTCCCATTTCACGTCGGGTTGATTGGGCAGGTCGACTAATACGGTGTCAAAATGTTTGAGCGCGGCTTCAAAGATTTTAGGATCGTCAAACTTGCGTTCCTCGATCGTGATCATACTCAAGTTGTAATGCCCTTCATGCTTGCATGTATCGAGTTCTAAAACTTTGTTGTAGGCTTTGTTGTGATCTTCAAGGTGATAATAAACCATATGTGCTATAACCCTAAGAAAACAGATTTTAACACTCACTAAATTTTCTCAAGAATAAAAAAAAGAATCCCTACCATGAGAAATGCATTTCCATTAATTCTTGTTTTACTTTTTAGCTCTGGTTGTTCTGTTGCCATGGCTTTAAACGGAAAGCCCCAGCCAAATTTTGAGGCTTTTGAGGTTGGGTCAAAACGGCAAATGGTTGAACTTCAATTGGGGACACCCGTTTCATCTGAACCGCTTGAGGGAGGTAGGCACCGTGATGCCTATCAATTTGAAATGGGCAATTCTCCCAATGGGCATCGAGCCTTGTGGAATTTATATATGGATTTTGCCACCTTTGGGATTTGGGAAATTCCAGGCACGGTCATTGAAGGGGTGATGGGTGAGGAGGAACTCACCTACATTGTTTATGATCAGAATGATCGTGTGGTTTCGATTGAAGGGTACACTCCTCCCAAGCCGAGCCCCGCGTTGCAGGAAGCTATTGCTGCTCAAAAGGGTCTTTCCCGTCATCCTATTGAGCAAACAGAAAAAAGCTCCCAAGAATCTTCATCAGAAGCCCAAGAGTAATCGGGTATTTTTTGAGAATATACTGAAGCGTCTTTCTTCCAGGATGTTCTCTCTCGCCAACTAAAAAAACGCCTGAACAGAAAAAACTACGTCATTATCATCCCTCCGGTGGCGATATTCCAGCCGGGCAGTTAGGTTTTGAGAGATGGTCAGGCGTTGGCCAAAAAAGATTCTGGTGTCGTCAGACCGTTCGCCAATCGGGAAATGGAGATACGTCGCGGTGATGAGTACGCCCCAACGTGGGTGAGGGTTGGCGAGCATGCCGATGGTACTGCCTCCTCCAATGCGATGATTACGTTGAAATCCTGTGGAGACGTTTGCATCGATTTCGCCAAATCCAAAGAATGTTGGTGTTCCGATCCCTGACCATTGTACTGCGGCTCCTGCCCCGCCATTCAAATTTCCGCTACTGCAATAACGGCATGTACCATGACGAAGACTTTCGTGGCCAATTTTGATTTTCCATGAAGGTGCTCGAAATAGCCGGTCGATCGGGGAAAGGGAAAGAATGTCGAGCAGAGTAAACCGTTCGACGCGTAATTGATTGCGTCGTGCATAATGCCGCATATGGAGCCCGAAGATTTCAATCTGTGCCCCGGGGGTGTAGCCGGTTTCTGGATCAAGCAGATCATGGTACGCGCCTCGTATGGCGAGTTCTTCAAAGGTCTCATCTTCACGCCAACCCACACCAACGGAAACTCTTGAGGTGTCATGGCCACTTTCCGGCTGCAAGGTAAAGGGTTCAATAAAGGGAGGAAGGCTCGGTTGTTTCAGTTGGCTTCGAGCCAGCAATACTTCACGGGTCAATTCTCGGTAGAGGGACGCCTCGTCCGGAACGTCTACAGTCTTATATCGTAAATAGTCCGAGGCAAGATCGAGAATTTTTATTTTCGTAGAAATGGGTTGAGACTGAAAGGATCGTACCTGAATCTCCGCTGGGTTTTCGACAATTTGCAATAGCCATTGATTGTCATCCTGAGAAAACAGTTCACGCTGCCGAAGAATCTGGGTGCTACGAGATGGACGATAAATGATGTCTCCAACAAGTCCAGGTTGACTCGTGAGTAATCGAACCGTGTCTGCCGGAATCGTCCACCCGGAAAACTCTTCGGTCAGGCGTAATGCGGGATTGGCAATTTCCAGTAATGATAATAGATGGTAGGCGCAATTTTCTTTAAAAAAATAGTAGTCAAAGTAGGCATTGCCGAGTTCCCACGCATGGCGTAACAAGTTGGTGATTTGTTCCTCGGAAAGATTTAACTGGTACTCCCAAAGATCGCGATTTTCGAAATCACGGTATTCCTTGACCTTGAGGTAATACGGGATAGTGGAAAAATACCCCCGATACATGCCGGTGATACCTTTATAGGCAAAGGCAATTCCCGCATCAGGGGGGACATCGGCTGAGTAATTGATGGTATATGCGAGAATCCGAGTTTCAGGGGTTTGTCCCTCCTGATCGATCCGCAGAAAGGTATGACCAAACATGGACGAAGGGTTATTCATAAACGCCGAGGCGAAGATGAGCGTGACCGATTGCGCGTGGAATTCCGTGAACCATTGTTCAAATCGATCGCAAGAATGTATGGGGAACTGAGTCTCATCGAATTCCAATTGACGTTTAAGCCATTCATAACGAGCTACAAAGGCGCAACGAGCGGGTTGTTGGGATCGACCGACTAAGTCATCCCGAAAAAAGAATCGAAGAGTCGCTTCAAGCTCGGATTCCGGGTAAGACTTCCCATGCGGAGCCAAGAAAAATCCCGGATCATCAACTTCGCTTTCCACTTCTCCAGCCAGCGTTATTCGGTAATGCATCAAAAGATGCCAATAGCGATGTTCAGCCAGCCTGTCTTTCTTGGCTTGTTGAATTAAAGTATCGACATATGAGGTATGGAACGAATCTGAAGCGGAGGCATTTGTTTCCCAACTAAAAATTGGGAATACCAATGAAATAAAGAGAAAAAAATGCAGGAGGGAGAAAAACGGGGGCTCCAGCGTTTTGAAAGACTGGAGCCCCAATGAGATTAACGATGAAGAGAAGATTGAGCCGAGATTGAATTTTGATTCAACCCTTGATGAAGTGCGGCAACAATAGCCTCAGGCTCGGGATTGCCAGTTTGTGCCATATTGGTGTAGCGATCCTGTGCCATGGCAAAAAATGCTGGTTGATCTTCGGCAGGGACACCCATCAACGTGGCTAACGAGGCCAGATGCTCACCCTGACCTTGAGCCATTTCTTGGGATAAATTTTCGTAATTTGAGGCGGCGAATACATTAACTTTGTGTTCGGCCATGATCTGTCCGTCATTGGTACAACCAGATGTCCCAGAGCTAATCCCAAAGGTCTGGCTGCCAAACGTGCCATTGGTCGTGGCCATCATGACCTGTGGTGCGATGTTCTTTTGATTGGGGTAGTCTGACCAAGCCAATTTCCCTAATCCACAGCCAGGCCCAGAATCTGGATTTGCTGCCATCACCAATCCTGCTTGGCCCAGGATCGTTAATAATCCAACACACAAAGCAATCCTTGCTTTTGTCATACAACAACCTCCTTTTGAGTAAATTCAATAATGCAAAAACGGCATAAACCCTGGACGGAATTATACCTAATTGGTCACAAATGTATAGGGGGGATACTCCGCGAAGGTTAGTCTGCTGTTGCCGAACTCATTGTAACGGAAGGTATATTTAAAACGGCGTTTCGCCTTGGCGGAGTTTGGCGAGGGCTTGTTTGACATACTCGGCGTCTTGGCTGCCGGGTTGGAGATTTTTATGGGCGGTGGCCCAGTATTCTTCGGTTTCGCGATAGCGTTTCAAGTACCACAGGGCCAAGCCTTTGTACCAGTTCACACCGGGTTGATTAGGCAAGTCGACTAATACGGTGTCGAAATGTTTGAGCGCGGCTTTAAAAATTTTGGGATCGTCAAACTTGCGTTCTTCGATCATGATCACACCCAAGTTGTAATGTGCCTCATGATTTCGCGCATCCAACTCTAAGACTTTTTTATAAGCTTTGGTGGCATCGTCGATACGGTCCAAGGCCATGTAGGATCGACCGGCCATCATTTGGCCTTGCACATCGTCTGGGTTTTCTTTGAGCCGGGCTTCCAATCGGGCCACCATTTCCCGTGGGTCTGGGGCTGGTTGTTGGCCTGCCATCATCTCAGCTTGTACCTCGACCAGCCGATTGATGGTGCGCCATTGTAGGAAGCTATAAATCCCAACTGATAAAACCAGCACTATGAGGCTGGCCGCAATAGCTGGCCCCCATGCGTTCCCGCGTGTCGTGGCTTCATCACTTGGTGACACTTGTGCGCTCGATGTCGCTAAGGCCTCGAGCCGGTCCAGCACCCCAATTAAGCGCCGTTCGTCCGTGGCTTTTAGCCGCTCATAATCTTCTGGTTCCAATCGGCCTTGTGCGAGTTCCACATCGAGTTCTTGGAGTGATTGGCGCAGGACTTCCCGTTCCACGGCAAGGTCGGCTCGTTCTTGATCTTCGGCAGCTTCCTGGCTAATCAGGTCTGGCGTGTTGGGGTCTTTCGTCCAAAACGGGGAAGACACCGCAAGGATGACCCCGATAAGAATCGTGACACAGGCAATGACAAAAATAATCGACATGGGGATCGGTTAGACTGACTTACGGTTGTAGTTCTTGTTCAATGCGGCGTCGGGATTTTTCATCAAGAGGTGGAGGGATTTCGGTTGGCGGTGCCGGGGTTCGGGTGACCCAACTTTTGATTTCTTTTGCCAATAAGATTCCACCGCCAAGGAGCAAAAGAAATGGGGCCAACCAGATCAGCCAATTGTATCCATGTTTGGGCGGTTCCATCATGATGTAGTCGCCGTAGCGGCTGTGAAAGTATTTAAGAATTTCTTCAGCCGATTGGCCTTGGATCACTCGTTCCCGGACCGCTTCCCGCATTTGGTGAGCCAAGGGGGCGCCGGATTCCCAAATGTTTTCGGTTTGACACACGGTACAACGCAGGTTCTTCGCAATCTCTCGAACCTTTTCATCGATCTCTGATTCTTCCACGATTTCCGCCATGCCCTGAATAGGGAAGGTGATGCACAGCAGGATGATGATGGGCAGTAAGCGAGACATTTAGATCGTAGGGTTTGGCCCATTCAATAATGGCGTCAAAATGTTTTTCGTCAGATTGGTATAGACGTCGCCCACGATTGGGCCAATCCATTTATGGCGAATCACGCCCTGTTGGTCGATGACGAACGTTTCCGGCACTCCGTACACACCGAAGTCGATGGCTAAAGCGCCTTTCACATCACGCACATGGGGGAAGCTCGACCCGTGTTGTTTCAAATAAGCGCGGGCTTTGGGTAATTCGTCCTGGTAGTTAATGCCGAGCATGACAAACTCAGGATGATCTTTAAATTCCTCGTAAAGTCTCAACAAATTTTCATGTTCGACTTTGCATTCTTGGCACCAGGAAGCCCAGAAGTTCACGAGAATCACTTTGCCTTTGAATTGCTCTGAAGAAAGGTGTTGGTCAGATTCAACATCGGGCCCTTCAAATACCGGAGCTTGTGTGCCCACGAGTACTGGAGGAATATGTCGTGGATCGCCCCACAGCCCTTGATAAAACAATGACAGGAGGCCTAGGAGAACCACGAGGATGGTGATTTGTGTCGTGCGCGTCATTGCGATCTGTTATTCGTCACGTTTTCGTGGACGAAAAATGTTTAAAAGCACACCCAAACCCATGATGCCCCCGCCGCCCCATACCCAAAGGATTAAGGGATTAATCACGCCTCGAGCCACAGCCACGCCATCGGGAGAAACATCCGGCATGGTAAGAAAAATATGTCCCATGTTTTTGGCGTAGATGGCCGATTCGGTGGTAGGGGTTTGGGACGCATCGTACACGCGTTTCTGGGGCCGTAACTTCGTGAGTAAGTTATTGCCTTCGTACACTTCAAACACGCCTTCTTGGGCACTCCAGTTTTTTCCTCGCACTTCGTGGATGCGTTCGAGCTTCATTCGATAATCATCGATGACGAACTCATCACCGACTTTGAGGGAAACCACTTTTTCTGTTTGATAAACGGTTGACGCAATAATGCCTACGACCAGTACGAGTACGCCGACATGGGTCAGGAGTCCAGAGTATCGGCGTTGATTGGATGTAAATGCCGACAACGCCCCCTTCAAGAGGCTGACAGATTCTCGTCGCGAATACAGTGTCGAAATTTTTCCAAAGTCGATGGCAATGGCAGCCCCGGCAAAACCCACGACAAACGTGCCCGCCAACGCAAAAACGCTTCGAATACCTAAAGAGAACAGCACAATGGTGGAGACTAATCCAAGGCCTAGTGGTATCAGAAAGTTTTTCTTTAAGCTGGCTTGTGAGGCCTTTCGCCAAGGAATATAGGGGCCGACTCCCATCATAAACAAGAGTCCAAGGGCCACAGGCATAAATACCGTGTTGTAATACGGAGGCCCAACCGTAACTTTTGATCCTTGCCAGGTCTCAACCATGAGTGGATAGAGAGTGCCCAAAAAGACCGTGGCCGCTGCAACTAAGAAAAATAAATTATTGAAAAGAAATACCGACTCCCGTGACACCATGGAGTCCATTTCGACCTGACTCTTTAGTTTGTGAGCACGCAGGATTAGCGCACCAAAAGCAATGCCAATCACGGTGGCCACAAAAATTAAAATATACAATCCGCGCTCAGGGTCAGTGGCGAAGGTATGAACCGACGTGAGAACACCGCTGCGTACCAAGAACGTTCCAATCAACGAGAGCGAAAAGGTGACGATGATGAGGAAGAGATTCCACACCTTAAACATCTTCCGCTTTTCTTGAACCATCACGGAATGCAGGAATGCCGTCCCCACGAGCCATGGCATAAATGAGGCATTCTCAACAGGGTCCCATCCCCAATAGCCGCCCCATCCTAATTCATAATAGGCCCAATAGCCGCCCATTAAAATTCCGGTGGTAAGACACAACCACGCAAAGATCGTCCAGCGTTGAGTGACTTTGATCCATTCTTCTCCCAGCCGACCAGAGAACAAGGCGGCCATGGCAAAGGAAAAGGGAATCGAGAAGCCCACGTAGCCCATGTACAGCATCGGTGGATGCATGACCATGGCAGGGTCTTGGAGCAAGGGGTTTAAGTCTTTGCCATCTGCGGGAGTCGGGATGAGCCGGTCAAATGGACTTGAGAGAAAGAGAATCAAGAGCAGGAAGCCCATGATTACCAAACATTCCATTCCAATCAGATAGGGCATGATGGCTGGTTGGGTGCGCCAATGGAGCCAAACGGCGATCGTACTAAACGCAGACAAAATAAAGACCCACAAGAGTAATGAGCCCTCATGACCACCCCAGACGGCAGCGACGGTGTAAAACAAGGGAAGTTTTGAGTTTGACGTCGCAGCAACGTAGTGGACCGAAAAATCACGAACCAAGAAGGAATAAATCAACGAGGCCATGCCAATGGACAGGAGGATAAAGATCAGCGTGAGGGATATGCGGCCCACACGTACCCAATCCACATTGCGTGTTTGGAGTGCCAGAAATGACGAGACAATTCCAAACGCGGAGAGCACAAGAGCAATGACAACGGAAAAATGTCCGATTTCGATGATCATGGGTGAGAGGAGTTCTCGGTTCTATTGAACCAGGGATTTCATGAAATCCTTGCGAGGCAGTTCCACGCCGGCGCGTTTTAACTCAATAGGCATGTAATCTTCGGAATGTTTCGCCATGATAAGATTGGATTGAAATTGATGTTGTCCAGTCCAGTACCCTTCGACCACTGCGCCCTGGCCTTCCTTAAAGAGATCTGGCGGAATGCCCTCAAAGGTTACAGGAATCGTGGCTTCACCATCGGTGAGCTCAAAGGTCAGACCTAGGCGGTCAGCATAGGCTTTCATGCTGCCTTCCACAACCATGCCCCCCACGCGGACTTTTTTCTGATAGTAATCCGCCGAAAAGGCTTTGACTTCGGAGGGCGTAAAAAAATACACCAGATTTTCCCCGAAGTTTCCAAGGGCGAGATAGGCTAAAGCCCCGCCAACTAGTAGGAGGCTGACAATGATCCCGATTTTTTTATTTTTCGATCCCATGCCTTATTCTTCCTGATAAAGTTTGGATGCTTTAATTTCTTCATATAACAGGCCTACACGTCGACTCATGACAAACAGAAACAGCGCCAGAGGAATGAGCCCGATCAAGTACGCTCCTATCACAAATCCATAATTCGTCACTAACCCGATATCGCGAGCTTCAAAAATGTTATCAGAAGGATTCCATTTTCCAATCAAGATAAGCGTCTTCAGCTCTCTGAGATTATCCGGGGGCGGCCCCAAATAGTGAACGGGAATAGTCACTTCGTCTTCAACCAATTCAAACGTCGCGTCTCCAGCATCGACCTTTCCGGCCAAGGTTCCGCCGCGCACCATACCCAAAACCCGAACCTCTTGGGTTAAGCCTTGCGTCTTGACTTGCGAAGGCGACAAAGTCGCCAAATGTTTTTGATAGTGACTGAAAGTTAAAATGCTTAATACGACAGCCACAATCAATACAACGATCCAACGAACATACAAACTGGTCATGAGTCGGTTTTCGACATGTGAAACTGGCTCATGAGCCGCCCCTTTTTGGCGTGCAACAGGCGGTCCAAATACAATAATTGTGTCCGGACCATCAACATGTACGAAAACAAAAGAGACATTCCAATGCTCATAAAAAGGAGCGGAATCAAAATTCCCGATGAAATGCTCACACCTCGCATGGAAATCGATTGCGGTTGATGCAACGTCCGCCACCATTCCACGGAATAGTGAATGATCGGCAAATCCACCAATCCAAGAATGGCCAACACCGCCGCATACCGCGCTTCCTTTTCAGAATCGTCGATAAACGTGCGAAGCATTAAATACCCAATCAAAATCAGCAACATGACGGTGTACGATGTGAGGCGCGCATCCCAGGTCCACCAGGTATTCCAGGTGGGTTTTCCCCAAATCATCCCTGTGGCCAGGGCCAACGTGGTAAACATTGCACCGAGGGCGGCCACCGCGTGACACATGTTGTCGACGATGGGGTCACGTTTCCATAAATACCAGATGCTACCGATTGATAAGACGATATACGCAAAAAGCGAGGTATGGGCCAAGGGCACATGCACATACATTATCCGAACAATCTCGCCCTGATAGTAATCAGGCGGAGAACCAATGAGTCCTAGGTAGAGCCCCGCCATAATACACAGGGCCGCGCTCCCACCGAACCAGCCCTGGAAGCGTTGAACTTTTCGTATGACTCGATGAATGATCATTCCTATCTCGTTACTCTTACCTTCGCATCTGGGCTATTAATTATCCATCACAAATTCAAACATCCAAAAGGACACGACCGTAAAAATCACATCAAAAATGGCGAGTAGCTCAAGCCATTGACTGTATATGGGCAGGGGGGAGCCATTGAGGGCGCCCTTCGTGGCCTCAACCGCGGCGATCATCACCGGGACCACCAGGGGAAGGAGTAAAATCGGAAGCATCACTTCACGAGCCCGAATTTGAACCGTCAAGGCCGAGAACAGCGTCCCAACGGCGCTAAGACCCACTGTGGCTAAGAAAAATATTAACAGAAGGAGCGAAATCTCTTCAACGACGTCCAAATTGAAAAAGATCACAAACATTGGAAACAAAAGGATTTCCACTACAAACATAAACAGGAAATTCGCGGCGACCTTGCCCAGGTAAATGGCCCCTTTGGATTCAGGCACCATTTGCAGGGCTTCCAAGCAGTCATTTTGCAATTCGGCGGAAAATGATTTGCCCAAACCGATAATGCCAGTGAAGGCGAAGGCTACCCAGATAATACCTGCAATGACCTCACGGGCGGCCTGCTGGTCCATGGAAAAGCTAAAACTAAAAATGAGGATTACGATCAGCGCGAAGAATACCATTGATGAAATGGTCTCTCGGCTTCGCAGCTCGGTGACCAGGTCCTTCCACACAATCCAGCGGATGACGTTAAAAAAGGTCATCGGATTTGAGCGCCTCGATTGAAATTTCCTGAAGGGTCCCTTGGCGAAGCATGCCAGCGCGGCTGGTAATGGGACGGGCTTTATCATGGTCATGGGTGGACATCAGAACCGCGGCATTGTCGGATAACCGTTCCCGAATATACTCGCGCATGATTTCCGTGCCCGTGGTGTCGAGGGCGGTAAAGGGTTCATCCAGCAGTAAGACTTTGGGTTTGGCTAACATCGCTTTGGCTAGCGCCAACCGTTTTTTCATGCCTGCCGAATAATTTCGCACTTTCATCTCGGCAAACGCTCCTATTCCCACACGATCCAATGCCAGCTTCATCTCGCGTTCGCCTGGGCATTGTCCACGCAAGGCAAGAGAGAATTGTAAATTCTCGCGCGCATCCAAATCCTCGTAGAGGTGTGCTCCATGAGCTAAAAACATCATATGGAATCGAATAGCTTCTTTTTCCTTTAGCCCATCCAGGCCTAGAATTTGATACTTTCCGTCACTGGGGCGTTGAAGGGTTGCCAGGATTTTGAGCAACGTTGTTTTACCAGCGCCATTTGGGCCGAATAGGGAAAAGCACTCGCCTTCCTGAATCGTGAGGCAAAGATTGTGAAGCACCTCATAATGCCCATAGAATTTACTGATGTTATGGCATGAGATGGCGGTCATGATATTGGAAGTTGTAAGCTTTCTTTTTTGAGAACGTGGGATGAGGCTATTGGCAGAGGGAATCTGTTTTGTAATTATAAATACCTAGGTATTTTTATTTATTTTAATCAAGGTGATCCATGAAAACAGGTTCAATGCCTGGGTCTGCCGAAATGACTACGTAGTATAATTGATGGGAAGGCTGCATGTCTAGGTCAGCCTTTTTCATGACAGGCTTAATTGACGCCTCCCAGATGGTATGAATATCATGACCGGCTCATCCTGTGTTCGCTACCCACAAAGACCAAGGGATGGTATTCTACATTGATGAGGCATTCATGGGTTCTTTTATTGTTCGCAATGGTCTTGGGAGTCGGGTGTGATTCTGGGTTGACGGAAAGTCCTCCCGATCCAGAAGCGGGCCAGACTGTAGCGTTTCAAAAATCTCGTCCCACTATTGGAGCGCCTGCGGAAGAGTTCACGCTGATTGACCTTGAAGGAAAGTGGCTATCCCTTGCGGATTATAAGGGCAAAGTCGTCCTTCTGAATTTTTGGGCGACCTGGTGTGGTCCCTGCCGGGTGGAAATGCCTAGCATGGAGATTGTGTACAAGGATTTGAAGGACCAAGGTTTCGAAATTTTAGCGATTTCCTCAGATCATCAAGGCAGCGTGATTACGCGACCATTTGTGGAAGCCAAGGCGCTTACCTTTCCCATTCTCCACGATGCGGACTATCGTGTGAGTGGCGCGTATGGCATTCGCACCTTGCCTATGAGTTATTTGATTGATCGTCAAGGCACTCTTCGTCACCGTGTGTTTGGCGCACGTGATTGGAATAGTCCAGAAGCTCGGGAATTAATTCAAAATTTGTTGGATGCGTCGTAACCCATGATCGATTCACTCAATCAGGTTTCGCTGTTTGCAGCATTTAGTGCGGGGCTATTGTCGTTCGTTTCCCCCTGCGTGTTGCCGCTTGTTCCGTCTTACGTGTCCTATATCACTGGTCTATCCCTTGAACAATTAACCGACGCTGCGGAACGCCATCGATTGCGAAAATCTATTATGGTGAACTCCTTGCTGTTTATCGCGGGATTTTCAACGGTCTTTATTGCGTTTGGAGCCTCCGCGAGTTTCATTGGTCAAGTTATGTACGAATACCAAGATATCATTCGAAAAATCGGGGCCGTGTTCATTATTATTTTTGGGCTGTATATGGTTGGTCTGTTGAAATTGAACTTTCTGATGACCGAACATCACTTGGTCCAATTTGACAAGCGCCCCGTGGGATATGTGGGATCGTTTTTAATAGGCACGGCCTTTGCGGCGGCCTGGACTCCCTGTGTGGGGCCCATCCTTGGTGCTATTCTGGCTTACGCCAGCACTACCGAATCCATGCAAGATGGCATTATGTTGTTGGCTTCCTATTCTTTAGGCCTTGGCTTACCACTCTTCATTACGGCGTTTAGCGTGGATAGTTTTTTGAACTATTTTAAAAAGGCCCGCTTGTATCTTCGAGGAGTTTCGGTGGTCGGTGGATCCTTTTTGATTTTGGCTGGAGTACTCATTTATGGCGACTCCCTCACCCGAATTACCAGCTTTCTTGAGCGGAATGGCATCGGTTGGTATATCGGACAGTAATTAATTTTCCCTCCTTCTAGGCACCTGTCTTACATATTTTTCTAGGCCAACACCAACATCGGGCTGTCATGGCGGAGGCAAGTTCAGGGGGTGGTATGACAGTATTTGAAAAAAGAAAAGGCCCACCGGCTTAATGCCATGTGGGCCTTCACACAGGAGGATGCGCCATGGTTTGACTCTCTCATGAAATCTGAATCCTGTCGATACCTCATGTGAGGTATGTCTTCATTAAAAAGTATTCCATGACAACTTACATGCCCGTATTGGGGAGGGTAAGAAAAGAGAATTCGAGAGGCAAGAAAACTAGTCGCTTATTCGCACCAGGTTCCTGTTTGGCAGGTTATAGGTGCTGGAGTCGAGGAATGGTTTGCGGAAATAGAACTCGAATCGATCGAGCCAGAGGTTTCACACCAAGATCCTATGGCACATTCGGTGTGCGAGGGTTTGTGTTGGGCGGTTGTTCCCTGATGGGAATTTTTTGCAGAAGGGACAATCGGGGCTGATTGGTTCAAGGGAAGAAAACTGGTCGTGAGAAGGTTGGTGTCCAACGTTCCCAGGTTTTGCGCGACGACAAGATTGGGGTGTTCTTTTTGAATGCTGGCTAACATTTTTAAGCCATCATTGCGTAATTTGTGTTGGGGATGTTCTCGAACTAAAGCGACCAGCCAGTCCCGAGACCAATCTGGCACACCTAAATCATTGTAGGTTTTAGCCAATTCGTATTTAGCTTCTGCCGCCGCGTCCAAATGAGGATAGGAGTCAATGATCATTTTATAACGCTGGGCGGCTGCGAGATAGGCTTCTTTTTTATAATAAAATTCCGCGACAAATAAATGGTGTTGGGCCAAGAGGTCTTCGCATTCGCCGATCTTAATTCGGGCTTCGGCTTCGTATTGGCTAGCTGGATGCTTTTGCATCAGTTCAATAAACTCATTACGGGCTTTTTCAATGGGGCTGATATCGCGGTCAATCGTTTGGATCATTTTGAAGTGGCTGAGTGCGAGTCGGTACTGGGCGTAAGGTGCGAGCACGTGGTTGCCATGAAGATCTAAAAAGTGTTGGTATTCGACGATGGCTTCGGCATAGCCTTCTTTATCGTGAAATGATTCGGCTCGTTTCATGATGACATTGGGGTCGTAGTTCATTTCAATGGTATCCCCAACAAAGATCTGTTCATCGGTTCCACTGAGAGGAACGTCTTGAGAGACGGTTTCCTTTTCTGGCGTGCTTGAACAACCGCCTGCCAGTAGACCAGCCAATAGGATAGTTCCGACGACTCTGAAGTAAATTTTTCTTGGTTTCATTATAAGTTAATTGATTAACAAAATTGATAGCAGATGTTAAGCTTCTAACATTACCATGGTACGTACTTTCACGCAAGTTGGGCCTTCGAAAATTAGTGGTTATCGAATGCAGGAGTAAAAACGGAGATTGGGCGAAGCCCACTCTAAAACAAACTTCATGAAAAACCGAGTATTCAGCCGAATCAAAGGTACTGGTACCTATTTGCCCGAGCGTGTGGTCAGCAATGACGAAGTGGCTTCATTGTTGGGTTTGCCGGATGAAGATGTCTTTCGAGTGACGGGTATTAAAGCACGGCATTGGTGCCATCCAGAGCAAACGTGTTCGGACTTAGCAGCAGAGGCTGCCCGTCGGGCATTGAGTGCTGCGGATCTCTCCATTGAAGCGGTCGATGCCATTTTGGTGTCGACGACCTCTCCCGACACCATTTTCCCGTCAACCGCGTGTTATCTCCAACAAAAATTGAAGGCCCGACCTGTGGCTGCATTTGATTTAGCCGCGTCTTGTACAGGGTTTTTATATGGGTTGTCGATGGCCGACTCCTTTATCCGATCCGGGCAATATCGGTGTTGTCTTGTCGTGGCGGCGGAAGTGAAATCCCGATATCTGGATGGTACGCGGAAGTCCAGTGCCATGTTGTTTGGCGATGGAGCCGGAGCCGCGGTGATGGTAAGAGATGAAGGGATAGCGGCAGCGGACTCGAACAAGGCGCCAGGAATTTTAGGAATTCGTTTATATTCTGATGGGGCATATCGTAACCTTATTACTGTGCCTGCGGGAGGATCGAAACTTCCAGGCAGTGCCGAAACAGTTGAAAATCATCTTCATGCCATTGAGCTGAAAGGCAGCCAAGTATTTCGCACGGGCGTTAAGCGGTTGAGTGTGGCTTTCGCAGACATACTTCGGGAGTTCGACCTCAAGGTTAGTGATATTACTCAGGTGATTGCGCATCAAGCGAATGCTCGAATGCTTCGAGCCATTGCCAACCGTGCCCGTCTGGCTCCGACCCAAATGTTTTCGATGATTGAGCAGGTAGGCAATACCTCGTCGGCTTCCCTGCCCATAGCCTTGGATGCAGCCCAAGGGCAACACAAGTTTGCCGAAGGCGACCTTATACTTCTTGGTGCCTTTGGTGGTGGGTTAACGTGGGGAACCGCTCTCATCCGGTGGTAAATAGGCCCGTCTTTGTGGGACTTTTTGCGTGGCGATGGGTGTAATTCGTCTCCTGTCGCTCGCATTTCGTCTCTCTTTGTTTACGGGCGACGTATCTCTTAAAATAAGTTGACGAAATAGCGAAACCTAGCCTAAGGTGGCTCGACTTTTACCTATGTTTTTCCCCTTGCTGAACTTTCCAAGGCGAATCCCATTTCCGGCAAATGTAAGGAGGCTTCCGTGAAGAAAATATATTTAGCCAATCCGCGAGGATTTTGTGCTGGCGTTGATCGGGCCATTGAAATTGTTGAACTGTCGCTCAAGCGGTACGGTGCTCCGATTTATGTGCGGCACGAAATTGTGCATAGCCGGCATGTCGTCAATTCGCTACGTGAACGCGGTGCCGTCTTTGTCGAGGAATTGGATGAAGTGCCCGATGGAGCCTTGGTGATTTTTAGCGCCCATGGCGTCGCGAAAAGTGTGTGGGAGGATGCGAGGCGGAGAAACTTAAAAGCGATCGATGCTACCTGTCCGCTTGTCATCAAAGTCCACAATGAGGTCAACCGGGACTACACGAATAATTATGAACTCATATTAATCGGCCATGCTGGGCATCCCGAAGTGGTTGGGACTTTGGGGCAAATTCCGGATAAGTTTCATTTGGTGTCCTCTGTCGAGGACGTGGAAAACCTACAAGTGGAAAATACCGACCATTTATCCTATGTGACCCAAACGACCCTGAGTGTGGATGAGTGCCGCGAAGTCGTGGAAGCCCTACATCAGCGGTTTCCAGGCATTAAAGGACCTCACCAAGAAGATATCTGCTATGCTACCCAAAATCGCCAAAATGCCGTCAAAGAATTAGCCAAGTTTGTAGAGCTGATTCTTGTGATTGGTTCGCCCAACAGTTCAAATTCCAACCGACTTCGTGAATTGGCGGAGCGCTTTGCTATTCCTAGCTATCTCATTGATTCTTATAAAGATATCCAAAGCGATTGGCTCAAGGGGGTCGAATCAATTGGGATTACTGCAGGGGCTTCGGCCCCAGAGGTCCTCGTCACAGAAGTGGTTTCCTACCTCAAAGGGTTGGGTGCAACGGAAGTCGAAGAGCTGACTGTCGTCGAAGAGGATGTGGAATTTCTCCTTCCCAAGGAATTAGTCATGCCTGGTCGCAAATGAAAAAGGTCTGCTATATTGCAGTTGTCCTGAAGTGGATAAAAATCAGTAAAACCACAATACTTGGAAGTATTATATATGGTAACCCACGACATTTAGTGCTCTGCCTTTGATTTTTTGCTATACCTGTGTTAGATCACCCCGGATAAATTTCCTGTATTCACCATTCCAACAAGGCTGACGGATTTTATGCAACTCAAGTCGATGATCGTTTCCGGGTTTAAGTCCTTCCACGAAGCCAAAATCGATTTCCCCAAAGGGATTACCGCTATTGTGGGCCCAAATGGAGCTGGCAAAAGCAATGTGGTGGATTCCATATTGTGGGTCTTGGGAGAACAAAGTACCAAGGCTCTCCGAAGCGAGAAAATGGAAGATGTGATTTTCAATGGCACGGAATCCCGAAAGCCTTTGGGCATGGCCGAAGTGTCCTTGATCGTTACTGATGTGACCAGTCAGGAATTGGAATCTGTGGCCGGGGTGTTTGATGAGCTTCCCGGAAATAAAGAAATCATGGTCACTCGGCGGTTGTACCGGGATGGAGACAGTGAGTATTACATCAATAAAATTCCCTGTCGGTTAAAGGATGTGCGCAGCCTGTTTTTAGAAGCGCGGGCTGGGACCAAAGGACATACGGTGATTGAGCAGGGCAATATTGATCAGATTTTGTCCGGGTCACCACAGGACCGTCGGAATTTTATTGAAGAAACGGCGGGCATCGGACGGTTTAAAAAACAAAAAAACGAAGCACTTCGAAAGCTCAATTCCACGGAACAAAATTTGGTTCGGGTCCGGGATGTCATCGGGGAAGTCCAAAAACAGCTTCGGACACTCGAGCGTCAAGCCCGTCAAGCTGAGCAATATGGAAAGCTCCAAGAAGAATGTCGGGCTCTCGAGCTGAATGTCTTGCGCTGGGATTACCAAGAATTAGGGCGTGACCGCGCCGACTTTGAAAATCAAATCTCCGCCCTGGAAGCCCAGGAGGCTGAGCATATGGCTGAAGAAGCGACGGTGACCGCGACGCATGAACAGCTCAAAGAAGAGCAGCTCCGGGATGGGGAAGTCGTGGGGAAAACCCAAGAAGAGCTACGCAAGCTGGAACATGAAATGGGGCAAACCCTCACGGTCCTGGAAGTGGAACGTCATCGAATCCAACTCTATACCGAACAACAGGCTCAAGGAGTAGAAGAACAAGATCGTCTCGGGCGGGAATCCGCGAATGCGGTCGGTGCCATTGACTCGCTGCAACAGCAGTTAACCCAGGCCAGGGAGGACGCCCAACAGGCGGAACAGACCCTAGCCCGACTGGAAGCTGAAGAACAAGCGCTGGTGGACACTCGGTCATCCTTGCAAGCCCAGGCCGAAAGTTTACGGAAACAAATTTTAGAGGGAACAGTTGAACGAACTCAATCAGAGACCCGGCTTCAAAACTTAGATGCACGTCAGGAGGATCTTAGCCGTGAAATTCGGCAACTTCAGGAGGATCAATCACTTGGTGAAACCGACCTTACAGACATTCGAGATAAGTTGGTTGATGCCCGTGAAAAGCTTGGGCAGCTGACCACACAAGTTCAATCGACACGTGCTCATCGTGAAGAGATATTGTTACAGCTTTCCCAACTCGATCAGCAAATTCGTGATGTGGAACAGCAACGGGTTAACGGGAAAACCGAGCAAGCTGCGGCAGAGTCCCGTCTGGCAGCTCTTCAAGCCGTGCTCCAGGAAGAATTTGGGTACGAAGGTGGAGCAGAAAGTTCATCCATCCGCCAGACGTACCAGGGGGTGAAAGAAGCCGTAGGTGAGTGTCTTGACGTTCCTCAGCAAATTGAGCAAGCGGTTGAAGCGGCCTTGGGCGAACATATTCGTGCCTGGGTAGTTGATGGAGAGAGCGATATTCTTCAAGCGCTACAATTCATGAAAGAGCATGACTTAGGTCGAGGTACATTCATTCCCTCACAACCCTATGACATTACTCAAGGGCAAGTGCCGGATTGGTGGTCTGAGCTGCAATTACAGGAAGGCGTAATGGGGCGCGCCGCAGAAATGGTAGGTGTTCCTGAGGAATTGAAGGCTGTGGTTCATTCTCTCTTGCAGCGCGTGGTGGTTATTCAAAATCTTGATCAAGCCTTGGCCTTAGTTCGTCAGCGTCGATGGGTTGGACCCACAGCCCCTCTTTTCGCGACGCTTTCTGGAGAGATTGTCGAAACATCAGGGTTGGTGAGTGGAGGATCAACCGGAGATTCGAGTGGCGTCCTTCAGCGAAGACGCGAAGTACGAACCTTAGAAAGCCACATTGCGGATATTGGACAACGTCTTGAAGCGACGGAACGTCGGCATAAAGAATTACGGCAAGAGCACGAAGCAGCCAAGGAACAATTACGGACGCTAGATGAGTTGCTGAAGGAGTCCGAACGGAATGTCCTCATGGCAGAAAATGAGGTCAGTAATTTTGAACAGCAGATTGCGGATGTTGAAGAGCAGGTGCAATCGGTAACTCAGGAATTAGCCTCCAACCAGGCCGGTCTCGTTCGCCTGAAAGAACAAAGCCAAACCTGTCGTGATCGCCTCGGACAATTGGCGCAGGAGCAGACGACCCAACAGTCGGATTTGGACAGGTTAGTGGCCCAGCTTCAGGAGGTTGAAGCTGAGACCTCCCGTTTATATGAACAATTGACCGGTGCCCGACTGACCCGCACGACTTTACATGAGCGACGAGAGCGCACGCAGGCTGATTCGGATCGGATTCAGCAGGAAGAAGAGGCTCGACAATCACGGATACGTCTATTGGCGGAAAAAGTTCAAACCCTGGAAATAAAAGCTCAGGAAAGCCAGGCTGAACAGAATCGCGCCGAGATATTATTCAAGAATCTCGAGCAACAGAAAGACACGCTCCGAGGAGAATTGCAAACCTTGGAGGAGCGCCACCATGCTGGCATGAGTCGGGTCCGGGAGTTTGAACAGCGGTTGGCCGATATCCGGAAACAATTTACCTCCACCCGAGATAAGCGAGCCGCCCTTGAGGTGCAGTTAGCCGAAGTGCGAACACGGTGGCAGACTGTCGTCGATACTTTAACCGGCACCTATGGGCAGTCTGTTGAAGATCTTTCGGAGCCAATATCGTTTTCTGAAGACTCTGATGGTTCTGAACATACCGCGGAAGGCCCAACCGCCTGGCGGGAGCGGGTCGGCACGATCCGAGGGCGATTGGAACGAATGGGTCCTATCAATTTGGCGGCGATTGAGGAACATCGTGAGCTGGAAGAGCGTTTCCAATTTCTGACCAAACAGGAAGCAGATTTATCCGAGTCGATCCAATCATTGCAAGAAATTATCGACCGCTTGAGCCAAACCACGAATCAAATGTTTGAGGAAACATTTAAGGCGGTGCAGGAAAAATTCGGGGAGGTATTTTCTGCGCTGTTTGCCGGAGGACATGCAGAGTTAGTCTTGGCTCTGCCGGAATCAGAGGAGGACGGGGAAGGTAATTACTTGGATGCTGGTGTGGATATTGTGGCCCAGCCTCCTGGAAAACGGCTCAAGAATCTCTCCATGTTATCGGGGGGAGAGAAAGCCCTTACCGTGCTCGCGTTGTTATTCGCCAGTTTTCTTATCAAACCATCACCCTTTTGTATCCTTGACGAGGTGGATGCGCCGTTGGATGAACCCAACGTGATTCGCTTTGCGAGATTCTTGACTCAATTGACTGATCTTTCACAATTTTTGGTGATTACCCACAATAAACGTACCATGGAAATTGCCGACTCATTATTTGGGGTGACCATGGAGGAGCCTGGGGTGTCCAAGTTTGTATCCGTACGAATCGGAGATTTGCAAAATGCCTAGATTTTCCTACTAGTTAAGAAAAAGGCTGGTTCCGATCGGTTTTGGGTTTATCCCGAGGTAGTTTGATAAAGATCGAAAATAAAAAAGCCCGCTCTCGATAAGAGAGCGGGCTTTTTTATCGCTGGCAATGACCGCGTAATTTAGTTTCGAACGCCGCTCCATACTTTGGCGGGATCGATTTCTTTGTCGGGGTTAAGTGTTTTCGCCTTTTCTAACAAGACTTCGGTGGTTTCAGGGATTTCTGGGTCGGAAATACAACAATCATCCACCGGACACACCGCCGCGCATTGAGGTTCGTCAAAGTGACCGACGCATTCGGTACACCGCTCGTAGGTAATGACATAGACGGTGTCACCTTCTCCTTGCCCTTCACCGACTTTGTTTCCCTTTTCTTCAGCAGCGCTACGGGTTTCAAAGATGGCCTCGTTTGGGCATTCGGGTAAGCACGCCCCACAATTAATACATTCTTCAGTAATCAATAAAGACATAATCCCTCCTTCTTAAACTTATCGTGCCAAAATTTGGTTTTCAAAAAAAATTTGTTCCAATGACCCTCTCGGGACAATAGGATCTCATTTTATTCTTGGGGGCGAGTCACGTCAACCGGACAGAAGGCCTATGCGTCTAAGCCTTTAGGGCCGTAAGGGCCTCTTGGACCAGAAAAAGCGTTCTAGTCCCATGATCGTGATAAGGCAAGAAGCTGTTGCTGGAATCAAAGATTTTGGTGAGTCTGTGATTTTACTTCCACCCATCGGCATTCCAAAATTGGACGGTATGGGGTCTACCAGCCACGACCAAGGCCGCCGCATAACGGATTCGAGGATAGACCGGATAGATAGCCCAGGGACGGCTTGCCAAATCGGTGTCGGCAATGTGGACAATAGTGGCCGGTTGATGAGGCAAGAATGTCAAGGTGAGGTCCTTCATGGGAAAGTTCAGTCCTGAGCCATGTGCCTTCACAAAGGCTTCTTTCCGTGTCCAGCATGTCAAAAAAGCGGCTTTTTGCTTGGAAACCGGAAGACTCTCGAGCCACTGCAGTTCTTGTGCACTCATGATTCGTTGGCCTATAGAGTGATAATCCAGCCCAGGTCTGGTGCCTTCCACATCAATTCCAACTTCTGAATCATGGCTGAAAGAAAATAGCGCGATTTTTTGGGAATGGCTGACATTAAAATAGAGGGGGCGGGAACCAGGGTTTGCCACAAAGGGTTTGCCCTGAGGACTTGAATCTAATTCGATTTCCTGCGGAGCCAAAGTGAGATAGTGCCCGAGTAGGGATCTCAACACTCCCCGTGTCGAAATGAACCGAGTTTGATGTTGGAGAAAACGAAACCGCTGAGCTCGTTCCTGTTCTTCCCTGCTCAGGCTCTCTTGGTAAACTTGAAGGCGGGAAGGAGGAAGGTCTACAATTCCGCGCCACACATGAACTTCCCCTTGTGGAAGAGTCAAGGGTGTGGGAGGGTCCATCCAGGGTTGAGTTTGGTGAGAAGTTTGAGAGTGCAAAATAGAAGTTGCCTCAGGACCCTTTCATTGGCATAGCATGGCAAATCTGGTCTGACTTTTCCAGCCTATCACATCAGGTAGAATCCTGATAAATCTCTTTCAAAGGATTACAGTATGTCTGGTCCACGCGAATCAGCGGCCTATGCGGCCTTAATTACCGCTGCCGTGGTTTGGGGGGGATCGATTGTGGCGCAAAAAGTGGCCTTAGGTGCCTTTTCGGCCGTGGAAGTTTCAGTCTTCAGAGGCATTGGGGCGTTAGGTATCCTCATTCCATTATGGTGGTGGAAAGACCAGGCTTCCACGAAATGGGCCTTTAAGGATATTGGGATCTTGTCGGCGTTGGGTATGGGGGTCCTAGGGAATCATTTACTGATATTGTATGGGTTGCAGTTTATCGATGCTGGCGCTGCTGGTGTCATTATTGGAGCAAGCCCCACCATTACCGCCGTATTGTCCTCATTATTTCTCAAGGACGTACCGTTTAGTCGGGTTTGGGTAGGATGTGCGATTTCGTTCGTAGGGGTGGCCATAGTTTCCGGAGGAAATGCGTCCGGGGATCCAGGGGACAAGCCATTGCTGGGTGGTATTTTGGTGGTTCTCGCTTTGGTCAGCTGGGCCCTTTATACCATAGGCAGCCGGCACGTCATGGAGCGGATGACGCCTCTTACGGTTAACTGGACAACGCTGCTCATTTCAATCCTGATCCAAATTCCTCTTCTTTGGACCGATCATAAAGTCTTGGATGTTGGCCTTGCGAGTGTCTCGGCTTCTGGTTGGATGGCCTTGGTGTATGTCGTGGTATTTGCCACGGCCCTGGGGCAACAGGCTTGGTTGTATGGAGTGTCGGGAATTGGTCCCTCAAGGGCAGGGGTGTTTATAAATTTGATTCCGGTGTCATCGCTTCTGTTGTCCCTCATTATTTTAGGGGAATCCTTCGATGTCGTGAAAATAATCGGTATTATCCTGGTCCTCAGTGGTGTGTGGCTGGTCACGAGATCCTCAACTTCGTGAGCGTATTCCCTTTGGTAGCTAAAAGATCTTATCGTGCCCTCCCCCGGTCTTCCTACTGATCTGCGAAACAAAAGGAGGGGAGGAATTAGATTCCGCAGCTACTCATTTACCAAGCCCAGGACAATTTTGCGAGAATAAATGAAACTTTAAACTGCGATAAGTATTGGGCCCCTTTTTATTTGTCACCAGCCACTAGCGACGAGCAACCAGCAACATGGCTCCAGGGGTTGCCCAAAGGAAACCAGGATGGGATGATGATCTAAGAAGAAAAGGTTGAGTCTATCCCCATCGATTCGACGATAAGGTGTTTGTAGAAAGGATATCGATTAATGTTGAAAGAGCGGATTGAAGAAGTCACGCGCGCCAATGAAGATTTCTATGGAGCGTTTGAATGTTTGGATATTATGAAAATGGATGGAATTTGGGCGCATCAGGAATACGTGACCTGTATTCATCCGGGTTGGAGTATTCGCGTGGGATGGCCGCTAGTTCGAGATTCTTGGGTGGTGATCTTTAATAATGTGTTTTCGATGGCATTCTCACTCACGGAGCTTCAGGTCCAAGTGGCGGGGGATTTAGCTTGGGTGATTTGTACTGAAAATATCACGAGCCGCCATGGAGACGATACGCAAAATAGTCGGGTGGTGGCGACAAATTTATTCGAACGGTTTGACGAAGGCTGGAAGATGATCCATCACCATGGCTCGCCGTTGATGGAGTAATGCTGGTGAAGACGAGGGCCATTCCCCTCCAGAGTTGATTTATCCGACCGATAGGGTTTTGCCCCATTCCAGAACAATGTTATCCCGTTCTTCCATGGTCATGCTGTTATACTTCCGGAACATTCCCATCCCGCCTTTTTTTCGTCGCCATCGGACGAAGTTGGTAAAGTGGTCTTTGCACAATTGCCCTGTACCCGAGGGGGCATAGGCTCGATTGGTGCAACCATCAATCATACAAAGCTGGTCACTCATGGATCGACTCCCTCAATAATAATATCTACCAAATTCCAGTATGCCGAACCGTCTACAGTGTTTGCAAATTACGCGTTGAGGCACGGTTGGCTATGGTGCCCGTTTGAAAATTTTTCCTTATTTATAGAGTCCAATATTCATACGAATACCCAAGATGACCGTTGTGGAGGGCTTAGGTTTAACGGAATCTGGATACTTGCGTTTCCGCTTGGCGACCCGCTATCGTACTCAGCGAGTTGAGTGAGTCCAGAAAAGTTAAAGATTGGGAAAGGAGCAGTTTGCATGTTAACAGCCGATGAAGTGTTCGAAAAATTACAGGCTGCCGCGCTGGCTTCCACAGACGAGGATGAGCGGCCATTACAAATTGACTATCAGGCCATGAAGAAAAAAGTAAATTTGGCCCTTGGTGGACGAAAGGTCGCCCATCTCTACATAAATGCTGGTCTTCCGCATGGATATGAAGATCAGGGACGGTTTAATGCGGTGGCCCTGACTTCGGGAAATGTCGCCTTCGATATGGTGATTGGTGATGATTATTTTCGATACGACATTTTTTCCCTCAAGGACTTGGAGAAAATCCAAATCCAGTATGGTGTCTGGAAAGATGAAGGTGGTGTAGGGGTGAGTGGGGATAAATTAAAAGCCCAAGAAAAGCCGTTTGTTTCTCTAACAATCACGCATGGAGAAGAATCGCATCTTCTGGTGTCATTAGACGATCCAGAACGAGAAGGCGCTTTGCTGGAAATCGTTGGGGCTATCTCGGCGGCGCGTCACCCAGAATAATTAGCTTTGGTCTGAGAAGCGGTCAAAAAAATCCCCTCCTGGAAACTCAGGAGGGGATTTTTTTTTGCTTACTGCTAAAGAAAAAAAGTTCGAAATTTAGCGAGCTGGATAAAAGGGAAGTGGCTGAACGAAGGCTGGATAATGGTGTTGATCATGGGCGATGGATAATTCCGTTTTGGGAATGGTGAAATCCCGTAATGGGAAAGCCAAGGCAATGGTTTTTTGAAGGGAAGGAGAATATGTGGCGCTGCTGATCCAGCCGACTTCACGATCTCCTTTGTAAATTTTTGTTCCAGGAGAGGGAACTTGATTCACGGGAGTTTCAATGACTAATCCGACCAGCCGCCGCTTCACGGAACCATAGGTGTCCATGCGGGCTACGACTTCTTGCCCGGGATAGCAACCTTTGGTCAAGCTAAAGGCCTTGCCTTCCAAGTTGGCTTCAGGTGGAACAATCTGTTCATTCAAATCCGGTCCAAGTTTGGGAATGCCTGCTTCGATGCGGAGGGTTTCTCTTGTCTGAGTGCCAAAGGCGTGAAGGCCGAGAGGTGTCCCAGAAGCCCAGACTTGTTCCCATACGGCAGGGAGGACATCGAAGGGAGCAAATAATTCGAAATCGTGTTCGCCAGTTTCTTCTGTTTTGGCGATAAGCAGTTGTTGGCCATTAAAGTCATGTTTGAGAAAAGAGTGGATCTTGAGGTTTGAGGCGTCTATGCCAAATGCACGGCTAATCAACTGAGGCGCTTTGGGGCCACTCACTAACAATAGGCCCCACGTTTCGCTACAACTTTTCATTTTGGCTTTGGTGCCATACAGCAAAAACTTTCTGAAGGTTTGAAACGTAGTATCCCCGACTTCTCCTGTGTCTTCCACCAAGAGAAATTCTTCAAGACAGTATACGCGGAAATAACTCAATATCTTTCCCTTATGGGACATAAAGCTAGAATAGAGCCATTGCCCAGTCTGTAAGGGAAGAATGTCGTTGCTGATGATGCTTTGGAGCCAGGAAACTCGATCGTTCCCTGTGACTTGGAGTAAGCCCCGATGGGAAAGGTCAGCCAGACCCACGTCTTTTCGTACCGCGAGGTGTTCTGCGATGGGGTTTCCGTAATGGGCCGACATTTCCCATTCCCCAACGGGTTCAATCTGGGCCCCTAACGATTGATGCTGTGAATGGAGGGGTGAGTGCTTCATGACGACACTTGCTTGGTGACTTCTTCGAGAAGCGCCAAGGTTCGGGAAGAAAATTCGTTCCGTGAGACGATCTTGTCGATTCCCAATTCTTTTGCCGCCCGCCAAGTATCCACTTCTTCGTGATTGGCAAATGCTAGCACCGGAATATGTTTGAGCTCTGGGTGCCCTTTTAGTGTTTGTAAGGCTTGCTTGCCGTTGAGTCTCGGATCATTCATATCCAACACGATTGCGACAGGATGAAGCTCTATGGCTTTTGCTTCGACATCTGTCTCTGATTTTATGCGTTGCAGGGTAAAGCCAGCTGGTTTAAAGGCATCGCGAATTTTTGTATAAAAAAATACATCACTCACGGCCACGAGAACGGTTTTGGGAGAATCCATATGTCATGAGTCCTGTTTGGGAAAAAATGGTGGATATCGCGGGAGTTCAGTTCATCAATGTAATGAGCCGCATCATCGCCCGCTTGGCTGATTCATACTTGGGATTCAAAGTGACGGCCGTTTTATAGCAGTCAATCGCGTGATCCCAGTCTCCTTGTTTTTCGTAGATTCGGCCGAGGTTCATATGCGGGAAGGCCGGGCTTTCATAGCGTTTGGCTTTAGTAGCCTTTTCCAACCAGGGGATGGCTTCGTCAAGTTGATCCAGTTCAATGAGGTAGGCGCCAATATCATTATAGGGATTGCCGAAGTCCGGATCTGTGGCAATGGCGCGATGACATTCCTCTATGGCTTCATGAAGTTGCCCCATGAAACTATAGGTCCACCCTAGAAACGTATGCGCCTCTGCTGTGGGGAAGGTGTCGATGGACCGTTGATATAACTTGATTGCCTCATCCAGCTTCCCTTTCATCTGATGATCATAGGCTTGCTGGAATAAATCCCATGCGGTCATTTTATCTTCTTGGAGTCCTTCCCCCTGTTGAACAAAATCTTGGATATTCATTATTCCTCTGAAGACTAATGAGGGTAGTGCTTATTCCCCTTTCAATTTCCGATAGACCAATTCGGCAGCACGTCGACCGGATAAGAGCATGGATCCAAACGCAGGTCCCATGCGTGGAGAACCATCGACGGCGGCAACTGCGAGCCCCGTAACAAAACAATTGGGGAAAACCTCTCGTGTATTTTCTACAACCATCGCCTCCGAACGTGCAACCCACATGCCTCCATTTCCGGGAACTGACTGATAGAGTCCCCGCTTATTCAGTAGTTCAACGATGATGGCATCATGGCCTGTGGCATCCACCACGATTTTAGATTCCAAGGCAATGGGGTCAACATGAATCCGGTCATGACCGACCCATTCAGCCGTGGAGTTATTGACCACGACTCCTTCAAGTACGCCTTCGCCTCGCAGAATCAAGTCGACGACCATGGTAAGGTTCATGATCTTAGCGCCCGCTTCATAAGCCGAAGCAATCAACCGGGCCGTGGCATGGGGTGGATCAACGATAGTCATTCCTGCGCATTCCTTAATGGGTTTGCACGGGACACCCATGCTTTCTAATATTTCATTGGCGGGTTCGCATAAGGTGGCTTTGTTCATCAAATAACCGCCAGACCAAAATCCTCCACCGAGGGCGAGGCTTTGTTCGATCAAGAGCGTGCGAATGCCCTTGGCGGCTAGATCATGGGCGCATAAAAGGCCCGACGGTCCACCGCCAACAATAATCACATCGCTTTCAATCAGTGAGTCAAATTCTTTATAAAATTCGCGCGCAATCTGACGAGTGACGTCTCGTTCACGAAGCGGCGCTGGATTGAGATTGTCCATCATGTCCCTCTATAAATATATTTCGCCACCGGTTTTTCGAAATTCCTCTGACTTTTCCTTGAGACCAGCCTGAAGGGCGAGTTTTTCGTCCATTTCTTTTTGCGCGGCATAATCGCGCACGTCTTGCGTGATTTTCATCGAGCAAAAATGTGGGCCGCACATGGAGCAGAAGTGCGCGCCTTTGGCGGCTTGGTCAGGAAGCGTGGCATCATGATAGTCCCGAGCCGTGTCGGGATCGAGCGAGAGATTAAATTGATCTTCCCATCGAAATTCAAACCGGGCTTGTGATAGTGCATTGTCCCGGCGTTGCGCCCCTGGATGCCCTTTGGCCAAATCTGCCGCATGCGCGGCAATCTTGTAGGCGATGACGCCATCTTTCACGTCTTCTTTGTTGGGTAAGCCGAGGTGTTCCTTCGGCGTGACATAACACAACATGGCGCAGCCGTACCACCCGATCATGGCAGCCCCAATACCGGAGGTGATGTGATCATAGCCGGGGGCAATATCAGTGGTAAGTGGACCTAAGGTATAAAAGGGTGCTTCGTGACAGGCTTCCAATTGTCGTTCCATATTTTCTTTAATCATGTGCATGGGGACATGCCCCGGGCCCTCGATCATCACTTGGACATCATGGTCCCAGGCGATCTTAGTCAGTTCGCCAAGAGTTTCGAGCTCCGCGAACTGGGCTTCGTCGTTTGCATCGGCAATGGATCCTGGCCGTAATCCATCTCCTAAACTAAAGGAGACGTCATAGGCTTTCATGATTTCGCAAATTTCCTCGAAGTGGGTATAGGCGAAATTTTCTTGGTGATGGGCCAAACACCATTTGGCATGGATCGACCCTCCGCGTGAGACAATCCCGGTCATGCGTTTCGCCGTCAGTGGGACATACGCAAGTTTCACACCCGCATGAATAGTGAAATAGTCCACCCCTTGCTCAGCTTGCTCAATTAATGTGTCACGAAAGATGTCCCAGGTTAGATCTTCGGCCTTGCCGTTGACCTTCTCCAGTGCTTGGTAAATGGGCACGGTGCCAATGGGGACGGGGGAGTTTCGAATAATCCATTCACGAGTTTCGTGAATATTCTTGCCCGTTGACAGATCCATGACGGTGTCCGATCCCCATCGGATGGACCAGATCATTTTTTCCACTTCTTCTTCAATGGATGAAGCCACGGCTGAATTACCAATATTGGCGTTGATCTTAACCAGGAAGTTCCGGCCAATGATCATGGGCTCGATTTCAGGATGATTGATATTGCTAGGGATAATCGCGCGCCCTCGAGCCACTTCATCTCGGACGAATTCCGGTGTGATGGTTTTCGGTATGTTGGCTCCCCAAGAATTGCCAGGGTGTTGAGCTACACCCCCTGATATTCCCTCCGCCTCAGCGTCGAGGCGCAATTGTGTCTCTCGAATGGCGATATACTCCATTTCCGGGGTGATCATTCCCTGGCGGGCATAATGCATTTGCGAGACATTCTTCCCAGGCTTGGCTTTCAGGGGCTTGCGGATATGGCTGAATCGGAGATCTTTCAGGCTGGGATCGTTTGCCCGTTGACGCCCATAGTTCGAGGAGACATCAGGCAATTCTTCGACATCTTGGCGGGCGAGAATCCAATCTCTTCGTAAGGGAGCAAGCCCTTGTCGAATATCGATTGTGGTCGAAGGGTCGGTATAGGGGCCTGAGGTATCATACACAACAATAGAACGAGACGAGGGTTTCGATGCCCCATTTCCATTGGTCCCATTGGCATGAGGGGACGCCGATAGAGCAATCTCTCGCATGGGAACGTCCACACCTGGTTGGCTGCCTTTGATATAGACTTTTTTCGATGCCGGCAGAGGAGTGGTGGTGAGGGTGGAATGTGCCTGACCATTGGAACCATGGCCATTCGAAGAATTGACCGTTGGGAGTTCTGGGTTCATCATGAAATCCTTTCTGCGAACTCAAGCAGGCAACACGGCCCTGCCAGATATAAAGGTGAGGTCAACATGGCCAAAAAAAAGCCGCCCTGGAGGGAGCGGCTTGGTAGAAGACTTCTCTATTCAACACCGCTTCCCTACGCTGGTACTAACCAGATCAGGTGGTAAGGGTTGTCTTTTTTCCCAAAGACTCTCAGCCGTGCGGCTCCCCTAGCTATTCTTTCACGCTCAAATGGTACTCGTTGCCTAGGTCCCTGTCAATCTGAAGCCTTGTAAGGAAATACTGTGGTTATGAGGAAACTATACGCCTTAGAATCACTGATGGACAAGGTGGGGGATTAAGACTTGTGCCCCTAAAACCCGATCATGCATCCTATGGCTTTGGAAATATGAAGAAATTTGCTACAATTAGAAACTTTATCTTTTGATTCCCTCGACCGTTCGGGGGGTGGTACAGGTTGATGGGTGTCCGGCACCTCCGGTCTCCCACTCACAATAAAATGGTTCACGAAAGGGTGCTTTGTGAATGTAGTTCAAGCGATTGAGCTTCCCGTTTCTGACTATCAAGACCTTTCCCCAGAGGAATTGTTTGAGCGCACGGTTGCAGCCAAGAAGGCGTTGGGCGATCAGGTGCTGATGCTGGGGCATAATTATCAGCGGGATGAGGTCATCGTCCATGCTGATCTTCGGGGCGACTCCCTGTTGTTGTCAAAATTAGCGGCAGAACGCTCTCAGCATCCCTACGTCGTATTTTGCGGAGTGCATTTTATGGCGGAAACTGCGGATATTTTAAGCCGTACCAAGCAAACGGTCATTTTGCCGGATATGGCGGCAGGTTGTTCCATGGCCGATATGGCGGCGATCGAACAGGTGGATCAATGCTGGGAAGAATTAGGGCGGGTGCTTGATGTTGAAAATGAGGTGATGCCGGCGGTCTATGTCAATTCGGCCGCCGTGCTCAAGGCATTTTGTGGCGAGCATGGTGGCATTACCTGTACTTCCTCCAATGCTAAGGCCGTCATGGAATGGTGCTGGGCCCGAAGGGAAAAGATTCTCTTTTTTCCTGATGAGCACCTCGGGCGGAATGTGGCCAATAAGATGGGCATGCCACGGGAAGAGATGATTGTGTGGGATCCCTTTATGCCCTATGGCGGCAATACGAAGGACGCGATTCGGAAGGCTCGACTGATTTTATGGAAAGGCCATTGCAGTGTACACCAAATGTTTCAGCCTGAGCATGTGGCATATTTTAAGAAGACCTATCCAGGGATCAAAGTCATTGTGCACCCGGAATGTCATGAAAATGTGGTCAATCAGGCCGATCTTGTAGGGTCGACCGAGTTTATTATTCGAACGGTGAAACAGGCAGAACCTGGAACGTCCTGGGTCGTAGGCACGGAGTTGAATCTTGTGAATCGGCTCAAAAACGAAGAGATCGATAAGCAGGTCTTTTTCCTATCCCCCACCGTATGCCGATGTGCCACCATGTATAGAATTGATGGGGCGCATTTGTGCTGGTGCATGGAGAATCTGGCGCAAGGCATCGTGGTGAACCAAATTTCCGTTCCAGAAGATGAAAAAGTCCTCGCCAAGTTGGCACTGGATCGCATGATGGCGGTCAGCTAAACACTATGAAGCCATCTCATCGCATTTAGTTCCCACCTTTGTTCGTATCCTGACTGAGTTAACCATGGATTATAAAGCAACCCTCAATTTGCCAAAAACCGATTTCCCGATGAAGGGAAATTTGCCTCAACGCGAACCGGAGTTTCTCGCGCGATGGGCCGAGCAACAGTTGTATCAACAAATACAGGAATCGCGCGCGGACAAACCGTTGTACATCCTTCACGATGGTCCGCCATATGCCAATGGGCACATTCACATCGGCCATGCGCTGAACAAAATCCTCAAAGATATCATTGTGAAGTCCCGAACCATGGAAGGCTTTCGAGCCCCATATATTCCAGGGTGGGATTGCCATGGCCTCCCTATCGAGCATCAGGTGACGAAACAGCTTGGGGCCAAGAAGAAGGAACTCACCTCCACGCAGCTTCGACAGTTGTGCCGGGAATATGCGGAAAAATTCTACTCCATTCAGCGGGATGAATTTCAGCGGCTAGGCGTGTTGGGGGATTGGGCGCATCCCTACCTCACGATGAACCACGAGTATGAAGCGACCATTGTGCGCGAGTTTGGAAAGTTCGTGGAAAAGGGTGGCGTGTACAAAGGTCTCAAGCCAGTGTTGTGGTGCACCCAAGACCAAACCGCGTTGGCGGAAGCCGAGGTCGAATACGAAGACCACGTCTCGCCTTCGATTTACGTGAAGTTTCCCTTTCAAGTGAATCCACACAAACAGTTTGGTATTGCTGGCCTGGATGCTGTGGAAAAGGTTTCAGTGGTGATCTGGACCACGACACCTTGGACTTTACCTGCGAATCAGGCGATTGCTCTGCATCCAGACATTGACTACGCCTTTGTCCAGGTTGACGATGAAGTCCTCGTCATCGCGGAAAAGTTAGTCGATGCAATGGCCAAAGCCTGCGAGTTGCCGGAACCAAAAATTCTTGCCGTGAAAAAAGGGAAAGATGGATTTGAAGGACTGGTGTGTGGGCGTCCATTAACCGAAGGGCTCTCGCCGATTTTGCTTGGAGACTTCGTGACGTTGGAGCAGGGCACGGGTTGTGTGCATATCGCCCCGGGCCACGGTATGGAAGACTATATCCTCGCGCTGAAATATAATGCCAAAGCCCAAAGCCAGATTCTCACCGAACCCCTTCAAGTCATGGTCCCGGTTGATGATCGAGGATGTTTTACAAATGAGTTTCAGGCTTTTGAAGGCGAACATGTGTTGAAGGCCAATCCAGAGATTGTCAAAAAGCTTCAAGAACTCGGCATGCTTCTTGGTCAGGGCACACTCGATCACTCGTATCCCCATTGTTGGCGCTGTAAGAAGCCAGTGATCTTTCGCGCGACGCAGCAATGGTTCGTGTCCATGGAAAAAGGACAATTGCGAGAGCGGGCGTTGAAAGAAATCGACCACGTGCAATGGATTCCGGAGCGAGGCCGCGATCGTATTTTTGGCATGATTTCCAATCGTCCGGATTGGTGTTTGTCTCGTCAACGGATCTGGGGAACGCCGATTCCAGGTTTTACCTGCACCAAATGTTCGGCCACGGTGGCGGACCCGAAAATCATCGCGCACATTGCCGACCTCGTAAGTGAGCGTGGCGCGGATGTGTGGTTTGAACGATCGGCGACTGAACTTCTTCCTTCGGGCACTTCCTGTTCTGAATGCGGTGGCCGCGAGTTCAAAAAGGAACAAGATATTTTGGATGTGTGGTTTGAGTCCGGCGTGAGCCATGCCGCCGTGGTCAAGAAGCAGGGGGAGGGATGGTGGCCTGCAAGTTTATATCTTGAAGGGTCGGATCAACATCGGGGATGGTTTCATAGCGCCTTGTTGTCTTCGGTGACCACGGATGGGTCGGCTCCGTACCGTGCCGTGCTCACGCATGGGTTTGTGGTGGATGGACAAGGCAAAAAAATGTCCAAGTCCGCGGGCAACGTGGTGGCCCCGCAAGATGTCATCAAACAATACGGGGCGGAAATTCTTCGCCTGTGGGTGGCAGCGCAAGATTATCAGGAAGACCTGCGGATCTCCGAGCCCATCTTGAAACAATTGGCTGAGCAATATCGGAAGATTCGAAACACGTGCCGGTATCTGTTGAGCAATATTTATGATTACGTTCCGTCCGATCCGAGCCACCAAGTCGCGATTGAACAATTACCGGAATTAGATCGGTGGGCGTTGATGCGACTCAACAAGCTCAATCACAACGTGCGGAAAGGGTATGAAGAATTCAATTTTCGCCAAATCGTGCACGAGTTGGATTATTTTTGTTCGGTGGATATGAGCGCCACGTACCTCGATATACTAAAGGATCGTCTCTACACCTTTCGCAAAGACTCACCTCTGCGCCGCGGTTCCCAGATGGTCCTGCATCATATTGTCACGAGTTTAGCCAGACTCATGGCCCCAATTTTAAGTTTTACCGCGGAAGATGTCTGGGATGTGTTGCCAGAAAAAAACAAATCCCCATCAGCGTATGACTCGGTACATCTTTCGACATTTCCTGAGCCTATTATTTTAGAGAACCAGGAAATCTTGGAAAATCGTTGGAAAGAGTTATTGGAAGTTCGGTCTTTAGTCTTAGGGATACTTGAGCAGCGACGACGGGACAAACTCATAGGTTCTTCTTTGGAGGCCAAGGTTATTTTAACAGTTCCGCAGAAAAGGCGGTTCGATATTCTTCATTCCTATGAAAAAAATTTGCCGGAGCTTTTCATTGTTTCTCAGGTGGAAATTAGGTTGGATGAGGGTTGGGGGTCAGATGCGCTTAAAGAGCCAAATAAATCTCTAGGTATCCTTCTCCTGGTAGAAAAAGCAGGAGGCGAAAAATGCGAGCGGTGTTGGAATTATCGGCCAACGGTTGGAACGCAAGCCGCACATCCGACGCTATGCGAGCGGTGCGTCGAGGCGGTCTCGTGAATGATGGGGGACGCCGGTATTTGTTGCTAGTCGGGGTGAGTTTTGTCCTGATTGCCTTGGACCAGGTCACCAAAATGTTTGTCATGCATACCATGCATTTGCATGAGTCGATTCCGGTCATTCCAGATTTTTTCAATCTGACCTACATTCGAAATCCCGGTGCGGCCTTTGGTATCTTTGCGCAATCCAATAGCGCCTTTCGGTTAATCTTTTTCGTGGGAACCTCCATTTTCGCATTAGGGTTACTCGGCACGATTTTCTATCGGCTCCATCCCGATGACGTATGGGGGCAGCTTACCGTATCCAGTATTTTTGGGGGAGCGATCGGCAATCTCATTGACCGCCTGCGATTCGGAGAAGTCATCGATTTTCTCGATTTTCATATCAAGGGCTACCACTGGCCTGCTTTCAATGTTGCCGATAGCGCTATTAGTGTCGGTGTCGTCTCTCTCCTGATCATTTTCGCATTGGACAAAAAGAAAGAAGACCCACCGGCCGGAACTCTGCCACAAGAAAACCTTCCGTAAATCTTACGTCAACCAAGAGGTGCGCAATGATCTGTGACCGCTGCGGAGAAATTGGTGAAACCTACATGACCGAAGAATACGGCGAAATCTGCGAAGCCTGCCAGCAACAAATCGAACAAGAAAACCGACAAAAATTCGGCCGTGCCCGCCCTCGAGGCCAAGACGGTTAAACTTTCGGTTTTCCTCTGAAGGCCAGATTAGAAGCAGTCGGTACAACCTTTAGCGAAATGTTCAAAATTTAATCCTTTGGGTAGTAAGCATTGGTGTGAAACCTATTGTTTAGGGCTGTATCGGCTTAGGGGGGGGTCCTGTCGGTAGAAAAAGTTGACCAGAAACCACAATCTTGATCGAATGCCTTTTGTCACCCCCTGCTCGGCAAAGGAATAAGAAAAACTACCCCTCCCCCCAACGGATTCCATTCCTCAGGAAAAACATCTGCGAATGCCGTTAAATATTTAGAAATTTTTGATAATCGCTGGAGGCGATTAAAAGAAAGCTTCAAGTGCTTATTACTTGAAAATATTCGAGGTTTATTCAATTTCATCCTGAATTGCCACACCGATATTTCCCCTAGTGTTTCTCCTTTTTAATAACCGCAGGAATTCAGATGTCGCAGGGCCAAAGTATCACCTTTGACTTTGTAACCCACATAACCTGTCGAAAATGTTTACGTACTACGCTAAATGGCGTATGTGCCGAAAAGTATTATTGTTTGTGAGGATGCTGGCTTCAGTGGTTTATCTTGCCGTCAGCTCCGTTTACAAAATGGAGGTATGCAGCCACTCCGTATAGCTTTTGAAACGAAACCATTACCAGAGATTAATGGAGATGTTTCAAGAATATGTTGGTCGATGGTAACGGTCTGTTTATATTTTTGAGCTCTTTTAATAAATGGCATGGGGCTTGCGAAAGGTATGCTTGCGCCGATAGTTCAGAAAATTCTGACCTATAAACAATTTTCTATAGTCTTTAAAAGGAGGTTTTCGCCATGAATCACTCTATCGGAATGAAATCTCGATCATTTTTTGTCCTCAGCGTGCTGACGATGATGGCATTTGTAGGATTCTCTTCTGTGAATCCCGCTCACGCGACGCCAATAAACTTGGGGACTTCTGATGTAGATTGGACTTCCTCTCAAACCAGTACCCACACGGACGCAGAAATTTCTGGCATTACCGGTATTTTGAACTTAACCCAAGTGTATAAACAAAACCAAGGTGGAAGTGAATCAGGGTCGTCCGCGAGTCACTACACCACTACTTTCCCCAATGGAGCCGAAGATGCTCAAATTACCTGGAATGGTCCAGGTTTTCTGGAATGCGCGGTTTTGGAATGCGTCATTCTTGCAAAGAATGGAAATCATAGCCCACAACAACAATTATTCAATGTGGGCGTGTCGGGCATTGGATGGGATGGAAAAATGCAAATTAATTTGGAAGACCTCTGGCCCAACCAGGGTTCATTTTCACATGTCGCCATTTATACTGCCCCTGGCACCGGAGGACAGGTCCCCGAGCCAAGCACAATGTTGCTACTTGGTTCAGGCCTAGTTGGCCTCATTGGTTATCGGATCAAAAAAGCCTGGGTCTAGGCACTTAGTCGCTAAAAGGATTCCCGAACATCGAGCCCCACCATGCTAGTGGTGGGGCTCGTTTGTTTTATGGAATCGTGGGGAAGGGGTCTATCTTTTGCTAAGTGTTAAGGAATCCAAATGCTCGTGTTTTTTCAGAGCATTGGGCGTGGCAGGTCCGAACTCCGCATTTAGAGAACCTTTAGGGATAGAAATACCGAAGGATGAAGGGAAATGTCGGTGGAAAAAATTTACGTAATCAAGCAGATAGTTAACTCCCATCAGTCACTAGTCTTTATTCTTCTGATAGCGTCGACAGGATTTGACGAACGCTTTGAATAGTCGTCGAGTCGAGGCGAATTGAAGACGTCGTTCCGGGTGCCATTGCACCGCAAAAATTTCCGGTCGGTTGGGGCGTTCCATGGCTTCAATAATTCCGTCGGCGGCCTTGGCGGAAGCAATAAATTTCGGTGCGAGTTTCCGGATTCCTTGGTGATGTTCCGTCGCCACTTTCTTTTTTCCAGGTCCGAGAATTTTACCCAATTTCGTGTGAGGAAGGATGTTGACCGGATGGACTCCGTTTTTTTTACCCTGATGATCAACCTTGGGGCCATTGGGGCGAGCTTTAATGTGTTGATACAGGGTGCCGCCCTCAATGACATTGATGAGTTGCATCCCGTAGCAGATTCCCAAAATGGGTAATCGCCGTTGGGCCCCGGCTTTGTAGAGCCAGGCCTCGAATTCGGATCGTTTTGAAAAGGCGACCTTGGTTCGCCGTTTGGGAGATTCTCCATACCATGATGGATCAAGATCATCTCCACCAACGATGACCAGGCCATCAATCCCCTCCAGGTAACGATCCAAGGTCGCTCGATTGTGGGCGATGGGCAATAACACCGGATGCCCTCCCGCCTCCGCAATTCCCGTGGCATAGCGATGATCGCATAATAAATCATAATCCGCGAAATCCTTGCGATGGGAAATGGCCTCGCAGGTGATCCCGATTAAGGGGGCTGGTGATTTTTTACTCATCGATGGAGCCTCGCTTTCGTCCTAACCATACCCGGTCTGTATTGGGAAGGGAGATCCCAATTTCCCGCGCAAAATCGTGGAGCGTATTGCCACTGAGCAATTCCACCATGCCTGTTCGATATCGTTTCGCAAAGCGGCGCTGCCACGTTTGGGGATGTTCTCGCTGTGCGAGAAGCGCGGCATCGTGAATAATCCGACTGCCATTATACCCACGCTTGAGTAGACGAAAGACTTCGAAGATGTCTTCTGGAATATCCATGACCTCGAATTCCTCGCGGTGCTCCCAAAGAAATCGATCTAAATAGTCGGGGACACTTATCCAATCCTTACGCCAAGGGAGTTTGCCACGCATACCTTTGGTTGCAGCTTCGAGGCGAGCTTCTAAATAATCGGCATGACTCATCCGGTTGGCGGACCGCTTTCCTTTTAACCACCGTAGGCACACGGCTTTGAGGAGGCATAGGTTCGCCACGACAAATTCCGGGAGATTTGAATCCAATACTCGAATTTCCAATGTCGGGGGTTTGGTTTTTCGTCCGGGGCTGTACACCATCTCTCGAGTGTTTACCGAGGTAAGGTGCCCACGTTTGGTGACCGTAAAATAGGCTTGATCTCCACGGAGAAACCTATTCGAAGCCTTCCCGGTGATCACTTTGTTCCAGATAGGAGAATTGGCTCCAATCGCGATGAAAAAAGGCAGTTGGTCATGAAGGTGCCAACTCAAAGCGCAGGCTTCTTTCTTGGTCATTTTCCGATTGGCAACTGAAATGTGCATATGCATTCCTGCAAATCGATTCGTCCATCCGCCAACCAGCAAGGGGACACGGTAATCTTGGTCTTCTTCCCGACTGCGATACAATCCTCGAAGATATTTGCGAAGTCCAGCTTTGAGAAGAAACAGCGATTCCCGGACAGTCGTAAACGGACGACTGTTGTATTCACTGCCAATGGAGGCGTCACGGGAAAATTTTTCCCCGGACTCCGAGAGTCCAGGCCGGGGTTTAGACAATCGCCGACCAATTTTGTGATCTGCCGCGTTGATGCTATAGGCTTCGATTTCGACCCCAATAATAATGCGCTGATGAATCGGTGTAATCATCAAGGATTCCTTATGAATCAGGTGTCTTAGGTGGTAACATGCAAAAGAAAAATTCTTGGGTTTGAGATGGGAGAGAGATGGTGATGGGATTTGAATGCCATGGTTATATCACAAATATTGGCTATATCAAGTAGGGAAGAAATGAAGGAGAAAGAAAATCCGTATGGGAAGTGCGGTGCCGAGCGTGGGAGGTACGCGCAAGGGATTAAGGTTTCAAATCTTCAAACCGCTGTTCAATATATGTATTAAGGGATTCTTTGGCCCGGTATAAATTGGTTAGCAGGACTGAGTAGGTGGCTTCAATTTTTTTCAAAGTATCCAAATCGTCAGCGGTCAGAGGCAGCTGAATTTTTTGAAATTCGGTAATCGTGGTCCCTCTGTGTTGCAGAGTTAATAGAAGGGCATCATAGGCTTCTCCTTTCGTGACTAAGGGACTGCGTTCGGCTTTTAAATGGGCAATCAGGCTGCGAACGTCTTCCGAAATCATTCGTGAGTTTTCCGCCAGCTTCTCCCACTTCTCCACATCCGGTCGTGCATTAAATTCCTCTAAGGTTCCCACAAATTCAGTCTGAATCATTCCTAAATGACTCAGATTGGCGCTGAGGTCCAAGAGTCGTTCTTTTTCTTCTCGGATTGACAAATCGTCATAAATGCGAGTTCCGGTGTTAAAAGATTTTTCGATTCCATCCGCTAGGGAGCCCATCGCTTCGCCAGCCATGGTGACAAAACCAAACAATTTTTCTAAAGCAGGGGAGGCAAAGGCCGGGAAGGCCAATAGGAGAATACACAAGACGAAAACAATCTGAAGAAAGGCAGACCGGGTTTTCCTGGTTTTTCGCGAAATGCCTTTACTAAGAAGTCTTTTGACGAAATTTGGCATTTTGGGGAGTTTCGGAAATCTATTAAACACTTCCCATTCTCTATAAAACAAATTCTTGGCACTCAAAATATGAGCACGGGTAATTTATCTGTCAATCCCAACATTATCAATACAATAAAAGGGGTGTTGCGTTAATTTGTGGGCACTTATCCATCCGATTTCTTCGGAACTCCAAATAACGTTCCACCTTTAAATATTTTGAATAGGTACAACAGTGATGGAAATAATAACAGCGCGCCGGTGAATAGCGCGATGACAATAAGGCGTAGCATAACTTCCGGTGATGAGGCATTGAAGATTGTAAGATAAGGGGGTACTAAATAGGGAGATTGCGCAATGCCCCACGCCAAAATTGTAATCGTAACTTGAACAATCGCGCAGGTCCTTGCCCACCAATATCGTCGGGTGACTAACAACGCGATCGCTACCAATGTCAGACTTCCCATGCCTATTTGAAGAAAACCTCCCCATAGGCTGTTCGTCAATTCTCCCCACAAACGGGGGGCTCCAGTTTTTCCGAGTAGCATGACCAGCTCTTCTAAGACGCCGGCTATTAACACCGAGGCGATGGCCCGTTTTCTAAAAAGTTCCTGAAGTTCCAGGTCCTGTGTTTCCAAAAGAAGATAAGAGGCCGCCAAATAGGCAAACAGCACCAATGTGAATACACCCATCACCAGTGGAAACGGCTGGATCCAAGGAGCCACGAACCCTTCAAAAAAACTCTCAGGCTTCACAGGAAAATTGCCGGCCGTCACTGAGCCGAGAATAATGCCGAGCAGCAGAGGACTAATCAGGCTGGAGAGCGCGAAAATTTGATCCCACCGTAAATGAACGTCATCATCTTTCACGTCGTAATGTCGAAAGGCATAGGCTGACCCTCGAAGAACAATCCCAATCACCAGAAGGGTCAGCGGGATGTGAAGCGTAATGGACACCTGTGCATAGGCTGGGGGAAAGGCCGTAAATAAAATCGTGACGACCAAAATTAACCACACGTGATTGGCTTCCCAAATCGGGCCGATGGCCTCGCCGATTAACTGGTGTTGATTCCGTCGAGTTTTTCCCCTCGCGAGGAGGTGCCACACACCGGCACCGAAGTCGGCACCACCCATGAGAGCATAAAACGTGAGCGCGAGAAGTAGGACGATCCCCAGGATCGTTTCATATCCGATCATGCGCGCTTCCCTTCATTTGCATTTCAAATTGGGTGGGTGTGGCCGTAACATGACGCCACATTAGCCAGATGACGATAGCGGCGAGGAAAGCGTACAATCCCGCGAAGAAAATCAGCGAAACGGAAATCCCTGGCATGGGAGTCACTGCTTGGGCAGTCTTTAAATACCCCACCACCACCCAGGGTTGCCGTCCCACCTCTGTTGCCACCCAACCGACTTCCGTCGCAATAAAGCCAAGCGGTATCGACAACACCAACGCCTTTAAAAATAATTTCGATTGGAATAGAGTTCGTGTTTTGAAGGCCAACCATGCCGCCCACACAGCCATCCCCATCATGAAAAAGCCAATGCCCACCATAATTTGAAAGGCCGTACGCACCACCCCGATGGGAGGCCAGATTTCCTTGGCAAATTCCTTGATCCCTATCACCTCGCCATGAGGGTCCATGTGTAACATCAGGCTCAAGGCATATGGAATTTCGACAATATAGTCGAAGGCTTCTTTTTCAGAATTCCAAATCCCGCCGAGTCGAAATGGCGCACCCTTTTGCGTGTGTACTTGGCCTTCAAAGGCTGCGAGTTTTAGGGGTTGATATTCAGCCACTTGTTTGGCCAGGAAGTCACCATTCAATGGTTGAAACAATGCGCTAACACAGCCCACGGCCAACGCGATTTTTAGAGCCCCTTGATGAAAGGCATTACCAGGATGGCGAAGAAGCAGAAATGCATGAATGCCAGCGACCGCAAAACCCGTGGCTGCGAAGGCCGCTGTAATCATATGCAAGGCCTGAAGGCCCCCTGAAGGATTCAGCAATGCGGCAATGGGGTCGATGTTCGCGGGAAGGCCATTGATCATCGTAAAACCCCGCGGCGTGTTCATCCAGCCATTGGCCAGGACCACAACAACACCGGATGTAATGCCACTCAGCGCGACGACTCCTCCAGCTGCAAGATGCGCATGCGGACTGACCTTTCTCCATCCGTAAAGATAGATACCGAGAAAGATGGCTTCTGTGAAAAACGCAAATCCTTCAATGGAAAAAGCGAGCCCAATAATTGGACCCGCGAATTCCATAAATTTTGGCCATAGTAAGCCAAGCTGAAATGACAACACAGTTCCCGTTACCGCGCCCACTGCAAAGAAAATGGCAGTGCCTTTGGCCCAACGTTTGGCAATGGTGAGGTATACCTCGTCCCCGGTTTTCAGCCAGCGCCATTCAGCAATCACCATCATGAGTGGCATGGCCATTCCAATGATGGCGAATATAATATGGAAACCCAGGGACATGGCCATGAGGGATCGAGCGGCAAGTAAATTACTCATTATAATAATTTTACCGTAGAGGATTGCGAAAGGAAAAAATAATGCGAATACCTGAGACAGGAAAGCCCATGTTCCCCTATGCTGTTTGACTCCAACAACATCCATTTCCCCGTTGTATTTCTCAACATCAATAATTACGAGAGGGTAAAGCACTTATGCACAAGTGTGCGGACGGTCGAATCTGTGGTCACGACCACCAGAGTCCACGGAACTTCCCTGGAGCAAAGATGGCGAAAAATCGTTTCTCGAATATGGCTAGGAATTTCATGCAAGGCGCCGTCTAATATCAGAAGCGATGGACGGGTGATAATGGCCCGAGCTAATAAAATCCGCAATTGTTGACTGGGCGTGAAATCCCGACCACCTTCCTTAATGTTCGTCTGCAGCCCATCGGGTAGCTCATCAATTTCTTGATTCAGCTGCACCACGTTTAATGCCCACAACAGATCTTCAGATTCGATGCCGCTTCGCCCCATGGTGATATTGTCAGCCATAGTGCCTTCAAACAATCTGAGATCCCGGCCGAAGACGATACCTCGAAGTTCGTTGACCTCGTCAAGAGAGACATTTCGGACATCAATGCCGTTATAGCGAACCACTCCGGTTGATGGTGGCTGTAATCCCGCGATTACCAAGGATATGCCATGACGCGTTGATTCCGTTCCACAAATCAGCGCGCATTTTTCGCCAGGAAGCGCTTCAAAATTAACATCCTTGGGGATCGACCACCAGGCACTGGTGAGACGAATACCACTACACGCCAGATGCACTCCTTGAGCGCCGGATTGGGGAATTGAAAAATCAGCGGAATCTGTCGTTGCACGGTCTTGAGGGAGGGAAAACAAATGGTCAAGTTCCGTGAGGGCTGTAAAAAAATAATACACGAGATAGAGGCGTTTCACGACGGACTCGAGATTGAGCAAGAGACTGGCCACAATAACCTCTGCTGCAACCAATTGTCCCAACGTTAACTCGCCCTTGCTGAGAAGCCAACCAGCCGTTCCCAATAGCCCGGTGTGAAGGATGACCTGAATCGACAGAGATCCAATGTATTGACGGAGCAACACACGAAATCGACTTTTGCGTGCCTGCACATAGGCCGTGGCTAAGTTATCGGCTTTCTCAACGACCAAATCCAAACAACGAGTAGTTTTAAAATGCAACAAATTGTCGGCCACTTCCTGAAACCAATGGAAGGCATCATATTTCGCATCGGACATGTGCAGCGTGGTCCGAAGCCCTCCCTTTCCCAACGCAAAAATGAGAAACGTTGCCCCGATTAAAATGACATCGAATATGAGGAAATACGGATGATAGAGGGCCAGCAAGACCATGCCGATGAATCCACCAATAAAGACGTTCGTAAAATCGACAAAGAGATTGGCAAGAGCCCGCTGCATAAAAATGGTTTCAAAAAAACGGCTGATGGAGTCGGTGTGAAAGGAATCTTCTTTAAAACGTGGCAAGATTTGGGCGAGAGCCAACGCGACTCGAACAAAGACTCGACGCTCGAGAATATCGGTTGCGTAAAACTGCAACACACGAAAGACGCTGACAAAAAGAAGAATCACGGCCATGATGCCGACCAGAGTGACCACCATGACGGGCGAAACGGCAAACGCGAAGGTGTTGACCAATTCTTGGACCGTGAGCGGAATAATCAGAGAAAAGACCCCGACGACCACGGCATAGGACAGAATGGCTAATAACACGGAGCGTTCCTGTTTCAGGAACAGGCCGAGGCGGTCGAGATTCTCCCGAAGGAGAGGAAGATGTTGACTCATACGAAAGGTATGCCCTTCATCCGTTTACCTCTGCGGCGAATGGCCCGTTGGCCCACCCGCCGATCGCCCATTGATATAACGCAAGGGCCTTTTGGTAATCCGCTAGGGCAGTAATTAATTCTTCAGCCGCTTGGACCACATGCCGCTCACGAAGATTGACAAACACCAAACTGGTTGCTCCCAATTTGAAGCGAGTGCGTTCGCCTTTTTCCAATTCCTGCGCCAATTGCAACGCCTGTTGTGAGACTTGAATGCGCTCCTGCGCACGGGAAATGGCGGATTGTGCATTGTCGACATCCAGTGCCACTTGCTGCATGCGATAGCGCTGCAATAATTTCAAGCGTTGGGCTTTCGCTTCCATTTGCATTTGGTCTCCGCGTGCTCCGCGCTGAAGAAACGGAAAACTTAATTGCACCCCAAACCGATAGCCCAACCCCAACACAAACTCACCGGGCTTTCTGGTGGGTTGGGCTTCCGCAGTCAAATCGGGAAGAAAATTGTTCTCCGCAACATCCAAATCAATGTGGTTGAACTCAGCTTCGAGATTGACGAGTCGGACTTCAGGCCGAGCGGTGGCTGCTTGTTGGCGATCGTGTTTAAATTGGTCAGAATCTAGCGTGGACTCAAGAGGTGGAAACTCCGGGGCCATCATCTGTGCCGGGACCACGGGATTGTCGCCTTCCCACAAAAATAAGGCGAGTCGATATTGCTCTTCCTCGAGTTTACGCCTGGCCTTGATCAACAGATCTCGCCGTCGTTGTACTTCCTGGTTGGCTTCAATGCCATCGAATTGCGCCCTTGCCCCTGCATCCGCCTGTTTCATGGTTTGTGCAGAACGGGCGTCTGCTACCGAGACGGCTTTTTCTTGAACCTCGACAAACTTTCCAGCGGCGACCCAATTCCAATATTGTGTGGCCGCACCAAGATATAAGTCTTGCCGCGCCTGTTGAATCTCAAGGTCGGCTTGTTTATCGGCCAAGTTGGACTTCTGCAATTCGGCTCGGGCGGGGTTCGTCATCAATCCACGAAGCATAGGAAAGACAATTCCTAACAGCGGCTGATTTGAGTTTTCGATACCCAAATCCGCGATTTCTACATCGCCGATACCCGCACGAAATCCGGCAAACCCTTTAATCCCCCAAGGGTGCCGCATTTCAACGAACGTATCATTAAAACCGACACTGACGGTCTTTCCATCCTTCACCAGTCGTTCTAATTCCCAATCGTTCACAAGGTTCGGTTCAAAGGCCCCGAGAGCTTTGAGCACTTTTCCGGCCGCCACAGTTTTTTGCGTTTGACTACTTTGGAGAAGCGGGTGTCCCTGTTCAACCTTCGTCAACACCTCTTGTAAGGTGAGGACGGATGAAGGTTGTTTCCCAGAAAGTTCGCGTGTGGGATTTTCAGCCTGCACTGGTGTGACACTCAATCCGATCAACAACCCGATAATTATTATTCGGACTATGGTCAACATGATTCCTCTCCTATTATGAGTTTGTGCAAGTATTGGCATTGGGTTTGTGCGATGGTGTGTGATTTATTTCCCCGGTCGTCCGGCTTTCGGCAAAAAGACATCATACAAGTTGATTTCTCCTGATTCGTAATCTGGCGGAAATAAATTAAACCGACGCCACATTTCATACCACAGGGGTACTCGATTCAAAATCACCCAGCCCATCACCTGCGTGCCTTGCCGCACCTGATCTTGGGTGGGCCACGGTCGGCGTGTCGTATCGGGGACTACCCACAAACGAAATTTACCATTCGCCGAAGCCGATTGGTCCACCACCTGAATGGATCCGTCATAGGTTCCCGCCATTAACTCCGGCCAGGCGGGTAGCGGAATTGCCGGAACGCCATGCAAAAGCAATCGGACGGGACGGCCCGGCGTGAGGAGCGGTGCATCAATGGACTCGGCCCACATCTCCACCGCGCGTGTGGCACTTATTGGAACGATCGTGAACAACAGATCGCCGGGTTTGACGATTTCTCCTGGTCCGATTCGGGTCAAGCGAACCACGGTGCCATCCAGTGGGGCCGTCACGCGACTAGCCACACGCCGTTGCAGTGCTGTAGATCGGGTTAACTCCAAATCCGCTAATTCTTTCGCAGCTTTCGCGGCATCGGCAAGGGCGGAGGCCCGTTGTGAACGGGTTTCGAGCACTCGTTGACTAAGTTCCGCATCGATCTGTTCACGATTGTAGGCTAGGGCCCGCCGGCCTTGTTGCGCTTCCCGCAGGGCCGCCTCTGCAGCTTTTAATTCCGCGCGTGTGGCAGTGGCGGCTTGAATGGCGAGTTCCAAATCACGTCGTGAGAGTAACCCTTCGGCCTCAAGAACCCGTGAACGTTCTAGATTTAAGGCGGCGGTTTCTTCAGCGACTTTTGCAACGGCCAAACGTTGCTCCATACTTTGGACTTTATTGCTACTTTCCGACACCCTGGCTTCGGCTGAGGTGGTGGCGGCGCGGGTCAAGCCGGTCATTTCGTCAATTCGTTTGGCCAGGATTTCCGCGCGATCCAATGCTGCTTGACGTTGTTGGGCCAGGGCTTCGCGGGATTGATCCAAGCGCTCCAAGAGATCCGGGGCGAGGAACTTTGGATTCACATCCTCGAGCTCCAGCACCAAGTCTCCTTTGCGAACCGTCATCCCTTCATTGACATGCCATGTTCGAATGGCACCATTAATTTGTGCATGAATCTCTTGGGGTCGTTCAACAGGTGAATAGGCTGACAGCTGGCCTTTGACCGTGACGGTCTGTGTCCAAGGAACAAAAGCGACGAGGCCGGCAAACACCACAAACAACATGAGGGACAACCTGGTCCATGTGCGCAATCGTCGCGGGAACCTGACCGCGGTCCAGGATTTCAGTCGCTTGTTGGCCGCAGGGTACCGAATATCAAAGGGGCCAGATCCGAGGGAGAAATGGTTTTTGGTGCCTTTTTGAACAGACATAAACTAGGAAGGTTATACGTAGTCTTTTAAAACCAGACAGAAGTGTAACATAATATGAATAAAAAAAATGAGGGGCAGAAGGTATTCCGTTAAACACTCATCTCGAAAGAGAATACTTTAAAGGTGGCTAGTCCATAGGACCTATCTCACCTCCACACTTTTGGCCCCGAAAAGGATTTCGGGAAATTTAGTTTTGAAAGAGAGACCTATCACAGAGCCAATGGTGGAAGTGAATGGGGTGAGGAGAAACCATCGCCTTGCAGTATTTTGAATTTTGACCTGTTTGGGAAGCGGCCGTAAAAATTTTATGACCTGTCGGTTCATTCGTGGAGTTTGTTGTAGGCATCGAGGGCGGCGACTTTATAACACTCGGCCAGCGTAGGATAATTGAACACGGTCTTAATGAAATAATCCAACCCACCACCCATACCCAACACTGCCTGCCCCACATGGATAAGTTCCGTTGCGCCCGTGCCGATGGCATGCACGCCCAACAAACGGCGATCCTGCCGATGAAACAACATTTTTAAAAATCCGCTATCGTCTCCCATGATGCCGCCACGGGCAATCTCCTTATATCGAGCGATGCCTGACTCGTACGGAATCTTTTCACGCGTCAAATCTTGTTCTGTTTTGCCCACCATAGAAATCTCCGGAATAGAATAAATGCCGATCGGGAAATGGTCGACCATGGGCTCGGTGGGGATATTGAAGGCATAACAGGCGGCGAGTCGGCCTTGCTCCGAGGAGGTCGCGGCCAGACTGGGATACCCGATCACGTCCCCGGCGGCATAAATATGCGGAACGGTCGTTTGGAAATGATCATTGACCGTTAAACGACCACGAGAATCCGCCTCCAGCCCCGCGGCTTTCAGATTGAGGGCTTCGGTCGCTCCCAACCGACCGACGGAATAGAGCACCAAATCCGACACCAACCGTTTGCCTGATTCCAAATTCAACACAGCACGCGTGCGAGGACCGGAAGAGATTTCAAGAGACTCGACGGTTTCATTGAGACGAAACAAGACATTCTTGTTTCGCATCTGATGAATCAATTCATCCACGATTTCGCTGTCCAGAAATTCGAGCGGGCGCTGTCGACCATCGACCACCGTGACTTCAATGCCTAAATCTCCAAACATCGACGCATATTCAAGACCGATTACCCCCGCGCCGACCACGGCCATGGTTCTTGGCAAATCGGTGAGACTCAAGACGCCATCACTATTGATGACGATCTTCCCATCCGCCGGAACTCCCGGGGGAGGGGTAGGAATCGTGCCGACGGCCACGAGAATATTCTCCGCTCTTATGCGCGTAGTGTCCCCCTCCGTGACCAGCTGAAGAGTGTGAGGATCTTGAAAACTGGCATCTCCCTTGATCATGGCCACATCATTTCGGAACAGTTGATCCTCTAGAACATCACCCTCGGTACGAATGACTTCTTGAACACCCGAAAGGAGTTGGCTGGCGGTCGGGCGGCCGGAGGCGCCCCGCCCATGTTCATGAAAGTTGTTTTTCAAATGGGAAAAGGCCAACACGGCTTCACGAAAGGTTTTGCTGGGAATGGTCCCGGTATCAAGGCAAGCTCCTCCCACCATTCGCCGTTTCTCAATCACGGCGGCCTTCTTCCCGAGTTTGGCTGCCTGAACGGCGGCACGCTGTCCGGCAGGGCCGCTTCCAATGCAAATGAGATCGTAATCGAACGAGGTATTGGAGGATTTTTCCATGCGTGATTGTCTCTAAATAGTGGTTACTGTGGTGAGTGAAGGTCCCCGCACTTGCTTCCCTGTGCCGACAGGTCAGGGCGGTGGGGGAGGCTTAAGTGTTTTCAGGTAAGCCTGGACATCCGCGATATGATTCTTGCTCAGACGGCTTTCCCAAGCCGGCATGTTCCCTTTCCCTTTGAGCACGGTCTTCCAAAATTTGTCGTTGTCGTGAAGAATCTGATTTTGCCGGAGTGTTGGGCCATATTCACCTTGGGCCAAATTTCCATGACAGGCTTTGCAGTGGGTATTGTAGACGTCATAGCCTCGATTCGCCACCCCCGTCGGATAATCGAAAGGCTGGAAGTCCGGAATGGTGGCCACAGAAGATTCCGGGGAAGGCGCAGCCTCGCTGCGTTCAGCACTGTCTTTCAGAACGGGGGCACTGTGAAGCATTGTGACTTGATCGGTGACCTTCAACATGGTCAGCATCCCACGTGGGTATTTGCCATCATCTGCCACATGGGGAACCACATGACAGTGAAATAACCACGTGCCCGTATGCTTCACCTCGAACTCGACGATTTTGATTTCCGCGGGTCCGATGGACACCACGCCATTGGGATTATCCCACCCGGGCCGAGCCAGGGTCCCCGGGTTCATCTCCACCCATCGTTGACCATGCAGGTGGGGCGTGTGAAATTCGAACCCGATGTTCGCCAGAATGATTCGTACCCGTTCACCAGTGGTCGCCTGCAACGGAAGAAAGTCGGGAGCCGAACGAGAATTGATCGTGTGCGTGTCGTACCGTCCATCACCATCGGTGTCCCATTCATCCCACACCGTCAGGATTTCGCGATCGACCGGGGGCCAGTAGGGATCTTCGACAATAAACAGCCCATACATTCCATGATCGAGATGCTGAGCCGTATTGAAATGGCAATGATACCAATAAAACCCGGCCTCTTCGGCCACCCATTCATACGTATAAGATTCTCCCGGCATCTGGAGTTGTTCGCGGCCCATAGACCGTTGCCCGTTCCCATCCATGGCAAATGGATGGACTCCATGAAAGTGCAGGGTGTGGGGAAGGGAATGCGTGTTGGTAAAATGCACCTTCACCAAATCCCCCTGGTTCACTCGGATCACCGGACCGGGCACTGACGGCTGTTCACCTTTCAACGCATAGGCCCAAACCGTCACTTCTTTCTTAGGATCCTCCAACAACGTAATCGTCGTTTCTTGCACGGTCATAAAAAATTCTTTCACGGGTCTGTCTTGGGCGTGAAGAGGTGGAACGAGAAATCCCAGCCAGGCCATCGTGAACAAAAAGGTATGTCGGAAAACCTTTAAAGATGTCGTGAAAAAATGTCTCATCTTCTCCCTCCATGGAACAGTCCACGAAAAAAGGCGTGCGAACCAAAAAATTTTACGGGGATGGATTTCCCCCGAAAGGCAACATGCAATATAGAATGTGTCGCTAGTTCATTCATAATCGTCAACATATAAAGTAAAGCCCAGAAAAAAAATACTGACAGTTAACGAGCTTTCCCGGTGAGCCACAATCGGTTTTTAGCGAACCAATGATAGGCCTTGACCAACAAAGTGTTGATCGTGGGCCGGCGGCTCAGACGGGAAAAAAATCCTAAACCAATGGCCTCCCACATTGCTCGGAACACATCCACGCCGGTGATGATGATTCCATTGGCCCAGCGGGCATGAATCACACTTCCCAAGTCACAGGGGCTGAGCCCATGATCGTCTTGGCGGTAGGACGAGGTCGAAAAATCAATGAAGTGTAGGCGTCCCTGTCGATTGAAAATTTTCATCAAATCGATCTCTCGACGGCAAATGGGGCATTCGCCGTCAAAATACACCGTCAGCGGAAAGGGCTTCACTTGAGTTTCCAGAGATTGATCTATCAATTGACCGTGCCTCCCATCACGTCATAGCGAGGGGATGCCCTGGAGCGTCATCAGATGTTTCCATAGCTGGGCATGCCTCTCATCCCAGAGTTCGTCCTGGCAGAAAGGTTCTTGCGATGATCCCTGAAAGCACCACATGAAAGAATCATCAGCGTGGATGGTCATCCGGTGGATGAGGTCGGGATCGGAATACGGAACCGAGAGATCCAGAGTGACGATCCGAACGTCGGAAAACTCCAGTGGACCGTACGATTCACTTTCCGGAAAGTGCGGGATGGTGAGTGGGGCATGGAACAAGGGAATGGTCAGAATCGCCAGAGCGATTCCTAAGAGCGTGGTACGGATGATATGGTGAGTGGTTCCCATGGCCGGGTCCTCCTCCAGTGGCGGTTTGCACCTTTCCAGCCCTAAAAAATCAAGAAGAATGAGACATATTTTTTCGAAATCTTCCTCAACCAAAGATAAATGCATAGATAATGCCAAGAGGAGAAAAGCGAATATGTGGCGAGTCAATATCTATATAAGCTATTGATAATATTATAATTTAAAAATTTTTATTATGGGAAAAACAAAAATAAAATGAGCCGAAAACAAAGGATTTTTGAAGGATCTGTCCCACGAGAAGATATTCCGTGACACACTTTCCTGTCTCATGAGACAAAAAAAGTCAGATCGCGGTGGATGGGGCCTATGGCAGGGACTGTGACTGATTTGTTGAGAGGGAGCCTGGCTGAGTAAACCAGCTAATACGGAATCAGTGAGTTCGAAGAAAGAAATCAAAACTCCTAATGAGTTGCGATTGTGGGTTCTTGAGGAAACCTGTCGCGGAACCTGTTTCTGCTGAGTTGCTAGTTGAGATTAATTTAGTGGTCAATAAAATATGGTTCCGCAGGATCTAACCCAATTTCTTGGAATGAGAATAAAGTCACATAATGCATTAATAAATAGAATTAACCGCATTTTCTTTTTGAATTCACCTACAATCAAGCCACGGTTGCACTAGCGAGGTGAAATCACCGCGGAAAATTTGGCCTTTTCCCCAGAGTTTCAGATACAACAGTTTCTGATTCTTTTATTTGATAAGTTTGTGGTCGGTTATGGGTATTGGCTTATTTCTTAGGCTTACCTTTTTTCCAGATTAATAAGATTTTTTAAAAGGGAAATTTTTTCCTTTTCGTAATCGGGAAGTTTTCCCAATTCATATAAATAACATTGAGATTCTAACCAAGAGCCTATTGGAAATCCAAAGTAAATACGGCCAGGCAGTGGAGGGGAATTAAATTCTTTTATATATTCTTTGCATTTAGCATAGAGATCTATCCATAAACTAGTATCTTGTAGAAAACTGTACCCTTGGTCTAAAATATCTTCAGAGTGTTGACCTGGGAATCTTGGCTTTTTGGTTTTTGGAGATGTGCTCTTTTTTTGGCTCCAAACCATTCCAAGAGACTCAAAATTTTTGATTTGCTCGTCAGATAATTTACCTTCCTTGTAAGCCTTTCGAACGTTATTACTGGTCCAGTTGCCAATTGCAACTCCTCGAAATTTAGTCCGCCTATCTGGTTGCAACCCTGTTTTTTCTACGAAAGCTTTATATGCTGCAAAATTTCTTTCCCATTTTTCTCTCGTAGGATCCCAGACAAGCTTCAATTCCTTTTCCATTTTTTCAATTCTTTCATTGGAGAGCTTGCCTTGTCTGTAAAAACGACGTTGATGCCCCAGCCAATTACCTACCTTAAGGAGTTTTGTTCCTTCCCAAACCTGACCAGGTAAAAATCCTGGCCCCAATGATGAATACTCGTTTTTCATTTTTTCTTTAATTGTTAATGCTGTTCTTTCTTCACTCACCCAAAATTCCTCGCCTTGAGATGGCAGACGCCCTTCTTCTTTTAAAAACTTCTTGCACCCCTCTAAATGTTCTTCCCAGCTTTGTTGGAGGTCATAGGAGGCGGCCAAATCAATATCAAGTTCCTTTAGGAGATTAGCCCGATCTTCGGGAAGTTTTTTCTTCCTGTATGCCGTACGCTGGGCTTGAAGCCAAGCTCCAATTTTAAAACCTTCAAATTCATCCTCTTTGCTTGGTTCTTTACCATGATGTTTCACATAATCTTTAAGGGCGCCAAAACGCAGGTGCCATCTCTCTCCCAATTTCTCTATCGCTTCAAGGCTAAAAGCCTTTTGGTATACTGAAAAAGGGATATGCTTAGGAAACCCCATGAGAATTGTTTGGGTATCAATAAACTCCGAATGAAAAGATCCCCCTGAATCCCCTAATCTGGGAATGGCCCCTTCTCCTTGTTTGATCCGAACCTCTTTAATAGTGGCATCTAAGCGTTCATCTTGACTTGTCATAGCCGAAAGCACTTGCCAGACGGTATCAAACTTACTTTCTTCCAAAATTTGGTCGACTTCTTCTCCTTTTTTAACAAGAACTGGAATAATGATATAGGCACGATCCTTGCCAGGAACCTTGCGAAGCGCACGCCCCGTTGCCTGAACAATATCAATTACTGACTTTCTGGGTTCCGCAAAAAATATTCCATCTACTATGGGAACATTTACACCTTCTCCAAGACACCGTGCATTAGAAACTACACCCCGCGTACTTAAAGAAAACGTTCGGAGAATATTATTTCGTATTCCTGCTGACATTTTGCCTTCTATGTGGCTAGCCATATATTGGAGATTAGGGCTAAATTTTTTCAACACAGAAGGGAAACTATCGGGTGTGTTCACATTCACAAAATGTGCTGCAGCAGAGACTCGGTTATGAAAAGTGAATATTTTTTGAATTCCATAGTTAGCAATGGCTTTGCACAGAGCTATTCTTTGGGCCAACACTTCTGCTTTCCATGTCTCAGAATCTTCTATCTGAATCGTACCTCCCTCACGAATTAAATCTAGAATCTCTTCCTCACTAACACCTATAACCACTACCCTATAGTCACAAATAACTCCTTGATGTATTGCCTCGCTAAAGGGAAACCGATAAAAGACAGGGCCAAACATGGCATGGTCATCCATGGAACAAATTAAGTTACTATCCGTGGAATCTTTTTCTGAAAGCCGTGGAGATAAAATCTTAGGAGTAGCAGTCATGAAAAGGCGGTATTTTGCCCTCACCAAATTGTCATCAAGTACAGATGAAAAAGCTCGCCCAGCCGTTCCAGCTACCCGATGAGCCTCATCACAAATCACAAGGTCAAAGTGGAAATTTTCAAGTGCAGGATTTTTTAGAGCTTCTACAATGACAGAACCACTCTGATACGTCGAAAAGACCACTTGAGGTACGGTTTCATTTTTACTAAAAAAAACCACAAGGTCCTGTGCATTGGTGGAGACCCTGACATCGAGTTCAGAGGGTTGTGTTTCCCACTCATCTTCCTCCCGATAAACGTCGACTGTTGGATCGCTGCAAATGCATATGTAGCGAAAAGTTCCGGATTGAGCTCTATACCATTCCCCCATAGTTTGACGAACTAGGGCCAAACTCGGAAACATTACTAAAATTCGTTTACTGCCGAGTCGGTCAACTACCCATTTCCCAAGAAGTGTTTTTCCGGCTCCACAAGCCAAAATCGCTTGGCCTCTGGAAGACACCCTAAACCCCTGAAGAATTGCATCAAGGGCTTCAATTTGAAAAGGTTTTGCAACGGGCGGAGGTTCATGGTGTAAATAATCGGAACAAACGTGGTCTTTGAGGCATTGAAAAAAGTCTGGCGAAAGTTCAAGCAGTGTATCTACAAGAATATGGCCATGATCTTTTCTCTCGGTGGCTATTGAAGGTAAGTTTTGGACATTAGAGACAACAAGACGGAAATTCACCCTATCACTTATCATATAAAATGTTGACAACTCATGCTGTGATGGGGTGTCTGCTCGATCACTTCGAAATTTAGCTTGGTAAGCTGTAAAAGTTCCATCATGTTGCTGTAGCAACCCATCTATGCCACGATCTTGAGAGGTATTTAACCCTATTTGGTTTAAAATGTTTTCAGGTATTTCCTTGAAACGCCAGATATTTCTCGCTTGGTAAAAGTCTTTTTGATGGGTAAAAAAGGCGTGACAAAATTCCTCAAAGGCTTCCCCCCGTGCTTGGACGGTTGAAAGTACTCGGATCTTGTCCTCTAAATCATTCCAACAATGAATAATGGACCAATCAAATTGTGACAAGTAGGGGTACATTAGAATTTAGATAATTTTCCAGACTCGGTTTAAAAATGATTCTGTCCTGAGGTTGGAGGCAGCCCAAGAATGGCATCCGATTTTTTTGAATTGCCTTATGGACCTTCTCCTTCCTTCTCAAGCCTTGGATAATATTGGGAGGGCGGCCCATTAACGCCGATGCTACCCCTCAAACGTCGCTCTACTTCTCTTCAAATACTCCCCCCCGACACGCTACAATGCAGACCACTCCTTCGCAACATTCTTGGCACAGGGAGTACTCAGGCCGGTATCATACTTGGAAAACTCCCACGTGTGGGCCATTGCTTGCACTATCTGCTTTTGAACAGCTTCTTGGATAATACCCTATTTGGCTAAGATGCTCGTTTAAAATTCGTATTCGTGGACTTTCGACAACAAAATAACAGTGTACAACGAATGTGTATAAGGTGATCTAAACAAGTTTGACCATGACTCCCGCAAGAGGAAAATGAATCCAATAAGAATCAACTACTTGCTCTGTACTGTTGATCATTTCCTTATACGCCAACAATTGTCCCGAAAAAGTTGTGGCTTTTGCTGCGCAGTGCTCTCGCCGAATCGGTGCACTCTTGTGGTCAATGATGACGACTTTCCCATCGGTAAGTTCAAGTAACAAATCTAGTGCCCCATTCCATTGCCCCCCAGCTGATCGCGGAGCCGTCACAGAAAGCTCTGTGAGCCATTGAGCACCGGGATATTTCGATTCAACCCATTCAGAGAAACGGTTACCCGAAGAGACAAGAATCGACGGCGAAAGGATGCCGGTTACAGAAAACGCAGCAAGGCAACGCTCTGCCACGCCTTCTTTCTCGACATCGCTCAGCGACTGCATCGACGGAAGAGCTGCAAGATAACTATGCACCGCTTCTCCGATTGTTGCGTAGTGATCTTCATCAGCTCCCGATGGGAAATAGGACGGACCTGGGAGTTCCTCATTGTGAAACGCCACGTCGCCTGGCTCTGCAGAGGTTTGACTGGGAGCGTGAAAACGGGGAGAGAAGCCCGGCGGATTCGGGTTTCCAGTCAATGAGCGCCACCGTTCTTTTTGTCTTGCCGGAATTCGGCAGTCATCAACCCTGTTAGTGTTCAAGTGGCGCAAAACGAATGACGTATCAATTCCATTCAGTTCGTGTTCACCTTCTCCGAGGTTGCAGTCGAGCAACGAATCTACTGCGGAGAGTTGTGCTAGCCACGCATACGTTCCCGCACGATGCGCAAACACGAGTTTGTGTTTGGCACGCGTACACCCCACATAAAGCAATCGCAGATTTTCCTCGGTTTCGCGACACGTGCGTGCTTGTCCCTCGGGGGAGGTGAGCGCATCGTCTTCGAGACCGCTGCCGGTGCGCAATCCACCGAATTGGCCCTCGGTCTGTCCAAAAGGCCATGTCCATGATTCCAAGGTTCGTCCTTCTAGCGGATCTGCGTCGCTTTGCCCACCACCGGTGACAACCGGTGACCACATGTTGGGCGGTCGGTCGGAGTTTAATCCGCTGAGCACGACGACTGGCCATTCCAGCCCTTTGGATGAATGGTATGTCATCAACGTCACGGCATCATGCCCTTGCGGGGGGTAACGAAGATCGAGCTTATCGCCTGCAAGTTCTTCGAGGTAGAGAATGAAACCCCTAAGCGTCGCTGCTTGGCCGCTGTCGAATGCGATCTCCTCATATTCACGAGCATGTCGCAAAATGGAGTCGAGATTCGAGCAACGCTGTGCGGGATCCCCCCATTTTTGAACGTAAGTGGGTAAATCCAAGGCCTCGATTACCTGTTGAACAACAAGTGTCGGTGACAGGAGTAAGCGATTAATGTTTTCAATGCGTGAAAAACGCGCGTCACCCTCCCAAGGAAGGTGAAAAGCATGTGGCGTTTCCGACCCGCCGCCGGCATTCGTATCACGAAGAGCTTGCAGACGCTCTGTGATCCAATCGGGGGTGTCTTGCTTAGGATCGCTCAGAAGGTGAAGCACCGTTGCAGCAGCAAGGGAGTCTCTTCGATCAGCAACCAGCCGCAGACCCGCCAGAATTAGTGCCCCTTCGCGAGTGGACAGCAGACCGGGACTTTCGAGCAGATAGGGAATCCCCAAGGTGTCAAAAGCCGTGGCGATGGGCGGGAGTAGTCGGTTTGTTCGTTCTAGAATTACGATATCGCCAAATCGTATTCCTTCCGCATGCAGGTTTGCTATTCCACAGGCGAGCGCAATCGCATCGTCCGTTTGGTTCTGTGTGTCAAATACCCATCGTTCAACTCCCCGCGGCAAGGCCGCTTTCTGCGGCGTCTGCCTCGCATCATCTCCGAATATGGGACCGAATAGATGGCCGACAAACTGGACCAGTCCGCGTTGGCTTCTGTGGTTGTTGGGAAGTTCGGTGCGGGTAGCCTCAGAAGCATTTTGCCAAATTTCATTGACGAGCGCCGGATCGGTGTCGCGGAACCCGTAAATGGCCTGTTTCGGGTCACCGACCCAACGACTGCGAAGTGAGACACATTGCAGTCTGCGGAAAATAGCGAGTTGCAGCGGGTTCGTATCTTGAAATTCATCAACCAGGACAAGATCGAAATCTTCACCTAAACGAGCAGAAAGGCTTTCGTCCTCAAGAAGTTTGAGAAAGAGAATTTCCAGGTCGGTGAAGTCCACCAATCCACGTTCAGCTTTGTAGGCTTTGTATTGAGAATCGAGACGAATCGTCTCGGCAGTCAAGAGGGACGAAAACTGTCGAATATCAGCATGGAGTCGAGGATTCTGACGGACCTGAGAGGCATGGGTTCTCAATGCATTGAGCATTCCGTCGGCACCTGACCTCTTGCCTGCCGTTATTCTGATCGCCTGCAGATAGCTGCCCCAGAGCGAAATCTGCTTTGACTTGAGTTGGCGAAGTTTTTGTCGTCCTTTGTTTGTGAGTTGTGTATCGTCGGTCAAGGCATCAATGTCCGTTAGTGCATCGTCAGCGAGGTCATACAACTGGCTGATCGGCGTCTCGACTGCGGCCACACCGGATGGGGAAAGCAGCTCACACACGCGATCGGCACTGGAAGCCATTTGGGTGGTAAAGTCGGCGTCGTTGATGCGGTTTCCTCGCTTGGCGGCGAGCAAGGCCAGGATGCGACGATGCAAGTCATTGATCCCCAGTCGTTCCCCACAATCGGCAAGCGGTTGCCAGGCTGAGAGGGGAATGGCACCAAGCAGGTAGCTAAGCGCTCGTTCGCTTGCGGTTTCCGTGACGACTTCGAGACGTGGTGACAATCCCATTTCGATGGCATAGCGGGATAAGACCTGGTGCGCCACACTGTGCACGGTACCAATGGCCGCCAACTCAAGCCGATCGGCATGACGGTGTGTCGTTGCACTTCCGTCGGTTGCACCGAACAATTGTGTTTGGATTCGGCCTTTGAGCTCAGCAGCAGCTTTTTTCGTGAAGGTCGTGGCAAGGATACGTGCAGGATCCAATCCGCCTGCGACAGCATGGACGACCGTCTGGCAGAGATCTGTCGTCTTGCCTGATCCTGCACCTGCGCGAACCAGTTCGAGTGTGTGCATCATGAGGTTTCCTGAATCCCGCAAAGAGTCTTGTAATGGCAGTACCTACAGACATCCTGTATCGTATTCGCCCTGATTCTCGGATCCAGCACAAGTTTGTCTATGCCTTCAGGCCACTGAGTGGGATCTTGCAGCGGACGAGCCGGAACGGGAGCATCGGACGTCAACCAGTCATCGGCCCTGGTGATGGCGGCGGAAAACTTTTGCCATACCGTTTGAATCGCGGGTCCGTCGATAAGGGACCGGTTGTCATCGCCGTTAAGCGGGCTTTCCGATGGTGAATAGATTAGACCGTCGGAGAGCACCAGATAGGCAACAGCAGGAAATGCGCCGTGTACCATCGATCGTCCATAGGCATATGTGGCAAGCTGGACCGCCTTCCCATCTTCGATGAGTGAATGATACTTAGACCGGCCGCTATACTTGAAATCGATGATCGCCTCATCGCCGTTGTCTCGTTTTGTAACGCAATCAATCAAACCCTTCAGTGACTTTCCAAATGCCTCTCCTGAGAGCTCTACTTCGATTCCAACAATTCGATACCCGCCACTGGCCAATGTGCCGATGAGCACACGCGTCGCATTTTCCAGTTCACTGCGAAGTCGTTGACGTTCGAAGTACTTGTCGGGTAGAGCAAGCGGAGCGGCATCAAGAGGAAGTCGCTCTTCATAGGTGGCGATAACGCGGGCAACCGCGTCGTCGACTGTCGGCAAGTCACCACCCCCACCGAACACGCGCTCAAGAATGCGGTGACAGAACGTTCCTTTGAGCTGGAAATCGTTGGGTAGTTCGGCGTTAGGGCTTGGACGAATTTTCGCTTGGTAGTTGAAAGTCCATTTCAACGGACAGCCGAGTCGATCCTGTAACTCGGTAGCTGAGACCGTTTCGCGATCACAAAGCAGGTTATCCGGGATGGCCCAAAGAGGGCGTGGTTTCTGGGAAGGCTCAATGTCAGCGTCCTGACACTCAAATATGAATGGGGAGAGTGAGGTCACCTCACCGGCCGCGACCAGATCTTCAAAGACGGGCGGCTGCTCAATGTCTTTATCTCGTAGCCATGCACGAATCGCGAGCCAGATTGGGTGCCAACGTTTCACCAGATCCTGCGGCAGGAGCACGGCGAGAAATGCTTCCTTGACGAAGCCATAACCGCGAGCTTCAGCGAAACGTAGCGAAGAAAGATTGTTGCTTCCATCGTCAACCTCAATCCCTGCTTCACGAAGTTTACGAAGCTGATCGGAGGACCAACGGCATCGGGCTGCATCTGCCGTCCCTAGACCGAGCCAAATGAGCCAATCACACGGTCCGTCAATCTCGGAGAGAGATCGCACACGGATGGGGCCATCCTCGGCTTCGATGCACGAGGTCGTTTCCACTCCGTTTGCCAGAGCTTCTTCCAGCAAGCGTGCCAATTGGGGCTCTGACAAGGCCATCCCCTGGTTTTCGGCCAACTCACCTAGCAATGACGCTTGCCTGGCCGCAATCTGCAATGCGTTTATCAATCTGGGATCTGCTTGATCACCCTTTGCAAACAATGTCGCTTGCCCGGAAGCCCATTGGGCAACCATTCCACAGCGTGAGCGTATGAGGCGTGATGAGATTTCGCTTCCTCTTGAGGTTCGGTCACAGAGCAGCCAGGAATCGAGTCGTTCTCGAACCTTGCCCCCAGGATCATGCTCTTCGCCGCAAAGTTCATTTACGGCTACATCCCACTGACTGCTTCCCAAGCCGGGTTCTTGGGCCAGTGCATTGGCCAATCGGGATGCGGCCTTTCTGGGAAGTGGCAGGAAGGGTAGCGTCAGAAAATCAAGCAGTGCTTGCGGATCAACCGGTTCCCAACAAAGGGCCAAGCTAAGCGGCAAAATTTGTAGCACCGGGTGTGCCCGCGACCAGGCCGACGCCCCAGTAGTCGGCAGACCGATTCGGCTGAGGCTTGCATCAAGACGCAGTGCCAAGTCGTCGTCTTCACAACAAATGACGGTGCTTGCCAACTTGTTCGGAACACCCGCCAAGATAGCGGCAACCAACTCAAGGGCAGCGGACTCGCTGCGTGTGTGAACATAGCGAAAGGTCGAGTCCTGCTCGATACTTGTGCTGTCGGCGCCACGTACAACGTTTTGTGCTGTGTACAGGGCAGAAGCGTGGGGACCATGAGGCGCGTGTTCCGGCTGATTAACAACATCTAGCTTTCCAAGTACTGTGCGCCAAACTACCGGCCACACATCCAGGGAATCATGCAGGAAACAACGATGAGGAGGCAGCACTTGCCCTACACTCAGGGCATCAAGCACCCGTTGCAAGCGCGCCGCTTCGCTGAGAAACACAAACGTTCGGCCTTCTGCAGCCTGAGCAAGATCGCGAACTAAGTCGGGCAAGGCATCGGAGTTGGTCTCATTCCATCCAGCCAGCAGCAGTTCATCTCGGCGAGAAAGCAGATCGGAAGCCGTCCCCCAACGATCTGTCTTCATACTGGCAGTAATTACCGAGTCTACGACGGTGTCAAGCGCCGCGGCGTACTCGGTAATCCGATCCGCAGTATGAACCGAGGGAACCGGAAGCCCTAACTGAGTTTCGAGCCATCGCAACAGGGTTTCGGGACCACCGCGAAACTCATTTACATAACCATGCCCCCACTGAGGTCGAAGTACTCCTGGGGTAAGGCGAATGAAAAGCTGGGCTTGTTTTAACATGTTGTTGGGTGACTACCTTACCTTGCGAATCCTAATTTTTCATCTCACGACTTTACCATACAATTTCTTGTCGTCTGGTGTGGATGAATCGTAACCCTATCGGCAAAAAACTCAAGTTTTCAACTGGGATGAATTGCCAGAAGGGACAGTAGGGGAAGGAAACGGATTAAGATGAGGGCAAGTTTACAAGAGCAGCGATTTATTAACCTTGTGAGGTGCTTATAGGAACTTAATTTCAGGATAATTTATAGGACAAAGGCAAGCCCAAATCCCAGAAACAGGTCTAAATCTGTTTTTTCTTCTGGTGGGGTCAATCTATGGTGTGCGTAAGTGCTTGAAAAAGATGGTGGGTCGTACAGGGATCGAACCTGTGGCCCGCTGATGAAGAGTTAGCTGCTCTGCCAACTTAGCGAGCGACATTTATTTTAGTGCTAGCGAAGGCTAGCAAAGGCTTCTAAAGCTCGTTCTCGCGATTCACCGAGTTTGACGATTGGTAGGGGATAATCTTTCCCCAGTTTCACACCCGCTTCAGCTAAGTCCTTTTCCGGCGCTTCCCAAGGGTTGTGCAGGTATTTCTTGGGCATCTTTTTTAATTCGGGGACAAACCGTCGAACGTATTCTCCGTCCGCATCAAATTTTTGGCCTTAGCCTCAAGCAGCGCGTGAGGCTGCCTTTCCCAATAATTCATGGATCAACGTCTGGTAGGGTTTCTTTTGCTTGGCCGCCATTCGTCGGATAGTCTCTAATAGTTTTGGCGACAAGCGAATGGCAATGAGTTGTTTCCCCGTTTTACTCTTGGGTCGTCCCACACGACGTGCTTTTTTGAGTTCGTCATCCGTGGATTCCGGAATATCTGAAAAATCAAGCTTGTGGTCTGGAGTAGGCCGCGCGTTCTTTGCGGCTGGTCTGCCTCGTACCGATGATACGGATGGTTTCTTTGCCATGTTCCGTTCTCTTAATGGTGTAACCCGCTAGGAGGATTCGCCCGGAAGTTCATCTTCCCCACTACCCTTGAAATTTAGGGATCGTCCGAATCATGAAGTCACTAAATAGCGGCACGGTAAATGCCAGATCACCATGTGCAGGACTATAGATCATTCCTTTATTAATCAGTTTGGCTCGAACGGGACCGAGACTGGTAACCTTTACGCCCAAGATATCCGCGATATCTCCCGTGCGATGGGCATCTTGTCCAAGTTCAGCCATGGCCCTCAGAAAGTTTTTTTCACTTGGGGTGAGGCGCTCATAACGAACACGAAAAAAATTTTCGTCGAGGCGTGGGATGACCGTTAATGTGGCATCTTGAATCACCTGCAAGGTAATGGGGCTGGAAGTTGCAATATTCCAAGCAACATATCCCCATTCCTGAAGAAAATACGGATAACCCTTCGTCAAGCGATACACCTCGGTTAACGCGGAAGGGTCAAAGGCTATCCCGGCTTCTTGCGCAGGATCTTGTAATGCCTTGGCCGTATCGTCTATCGATAATGCCCCAATATTGGGAAAGCTAAATAGCCTTTCGGCATAGGATTTCGACTCACCGGCCAATCCAGGAAGAATAGGTAAGCCCGCCCCCAGTAACACCAATGGGAGTTGATGCTGTTGAATTTTGTGCATCCCCATTATCAATGCACCCAATTCTTTTTTGTTGAAATATTGAATTTCATCAATGAAGATGGCCACGGGGATTTTTCGATCCTCGGCAGCTTCACCTATGGCAATGAAGAGGTTAGGCAGATCAACTTCCAAGTCACCACTATCTGCAGCACCTTTTTCTGGTTCGATATCCAATCCGATAGTGATATCACCCATCGTAAGTTTGAGAGCGCCGATAAAACTCCGAAGAACAGCCAATCCGCGTTTGACCTTGTCTCCGGTCCCCGCCATTCGATTTAGGTCATAGAGTAGGGTCCGCAAGTAGGGGGCAATCAACGGACCTAAGGCTTTGCCTTCATGGGCCTCGATAAAGATGGTGCGGTAGCCATCATCATCCGCCATTCGTTTGATCTCATTGAGCAGAACCGTTTTGCCTACTCCACGAAGGCCCGTGAGCAACATGCTTTTTTCGGGACGCCGTTGCCGCACCCGTCCGAGAAGAATCCTGGCCTGCTCTAAAATTGGGTCGCGTCCCACAAGTTCCGGCGGTGGAGACCCCGCACCGGGGGAAAACGGGTTTTTTATAGGGTCCATAGTCTATTTATACCAATTTATACATATTTATATATGAAATCGATAATAATTGAGTATAAATGATCACGCAACCTTATGCTGAACGTGCAACATTCCCATTTTGAAACTAGCGAAGTGCAGAAAATGCTTCCAGGGCTCGGTCCCGGGAATCACTGAGTTTGACGATTGGACGAGGGTAATCTTTTCCGAGTTTTACTCCTGACTCCACTAATACTTTTTCTGGTGCATCCCAGGGGTTATGTAGATATTTCACAGGCATCTTTTTTAACTCCGGGATGAATCGTCGAACATAGTTCCCTTCTGGATCAAACTTTTGGCCTTGGGTCACGGGGTTGAAAACTCTGAAGTAGGGCGCGGCATCGGCGCCGCACCCTGCGATCCATTGCCAGCTGGCGCTGTTGTTGGCGAGGTCGGCATCGACCAACGTATCCCAGAACCATTCTTCTCCATGGTGCCAGTGCAACAACAGGTTTTTGACGAGAAACGATCCGACGATCATGCGCACCCGGTTGTGCATGTAACCGGTTTCCCAGAGCTCACGCATGCCGGCATCGACGATGGGATACCCTGTTTGACCTTGTTGCCAACGTTTGAGCGCGTTGACATCTTTTCGCCAGGGGAAGGCATTGAATTTCTTTTGAAGATTCACGCGGGGCAGATCGGGAAAATGAAACAGCAGATTATTGGAAAATTCCCGCCAGCCCAGTTCACTGAGAAAGGTGTCTCCGTCTGTCCTCAGGCCCCCCGGTTTCATTTTGAGTTTAGCCGCATGCCATACTTCGTTCGGTGAAATTTCTCCAAAGTGCAGATGTGGTGAGAGGCGTGAGACATTGTTTCTGTCCGGATAGTTGCGGCCTTCCTTGTAGCCTTTGATTCCGTTTTTTAGAAACGCCTTCAGCCGCGCCCGTGCTCCATCTTCCCCGGGTTGCCAATGTTTCGCCAGTTTCTTGTGCCAGGGGATGGTTGGTAAGAGTTCCAGATCCTTAAGCGACACACCTTTGTGTTTCGTTAGCGATAAATTTTTCGGCGCTTTCTGTGGTTTTCTGGGTTCGTTCTCCTTCCCCAGAAATTTATTTTTATAGAAGGGTGTAAATACCTTATACGGCGTGCCGTCGCTTTTGTGTGTCGCCTGAGGTTCAAACAGAAGAGAGCCGTTAAAGGTGTGAACTTCAATCCCTTGTTCGGTCAAGGATTTTTGAAGGCTTGCATCTCGTTTGATTCGCCAGGGCTCGTAACATCGATTCCAGTACACCGATTCTGCTTTCGATTCTTTAACGATGTCTTTCAATACCTTTTGGGCTGGCCCTGCCCGAAGGCAGAGTTTTTTATTGAGGGAGTCGTTCAGCGCGGCAAGACTTTCATGCAACCACCAGCGGCTGGCTGCGCCTAACTTCCATTCTCCGCTCGATTCATCGTCCAGAATAAATCCCGGAATAATTGGGTGTCCGGTTTGATGCGCGGCAAATAGTGCCGGGTTGTCCCTGATGCGCAAATCCTGACGAAACCAGACGACGATGGGGGAGTTGTTTGTTGTCATGTATTCTGTCTTGTCATATTTGTGCTAGCCATTTCTGTGTTTCTACCTCCCCTGGCCCCTCCTTACAAAGGAGGGGAAGTGAAGAAGCTCCTTCTTTATCCATTGCACAAGTTAAAACTGGTTGCCCAATATAATTATTATTGGTGATAGGTTACTGCTTTATGACTTGGTAATCAAAGATGGGCTGGAACACGAAGCCATCCTGCGTAAATGCCATTTCCACCAGAATGATGTCATCCGCTGGTTGGTAGTTCAGGACAGGTGTGGTGTTGGAAGGAGAGGGCTGGGAGGCAAAGGCCTTTTTGAGGCGTGTCCTGGATAGACTCACGGCATGCGGATTTCCATTCAGGCCATAATGCAGGACATGGCGTTCGCCTCCCCGGCGCATTCCTGTGCTTTGGTAGACAATATCCAAGTCCCCGCCCTTTTTGACGTGAATCACACTTTCATAACTATTGGTCTCACTATTTTTAAATACCCACTCGCCGTTGGCCGGATTCCACAGTCCAGGTTGGTTGTTTTCTGTGACCAGGGGTATGACTTGGGACGTGATGGTCGTTTCCCCACTCTTGACGGTGAACCTTTCTGTGGGAGAACGAAATTCTCTGAGCACCACACCATGATTTTGATCACGTGGAGTGTGGGCCGATGGGTTTTGACTAATTCCGCCACCGTAGATTGATTCTTTGGCAATGAGGATGCCTTCTGCGTTGTTGATGTCCCGCACTTCCTTCAGAATGACTGAACTTTTGTGGACCTGGTCGGCGGGCAGGTGGCTGGGGGTGACGAGCAGCCAGCAGTGCAGAAATATGACAAACACGATGCTGTTTTTCATTGGGGTACCCCCTGGTTGCCCATCCCGACCTTACGGTGGCGAAAATATTAAAAGGTCTAGCTTCCTAATATCTGAGGTTGGTTATGGGCTAATTCTTTGGAAGAAGGGTAGGTGGGTCGTTTACCCTTCAGCATTACAATCATTCCGATCACACCCAACACGATCGACAGAATTCCGTACATTTCGATAGTTCCCATGATTTCCTCCCTTTTTCATTTTTTTCCTTTCTTTATTATACCACGTGATCTGTTGCTACGGTGGGTCAGAAAAATTTTGGTTGTTACATTACTCAGAGAAAGTTCAATGACAAAGGTGGTGTGGGTGGGGTTGAAACTGAGGAATTTTCCCAAACTATGGCTGAGGGAGTAGAATGGTACTATCCTGTCATTGCACTCCTCCGACAGGATATAGTCAGTCACCAGGAAGGTGACTGGCTATGTCGTCCGAAGGTTTACCCCACCTTCGGGCGACGGGACTCATACTTTCATACATCTGGTGAAGCATTTATTGATTTGGGGTTTTTCCCCTGTCCAGGTTCGTGTATTTCTCAACTCGAAAGCGATTCCGGACATGGGGTGTTCAGGGTTTCGAATACTGCTTTGTAGCGGTCCTCCACGTCGTCCTTGTCACTCTTTGCCACCACATGGGGCTGGCTTGCTCCATGGACCATTTCCGCATGCCGACTGATGGCCGTGCGGACTTCTTGATTTTCAGTACACACGGCAATTCCCTTAAACGTTTCCAATAAGCGCAGTGTGACCGCCACATTGTTACACCCATGCTGCCGGATCTGACTGAAGGCCGCATCGAAGATCCCGGCCATTTCCGGCACATCGGCGATGACGCGAAGTTCGTCCTGGTCATCGTGGTAATACGGCGTGGGAAGTCCCTGTTCCGCTAATTGGTTGATGGCGGCTCCCAGCCAGTCGATGCAGCTCATCGCGGTGAATGGGTCGTTGATTCCTGGCGAAAGCGCCCGGAGCGCTAATTCCACCATTTGATGAATGGCATACTCAATATCCTGCTCGTCTGTTCGTTGTGATCCCAAAATAAACGCTTGGTTGACGATCCGGTGAACTTCATCGGGGATTTCTTTTTTCGGCCACAATCGAACCAGGCTGTGGCTCTTCATCACGAAATCACCCGGACGATGGAGGAGCTTGAATCTGATGTCTTGTTCCTTAGCCAGTTTGACCAGGTTGGGAAAATCGATGGCCTGGAGGTATCCATTTTCGGAAGACACAATGAGGATTGAGTTTTCCTCGTTTTCTTGTGTCCACGCCTTTGCCGTAGACTCTGCTTCATGAGTTTGACGATTGGCCCCCTTGGCGACCATGCGGCCAACCGCACGATTGAGATCTTGACTAATGGCAAACACCACATTATCCGCATGAATGGATGTGGACACATTATGAATGAAATAGATAAAGGCGCCCAGGCTGACTAATGCAAACATCAAGCTGGAAAAGACTGAGATGATCGGAACAAACAACTGGTGTTCCGCATCTCGAATGGCTCCCATCACCAACAGTGAATAGACAAAGGTGGCGATAAAAATTCCGAGAACGAGTTGATTGCCTTTATCCTTCATGAAGGTTCGCAGGAGTCGAGGGCCAAATTGTGAAGACGCGAGGGTGAGTGCGACGATCGTAATGGAAAAGGCGACACCGGCAATGGTGATGACTGATCCAGCCACGGTACTCAACAAGGCCCGCGCGCCATCGGGTCCCATGGTCCCAAAGGGTCCAAGGATTCGAGTGATTGTATCCCTGAAAGTCTGATCAGCCATAAGGGTCGCCATGGCCAAGGCCCCGGCAAGCAGGGTCAGTATGGCTGGGAGAAACCATAAACTGGAACGAATCGCGTACCAGATATTGATGAGTCGGGTATTCACTTTCACCTATCCTTTGAACTCGAATGAATAGACGGCGTTCCTGAGGACTATAGCAGAGTCGGAAGGCTGGCCACGAATGTCGGGAGGTGTGCTGGTGAGAAATGTCTTATTCGTCGTCGAGGCTCGGCTGAAGCAGGAAAGGGCCGTAGACTGTGGCAAACAAGAGATATGCACCACTCCATGCTATGCCAGCCAGGCTGAGAATGAGTGTGGTTGAAATTTCGGTCAGTGGCCCAAATACCCGGAGTAGGGTTCCGAGAGTGACCAAGAGATACATCACGATCGTTACCTGGTTCGCCTTCTTCGGTCGCCCTGTATGGCCGAGCGTCGCGCGTGTCATGACGGCCAACGTCATCGATCCCACGGCCCCGGTAGTGAGTGCATGAACAGCATCCTCCGGTTGGAGCCCGAATCCAAGTATCGATCCTCCCAGGATAAGCAACGATAGCGCTAACCAACCATACCCCACATGAAGGATCAACACGAGTGGCTCTCGCCAGGTGACCCAACCATGCCACCGACTCAGTCGGATTATGTTTGCCAACCCTGCCACGATGAAGATCCAACCTGTCGCCACATGTTGTGGTTGAATGATCCAGGCTACGGCTCCGGCGGCGATAAGAAGAATGGAGATTCCATCAAAAGGAGAAAAGGCCGCAGGCGGTTTCGCGATATTGGCTTCCGCCAAAAAGTCCTCGGTAAAACCTGGTGTAATGCGTCCTCCAATGAGGGCCAGCAAGACCATGAGCAATCCCAGCGCCATTCGCGTGGCAAGATTTGTTTCCTGATTGCCTAAAGCCAAGACGTGAAACAGAATATTGGCGATGCCATACAGACTGATCAGGATTCCTATCGGCGAACGATCCCACACTTGCCCTGCAATAATTTCCCTCCAAACCACCCCGGCGACGGCGAGGAAAAACGAACTATCAATTATGGCCGCCGCGACGCCAGGGACCCATGGACAAGCGAGACTCAGACGACCGGCCACCCATAAGATAAACAAGAGCATTAACGGCCACCCACTGACAGGAGGGCGGTCGGTCCAGTTGGGAATGGCTGTCAGAATAAATCCCGTAATCACGCAAGGCAGAAAACCAAACACCATTTCATGGACATGCCACTCACGCGAAGGATAGGGAAAATCCATTTCAACGAATCCGGCAAAAACCAAAATCCACACCGGAACAGCGAATCCGGCAAACAGCGAGGCACCAAGAAAGAACGGACGAAAACCATAGGAAAAGAAGGCCTTTCCCTGAGGAGGAAATGTAACCGAGAGCATGTTGGGCATGAAATTTTAATTCACCAAGACATTTGAATGGGTGGTCAGGAAAAAACGAACTCACCAAAACAATATCATAAAAGAGAAGCTAGGAGGAAAATGAAGGTTGAGGGGGAAAGGGGCTGGCGCGTTTGATGAAGTTGGTTTAAGAGAAGTTGATGGAAAATTACCTTGTTTTTTCAGTGAGCCACTATCGGTTTTTGGTAAACCAGTCGCCTAACTCTCCTTTCATGCTGCCCAACTGTTGATGATTGGGTCCCGTCGGTTCTCAGGTTTAGTCAGCAACATATGCACGTCACTGATGGCTCGCTCGGTAAATCCCCCTTCGCAATAACAAAAATAGAATTCCCACATGCGGAAAAATTCCTCAGAATATCCCAGCGCGTGAATATTGTTTTTGTTTTTGAATAAATTGTCCCGCCAGGCTCGCAACGTTGTGACGTAATGCGGTCCTATGTCTTCCAAATGAAACACCCGCATGTCCGTCGCGCGTGTAATGGACTCATTCATTCATATTCTGCAGTCACTGGGAGCCTTAGGCAATGACGATCTAATGAAACCTTAGACAAAAACCCATCAAAACGGCATATAATAAGGGTAGGGGACTATGGAAGATGGTTCGATGGGGTGTTAAATGAAGGTATGATTCAAAAATTAATTTTTGTTATTGCTATGGTATTTGTGGTTCTCATCGTCTTGATCTTGGCGGGACTGGGCTGGACCTTGGGGAAACCCTGGTGGAGCAAAGATAAGGAGTGATGGTTCTTTATTCCTAGGGTGCTGAAAGTCTCTGTTCTGAAAATCCTTCCTGAAGAATTCGCATCAAGATAACCAGCTTTGGCCTTACCAACTCCCTGTGCCTGGCTCACCTTTGTACGGACCGACGATATCCTGAGTGACCCAGCCTCCGTAGAGTCCTCCGGGTTGTGGTTGTGCAAGTTCTTCATTGACGTAACAGTCCACTCGATTGGGATAAAAGGCTATATACCCGGCGATTACCTCGAACCCAGGAAAGGGATTCATGTACGACCAAGCCACATCCTCTAAGACCAGCCCATCCATCTTCATGCTCCAGTATTGAGCCCTGCCTTTCCATTCGCACAAGGAAGATTTGGCTCTTGGTAGCAACACACTGTTGCCAACATCACTTGGGGGAATGTAGAACGTCGGGGGACTTGCCGTTTCCAGAACTCGATAGGTCGATTGCGAATCCGCGATGATTCGACCATTGGCTCGGACAATTACATGCCGTTGGTCGCGGACGATTCGTGGAGGCCGCGGGTAATCCCATACCGACTCTTGCCCCGATTGAGGTTCTATGGCAAAGGAGGGCCTTCTGAGACCTCGGTATTTCCATTTGGCCTGCGCCGCTTTTACCCATTCGGGAATTTCCTCCATCATAAAAATCTCACAGATCCTTTGCAGTTTCGTTTCCTATATTGAACTGGAATAAATCTTCTTGAGCAAATTTTTTTTCAAAAACATAAGACAAAAGCCCATTGATTGAGGTGATTGGTTGAGGGGTATACAGAAGTCCAAATTCTTGAGGATTGTATGTTCATAGAAAAAGCCCCACCGCCGAAACGATGAGGCTTTATCGTGTGACAAGATGATCGACTAACCGATTACGCCTTGGTTGTTTTCATCCGGTAGCCAATGAGGCCGACTAAGCCAGAACCGAGTAGTATCATCGTGCTGGGCTCAGGGACGGGAGCGTTGGCCGTAATCGCATTGACGTACAATTGCCGGCTATTGCTTTCTGTTCCAGAAATGGTGGCGTTGGCAATAAAGCTGAAGGTTGTGCCAGTTAACAGACCGGGATTGACCACATTGTGTTGGGCCAGAAGGTGGGTGTAATCCAGAATGCTCGTTGGAGTTCCAAGAAAATCCACGGCCACGCCAAAGTCGCCGGTAAAGCTGGTGCCATGACTGCCGTTGACTAAGGTCAGTACGTCAATCGTGACGACTTCGCTAAACACCAAATCAAGGACATCGTTTTTGGTGATATTGTCGTCATTACTTGGATTGCAAATATTTGAAAAGCTGGACCGCGCACCGGTGGAAGCTCCACCACTCAGAGTGGTACAAACTCCTAACCCCGCATTGTTGGCATCTGCATAGACAAAACGACTTTGCGAATTTGCAAGATTGCGCGCGGTGGCCGTCACGGTAATACCATCCACCGTCCATGTATAGGGAGTAAAGGTATCCCAGGCCGACTCTCCGGTACCACCTGGCGGCAACGTGTCGGTCCGTGAGGCGAAATCAAAACTCGCCGCAAACGCTGAACTACCGCAAAGAATACTGGCACACAGCAATGACGACCATAAGGCTGTTGTGAATCGATTTGAAAATGTAAAGCTTTTCATGGCATTCCTCCTTAGTTGTTGTGATGGTGCTGTTCCTCTAAGTGCCTGGCGCGACACTCAAGGAGCTTACTTAGCAGGAAGCATGCCAAGAAAAAGATTTCGACCAACAACATGACGGAACCAATAGGAATGTATACAGCTTGTCTAATATACGTAGAATCGTGGGACTGCCACCGGGGAAACCCTGAGCACTTGCGAGTCAGCGGAAGGACGAAAACCGCCAACTTACCTGACACCTTTCACCTCTCAACATGAGACAAACGACCGAATCCTCAATATCTATCGCCGCATACGCAATTTATCGTACACAGTAAACTTTCTCGACAGCTTTCGTATATGACCAAGGTTTTTTCTATGCTTCCAGGAAACCCCAAGAGTCATGCATGTCTGGGTAGTATTGGAGAGCGATGCGACGGGAAAAGGAGGGCTTGCGGGATGGTGTATTCATTGGACAGGTGGGGTGGAAGAAAACGGGCTGTGTCGGCTCGGGTTGTTGAACGAGCAGACGCAGCAGATGACATTAGGAAGAATTGTTTTTACTCTTTCCAATCAAAACCCGAGGCGTTGGCTAGTTCTCGAGGCTTGACCAAGCCGGTGAGTCGCTGTTCCCCGATGATCCAGGTGGGGTAACTTTTGATGTCGTTCTTGACGCATGGAGCAGTGAGAGCACTTCCACGTCCGCCTGAACTACATTCGACATATGGGAGTCGTTTCGCCGATGACCCAAAGACAGCCTTCTGTTCTTGGCAGCGAGGGCACCAGTAGGCTCCATAGAATTTGACACCAGTTTTTTCTAGATGGGTGGCGAGTGCTTGAAGTTGAGGGTCTTCTGGTCCGGCCGAGGCGTCGAAGACTCCACTATAGTGCAGGTGTAGCGCACCCACGATGAGTACCGCGACCACGGCGGCTTCCTTGACCGAGGTCAGCCATCCAGGCGGTTGCCGCACCAAGGTCAGAATCATAATTGTCGTGATGATCGCGAATGAGGCGAGACAATACGGGCATGTCGCTTCGATTTCTACGACGGAGACGATGGTCAGGTAGGCACTGATGGCAAAGCCACAAAATGCCATGAAAATTAACGGTGTCCAGCTTCCAAGCTTGGTTCGCGCGCGCCAGGAAAGTCCGGCTATGACGATATAGGTAAGGCAACCCCAAAGAGCCATGGGTACGGCAAGGAATGTCGCCCAACGACTACTCTGCACGATGTCGCATCCCGAGCCTTCGCTACAGAATGCCGGGTGCTCTTCAAATGAGGCCGTAAACGTGAGGTATGCGGTCACTAGGATTCCCGCTATTGCCAGGACGAGAACAACCAGATCAATTGGAGACGTACGCTTGAATTCCTGGACAGGTGGGAGACTGGAATCTTTTGAAGCTTCACGAGAGGCTTTTTCACGCTTATGACGTTTGGACATTACCACTTCCTTAGCTGGGTGATCTTGAAACTCGTTTGCGTTTGATCCTTTTTTCAGTCTACGTGATACTGAAGTCAAACTTTTCACCTGAGAAAGGACTTCAGCACGAGGTCATAATAGTATGGAGAGATTTCAGAGACAAGGTGAGAGAAATTTATTGGCTCAGCGGGCACGGCCAAATTTCAGAATGTCTAAGCCAGAGAAAGCCTTTCAAGCTCATCAATGAATTTTTGCAGTTTTGAGATCATGTGATGCCTCTGGGTTGGCGATAGGATTTGATCTATGTTCAATATGATTGTTTTTACAGCCTCCTGCCATTGTTGCACTCCAGAATAATACTCTGGAGGGACGTCCTGCCCGTTTGAATTAATCCATTCCGCGACCCTGTTCTCCACGATGGTCGCATCTCTTGATTCCATGAGCACATCGAGCAGCTGTCGCTGGCGGAATTCACGATAGTTGAGATATGCCTCCGTCGTGTCTGGGAAACCTTGAATGAATGTGCGGATGGTTTTCGTCTGCTCCTGCGAGACATGACCAACCCAGAACTCCAAAATGCTCAAAACGGATTCCATACGTTTGGCTACACGCTTTTCTGGTGTTTCTCCGAAGTCCTCTTGAAGCTCTTGGTTTTCTTGTTTGAGGACAGATTGGAAATAGGTTTGTTGCTCGGGTTGGAGATTAAGCAAAAACGAGGCGCCATGGAAGGCAATTTGTCTGGCGAGGTGACCGCGAAGCTCTTGATAATTGAGCAATAGGTTATCAAGGCTTTCAGAGGACAAGCCTGTTTTCACCTGGTCCTGGACGTCTCGAAGGAACCGCGCATATAAGGGCAATTCCTGGATTCGATGCCAGCGATGAAGTTCTTTGACGTGTGGTTCTAATCGTTCCTCTTGTTGAGGAGAGGTGTTGAAATAATGATCGATGCGCCAAAGCAAAATCCAATCGGCATAATCATAGGCCAGGGAGAGCATGCTGCAGCCGCTCAGTAGCACGAGACAAAGGACGGCAATAAGCACGGAAGAACAATGATACGTGAGCGTGAGCTTATGCGATTGGGGAAGATTGTTCGATTGTGGACTTGGCATGAAAGACATGTCGGCGTGCCATGATGTAGGTGCCGAAAAGAAGGCTGATAATAATCATTGAGGTCCGTGTCGTATTGAATCCCAATACGACTTGATTGATCGTTTCACTTACGCAGGCCAATCCGAGATATGCCAAATACCCCCAAAAGGACCAACGTCTGAGGTTCCAAAACCCATAACCAATGACCCAGTGAATAACGGGATGTTGGTATTTCACCAGCGCACCAGCCCATCCGTCAAACGTGGTGCCAAAGACCTTCAATGCGTAATCCGGGTAAGAAAGAATCCAGAAAAAATCTATTCCCCCGGAGAGAACAAACAGAATTCCCAAAATTTTGATATCCGTTCCACGGGACAGAAGAGAATTTGATCGATGAGGCGCTGGTGGTCTCTCGTCAGTCAATGACGCTGATTTAGCCATTTGCGCAAGGTCGTGAGGTTGTTGGAGAAGTGAAAGGGGAGCCTTGAAATCGGCTCCCCTAGAAAAGGATCGCAATGCTCGCCCAAATGATCACTCCCAAGGTCAATACCAATGCTGTGAGCACCATACCCAACAACACGTTGAGGATCCAGGAATATTTCCCAGAAGGTTCGGCCTTAGGATTCATCGACACCAACTCTACAGATTGTCTGGCATCTTTGCGCTGAACCAGGTGGAAATTCCTTTCATCCCATTGCGTTCAACGTTTGACCCATCCCAGACTGCAAATGCCACAGGGACAGTCATGCCTGAGAGAAATTGTACGTCGTTCTTATCGCCGGTTTTGAGGGTTCTCTTCATCACCACTCGCCATGTGGGGCCGTTACAACATCCGCCCTTGAGCGCGCCATAGGGTTCCCATAATCCGTTTCCGAGAACATTTTGATTCGTTTGTGTGGTCAACGTACTAAACCCGTTGGCATTTAAATCCTCCACGGAACTTTTTCGAAGGTTGGGATCAGACAGGATATTCCCGGACCAGATCCCTTCATTGAATGGACCAGAGGATCGTCCGTTGCGGTCCATGTAAGTCACTCCACCTGCCGGTTCTTCATAGTAATAATCCCAGGCTAGGGAAGGATATTGCTGATCCACGTCCCACATTCCTGCGACACCAGTTCCGAGATCCTTTTGCCATTCAGCATTCCATCGCCAAATGTTAACGGTGCCACCCGATTGCCCCATGCATTGAAAGGGGGGTGCCCCGGATGTTTGTACTGGAAATTGAACGGCCATCTGGTCACGGAAATCCTGTGGTCCGATCACCGTTTCATTGAGGGTTTGATCTCCCCAATTCGCCCACACCCCAATGTCGCGTCCATTAGTAGCCATTTTAACCATCACCGTCTTGACGGAAATATTGGGGTGCATGGGCGTGGTGATGGTTTGGCCGCTGAGGGGTACTATCACGCCAGGCACCGTTTCCCAAATGGGGGCGGCGGCATCCATGGGAATGTCACCTGCAATCTTTGTCACCGGAATCGTGACTGGCTGACTTACGGCTAAAGGAATGTTTCCTAAGCTCAGAAGGGAACCTGTAACCATTGCGAAGACAACCGCGAACATCGCTCGTTTGTTGCCAATCTTTAACTTTTCGGACATACGTTTTCCTCCCCTATGGTTTTTTTGAAACCCTACAACTTATGTTAAGGGATGGAGACATAGCCTTACCAAAAAATCTGTAAAAACCTTAGACAAAATCGGGGAGAGCGAGGGGGATGTCGTATGTTTAACTCAATGAATTCGAAAAAGTGAAAGCTAGAAATCCTAATTAACTGAACCAGTCCACAATGGGCGATTTTTCTAGTTTGGTGTCAAAGATGCTGGCTTGCGGAGAAATTTTGCACAAATTAGTCCTGGTAGTTTCTGACTTCACCCTCACTACACTAGGAGGGGCAAGGCAGGCGTGGATTCGTTTCTCAACTCTTTCCCGCGGGTTGCGCTTGGAATCGTTGGATATGTTCCGCTAGCATTTCAGCAACTTTGCCAAGATCAAAAGGCCAGGCGTAAGTCAGCGTGACTCCCGGATGCTTCTTTCGCAGCTCAGCCATTTCCTCAGGAATTTCATATTCCGAATGGGAGCCTCCAGGGGTGAACATGGTAGATACCACCGTGATGTCCTTGGCCCCCTCAGCAATTTGTTTTTCAATGGCCTCCTCCAAAGTGGGGGTGCAGAATTCGTTATATGCGATTGAAAAATGCCCGCCATCGGTGAGAGGTTTTAATTGTGTGGCCAACCGTTCAAGCCCGGCTTGGTAAGGATCAGTTTCTGGCGTTCGTGGCCAGAGCCGAATTTTTTGGTCAAGTTCATATTCTTCTTCGGACATGGGTTTCCCCGCTGCCCTCCGTTGGGCTTCGAGTCGTTTTAATTTTGTCACAAGGTCACCGGGAAATCCCTTGGGGATTCCGCCATGGCCAACGAGTATGACCCCTTTTGTTTCATCACTCATGTTTGCCACTCCTTTTTCATATTCGTCACATTGCTAATAACTTTTTTAGGCTATCCGTGAATGTTCCAATGATCGGGGATGGAGTTCCTTTACGGCTTCCAATTTTCCAATATACCGGATACCCTTTCGTTCAAGCCAGTCAATATATAACAAACCTCCTTGACCTCCTATGACTACGTTGGTGATAGGCAGTAAATGTTTCACGATATTGTCAATGAGGGCTTTCATTTCTTCAGGGGAGCGCTCAACGACGCAGGAAAATAGAACCAGTTGTGCCTGCCTCCGGGTGCAAGCCAGTCGAACAATTTCAATACTCGAATCCGCACCAAGGTAAAGGGCTTTCCAGCCGCACTTTTGAAGAAGCCGCAACGCTGCCATTGCGCCGATTTCATGGTAATCATTGGGCATGCAGGCGATCAATGCCTGCGGCTTCTCTGCTCCCTTTTGAAGTAAAATATCTTCAGCAAGCACTCTACGAATGGTTTGAGAAACTGATTGCTCTCCTGGAATGCCAATACGCCCTTGATGCCAAAGATCGCCAATGGTCCGAAGGATTGGAAAAAATATGTCGATCAACGCTCGGTCAATGCCATAGTGCTGAACGAAAAGATATAGGGTGTATTCGACGGCTGCCTGGTTTCCCTTCCTTGCTGCGTCCAGTATCTCAGCAACCTGGGATTGAACTTCCACGGGAAATACACTCAGGTCTAGGGGACCGGAATTCATTTCGGCGATGAGCGCCTCCCGGCCTCGAAGGGCGAGTTGTCCAATAGTGTTACCCAGGGCGACCTGAGATTTAATAAAGATCAATAATTGAAGATCTATCGGAGTAAACAGACGGTAACCATTTTCAGCACGATAAGGCGATAGGAAATTGTACCGTTGGTCCCACTTTCTTATGACATGGGCACTTAACCCTGTGATCTCCGACAGATGCTTGATGCCGAATCCTGATGGGTTACACTGAAATTTAGACATGGTTGCGTAACATCAGTTCTTTGGGATGAGGCGTCAGATAGACCTGATCGAGCAGATAACTAATCTGATGGATCTTGACGTAATGAATAATCAAGGTGAGAGGAACGATGAGAGGGGTCAAGCCACGGTGATAGTCTTCTATGACTTCGACTAATTCCTGGCGTTCATTACGAGACAATTGTTTTTTAAGAAATCCGGCGAGATGTTGGAGTACATCCATGTGTTTTCGCGTAGTTGCCTTCGTTTTGAGGGCTTCCATGAACAGATTTCCATACTCGGTCGTCAATTCACTTGGAGAATACTTTTTACTATCCGCCACGAGGCGACCAAGTTTTTGATAATGGGTCCGACCATGGGCTAACAACAGAAACTTGTGTTTTGTATGAAACTCGACAAGTGCCCTGCGGTTGACCCGAGCGCGATTCAGGAGCCGCCATCGTTGGTAGCAGAACACACGTTCGACAAAGTTTTCCCTTAATACCGGATCATTGAGCCGCCCCTCTTCTTCCACGGGAATCAGAGGATTGCTTTCAATATATCTTTGGGCAAAGAGTCCTCTGCCATGTGGGTTGGGCATTCCATGGTCATTATAAATTCGGACCCGATGAACTCCGCAGCTTGGGGAATCCTTCTTAAAGACAAAGCCATCTAAATTCATGGTTTCGAGTTCTTTGACCTTTTTCTGAGAATAATTTTTCAGAAGGGCTGTGTGGTCTTTTTTTGTTTTAATCGTAATAAGGGTCGGATTGTCCGAATTTCCCACCAAGCGCATGGCCTCACGGGGAATGCCCAACCCCGCCTCGTATTCCGGGCAGACGGGGACCCATTCGACAAATTGACTAAAGGTGTCGGCTAAGAAACCATCACGTTTATGCCCACCATCAAACCTCACTTCTTCACCTAGCAGGCAGTGACTGATCCCTATGCGTAGTGTTGAAGGAAGGGGTTCCTTTTTATCTTCATGCGGTTTTGCGGTGGAGGGGGTGGTTTTCATAATAATTGTCTTAAGTCCGTGAAGACGAGACTTGGTTATCCATACCTCTTGATCAGGTGTGTTTCTCTTCCGATAACATGTCTTCACTCACACGAATTATTTTCACTTCTTTAACATTTGAAAACGTTCTCACAGTAAGTGTCACGGATTTCCCGATTTCTCCCCGTATAATCGCGACGACTTCACGATAGGTTTTGCCTTTGACTGGTTGACCATCCACGGCCAAGATTTCTTGTCCATGGGCGAGTCCTGCTCTGGCTCCTGGCCCCGCAGGATGAGTGGCCCTGATAAATAATCCCGCAGGGTCCCCGATACGCTCTGCGGTGAGATGCAAGGCCACTCCGATAATTCCTGGTGGTGGCAGCATGGGTTGTTCCATGTCCCCATGAGGGTTGCTTTGGATTGGATAGCTCTCCTGACTATGGCCCTTGATTGGGAACAGGAGCAGGATTCCGAGGAAACTAGTCAGCAGAATCCAACGCTCGGAATAAAGGGAATACTGAAGAAATGAGGTTTGTGCCGATGTTTTCATTTTATTCTCCTTGTTGGGTCGTAGGCTTAGATCAATCCTATCAAGCACAATCCAATGATCAGCACCAGGCTATTGAGTTGTACAGACAGGCGATGGAGATCATCTCGATCTTTTTTAACGGAAAGGATGTTTAGTCCTCGTTGGTCTGCCTCCTTCAATCGATCACTCAAAGCATTAATTCTTGGTGTCAGAGGCGATCGACAGTAATTTTCAATGGTCAAGATGCCAAGCCACAGGGTGGAAGAAATCAGATCAATGGGGCCGAACCCTTTTAAAAGACCGATGCTTGTGATCGTGGCCCATCCTATGGTGGCCGCCACCATTCCCAGCGCATAGTACTGGGGAAAGAGTTGGCGCACGACCTTCGCAAACGAATCAGGGTCCAGAGTTCGTGCGAGCACGGGGGCGGTCACGAAGGATAAAAAAACGACCTTTCCTACGAGCACGGCAATCGCGAGGATATGGAGATAGGCCAGAGTTTCTACCATCATGACACCTCTTAGGGACGAGGACCAAGCACACGCCGAGCCGCCTCTAATGCTGCCGGGAAATTAGGGAGCTGGCTCATGGGTACAATTTCAATATACCGCACGACATTTTCCTCATCCAGCACCATCACTGCGCGTTGCAAAATTTGATGCATGGGATGCAAGAAACCTGTCTTTCGGCCAAAATCAAAATCGGGAGAGTCAGAGAGAAAGGTGATATTTCCAATTCGGGCTTTTTCTGCGAAGACCGCTTGATCCTCATAGGTATTCGTGCTGATCGTGACAATTTGAAGGTGTTGATCCAACCCCTCATTCTTTTCACTAAATCGATGCGTCTGTTCATCGCAGACAGGAGTATTGAGTTGTGGAACCACGCTCAAAATTTTTACGCGACCCTTGAGTTCGTTCATTTGTATACGGGTATTGTCTGCACCAAGAAGTGTGGCGTCGGGAATTGGCTGCCCTCGGGATATGTTGACCGTCATGGACCATCCAGTAACACTGAACAGCATGAGGGAATAGAGGCATATGAGGCTCGATCCGAACGTTTTTATCAATAGGCCTTTGAATGAACAATGAGTGATCATAAAATTTTCCTTTCAACTATGTCAGAAACACCGTCCTTCCGATCATTTTTCTAGTATTTCCGAAAGTGCAGACGGGAGCTTGGGGTATTGAAAAGTGAACCCCAGTTTTTGTGCCATCAAAGGGTCGACCCGTTGTCCATGTGTCATGAGCGTGGATAATTCACCCAATCCAAGCTTCAGAGCAAATCTTGGGACTGGAAGCCAAGAGGGTCTCCCTAATACCTTGCCTAATTGAATGCAAAACTCTTTCATAGTTACTGGATGAGGGGACACAGCATTAATCGGGCCCCGATAGGAATCATGTTCAAGAATAGCCTGAATGAGTTGGACGTGATCTTTCACGTGAATCCAGCTAATTGGTTGCTGGCCATCACCAATTGGCCCTCCCAGAAAAAGGCGAAAAGGGAGGAGCATCTTAGGGAGAGCACCTCCGTCTTGGCCCAAGACCATTCCGGTTCTCAGGCATACTGTTCGAAGGCCATAGTCAGTGGCCCTCAAGGCTTCGGCTTCCCATTCCACACACAAAGCGGCCAAAAAACCATTTCCTGCTTTTGATAATTCATCGACGGTCTTAGTTTCATCAAGACCGTAATACCCGATGCCCGAAGCATTGATAAGCACTCTGGGGCGAACGGTCAGAGGAAGATTGGACATCGCGTTCACAATCATGCGAGTCGTATCGATCCGGCTGGAGCGAAGCTGTTCTTTGCGCGATGGAGTCCATCGGCCCTCAGCAATCGGTTCCCCGGCCAGATTGATGACGGCATCCGACCCGGAGAGCGTGCTTTCCAGAGAACCCCAGTTTAAACAGTCCCACTCGCTGAGATGAATTTGTGTGGGAAGGACATTTCGCGCTTTGGAGGCGTTCCGTGTGAGAACTGTCACCTTGTGTTCACGTTCACTTAATTCTTGACAAAGGTGCTTCCCAATAAACCCGGTTCCTCCTGCAATGATAATGTTCATGGGTCATACCTCCTTGAGAGTTGCTTCGCAACAAGGAATTTCTGGCTCATGGCTGTTGCCCTGATGGCCAATGTCTTGTTGGGATGCAATGGCTAGTCCTCCCATTTCTGCAGTTCCACCGTGGGAACGATTTGACTATCGCCTAACAGATCAATGCCAAACGGGTTGGGCTGAGGTTTATCTTCCGCATATGTGATGGGGGCGGTCGGTTTAAATTCGAGGTCGAGACTCAATGTGTGAGAGGCGGTGATCTCGATATACTGCTCCAGCCGGCCAAGAGGATGCCAAACCACAAGCTGATACTTTCCAGGCGGAATATCAGTGATCGTAAATTCACCCGAGGTTCCCGTGATAGAGTAATAGGGATGACTCAAGACAAATCCCCATGCCTCCATGTATTCATGAAAGCTGCATCGAAAAACCATTGGTCCTTTTGAGAAGGCCCGGTGGGTCACTTTGGGACCTGGCAGATGTTTCGCTTGCCCGTTTTCAGTCAGGAAATCACTTTTCTGAAGTTGGGGATTCCTTACAAGGGGCTCGCGAAAAATAAATTTCCCTCCCTTTTCTGAATATTCGAAGACCTCAATGTCGTGAGGGACGGGGTCTAAGTTTTCAAAAGCGAGCGTATTCCCGTGAGATATCTTTGTAATATAAGGGGCAAACTCACAGTTTTTGGCTTGTACGACGGGTCGTTGCAGCCGAAGAGGTTTTCCCCATTCGATATTGTTGAGGAACACAAGAACTCCAGGAATGGTATCCCTTGATCTCAATTGCATGAATGGAGACATGCGCCACCCTTTCCCATCTGATATTCGGCCACAGTAGTAAGGATCAGGGAACAAGACCAGATTGTATCGTTTGGGTTGAGGCAAAGTACCATTCAGAACGACCGTGCCAGTCAAACGCCCTCCCTGAAAATCTGTCCTTTCTTCGTAACTGAGGGCTGGGTAGGGGCCTGTGACCAAGTCCATGGTTGTAAAGATCATGGGAAAAAGAAATATCCCTAATCTGATTTGGATTTCCTTGGTGAAAAGTTTCAACATGTGTTCTCGTATTTTAAAGATCGAATAGCATTTGATGACAAAACTAAATTTTGTTCTACTGAACGGGGAAAGAAATGATCAGTCCCCCCATCACATCGCCTAATTTTTGATCTCGTTTCGGACTGAGGATGTGAGTGTTGTGACAATTAACGCACGCACTTGAGACGGCACGATCGGCATAAATCGCCACAAAAAATTTGGTGTTACCTTCTTCAATGATATCCGTGTAGGGCTGGCTTCCATCTTTCACTACCGCCTCAAGCCCTTGCTGTTCGAAGTCGGTTTTAGGACCGTTTTTGGCGTAAATTGGCCATAGACTTGCCAATCTATAGTGGAGTCCCACTCCCATTTTCTGAACCCGCTTTCCGGAGAGTAGAAGCATTTGGGCTGGTAGTGGTAGGGCGTTCATGGCCTCCCATCTCTCTGAAGCAATGGCAGTGCCGGTGTCTTGCATTCTCTCGACCACATGAATCGCATAGAGAGTTCGGTCCGATTCGATCACCGCATGGATGTATTCCGCCACGATCATGGGATCTATACCCTTGAGGTCTCCGGAATATTCATGAGGCCAGGAAACATTGAATCCTATCAGGACAATGGCTACTGCGATTGATAGGATTTGAAATCGACGGGCGACTTTCATAATTTGTCCGTTTCCTTCATTGTACAAGACTTGTCATAGATCCATTTATTTGAGACTTTTTCTGAACAACTTCCATATTCCTGGATTCTTGTATTGTCATCATTCTGGACCTTGCAGCCTGATCTTGTGTTCTGTCGACATATCTCTAGCGCACCGGAACCCGGTTCCGTGAGTTTTGAGGGCAAATCCCCCCTTGCCTCGTGCCGCCGCTCTGATGTCTGAGTCGAAGCTACGCCATGACCCTCCTCGGATCACCTTGAGAAGGCTCTTGTCGGGTCCCCTAGGATTGCGCTTGGGAGCCTGGGCATAATAATCCTTGTCATACCAATCCTGGACCCATTCTCTGGCATTTCCAGACATGTCATGCACCCCGTAAGGGGACGCGCCTTGTGGCAAAGATCCCACTGGTTTGAGGGTTGCCTTGTCAGCCCAATCACGATCGTAATTGGCATGGAGTGACGATGGCTTCTCGTCGCCCCAGGGAAACATCCTCCCATCCGTGCCTCTGGCCGCTTTTTCCCATTCGGCCTCCGTGGGGAGACGTTTTCCCACCCACTGGCAGTAATCCGCGGCATCATGCCATGTGACTTGGACGACCGGGAGATCATGAATGTCTGTCACTTTAAATAATGAACCTTCTTCATAAACATTATAGGGCTCTTTATGGCCCGTTGCCGCAATGAAGGCCAGATACCGTTTATTGGTCACTTCGAATTTATCAATGGAAAAAGCATCGATGTATATTTTTTCTCTTGGCATTTCGTCCGATCGACCCATTCCCGTGCTACTCCCTCGGATAAAGTTTCCTGCCGGTATGTTCACCATGGATACATCATCCCGTTCTACCTCCGGATGGTTGGCCCATGCAGGGAGATGGCAAAAGATCAGGCCAAGGAGCAGTCTGGTGATCAATTTCGTATTCATTGTTTTGGCCTTTGACTATCTTCCTTAATTTGATCAGAAATTTTTTCAATTCGATTGGTTATTTTGAACACGGTTTTGGTGTCGTTGTCCCTTGCAGCATTCCGAGCATCGACTAGTAGAAGGCGAGATGTATGGAGAGCCTCTTCTATCTTTGTCTGCATATCTGGTGATGCCAGAGTCCCTCCGAGTGCGGCATGATGAAATGCTTCCCATGCTTCCTCTACATTTTTTCCAGCGAGGTAAAGCGACTCTTGGACGGGATTTTGCGGGATGAATTGACTTCCGGCAGGGCCGGCCCATGCCAACCCCATGCCCCAGGTTATGCTCCAAGCGATCATGGTGAGTTTTATAAAATTTTGTTTTTTCATGGTTCACCTCTGTTTATTGGCCATACCCCATTTTATTTAATTCACCGAGGTGAATTGTTGTTCGCCGATGTAAAATTCAAGATTGATTCTGACCCTTTTGGACAATGTCCCTAAGTCGCAACAAACTTTCATTCCGTGGATCAACCTTAAGGGCTTCTTCAATATAATCTCCGGCTTGCTTGTACCGCTCCATTCCCACTTCCTTCATTGCCTTGATGGCGTACACTCGAAATGCATCTTCAACTTCTTGGGTGGTTGTCTGTGCACATCTGAATCCTAGTCCCACACCATAGCTGTTATTCATTGGGTGATTCCAAAATCGATGAGTGGTTGTCACGGTATGATTGCCGGCAATCCAGGATCCACCTCGGATAACTTTTTTCTCCCCGACTGTTAGCCGATCAACATACGTTCCTGTGCCACCCAACCAAACCCCTTTGGGTGGTCCTGCTGGATTGGGTTGAAAGGGGCCTTTGGAATAATAGTTTGGATCGTACCAATCGTTCACCCATTCAAAGACATTGCCCGCCATGTGATAAAGCCCATAGGGGCTAACAGACTCTTCAAGAGAGTCAATGGGCATCGTAGACGCATTTCGTTTGCCATTGTTGACTTTGCCCGCGTCAAAAGCGTTTCCCCAGGGGTAGATCAGTCCTTCTGGGCCTCGGGCCGCGTTCTCCCATTCGGCTTCCGTGGGGAGGCGTTTGCCTTCCCATTCACAAAAGGCCTTCGCATCAAACCAGTTCACGCCCACTACCGGCTGCGTGTCGCCGTTTAAGCGAGGGTCATCCCAATACGCCGGAGCTGCATGTCCCGTCGCCTTCATGAATTTCCCATACTTTTGATTCGACACCTCAAACTTGTCTATGAGATAGGAGCTGAGGAGGACCCAATGGGCAGGCCCTTCATCCTGAAACGCTGCTTTGGACCAGGGCATCGACATTCTACGTTCATAAAGGGAGGGAGTCTCACTTTGAACGGAGGTTCTTTGTTTAATGTCTTTATCGATTCCCATGATTGCCAGCCCGAAGGGAATGTAAGCCATGTCCTCCGGAACCACGTTGAGAGATTTCGAAGAGGCTGGTTCGATGGCATGGAATGTAAGCCCCACCGTGATCATAAGAACCCACAACGTTTTTGAAATCACATTTTTATGGAAGTAATTCTCAGTCATGTCCATTCCTCTCTGAGGCATGTAGGAAGTGAAATCCTGGGAGGATGAGTCTCATCCTCCCAGGATACAATTCTCATTAGTTTTTGATTTCTTTCAAAATCATTTTGCGAGTTTCTTGGTATTCAAGGTTTTCTGGATCTTGCTTCAGAGCCTTGTCTATCGAAGTCAGGGCATCGCTCCATTTTTCTTTGCCCATGCTGATGAGGGAATGCATGAAGTGATACCGTACTGACTCCATACTGTCGTCAGCGGCAGATGTCGCGCAGCGGAAACCCAGTCCCACCCCATATGAATTATTCTCCGGTTGATTCCAGAATCGATGGCTGGTGTGAAGTGACGTCTGAGGGGCCAGCCATGAGCCACCCTTCAGCACTTTCACCGGACCTTGGTTGGCAAAGTTGTAGCCACCGGACGGGCCTTGAGGGTTAAGCGCGGCGCTTACTTTGAAATAGTTGGGATCATACCAGTCACTGACCCACTCAAAGACATTACCAGCCATATTATACACGCCATAGCCACTGATACCTTCGGGATATGAATTTACGGGCTTGGTCTTTCCCACATTTTGTCCATAATTCGCCTTTGTAGGATCAATCTTGTGGCCCCATGGATAGTGATGCCCATCAGGGCCTTTGGCCGCACGTTCCCATTCCGCCTCGGTCGGGAGCCGCTTACCTTCCCATTCGCAAAAGGCGTTGGCGTCATACCAATTAACACCGACCACTGGTTGATCTGCACCATTCAAGCGAGGGTCATCCCAATAGGCTGGAGCAGGGTGCTGAGTGGACCTCATGAATTTTTTATACTTCTCGTTGGAAACCTCGTACTTATCAATGTAGTACCCGTCAAGGACGACTTGGTGCGGGGTCTCGTCGCTGTGGTCCTGGCTTCCCATGATGAACTCTCCCTTGGAAATGAGGACCATGTCGGTGGTGTCTGAACCCAGTGCTGTGGCCCAGGGAGCCATTGTTAATGACAACGTTAATACCATTGCTTTTGTGGATGTGAAGAGTGTGTTCATGATTCGTCTCCTTGTTGAAAATAATTGGTTTGGGTTTTCCTTGTTCACATCTTTAACTGTTGACTGATTGCATCCTTGCCCACCGTCGACGGTGCTGTTGCATGGGATTTGGAAGTTCTGAACATGTTCGATTCTTGAGAATGAGGGAATCCACGACGTCCCCACATTGCACGCACCGAAGCGCCCACCGTCGCATTTGCCCCGTTTCGTCGTAGAGATCAAAAAGGCTTTCCCCGATGAACAAGCCACCGCACCGCGTGCAGGGGTGCGAGGTGTGCTCCAATTGGTTCTTCCCATCCGACCCCATGGGAAAAATGTTGCCTGCTTGGTAGGTCGCCATGACTTTGTCCTTTCTTTCAATGAGACAGTTTGTAGTTTTAATTTCCTTCTTGTTGGTTATTTATGTCAATTCTCGTGCCAAAATTTTAAAAACATAAAATTATATTAAAAACAATATGTTATGAATAAATAAATAATATTTCTATTGAGAAGCTCTGAAAGACGAGACAGAGGTATGTCTTATTAAAATGTCTCATATTGTGATGAGACACATTCTTCGGTGAGTTGGATGGGTGGATATGCAGGGAGACGAAACCCCAAAAATGATTTTCAAAACTCAAAAAAGTACTGAAGGTAAGGATGGTATTGGGTAAAAAATGAGTGAGTGGTAATTCTACCGTTTGGAGGAAAAGGGAAGCCTGGCTAATTGGAACCAGAAATACTCCACGGCTTTGACAATTTCGAAAAACGGTTCAAGATCCACAGGCTTGGTGAGGTAACAATTCGCATGTAGATCATAAGCTTTGGCAATATCATCTGGGTTTTGGGAAGAGCTGAGAACAATGACGGGGATTCGCTTAAGAGTGTCATCACCCTTAATGTGTTGAAGGACCTCAAGGCCATTTATCTGAGGAAGGTTGAGATCCAGCAAGATGAGATGGGGAAGCTCCTGGGAATTTCCCTGTTTGATTTCGTCAAAAAAGCGAATGGCTGAGGATCCATCATTTAAAATGTATAACGTGGGATCAAGGAAAGATTCCCTTAAGGCTTCTTTGAGAAGCCGTACATCCGCTCGGTTATCTTCTATAATGATAATTGTAAGTTTGTCCTGCACCAATCACACCGTTTGTTATTTAACCAAGATTTTAAATTTCTAATGCACATGTCTAGAAAGCATCGGCCCATTTATCGATCATGATATCCAATCAATACAATGTTTGTGCCAACATGATTTAGGAGAAATTTTATTTAAAAACAGCATGTTGTAAATTGCAAGAAAAGAGAGAGGTTTAATGTAAGACATGTTTGAGACGTATATTCGTCTCATAGTGTCTCGCATGGTGGGGAAAGTTAAGAAAGGTCTTGTGTGGAAATGTTTAAATCATCCAGCCACCGGTAAAAAGTAGCGCGGCTGATGCCCATAAGTTTGGCGGCCTTAGCTCGATTGCCTTTGGTTTGTTGGAGCGCGGACAGGATCTGTTCTCTATTTTTCTCTGGTAGAGCAGTGGGTAATTCCAGGTTTTCTTGGTGGGCTGTGTGGTTGGGTTGCTCAAGGAGCTCAGGTGGAAAATGCTGGGGTAAAATGGTTGAGCCCTCGCATTGGAGAACGGCATATTCAATAACGCTTTTAAATTCTCGCACATTACCTGGCCATGCATAATCCGAAAGCAAATGTAGGGCAGAGGGGCTGATATCTTGGACAATTAACTTACCCATTGCTTGACGGCATTGACTCAGAGTGGCCGAGACTAAGAGCGGAATGTCTTCTTTTCGTTCCCGAAGCGCCGGCAGGCGAATTCGACCGACACGAATCCGATATAACAGATCGGCTCGAAACTGATTGTTTGCCACTTGTTCGTTTAAGTTTTGATGCGTGGCACAGATAATACGAACATCGACTTTTCTCGGTTGCGATTCCCCCAGTCGAGTGATTTCTTTTTCTTGGAGGACTCGCAGTAAATTTGTTTGGACCGAAGGAGGCATATCGCCGATTTCATCAAGAAAGAGAGTTCCACCCTGAGCCGACTCAAAAAATCCCCGGTGGTCGGTGCTTGCTCCGGTGAACGCGCCTTTTTTATGACCAAACAATTGGCTGCCTAGCAACGATTCCGTCAGCCCCGCACAGTTCACCGCGAGGAAGGGTTTATCCTTTCTGGGGCTTGAATAGTGAAGAGCCCGCGCCACCAGTTCTTTCCCCGTTCCCGTTTCCCCTTCGATTAACACAGTCGTTTCAACCTGGGAGAGGTTTTGAATTTGCCGGTACACTTCCTGCATGGGTTTGCACTTCCCGATCATATCGTGAAACTGGGACTTTTCATCGAGCTGCTGTCGAAGCTTGTGCACTTCGGTGACATCATAGAGAAAGAACATTTTTGCTTGAGGATCACGGGGGTCATCTTGAATGTCGATCTCAAGCCAATGTGGGGAGTTTCCTGGAGGCGTGAAATGGACTAGGACTTTTTTTCGTTCTTCGATCGGCTGAGTCATGAGATGGTCCAGGATCTGAATGTCATCGTCGGTTAATCCCAAGGCATGTTGCCAGAGTTGACCTTCGAGGCCGTTATCCATTTTGCCCAATAAACGGAGGGCGGAAATGCTCATGTGGAGAATTCGGCCTTCGGGGTTGGTCAAAATCGTGCCGATATGCAGTTGATTTAAAATCGAATGGAGATCGTCCGCGTTTTTTTTGACTTGGGCATTTACCCTTTCCAACTCAGCCTGGATGCGTTTCCTTTCAATGGCATAGTCAATGGACCGAACGAGGATTTGACCATCCACCTCTCCCTTATTGAGATAGTCCTGCGCGCCTTCTCGAACAGCCTGTATTGCGATTTCTTGGTCGTTAAGGCCTGTGAGTAATACGAGTGGAAGCGAGGGATAGGCTTCGGCGAGTTTTCGGAAGGTCCCCAGCCCGTGGCTATCGGGTAAGGAGAGGTCTACCAGTGCGACATCAAAAGGGCTTTTTTTGAGGTGGTCAAAGGCTTGGCCCAGAGATTCCGCATTGATAATTTCCACGGAATGGTTTTGTATTTCACGAAAGAGCTCCCGAATCAGGCGGGCATCTCCGGGATTGTCTTCGAGCAAAAGGATTTTCATGGAGTCCAATTTGTTGAAGGTTGGGCTCTACCTACTTCTTTACATAGGGATCTTAGCATATGGCAGTTCTTATAAGAGAGAGGTTTTCTCCGGAATCGATTAATCTGCAACTGGTGATTTGATCGTGAAATAAAATGTCGATCCTCTTCCTTGCTCCGATTCCACCCAAATGGTCCCACCATGTTTATCCACGATTCTCTTGCACGTGGCCAACCCAATTCCGGTTCCGGGATATTCTTCTCGACTATGGAGTCGTTGAAAAATTAAAAATATCCGACCGAGTTGCTCTTGGGGGATGCCTATCCCATTATCACTGACAGAAAATTCCCAGCCATCTACAAGGGCCTTTGCTCCTACGTGTATTTTGGGTGCAGCGCTTCCTTTAAATTTTAGGGCATTTCCAATCAAGTTTTGAAAGACTTGAGTCAAGAGCGTTGGATTCGCTTGAATACACGGAAGCGCATCATGCGTAATGTCGGCATGATGTTCTTGTACCGAAGCCGTGAGATTTTTTATGACGTTTTGAAACACAAGTTCGCAGTCGGTTTTTTCAAAGGGTTTGGTTTCAGCTCCTACTCGTGAGTATTCCAGAAGATCACGAATAAGATGTTGCATTCTATTGGCGCCATCCACCGCGAACTCAATAAATTCATCGGCATCATCATCTAACTTTCCCTTATAGCGTTTTCTGAGTAACTGGGTATAACTGGCAACCATGCGAAGTGGCTCTTGAAGATCGTGCGATGCCACATAAGCAAATTGTTGAAGCTCGTCGTTGGATCGAGCAAGGTCCGCGGTCTTTTTCGCCAGCTCGGCTTCTTGTCGTTTACGTTGAGTGATGTCTGTTTGTACCCCAATGAAGTGAGTGAGATTTCCGTAAGTATCCCTCACAGGGGCAACATAAAATTCATTCCAAAATAACGTCCCATCCTTTTTATAATTTCTCAGCTCGGCTTTCCCTTCCTTGCCCTCGCGTATAGCCTGACGAATGGCGTCTAGTCCCGGTTGAGCATGATCATTCCCCTGGAGAAAACGACAGTTTTGGCCAATAACCTCTTCTCTTGTAAACCCCGTAATTTTTTCAAAAGCGGAATTACAATAGATCGTAGGCATATCTGGCTTGCGAGCATCGGCAATAAGAATTCCGTTGGTGGCAGAATTAATTGAACGATCACGAAGTGCCAGCTCTGTTTCATACAATTTGCGGTTGGTAATATTTCTCGCTGTGGCATAAATAGAGTTATCGGTTAAGCTTGGGGCCGCATTCCACAGCAGCCATTTGTGGGAACCATCTTTGCTGACGTATCGATTCTCAAATTGAATGGTTGGTTTGCCTTTTCGTAATCCCTCTAGCTCATCGAAAGTAGACATTTTATCTTCTGGATGAACAAATTGCATAAAAGTTTCTCCCAGAAGATCTTCAGTGGAATAGCCAAGCTCATGTTCCCAGGCGGGATTTAACACTTTGAACTTTCCATCAAATCCCGTAATGCAAAACAAATCAGGCGAAAGCGCAAAGAAGCGATTGCGTTCATCCTCGGCTTTTTGGCGTTGTTCAATTTCTTTTTCGAGTCTACGGTTTGCGAATGCCACTTGGCGAGCCAGTATGGCACTCAGGATAATGACCAGAAGTCCGATGAGTGGAACCACTCTCAATAAATTCAGTGTTTTTTCTCTGGAGTGAGCGTTCAGTAATTTGACAACCTCATCCGCATTCTTTTCGAGGTTTCCCTGGATGCGATTGAGTAACAAAAATGATTCAGGCCTGGGAGAGTGGCCTGGGGCTTGGAAAATCAAAGATTTGGTTTTTGTGAAATAATCTTCGAGAAGGGAGCGCTGTTGATCCAAGAGAATGCGAATTTGGTCTGTTGGGGCCTGGGGGATCAAAAGCCTTTCGCCGGTGTAAAGGTTCGCAATGACGGTTCCCCCATTTTTCAAAGCATCGAGAGAGCCCAACAATATATCTTGTGTTTTTTGATGGTCCGGCTGATTTCCATGAGACGCCAACATCATTTCACTAAAATACTGTTGAATCATCATTCGTTGGCGTCCTGCGATATCCACAATTACCCCGTCAAGCTCGAGAGTTTTCACAATGTTTAGGGTGAAGGTGAGTATGGATACCAGAGCTAGAATGAATATCACCACCATGGTGATAAGACGTTGCCCAATGGTAAATGAAAATGCTTTTTCCAGCCTGGATAATGGATTCATGGTGTGATACCCCTTGGGGGAAATGACAGAGTCCTTTAAGTAACCTACATGTTCAAAATGTTCCCATTATGGGACGAGATATTATGTTGTACAACCAAAATCCTATCAGTGCATGTCTACACAAGTTGGCTTGAGATTAATCAGAGAATATTCCGGAAAATCCGGTGGCCTTCATGTGCTCAAATCACAAACACATTGAGGAACAATAGGGCTCAAAATGAAGTGGGTGTGAAAGGTTTCAATGGGGTGTCCCGGGTCTTTTTGCTCAGCACTCAGAATTAAATCCTTCTTGGCTGACTCCGACTCGATTGGCATCACAAAATGCCTCTTTAAAGATACCTACGATCTCATGAAATTTGTCCAAAGTGGTCCATTCTTCAAAGCCTGCATCTATTAATAGTTGTGGAAACACCGTCTGTTTGGTGCGTGCCCCTTCAGGGCTTCCATCGCCAAGGAGGTAATGATCAAGGATGACGCGGTCGCAACTGGATTCTAAATCTTTGGCAAATTGCCAGGGATCACGCAGCGGCAGCAGAGGGCTTACCGTCGCGACGGTGTGTAGTCCAGAGGCTCGTAAGGTTCGAAGAGCCTGGATCCGGGACTCCGGGGAATGCGCATGCGGTTGAAAGGGTTTCGGTAAGGCCGGAAAGTCCGTTTCCACGGTAATGTTGATATGCAGTCGGCAGAGTTTACGGAGTTTCAGTAGCACCGGAAGGTCGTTGACGACCAGTGGGGTGTGGGTTTGAATGACTAACGAGTCTGGTGGCCGCGTGAGCATGGTTTCCAATAGGCGACGCGTGCGACGCGTAGTCCGTTCCTGTGGCGGATAGGGTTCCGTGACGCTCGACATAAAAATGTGAATGGGTTTGGCTTCGCCAGATTTTGGCCGTTTCAATCGATCGTATTGCGAATGATAGGCGTCGAGGAATCCTTCTTTCACATCCAGAAAACTTCCCCACCGACGTCCTTGTAGATGAAAGGAATTCCATTGCGCATAGCAATACATTCCGCACAGGGTATTCCCGAGCGCACATCCACGGTACAGATTGATAGAATGGGTGAACCCTTTGCCGAGAAATCCGCCCGTGGGATTGAGGATGGTTCGGCAGGGAATCTCTTGGACTTTCATGATTGGTCGGTAGTGTGGGGGTTTTGAAGAGCCTGTCCCCGTGGATATTTATTGTAATACGGCGGCAAGGAGATTACTGACTGTTTCGCCTCCGCTCGATTTCACATAGTTCAGAATAATAGGCACGAATTGATTCACCATGTCGGGTGAGAGCCCGAGTTTGGAGAATGAACCGGCCAGGCCAGCCAATCCTTCAAGACTACTGCCACTGTCTCCGAACATCGAGGTTGCACCACCAAACATTCCGCCCATGCCGCTTTCCTTCTTGGGTGCAGCATCGATTAAATCATTCATGTTTGGGACCGAGTTCGCTACTTGTGAAAACTCTTGGGGACTGAGTTTCTCTTTGGCGAGATTGAAGATCGATCCTGCTCCGCCTTGGGCTTGTGTTTCCGTGACTCCTAATTGTTGTGTGAGAAGATTCACGAGGCTGGTCTTTTGGGCGAAAAGGGTGGACTGACTGAACAAGAGGATGAGCATGGTCATGAAGATAGTGGAAATACTGAGCCGAATATTCGACATCGTGTGCCTCTGATTCTTAATTATGATTTTCTTGGCTACGGGTATCTTATGCTTTAACGAGAGAGTAACATAATTAGAGTGTAGAAATGAGAGGTATCAGGGGGTAGGACATGAAACAAAGAAAACGATTGGCCCTGGTGGTCATTTTCTTTTTGATTGTTTGGCTGAGTGTTCCAGTGGCTGGGGCTTCTGGCCCCGTGCTGAAGACGAATCAAGTGAGTTCGGCCACTGAATGTTTTAAGGATTTGTCCCATCTTCAAGAGGAAATGGAAGTGCTCCTGAAATCCATTCATGTCAGTGAATTTCGAGAAACTATTCGCCGTGCGTTAACCGCTTCGATTCCAGACGCTGTCGGTCAAATCGATGGCCTCAATGCCGAGATTGAATCTCTACGAAAAGAAATCCAACATCAGGTTCGTGTGGAAAAAAGCGCGGAATTTATTCTTCGCGATATAACGAAGACCACGGATGGGCCGTTCAACCCCTGTCGGCGCGGTGAGGTCGGGGGCTATTGCGAGACGCTGGAGCGTTATTACATGGCCAAAGCCTCGAACCTGGCCAACCGTGGGTTTCTGCAAGCGCTTGAATGCTACCAGGAACAAGGAATCCGGTGAGCGAAATTATTTTGATTTCCCTGTCCACTAAGAGGCCTTGGGGCGTGAATTGATGGCCCTCATATCACCAAGTGCTCGTTAGTCGAATAACCGTGCTCCTCCTTCTTGACTCTCACTCAGTCGGGTGCCAGTGTGTTGTTTCCTGGAAGAGGTGAAGTTCCTGAGTGGGACCCTTCGGTAGAGAAGAATGGCCCAGCCCAAAGAACCTCTTGACCCAATGGCTATTCTGAGTAGGGTATTCAAAAAAGTGAAATTCACTCAATGGCGTGAAGCACGGAGATCATGAACCGATCGAGGCAAGAGAGCCTGAGGCTAGGATTTTTTGGTTTCCTCTGCCTTGTGGTCATATACTTCTTAATAGGCCATTCTTCGGTGTATGCAAAGTCCGAAGTTGGGGTGCCCCCTCCAGCAGGTGCTTCCCAACCTCAAGCCGACGAAAAATTTGAGACTCATGAGCCTGCACCGACCATTGATCTCTTGCCTGCTGACCTTCTGAAAAGCGATCATCATGAAATTGGAAGTGAGGCAGTTCCTGATGGGTGGTGGTATCGGTATACGGTGAACTCGCCCTTCGGCGTCTTTGAGGCGAAGGGTGAAGATATGTTGCGCATTCGAGTACATGAAGTGCAGGCATTGGCCAAAATGGAACAAGAGATGAGTCAACCTGCGGCTTTTGGCTATGGCGTCTTGGATACCGTCATGAGTCCCTTTAAATTTCTGTGGGGGCTGATGACTGACCCAAGAGAAACCTTGACTGGAGTGCCCAAAGGCATGAAGCGCGTGGGCTCGCGCATCAGCGAAATGGTGACAGGGAAGCGTGGGAAACTTGAAGATGGCGCGGGCCAAGAGTTGGCGGGGTTCGGAGGGGTCAAGCGAACTGTCGCGGCAGCCGCAGGTGTGAATGTCTATTCTTCCAACACCGTGTTGCAGGACCAACTTGATCGTATTGCGGCCGCAGGGTATTCCGGTGGAGTGGGTTCTCGCATTGCATTGATTCCCGTCGCTGGACCTCTTGGTCTGGCGCTCTCGACAACCTCATTCAGTCGAGCCATGAATGAAATGTTACTAGAACATGCTCCTGAGGATTTACGCCGGATTAATCGCGAGACGCTGGAACGTATCGGGGTGCGAAAAGAGGTTCGTGAAACCTTTCTGACGCATCCATGGTATTCCCCCAGGCATGAAACCATTTTGGTTCAAGCGCTCGACGAAATGAAGGGGGTGAGCGACCGTAGCCTCGTGCTCCAATTGGCGATTAAGGCCGAGTCGGAAGAAGAGGCCTTGTTTGTTCAACGTCTGGTAGAAATGTTTGCAAGTTATCATCAAACCGTAGTGCCGATAAGAGAGTTTATTCTCATTGATGATCGCCTGCTGGTGGGCTATACCACGGACAAAGCCCTCATGGTGGCGTTGCCGCTGTCCCACATCGCATGGACGCAAGAATTGGCCGAAGCGTCTAAACAGGTGGTCACGTGGTCTTCAGATCGACATCCTGTTCGGCGTGTGGAGTTGTGGGCCTCTGGGCGGATCACCCCCCGTACCCATCGTGAATTAGAGACGAAAGGTGTCATGATTTTTGAAAAAAAGCGGGATCGATTGCTGCCTCCGGTCATCCCAGAACCCTTGTCATTCGCTCAACAAGTGGATGAGGGTAGTTCATCAGAAAACGAAGTTACCCCTGTTACAGAGCCTGCCGTTAATCCAATCGACAAATAAATTGAAGAATGATAAAGCGAAACATATGACATATTTCAACATTTTAAAAAAAGAAATCTCCCTCTTCCTGGGCTCCTTGTTCTCTGGGACCAAGGAATTGAAAAGTTTGGGGTTCACTCTTCTAATAATATTGGGGATAGGGGGCTGGGTTCAGGCTAAAGAATTAGTGCAGCCTGCGTTGTCGATCCAAGGCATGACTCAAGAACAGCAGCGGGTATATCTCGATGGGTTAGCCGACGGCTTTCAAATTCTGAACGCCAAACTTCAGCGCCAAGGTCAGTCACCGCTCTATTGTATTCCTGAAAAAGTCGTCATCCTTGGACGAGACTTATTGGAGTTTGCAGCGGAGGATTTGCAAGGGCCGCAAGAGGATCTCACGATTGCCGTTTCAGGGTTGCTTGGGCTTATCGAACGGTATCCATGTCCAAAAGAAAATGTCGAAACCCCACTTCCAGCCAAGACGATTCCTTCAAAATAAATGACCTGCTTCCCCCAGGCCATTCTCTTACTCAAACATTTGAAAACGGTGAAGATTTCTACTGATTGGTCAGGAGGGTTTCGGAAATAGGACCTTGTGTTTCATTCGACGCTTGATGGCATCGCTCAACGAACTTCTACTGTTGACACTCAGAATGGTCAACCCCTTATAGGACTTCATTCGTTGAAGTAAGTAACTCACTTCCTGATTAGCATAACGGTCATGACTGTCTTTGACTGTCGTACGTTTGCCAAACAAAGCGTCCGCTTCATCGAAGAACAAGATCGAACCATTTTTCGCTCCCGCATCGAATATTCTTGCCAAGTTCTTTTCCGTCTCTCCGATGTAGCGTGATTGTAATGTTCGGAGATTTTTCGTGAGGAGTGCCGTGCGCAATTCTTTGGCCAACCATTTGGCTGCCTGAATTTTGCCCTTACTGTTAAGGCCGGAAAAGAGCACCGACAATCCAACCGGCTTGACCGCCTTACAGCCCACACTATGTGTGAGACATTTGGCTTGTGCTTCACGGACAATGGCTGCCAGTGCGGTGAGTTTGGCTGGCGAAAACATCGAGGAATCCCCCACCGTCTTAGTGGGAGCAGTTGTTTGGTACAGACTGGGCCTTCGTGAAATTATCATGTTTCTGTGACACTCAAGATCATCGGGTTAAGACCCTGGCATGGTGTAGAAAAATTCTTCCTTCGCGACTTTGCCATTTTCCACAGTAAACAATCCGATTTCTTCCATAGTCATCCGCCGGCCGGTATGTTTGGGAGTCACTTCGTATTTGAACAAAATGGCAAATCGGTCGCCATGGGGGAATGGTCCGCGTACCTCACAACCGTGAACTTCGTGATTTTCGCTCCACCATTTATTTTTCCCTTTGATGGATTCAATGCCTTGTTGGGTTTGGTCCATCCCGGGCATGGCGAAGGCTTCGACACTGACAATGTTCGGGCTATAGTGTTTCTCAATGGCTTCGAGGTTTTTGCCCTGTTGACAGAGTGCGACAATGTCTTTCCCGATTTCCATCACAGACATAGGGGCCTCCTTCCAGTAGTCGAGTCATCAATGGGCTTCTTGGGATTTTGATATTGTACAAATTCTCAGGTGCAAATCCCAAGTTGATCGAAGGAGCTGCTGGAAACGGAGAGAATGTTTAGGAGGCTGAGGAGCGAGGGGATGCCGGTTGTGCAGGGATCGGAAACGGCTCCGGTGTGCCGAAGGGCAACGTTTCCACATACAATGAGGTGGAAGGAAACGCAAACGCCGCGCCATGACCTTCGACAATGTCTTTGACTTTATAAGCCAGGCGTTCCTTACAGGCGAGCCATTCCCCCCATTCCGTGGTGACGGTAAAGCAATAGAGCATGATGTCGATACTTGAGGCGCCAAATGAATCCATGAACACGAAGGTTTTGGTTCGTTCCGGATTGGTTTCAAAATCTTCGCAGGATTTAACATAGGCAAGGATATCTTGAATGATGTGGTGAAGCTGCTCTTTTGTCGTGCGGTATTCGACGCCGATTTTCCAATAGATTCGGCGATTGGTCATGCGTGAAAAATTGATGAGGGCCTCGCCAGCCAATCGCGCGTTGGGAATGGTGACAAGCGCTTTGTCGAACCTGCGGATTTTGGTGGCCCGGAAACCGATGTCTTCCACCGTGCCATCCACATCCGGCGTTTGAATCCAATTGCCTTTTTCAAACATGCGATCGAGAAAAATGGTGAGTCCTGCAAATAGATTGGCGATAAAATCCTTGGCGCCAAGGGCTACGGCCATACCCACCAACCCTAAACTGCCGAGGACGGCCGCCACATTGAAACCCCATTCTTGGAACACGGCCGCGATCCCTAGGGCTACAACAATGAACTTTGCGAGTTTTACAAAGAAGCCCTTCATCGTATCACGCATGCTGAGGCTGCCCATCATTTCAATGCCGCGATCCATGAGTGACGAGAGGGGATCGATTGCTCGAAAGATGCCCCAAAACAACGTCAAGGCAATAAACGACCGAATCAATTTTTCAAAGATATTTTCGGCATCGGGGGATAGTGGTAAGACTTGGCCGCCAACATACAGGCCGACAATGACGAATCCGAGCTCGAGGGGTTTTTCGATGGCATCGAGGAGCTGATCGTCTATGTCGGTTTTCGTCCGACGGGTGAGCCCCTTGAGGGATGTGACAATCAATCGAAAAAATACTCGACGAATGGCTAAAAACAAGAGGAATATGAGCAGAGCGGTAACCACCTCTCCCACACTGACTCCAAACACGCCCGTATTCCAAACGATACCGAATTCTTCTCCGAAGGCTTGAAATGATTCCATGTAAAGGGGATTCCTCTTTCTGAGTAAGTAAGCACCGTGCGAGGCCGGGACCAGAGCCATTGTCCCGGCCAAGTTACATCAATTGTAAGTCATTTTTTCCTAAGCGCAAACCTTTTAGGGGAACTGCCGCAGGGGCCATTAGCGACGACGAAAGGATAGGGGTTAGGGACATGGAAGAGAGGCTGAAAAGTGTTATCTCGTCTCAAACTATTTTTTCGTCCATCCATCGGAAGGTAATTGAATATAATGACCAGGTTTGGTTTTATTGATAGCGGTCTTGCCCGCGAGGATTTCTACGGCTTCCAGGTCGGTGTTATTGCTGGCGGCGATTTCTTGGTAACGTTGTTTGCGCTGGCTATTAATTGACCTGATGAGAGCTTGAACATCAGAAGATGGAGAGCTTTTGACAGCTCCGAGGTAACCATTGGCCCGCTCGCCGACCAATCCTTGGTCTTTGGCCTCATCAAGGGAGAGAGCCCAAGTGTTTGTTCCAGCACCTATCACCATGAACACGATCAGCAAGCATTGAATTGTCCATTGTTGGGTATTTCGATACATGACTTCACTCCCTTAGGCCTGATCTTTAGAACAATTTGCTGTCTTCCGAAAACACCGCCTGTAAATCTTTTTCAACCTTGACTCGAACCTCGTGATCAATTTTGACATTGAGGTTGATCGTGATGGGTTTCTCAGGAGGCGCGACTTCTACTCGTGGGGTACAGGCCCAAACGATAGCGAAGGCCATCAGCGCGCTTATCCTCAGAATGTAGTGCATGGGCAGGGTATCCTCATGGGTGAATGGTTTCCCTCTTGAATCTGTGTCGACGAAAGAGGGTAGGTCGGCATTAAAACAATGGTCCTTGGAAAAGTTTTTCGATCTTATCTTCAATCCCTTTAAGGACTCGCAAGCTTTTCAGGAGCGCTGGAATATTTTCTTCGATATTCAAATTAAAATGAATAGGTCGTCCTTGTTTGAGATCGGGATTCCGGCCCTCTAGTTTGGTGGCCAGAGTCAGGGTGCCGTCAGCTTCATAGTTCACATTAGCCTTGAGAACATCATAATGGAAATTCTTTAAAGACTGCAAAACAATCTCCATTTGCGGGGTGGCGTTGATGAGGCTCTGCGCCGTGTCTTCCAAAGGTTGGAAGTGAATGACGCCGCCGGGCGCACGGGCTTCAATTCGGCCGTCGTGTATTTCAATGGAATCAGGAGCCAAGGTGATGGGGACCACGCCGTCAAGAATTCCCGTCCCCTCCAGCCCCTTTTGTTGTTCGAGTTGCAAGAGCCGATCCACATGAATTCTCTCGAGTTTGAGGGTAAAGAGCGACGGACCTCTAGCCCAATCTATATAGACGCTGGTACTGGATAAGTACCCACCCAGGGCCTCAGCGGAAAATTTCTCAACGTCGATAATGGGCACGGTATCACCCTGTCCTAATCGGAGATTTAGGCCAAAATCCATGTTGGTGACTTTAATCCCTGAATTGACACTTCCTATCGTTACATGCGCCGGTGAAAGCGTAGCGAAGTTGTTCAAGTCGTTGCCAATGATTTTGATGGTGGTGTTGACGTTGTCAATGAGTATCTTTTCATAGAATCCCCCGATGTGTTTGAGGGCAAGGGTCACGTCGCCTCGGGTAATGCCTAGGCTTTGAATGTCTCCGGGGGAAGAAGGTTTCCATCCGCAGGCGATCGAGATGCCAAGTTGCCCTGAAGTGATATTAAACGGATGAGGCCAAGGTTGAAACCAATGGGCCAAGGTAGTTGAGTTGGGCGAAAAAGTTTCAGGAGTGAACGTGGCTTGAAGTGTGCCTTGGTGGGTTTGCAGATGGTGTTCGATGCGTCCCTTCGCGCGAAGGGTTTTATCCGTGGTTTCGGCGACCAGCCCCGCGTTGAGTTCTTCAGGACTGCTATCAAACCCAATGGCGAGATTAAGGGAAGGAGGGCTGAAGTTCTTCATCTTCGTGTTGACGCCTAGAAGTTTCGCCGTCCCTGTGGTGTTCCATGTCTGGCCTTCTCCTATGGCTTCTTTCAGATCCAGGGAGATCTTGGCAATGGAAATCAATTGATCGCGCCACTGTATTTTAGGAAGTATGATCTGTGCTGTTGTGGGTTCCACCTTCCATTGCCGCAAAGGCCAATCATAGTGAATGAGTGTCGGCTGAGCGAGGCGAAACCCCATTCGCTCGGCTTGTCCTTCAGCGAGGTGAATCACTCCTGTATTCACCAACGAATCCTCGGCTATGGTGACACGGATCTCCTGATTGGCGAACGCCGTTTGTCCTTTCATCATCCAATTAATGTCTCGTACTCGTGAAGTTTGATGTTCCAGGTTGGGAAGGGAACCCCACAGTGAAAAGGTCGCATTGGCTTCGGTCGATAAGGGATCGAACAACAGACCAGAAGCGTTGGTGAGTATGACTTCTCCCCCGATGGGGGCCGGCTCCCCGCCGTATTGGATTTGAAGGGGGCCGTCGATGCTCCACCGGGACTCTCCCTTATCCAGAACCATTCGGGCGTGAACGATATCGAGGAACTGAAGGCGTATGGGCTCCCTGTCCTTGAAATTGGCAATGGGAAGAGCATCTGGCCAGGGAAATCCATCCGTATGTAGGAAGGCCTTCATAAAAGAGGTTGGGGCAATATCCAATGTTACTTCCGTAGATTGGGCATGCAGCTCCCCAGAAAAATTCAGCAAAATATCCTCACTCACTGTGCCCCAAGCGGGTAATTCAACGTGGGCATGGATCGTACTGTGAAGTCGTGTGGAGGCGTCATGCAGCATCTCCTGTAATGAGGCCATCTGATTCGTCGAGCCATCCCATTGAACCTCTATCGACCCATTGACCCGTTCGAGATCCGGTCCTATTGGCATGAGGAGGGCAAGGAACGGCGAGGCCCGTTTCAGATTTGCCGTCATTCGGCCTTGCCATTCGAGGCCGGAGGGATTCTGTACATTCATCAACGATTCCATATCAAAGAGAGGAGTCGTGTTATCCGGTCCGGTACTTAGGTCGACCTTTATTTTGCCCAAGGGATTGATATGGGCTTGCAAAGTATAGGCGTCACCTTGAGTTCCTTGAAATGTGACGGTGCCATGGAGGGTGCCTTGGTCGTTCCGCAGAAGACCGGATATTGTGACTCGCCTAAGCGGCCCAGTAGCCTGTTCGCGAAAGATGGTCGCGTGGTTGAGGGAAAATATTTCGAACGGCAGATTGGGTAGGGGGGTGGACAATAAAGCCAAAGGTGCAGTCGTTGATTGGACGGAATTCTTTGTTGTGGGAGCTGCAGGGGGCTGTGTTGGTACTCCGGTGATATCGAGACGTAGCTTTTCGATTCGAACTTCCTTGATGAATCCCAGCAATAATTGCCTGAGATCATATTTCAGGGTCAGGTCGCGCACTATGAGTGAAGCGGTTTCAGATCCCATATCCTTTTGGAAAGAGATCAAGGGAATCATCGTTTCTCGCACGCCTGGATATTCCAACTCGACGTTGACATTCTTAAGCCCGAACGCTTCAAATTGTCGTTCCACAAAAAAGGAGGCGATTTTGGGAAGGAACAAAAAGAGGGCGAGGTTAAATGATATGGCAATGCCCAACCACCACAACACTTTGCGCCATATGGGTTTAGACGACATGTTCACGAAAATCACAGAAATGTTACGGAGTGGGGGCAAACATCGATCATGAAGATAGACTCCCAACTATCTCGGAAGATTGGACCGACTCGTTGACCCTAGTGGAGATTCTCCAAGATTTTACGGAATTGACCATGACTCATCATCAAATGCCGGATCTTTCCAGATTAGATTGGTCCTCGATATCCCTATCGCTTTATACTCACGGGTGGGCCCAGGTGCCTCATCTTGTTCATGCGTCAGTCTGCCAATCTCTGACAAAATTGTACGATCAGGATCGATATTTTCGATCGCGAATTGACATGGCACGCTATCACTTTGGCCAAGGGACCTATGCCTATTTTGCCGATCCGTTGCCGTCGGTCGTGGCTCATCTTCGGACTCACTTATATACCCGCCTGGCTCCAATTGCGAATCACATGATGGAATTGATGAATCAGCCCCAACGGTATCCTCGCACACATGGTGCCTTCCGAAAAGAATGCCATCGTCAGGGGCAGACGAAGCCAACACCATTGCTCCTTCGTTATGAAATGAATGGATTTAATTGCCTGCATCGGGATATCTATGGACCGACGTTGTTTCCCTTGCAAGCGATGGTGATGTTGAGTCAACCCGGTCAGGAGTTTGAGGGAGGCGAATTTTTACTCGTCGAAAATCGGCCACGGCAGCAAGCTCGTGGAACTGTCCTCAAACCTCATATTGGCGATCTCATTATCTTTCCCGTCTCAGATCGTCCGGTTCAAGGCAAACGCGGGATGCTTCGTGCATCACTGCGCCATGGCGTGAGCCCTGTGACTTCCGGTCAACGGTATGCTTTAGGAATCATCTTTCATGATGCGAAATGAGTCTATATTCTAGGGTGGGGATGAAAATTTAACGTTAGTGGGAAACCTCTTTAAGGTTCTTTGAATTCCTGGGATGATGTGGAACCGTCTTTCAAATTTTGGGCCGAGCGTTTTGCGTATCGCCTCTGCATGGCCAAAGGGAAACAATATTGCGTGCCGCCCGAATGAGACGAGTGGTGAGCCTTATCCAATCGGTTGGGGCACCGTCCAAGCTGATTCTTCAATCCCCCTGTCCCATTCTTTTTCGGTGATAGCCCATTGGCTTGGTGGGTGAGTGGATTTATCGGTGAGAGCGGTCCGAAGTTGTTCGGCGCTTACGCCCGTCACTTTTTGAAGATTGACTCCTCGTAAATCGGTATCGACGAGAATCGCTTGGTGAAAATTGGTTTTCGCCACATCTGCCGCCACCAAATACGCTTGAAAGAAGCTTGCATGGGCCAGGTTGGCTCGCGCGAGATTGGTGCCTTGTAACACGCAATGTGAGAGATTGGCCTTTTCAAGATTGGCGCAACGGAAATTGGCACGTTCTAAATGTGCCCCTTTTAAATCGGCTTTCCAGAGATTGGTGCGGGCTAAATTGGCGTCAGTCAGAATGGCTTCTCCTAGCAAGGCAAAACTCAAATCAGCGGCATTGAGACTTGCGTTTGTCAGGTTGGCTTTCGCCAAAGTGACATTGGCCATTTTGGCTCCGACGAGCGACGCCTCTTGTAAATTGGCAAAAGCCAATTGCCCAAGCCAGAGCTGGGCATCATCTAAATGGGTATGTCGAAGATTCGCCCCGACAAGGATGGCCTGGTCGAGGTTGATCGCGCGGCACTGTGCTTCTGAGAAATTCACTCTCGTCAGGTTGGCTTGTGCCAAATTGGCGTGACTGAGGTCGGCCCCCCGCAGGTCAGCCTGAAGGAGTGATGCTCCTTGAAGGTTTATGCCGACGAGTCTCATTCCTTTCAGAGATGCATGACTGAGGTCAACGGGTTCCTCTGGGTGATTAATTCGCCAGGTATTCCAGGAAGAAACGCCGTGCTTTAACAGAGAAAGGTGTTCCCCGTTTGCCATGTCCAGTTACCTCGGAGAAAATGAACCATGAGGATACGTTATTGGTATTCTCGGATGTTCACCAAGGACCTTGCCAAGATAAATCAATACCAATAAACGAGGAAGGAGTTTCCGATAACTCCAAAATGGGTTCGAGGGGTAAGAAATTATGATCTTTTGGAAAAACGGTTTAAGAGTCAGA